>JBNKIW010000042.1:0-21821 GCA_050290865.1 Rhodomicrobiaceae bacterium | reverse complement strand
ATGAAATCAAGAATTTTACCGTGCTTGTCGACGGCTCGGTAGAGATAAGTCCATCGACCTTTGACCTTGATATAGGTCTCATCCATACGCCAGGAGCTGCTGGTGAAAAAAGTGGATCATGGCAGTGGGATACAAGGGAGGCAAAGCCCTTAATTTCAGCCGCCAAGTGGACCAAGTGGGACCGAATCCAACCGAAGGCGGCACAATATGCGACCAACGGATTTCAGTCGTTTTCCGCCAAAATACCCCCCTCGATTGCCACGCGGCGGAAAGGGCACGCAAAGCCGGTGGCTTCTACGCAATTTGCCAACGATGAGGATCACGCCACATGTACCTAGCGAGCCAGCATCGGTGCGCCATATTCATTAAATGGCACGGCGTGAACTTGACCGTGCCTTACTGAGCGTCGAGTCTATGAAGCGAAATGCCTACGCTGCGAGGGCACTCGCAAGGACGTATTATGTGAGCGAGCCCTTGCGGCCCCGGCATGGCCATGAGTGAGAGACAGTGAGCCTTACGCGACTTGGCGTGGCGACATGGTGGCGACACTGTTCCCAAACAAAAAATGGCGCCGAGGCGCCGTCTTTATCAAGTCACTGTTTTTATTGTTGAATTTTGGTTGCGGGGGTAGGATTTGAACCTACGACCTTCAGGTTATGAGCCTGACGAGCTACCGGGCTGCTCCACCCCGCGTTAGTATAGTTTAGAGGTCTATCCCGTTGACACAGGTTTTTCTACATGTGGTGGCCAGCTCCGATCAGCGCCGCGTAGCTCGCTCCCTTGAGAAATGCTCGTGGAAACTTGCCAACAGGTTACCCCGTACCCATGGCGATTGCCTTTGTATGCTACACTGACTGACTCAACGGGACAAGCATCACATTGTCATCAGCCGCATACCCGCCCGAACTGCTGATACATCTCCGAGCCGCGATAACCGGATACATGGACAGCAGCAGATGAATCTGTCTAGCTGATATAGGATGGGAGTGCAACCCTCGCGGTAGAAAAACTTACCTCCCGCCGCTGCTGTTCGGCAATTTCTGCTCGCGGTCGAGGAAGACGGGGGCGTTTGTCATCGGGCGCGTAACGATGCTGGCGGATACCGGCCAACTCGGCGTTCTGCGGGGAATGCTATGCAATTCCCTCACGTCGCCGCGGCCGCGCGACAGCCGACGGCGGTGCCGTCCGTTTGGGACGGGGAGGGGCCGCGCTGCGTCACACCCCGTCAGCCCACTGCAGAGTATGGGGATCGAAGCCCGCCTCGATCGTCGGCTTGACGATCTGGAAATAGGGCGAGACGTCGAAATCGCGGGGCGTGAACAGGCTGTAATGCCGGATGTGCAGGATCTCGCCCGCACTATAGGTGCTGCCGGCGCGGCTGTGTCCCGGCATTCTCTCCACGCATGGCAGGATCGGATAGCGCACACTCTGAAAGGCCTGTGCGATCAGCGTCGAGCAGATGGCCCGCGTCGGCTCGCCGGAGCCCAGCGCGATCATGCGGCGGCGCCAGCGTACCGGCACGGGCGGCGTCGGAAAGAGGTAGCGGGCGAGATCGATGATGTTGCGCATGTCGTATTTGTGGCCAATGCGCGCGGCGACGAAGCCCGCCACGTTTTGGATTTCCGCTTGCGTCAGCCCCACGGGGCGGCAGATGCGCGTATTGTAGGCGACGTATTTCGAGACGGGCGCCGCAACCACGCCGTCGCCCACATTCGCCTCGATCAGCGCATGAGGCTCGCCGCCTGTTTCGGATTTCCCGAGGACATCGCCGACATAAAGAGCGGCATGGGACCATGTGGATTGCGTCAGATATTTGATGGCGGCCGACAGTCTCTCATTGCCGTCGATCAGCAGCACGTCGCCCGGCCTGAGCGTTTGCCGCAATATATCCGGGTCGGAGGGCGTGAAAGGCTCGTAGCCGCTGCTGGGATTCTCCAGACGACGCGCGATCGTCCGGCCGACTCGGTCGAGCAAGTTATCGATGAACGCCATGACCGCCCCCTCTTTCGAACCGAACCCGCTATTCTCACGTTCGCCAGCGCGGCAAACGGTGTTACCTCGAAAGCAGGCGATTTGGATAACGTTATATTGAGCGCTTTGCCATCACCGTTGCATTGCGGCCTGCCGATACCGGCGGATAACGTACGGGCTGTTTTCCTTTGTCATCCGAGGAATTACGATGGACGGAGACAGCGCCAGGGCGCGCGACGAGAAATGGCGGGCACTGATGCGCGCGGCTCAGGATGGTGACAGTGCCGCCTATGGCCGGCTCTTGTCCGAAATCCTGCCGCTGCTGCGCCGGGTGGCTGCGCGCAAATGGCCGGGTGATGCCGACGACATCGTCCAGGACATCCTGATCTCGGTTCACGGGGTGCGCCACACCTACGATCCGGCGCGCCCCTTCATGCCCTGGCTGATGACCATCGCCTCGCGCCGTATTGCCGATGCCGCCCGCCGGAGCTATGCCAGGGCTGCTAACGAAACCACCGTCGAGGTGATGCCTGAAACCTTTGGCGGAGATGAAACGAAGACTGATCAGGAAAGAAGCGACGACGAGGACGCGATCCGGCACGCCCTGGCGGCGCTGCCGGAGGGACAGCGGCAGGCGGTCGAGCTTCTCAAGCTGAAGGGCCTGTCCCTGGAGGAGGCATCGGCGGTCACCGGCAAGAGCGTATCCGCGCTCAAAGTCACCGTGCACCGGGCGCTGAAAGCCATGCGTCAGACCCTGGAAGGAAAGAATTAGTCCTAGTACAGCCCGAGGCAAGTTCGCACCCCATTCGCCGCACGTGCGCAAGCGAACTTGCCTCAGAAAAGCTGTACTAGATTCAATGGGTTGCTAGTACGCCTGATCCGCGAGAAGTCCTGAAAGCACTCGCGGCAAATGGGTCAGGACTTCTTAGCTGAGGCGTACTAGTTTCGCGCAAGGACAGGACAAGGAAAGAACCCGCGGATGCGACCTGAAGACCTCATCCGAGAGCTTGCCAGCGACGTGCAGCCCGTCCGGCGTCTGGCCCATCCGGGCTGGCGCGTCCTGTTCTGGCTTTCACTGTCGCTGGTTTATGTGACGGGCGTCGTCCTCATCATGGGACCGCGCCCGGACATCGCGGCCAAGCTCGGCGAGCCGCGCTTTGCGGTCGAAGTCATGGCCGCGTTTCTCACCGGCGTTATGGCGGCTGCGGCGGCGTTCTGCGCGGGGTGTCCCGGGCGGCCGGTGTGGGAGCGCTTCGCGGCGCTGCCGATGCTTGCGCTGTGGCTGGCGAGCCTGGGTAGCGGCTGCTGGCACGACTGGCTGCGTGCGGGCGCGGAGGGGATCGTCGTGCAGGTGGATTTCGTCTGCTTCCCGGCCATCGTGCTGATCGGGCTCATCCCCGGTGCGCTGATCTTCTCCATGATCCGGCGCGGCGCCCCGCTCGCTCCCGTCACCACGACCGCCATGGCCGCGCTCGCGGCGGCGGCACTGGGGGCTGCGGCATTGCGGCTGTTTCATACGCAGGACGCCAGCATCATGATCCTCGTGTGGCAGTTCGGCTCCGTGGCGGTGCTGACCGCGCTCGGCGCGCTGGCGGGGCGAAAGATGCTGCGCTGGCCCGAGCGGGCCCGCGGAGAGGGCGGCGAAACCGGGGCGTAACATTTTGGCCGCGGCGCGCGAACCCGGCTCTTGAACAGGCAGCCACAGAGCAGGACCACACACATGTTGGACAAACCAGTGCCGGGCACTCCCGCTGCCCATTCGCATCCGAAATTCTCCGATCCGCAATGGACGGCGAACGGCGAGCGCCGCGCTTCCGTCCCGCTCCGGGCGCTGGATACGCTGTGGCTCAACACCGGGACGCTGTGCAACATTACCTGCGCCAACTGCTACATCGAGAGTTCGCCGAAGAACCGCCGGCTGGCCTATCTCACGCTCGCCGATGTGACGCGCTACCTCGACGAGATTGAGCGCGACCGGCTGCACGTCCGCCTGATCGGCTTCACCGGTGGCGAGCCGTTCATGAACCGGCATTTCCCGGCGATCCTGGCTGAGACCCTGGCGCGCGGCTTCGAGACGCTCACCCTCACCAACGCCATGAAACCCATGATGCGGCGCAAGACGCAGATCGCCGCGCTCGCGGCTCGTCACGGCAGCCGGATGCGCCTGCGCGTGTCGCTCGATGACTGGCGCGCCCAGGTGCATGACGCGGAGCGGGGCGAGGGCGCATTCGTGCACGCGCTGGACGGTGTGGCCTGGCTTTCCGGCGCTGGCGTGACCGTGGAGGTGGCGGGACGTTTCCTCTCGGGCGACGATGAAACGGCACTGCGCCAGGGCTATGCGCGGCTGTTCAGCCAACGCGGCATCGCCATCGACGCCAGCGATCCGCAGGCCCTCGTCCTGCTGCCGGAAATGATCCCCTCCGCCGATCCGCCGGAGATCACGGAGGCCTGCTGGGGCATCCTGCGCAAATCGCCCGACGAGGTGATGTGCTCGAATGCGCGCATGGTGGTGAAGCGGCGCGGCGCGGAGCGGCCCGCCGTCCTTGCCTGCACGCTGCTGCCTTACGATAAGCGTTTCGAGCTCGGCGCGACGCTCGCCGAGGCCGCCCGCCCGGTGCCGCTCGCCCACAAATACTGCGCGACGTTCTGCGTGCTGGGCGGCGGCGCATGTGGTGTGTCGCGCGCTGCCGGGGGCGAGGAGGACCCTACCTGCTCCTAGCGGCGGTGGTGAAGGCGGCCAGAGCCTTGGTCATGATCTTCAGTACGCCATCCTTGCCGTCGAGTTTGTAGCGGGATTTGAGGCTGGCGGGATCGGCATAGGTGATGAAGACCTTGCCGTCCGCATCCTGCCACGCCAGCACCTTCATCGGCAGATCCAGCCCGGCGCGCTGATCCGCCTGCATCAGCGGCGTGCCGAGTTTCGGATTGCCGAAAATGATGACCTCCGTGGGCCGAAGCTCCATCCCCGCCGCCTTGGCGCCAGAAGCATGGTCGATACGCGCCATGACCTTGACGCCCTTCGCTTTCAGAGCGGCGGCGAGCGCGTCGATGGTCTCTTTCACGCCGAGCTTGCTCTCCTTGACGATGAGCGGCGGTTCGGCGGCAATGGCGGGCGCTGACGTTGCGATAAGGATCGTGGCCAAGATGTGGAAAGCCGCGCGCATGGTGTTTTCCTCCTCGTGGTTGTTTTCAGCAGCAGGCAGCCCCGGCCGCCTGCTCTTCGCTTCCCGCCGCGAACGGGATATTCGTCCCGCAGCCGGGGAAGATGCCGTAATGGCGTGAGAAATCGCCGATGAATTCGAAATGGGACGCGAACCGCGTCTCGTTCAGCATCCGCCAGGTGTTGCCGCAGACCGGGAAGACCCGGCCCGTCTCGATGCGGTGATGACCGTCGAGTTCGAAGGCGTGCGGGGCCTCGGGGATCGTGCCGCGATAGATGACGGCCTGTCCGTAATCCTCGCAGGCGGGCTCCAGCGCGGGAATCTTGAACAGCCGGTAGGTCGCGGAGTAGAAGCGTGCCTCGCCGAGCTTCGCCGCAATGGCTGGATCCGTGATCTCCAGCGGGCGGCTTGAGACGAGGCGGGGATCGCCGAAGCCCGCCGCCCGGGCGATGGCCAGAAAATCGTTCCAATACAACGCGCCGCCGAGGCATTCGCCGTAGATGACCGGATCGTCCATGGCCTCGGGCGGCAGCCGCCGGTCAGCATAGACATCGGCAAAATAGAACTCGCCGCCGGGCTTCAGCAGGTCGAACGCGCCGCGGAACACGGCGGGCTTGTCGATGGAGAGGTTGACCACGCAGTTGGAGACGATGACGTCGAAGCTTGCGGGCGGCAGGTCCAGCCGGTCGAGCATCTCGATGTAGCCCTGCAGGAAGGTCACGTTAGGCCGCTCGAAACCGAACCGGCTCATATGCCAGCCAACATGCGCCCGCGCCGTTTCCAGTTGTTCCGGCGTCATGTCCACGCCGACCACCTCGCCCTCCGCGCCAGCAATCTGCGCCAGCGCATAGACATCGCGCCCGGAACCGCAGCCGAGATCGAGGATGCGCGTGCCCTGCAGCAGGTCCGGCATGACGAGACCGCAGCCGTAATATTTGGCGAGAACCTCCTCGTGCACATTGACGAGAAGCTGTTTTACGCGCTCGGGCATGCCGTCGGGGGTGCAGCACGCTTTGGTCTTGAGGTCGTCCGATCCGCGCAGGATCCTGCCGTAATAGTCCTTAACAACATCGATCTTCATGAAGTATCCCGTATTCTGTCCAATATCTGTTCATCGGGTCGTGTCGTTCAGCCGCCAGGAGTAATCATAGTCGATGATTTCGTTCCTGCGGGCGAGTTTATTCGCCAGTGGCGCCGCTGCATACCGCCGGATATGTTTGAGAACGGCCCGGTCGCTGGCGCCGAAATCTTCCCCGAACCATTTGTAGATCGAAGAGGCGCGCACCCCGTCCGCGTCCACGCGCACGCCGCGCGGGTGGTTGATATAGGCGCGTGCCGCGGCGTCGAGCTGAGCATTCAGCTTCGCGCCGGTGAACGCCTCGACGCCCAGGTTCGGGCAGCCCAGCGAGGCGCAATTCACCGCGTAATGCACGCGCGGGTCTTTGAAGACGGCGCGCAGAATGCCGTGCTCGATATCGTCGAGGCTGAGGTCCACGCCTTTCAGCCTGAGCACCTTGGCTTTCCACGGGCCGCCCGTGAACGCGGCCAGCAGACCGCCGCCGAGTGTGATGTCCTTGATCGAGCGCACCGGATAGTGGTCGAGCACGATGCTCACGGTCCTGGCGTTGTAGAGATTGACGAGAAGCGCGAACTGCTCGGGCCGGTCGAGCTTGGCGGGATCGACCCTCTGCAGGGCGTCGAGATAGGCGCTCAGCGCTTTGCGCCCGCCGGCCTTGAAAGCGCGATAATCGACGCGGTTGATGCCATCCGCGGCCGGTTTCACATAGGTCTTCAACAGGCGGTCCCAGGCCGAATGATCGACCGCCTTTGCCGACCCTTTGGCCGCACTGGCGAACAGCGTGGCGGCGTCGCTGGCTTGCGCGGCGGGGGCTGCAGTTATCAGCAGCAGCACGGAAAGGATGATACGAAGTTTGAGCAAGGGTGGCTTCTCCTACTGCCCATCAGCCGGGGCGAAACGCTTGCGCAAGGGGATGGCCGCCAGTGACAGGAGTGACAGGCCGGTCAGCGCGGCGACGATTTCCGGCGTCAGGATCGAGCCGAGCGAAAGCTCCCCGCCCGCGTTCAGCACTTCGCCGAGCCCGGCGCCGGACAGCGTGAAGACCGCACTGCCGGGCAGGATACCGACGGCCGTCGTCGCCACGAAGGTGGACAGGCGCACGCCGGCGAATGCGGGGATAAGATTGACGAGAAAGAACGGGAACAATGGCACCAGCCGCAGCGCCAGCAGGTATGACCACGCATTGCGCCGGACATTGGCGGCCAGCGTGCCCGCCTGCGGTCCGAGCCGCGCCAGCGCGTCCTCGCCGAAAAGGATGCGCGCGAAGAGGAAGACGAGCGTGGCGCCGGCTGTGGCACTTGCCACTGTCAGCAGCGTGCCGGTGACTACGCCGAACAGCAAGCCGCCCGCGAGGCTGAGGAATGCCGCTCCGGGAAGCGAGAAGGCAACGGCAGCGACATAGACGCCCGCGTAAGCGAGCGCAGCAATAAGAAAATGGGCCTCGACGAACGCCGCCAGTTCCTGCCGGTGGGTCTTGAGGGTGGACAGCGACAGGACGCCGCCGAGGCCTGAAAGTTGCAGCGCGGCGAAGCTTCCGGCTGCGGCGAGGACCGCCCAGAGGCGGCGATCATGGATCAGGGTATTGAGGGGCATGGTGTCAGCCATCCGGGTTCGCGGTTAAGGGAGAAGGCGCTGCACGAGACGCACCAAGCGGCGGGTGCGCGGACCGAACAGAGCCGGTGTGTAATAGCTGCCCGCCACGCGCTTGGAGATCTCCGAGCGGGTCGGATAGGGCGCTATCATGCTCGCGACGGCCGAAATCTTCAGACGATTGGAAATCGCAAGACCCCACAGCGCGATCATTTCGCCCGCATGCCGGCCCACGATCGTCGCACCAAGGATCTTTCCCCTCGGGCCGAGGACGATTTTCGCGAGCCCCTCGGTGTTCCGCTCGGTCTGTGCGCGGTCGTTCTCGCTGAATGCCTGGGTCAGGACCGTGACCTTGTGGCCTTGCTCCCGCGCGTCTGCCTCGGTCAGGCCGACATGGCCGAGTTCGGGGGCGGCATAGGTGCACCAGGGCAGCGCCCGGTAATCCACCTTTGCAGGCAGCCCGAACAGCGCGTTGCGGATGACGATGCCGGCGTGATAGCTCGCGATATGCGTGAATTGCGGTCCGCCCGCCACGTCGCCGATGGCGTAGACGCGGGCGTTGCTTGTGCGCAGGCGGGCGTCCACCGTGATGCCCCTCGGCGTGTGGGCGATGTCCGCGGCGTCCAGCCCCAGCCCATGCGTTACCGGCTTGCGCCCGGCGGCAACCAGGATGTGACTGCCGGAAAGAACGATCTCACCGCCATCGGCATTTTGCAGCGTGGCGCTGACACCATCCGGTGTCGTGCACACGCGCGTGATGGCGGCATTCTCGTGAAGCTCGACGCCGTCAGCGATGAGCGCGGCGCGCACCACATCCACCGCCTCGGGCTCATCACGCGGCAGGATCGAGAAACGCTCGACGAGGCTCACACGGGAGCCCAGGCGCCGGAAGGATTGTGCCATTTCGACCCCGATCGGACCGCCGCCGATGACGACGAGATGCGCCGGGCGTTCCCGCAAGCCGAAGACCGTCTCGTTGGTCAGAAAGGGCACCGCATCGAGACCGGGAACGGGCGGTACGGCGGCCGTCGAACCGGTGGCGATAACGAAGCGCCGCGCCGTGATCCGGTGCGGTCCCGCCTCGACCATGTTTGGTGAAATGAACCGCGCGGCTTCACGGATGACACGGACGCCGAGCCCCTCGAAGCGCTCGACGCTGTCATTTGGCGCGATGGCGGCGATGACACCCCGCACGTGATCGTGGACCCGGCCAAAATCGACCCGCGGCGGCGGCGTATCGATGCCGAACGCGGTCCCGGAATGGGGCAGATGGGCGGCGTGCGCGGCGGCAATCAGCGCCTTGGACGGGACACAACCGCTGTTCAGGCAGTCGCCGCCCATCCGGTGCTTCTCGATCAAAACCGCGGACGCGCCCATCTGCGCGGCACCAGCCGCAACGGATAGGCCGCCGGAACCACCGCCGATCACGCAGAGATCGGCCTTTATGGGGCGGTCTCTGGAGGGGGCTGTCGGCTTGATGGCGCCGGTGAGGGGGGTATGTAACATGATGTCCAGCCGTCCGTTGCGATTGGTGATACAGAGAACTTCGCCGGACCGGAGCCGCGGGTTACGCCGTTCACACCCAAGTGAATGGTCGTGCTCTCGCCGTTATTCGCGATCTCGTCCTGGCTCTGACCTGCGAGGACTGTGGCGGCATCGTCGTTACCGGGCGTTTTACTTGAATGGCCCTGGTGAGCACGCGAGGCGGCCTATTGTGCCAGGGAAACCTTGGTCGGTGCGGCGGTCCTGCGCATGAAGCGCTGGATCGCGGCGACGGTCTCGGCGGGCTGTTCCTCATGCGGGAGATGTCCGCAACTGCGGATCACCTGGATACTCGCATTGGGCAGATCCGTCGCCAGCCTCGCGCCGAAGCGGAGCGGGACAATGCGGTCGTGATCGCACCAGAGAATGAGCGACGGCAGATCCAGATCGCGGTAGCGCGCGGCGATGGCGTCGGCCTTCTCGGGCTCCAGGCTCTTGATGGTCTGGAACAGCGCGTGGCGGCCACCCTCGGAATGCAGGGGTTGAGCGTAGTGCTGCACGGCGTCGCGCGGCACCTTGCGATTGTTGTAATAGGCCACATCGAGCGCGTGCGAAGCCTGCACTTCCGGTGGAACGAGCGCAATTCCGATTTCCCCGATGACCGGTGTGCGCAGCACCTTGAAGAAGAAGGGCATGGGCTGGCGGTAGGCCACGCTGTCGAGCAGCACGAGCCGCTCCAGCGAGCCGCCGCCCTTGTCCATCTCGGATAACGCGACGGCCAGGGCGACGGCGCCGCCATAGGAATGACCGATGAGCGTTACCCCGGAAAGATTGCGCTCGGCGATGACGTTGCCGACGAGGCGGGCCTGATCGAAAATCGTATATTTCCCGTCCAGCGGTTTGTCGGACTGGCCGAAGCCTTTCAGGTCGATGGCTATGATGCGGTTCGTCCGCGCCAGTTGGGGAATGATGCGGTTCCAGGTGTAGCTTGACGTGCCGAGGCCGTGAATGAGGACGATCGGCGCGCCCTCTCCCGCCTCGTGCACGGCAAGGCGGACCTTCTGCCCCGCTTCTCCGGCGGTGTGATAGGTGATGGGCCGAACCATTTCGGGCGCGATGCCGGGCGCGCAGGATGCGAGCGCGAGCAAGACGGACGCCATGACGGCAATCGGGAAGCGGCGGAGTCCCATGGTCTTTCCCACAACAGGACGCGCCGGGCACGGCTGCACGCTTCGATTGCTACACCCAACATTCAACAATGAACAGCGGTAGCGCAGGCTATCGGCAACGGAGTGGCTGGAGGAATTCAGAAATTGTCGCGCTCACAATGCGATCAAGTGGTGTATTAGCGGTTAATACGGACTCCCGCTGGTTGAGTTCGCCGCGCTATGGTGTTGCCGTGGTTATGTAAAGAGTGTGTTGCGTATCATGGGCGTGGGGAAGACATTCGTGCGGCTGGCCGCTGTTCTGGCGGTGCTCTGCTTCGGCGGGCCGGGCCGGGCTGGCGAGGTGGAGATCGCGAAATCGCGGCGGAGCGCGGCGCTGGGCTTTCTCAAGGACCATGTCGAGCTTTCTCATGGTGTCAACGTTGCCGGTACCGCGGTGTCAGCCTACGGCGCGATGGTCATAGCGCCCGTTTCGCGGCTGAGCCAGGATGGCTGGCGCGTGAAGATCATGGGCGCGTATCTGCAGCAGAAGGAGGTTACGCAAAGCGTCCTCAAATGCGGCACAAATCCGTCTCTGCCGGAAGATGCCGCCAGCACATTCCGGCGCCATTGCAGCAAGGCGCTTGCCGCCGGTTCGGAAGAGACCGAATTTCGCCTGGAGCAGACACGTCAGGTCGAGCGCTACGAAGCCGCCCTCATGCCCGGCTATCGGATGACCTTCGGGGCCCTCATCGTCAAAGCCTATGCGGGGGTTGGCTATCGGGGCGAGGAGATCCCGTCCGCCAGCGCGCTGAAAGACGCGGCGAAGGCCTCTGCCGGATGGGGGATGATCGGCGCGCGGGCGGCAGGGCTCGGAGCGGCTTTCGGATTGCGGGGGGGCCTGGAGAGCTGGCTTACGCTGAGCGACGAGATGTGGCTGTCCGCTGATGCCTATTTTGCTTCGGGCGTTGATGGTGAAGGGCCGTACCGCGATGCCGGCGGCACATTCCGTGCCGGCTACAAGGCGCTGTCATGGGCCACGATCGGACCGGAGGCCGCGGTCTTCAGAACGGAGTCCGGCGCCATCTGTAACAACGTGCGGGCAGGGGGATTTCTACGCTTCGATGTGAATGGCACGGAGACGACGCTGTCGGGTGGGATAGCCTCGGGTGACGGTTCCGGCGGGGCTTATGGAGCGGCGAACGTCTATTTGCGGTTCTGAACCGTCATCCAAGCCAGGGGAGGGCGCCCGGAAATTCGCCCTCCAAAAAGAAAAACACTGCCGCGATTGCGACAGTGCTTGTATACCCCGCGTACTGGCAGGCGCGGCAAAACTCGCAAGGCTTGCTTGCGCTAAATGGCACCTTTCGGAAGGATGTGCGATGCCGCGCTTCCAGTCTGTCTTTGTCGACTTGCCGGTACGGTCGGCTGGCCGGGCCGCACCACAAGCGTTGTTGATGCCAATCTGCGCGCTTTCGCGATGAAGATCAATTGCTCCGAAAGGCGGTGACGCGGAATTTCCGGTATTCTGTATATGTAATTGTGGCAGCCGCGCGCGCCGCCACATGGCAGAGGGGACAACGCCGCATGACGCCCGCTTCCCCGCGTTCGCTCGGGCCTGTCGCTAAAGTCGTGCGGCGGCGCATGTTTCTGGAAGCGTATCCCTTGCATGCGCGTGACCGGCGATCCGCGCATCATCTGTAGACAGAGCGCCGATTAAAAACACCCCTTTGTCAGAATTGCGGCCAAAAACGTATAGTCGTGACGAAAATGTTACAGGGCAAGCGTCCTGAATACACGTAGGTGTTCGAGAGTATCACTGCGACGTGACTGTCGTCGGCGCAGGCGTGTCATGACCGTCCAGCCAGCCCGCGAAGCGCGCCTCCAGACGCGCCTCATTGGCCGCCCACCACGCCCCATCGAAGGCCAGCGCGCCTTTCATGTTCGGCGCATGGGTCGGCAGATGGGGCTTCATCTCCATGTCGAGTTCGGCATGCTTGCCAACCAGCTTGACCGCCGAGCGCCGCGCCGGACCGTAAGGCAGCCACCGCGTCTGATCGGCGAGTTGTCCCGGCGATGTCGCGAAGTGGATGAACGCCCTCGCCGCAGCCGCATTCTTGGCGTCCGCCGGGATCGCCCAATAGTCGAAGCTGTAGATCTGCCGGTCCCACAGGATGCCGAGCGGCTTACGCTCACTGACGATCGCCATGAACGCGCGGCCGTTGAAAGCCAGCCCCATGCTGACGCCTTTTTGAGCGACCTGCTGGAAGACGTCGCCGGGTTTCTCGGCCCAGACGATGTGGTCTTTGATGCGCGTCAGCTTGTCGAAGGCGCGGTTCTCGCCCTCGGGCGTTGCAAGTGTGGTGTAGATGTCGGAGGCAGCAACGCCGTCGGCCAGCAGCGCCATCTCCAGCGTGTATTTCGGCTGTTTGAGCAGGACACGCTTCCCGCGGAAGCGGCGCGTGTTGAAGAAATCGGCGAGTTTCGAAGGCTTCCTTTTCGTGTTCTCGTCGTAGACCACGACCGCCGACCATGCCACGCTCGCCACCGCGCAGGGCTGGATGGCGCCGTTGAAGAAATCCTCGGACGCCGGGGCGCCGTCCGGGGCAACCGGCAAAGCGCTGGCGTCCAGCGGCTCCAGAAGTTTTTCGTTGCAGGCCTGCATTGCGGTGCCGCCATCGAGATCCACGACGTCCCAATCGCCGGCGCGGGTCTTCAGCGCGTCGAGCGTGACGTCGACGCCCTCGGCCTTGACCGGATAGTCATGGCGCTTGGTGAAGGTGCCGAAAATGGCGCGCTCCTGCGACTGAAGATAGGCGCCGCCGGGCGTGGCAACGCGCAGTGTAACGGATTTTGGATCGTCCGGAGGCGAGGCCGGCTCGGCAACAGGCTTCGGTTCACCGCCGGCAGGTGTCGCGTCCGCGGCGGGTTGCGCATCCTCAGCCGGTTTCGTTTCTGCCACGGGCTTGGTGCCGGTTGCGGGGTCCGGTTCCACCGCCGGCTGTGTCTCCGCCGTGGGCGTTGTTTCACTGTCGGGCTGAGCGGAAGCCTCGGGCTCTGCCGCGGGCTTCGGCGTTTGCGATTCCAGCACGGCGGGTGCCTGAGGCGTCTGTTCGGCGCCGGACGTCGCAGGCTGTGCCTGAGACGTGTCCGGCTGCGTCTGGGCGAAAGCCTGAGGAATGGTGATGAGCGCGGCCGCGAACAGCCCCAGCGCCGATACGGATACACAGGCGGTTTTCTTCAACTTCAGCTCCTCGGGGGCCGTCCCCCTGTGATCGACATACGCGGCGTCCTGCCCCTGCTTCCACTCCGGGAGAGATGACGCTTCGCTGAATGGCGCGGATTCGTCCGAACTCTCAGCCCTGCCGCGGAACCGCATGCGGCAATTCCACCGGAACGTCTTAGCGCCGGGGGAACGTAACCTCAAGTGCTGCTGCGGATTTGCTCTTCGTTCTGGTCCCTTGGCTGGCGGACAGTCTGCGCCGGATGACGGGGCGGTTCCAGGATCCCTGAATGAGAATGCTTGTGTGCTGCGGCGTGGTTGTGCTGCGCGTGCCCGGGAGCGCCGCGGTATCCGTGTCCTGAGGGGGGGGGGCGAGCGTGAAGCGCATGTCGAGCGCGCGTCCCGTAAGATCGATCTGCCCGATGCCCTTGATGGTGTTGTCGGTGTTTGACAATTCGATGTTCTCGAAACGAACCAGGCGTCTTTCCAGCGCCACCTCGAAATGCAGATCGTCAAAGCTGGTGCTGGAGAAGTCCACGCCATCCCAGCCGTTGATCGCGGCAGCGGTTGCCGGGTCCGCCAGTTGCGGAATGTCGAGACGGATCTGCCCGCCCTCCGGAAAAGCGACGCGCGCGCGTGCCGTGGCGCTGTCCAGGAGGCGCCCCTCCTCATCCCATTCCACTTCGGCCTCGACGCTCGCATTGGCGCGGCCCGCCAACCAGTCCCGATGTCCTGCCAGGGCGAGCAATGCGGCAGCGTCTACATTTTCGGCGCTGAGGCGGGCGCTCGCGCGGACGGAGTCCCTGCCCGCGCGCAGCTCGGCATGGCCGCGCACCGAGCCATCCAGGAAGACCAGTTCTGCGATCTCGGCAGAGAGCACACCCGCCTTGGAAGTCAGCGTGAATGCCGCTGCGCCGGTTTTCGCGGCCCGCCAGATCAGGCTGTCGGCGGAGATGCGCAGATCGGTGTCGGCGCGGCTGGCGAGGAGAGCGGCGCCGGTACCGGATAGCGGGGCGCCGCTCAACGTATCGAGGTCGATGGCTGCGAATGCGAGGGAGCCTTCGACATGCGGGACGGTGGTGCCGGGGGTGATGGTCAGGTTGCCCGATGCCCTCTGCCCCCCGACGTCGAATACGGCGGAGCGCAGGTCAAGTTGCCCGTGCTTCAGATCGAACTCGCCGCTGACGTCGAGAGCGGTATGAATCAGACCGGTATTGGAAAAGCCGAGCCACGCCGCCAGACGCGCCACGTCCGGTGTCCGCGCGCTCAACGAGCCCACGGCTTCCCAGGCTCCGGCAAGGGTCGTCTCGCCCTCGAACTTGCCGCTTAGAACGCTGCTTTCGACCTGTAATTCCAGTGGCCGCCGCACGCCCACGCCCGCGGTGGCAAGGTGCTGGCGTGCGGAGAATTTTACCGCTTCATCCTCCCAGCGCGCACTGCCCCTGGCCTCGATCTGGCCGGCGCTCCGGTCCAGCGAGACCCAGGCGCCGTCGACTTCCAGCGACTGGAAGGGCTTGCCCGGGCCGTCGCGGACAGCGATGACGGTATTCTCGACGCCGAAGGTTACGAAGGGATTTTCACGCGCTCCTGACAACATCGCCACGAGCGATGCCACGGCCGCGCGGATGTCGTTTGCCTCGACCTGAACCACGGCGTCGTAAATCTTGATCTTGTCGAGATCCACATTGCCGAACAGAAAATCGAGTGAAGATATACGGGCCACGATCTTCCCCGCCTGAATACCATTTATTCGCGGCAGGGTTTTCAATTTCCGGATTTCTACGTCCTGCACTTCGACGGATATCGAGAAAAAGCTGTCGATCGACACGGTGCCCGCAATGCGGACCTCGCCGCCGCTCCACTCCTTCAGCTCCTCAACGAGCCGATCCCGTACCGGCGCGGTGTTAACGATGGACGGCAGAAGTGCGACGAACGTAACCGGCGGCAAAATAAGGCCGATGAAGGCTACGATATAGACAGAAAACGAGGCTCGCCGTCTCATACGCGGTCAATCACCACTTGAATTTGAACCAGATTTGGAGGTCTGTGACCATCTCAGCCGTCGCCAGTCCGGGAAAACACTGATAATGGCATTAGCACGCCAACACCAGGGAGGCATCCTTTATGACGAATGCGAAGCCGTTATGGCGTCCGAGCGAAGATCGCGTCGCGGAGAGCAACCTCACCCGTTTCATGA
The DNA here is from genome assembly GCA_050290865.1 of Rhodomicrobiaceae bacterium. Taxonomy (GTDB): domain Bacteria; phylum Pseudomonadota; class Alphaproteobacteria; order Rhizobiales; family Rhodomicrobiaceae; genus JARRLC01. The sequence goes on along the minus strand of JBNKIW010000042.1, from coordinate 5,974 downwards.
CCTTCCTTGCCCGCCATTATGGCGCATATGTTAGTGATACGCGAGACCTTCATGCGCTCTCGGTTCGGGTGCCCGAGGTTTTTTGGCCTGCCGTCTGGGACTTCTGCGGCGTCGAGGGCGACAAGGGGAACGCTCCCTATCTTCTCGACGGCGACAAAATGCCCGGCGCGAAATTCTTCCCGAATGCGCGCCTCAATTGTGCTGAGTCGCTCATGGCGCGCTGCCCGGCAGGCGACGCCATAGTCTTCCGGGGCGAGGACGAGGTCAAGCGCCGGATGAGCCGGGACGAGCTTTCCGCACTGGTTTCACGCCTTCAACAGGTCTTCAGGGCGCAGGGACTGAAGCCGGGGGACCGGGTGGCCGCGATGTTGCCCAATGTACCAGAGGCGATCGCGGCAATGCTGGCGGCGGCGTCGCTGGGCGCGGTCTGGTCATCGTGCTCGCCCGATTTCGGCGTGCAGGGCGCGCTGGACCGCTTCGGCCAGATCGAGCCGAAGATCTTCATCGCCTGCGACAGCTACATCTACAACGGCAAGACGATCGGTATCACGGAGAAGGTGGGCGAGATCGCCACCGGGCTGCCGAGCGCCGTGCTGACGCTGGTCGTGCCCTATCCCGGCAGCGAAACGCCCGCTGCCATCCCCGGGGGCAACGCCGTTACGCTTGCCGATGCGCTCGCGCCTTACGCGCCGCAGCCGATCCAATATGAGCGCCTTCCCTTCGGCCATCCGCTCTACATCCTGTTTTCGTCAGGCACGACGGGGGCGCCGAAATGCATCGTCCATTCGGCGGGCGGAGTCCTGCTCCAGCATTTGAAAGAGCACCAGCTTCACTGTGATATCAAGCCCGGCGACAGGCTGTTCTATTTCACCACGCTGAGCTGGATGATGTGGAACTGGCTCGTCTCCGGGCTGGGGAGCGGCGCGACACTGCTCCTTTACGAGGGATCGCCGTTCCATCCGGGCGGCAACATCCTCTTCGACTACGCCGACGCCGAGGGCATGACCCATTTTGGTACCTCCGCGAAATTCATCGACGCGCTGCGCAAGGCGGGACTGCGTCCGCGCGACACGCACAAGCTTGCCAGCCTGCGCATGCTGGCCTCGACGGGGTCGCCGCTGGTGGCCGAGGGCTTCGACTACGTGTATGACGCCATCAAGCCCGATATTCACCTCGCCTCGATATCGGGTGGGACGGATATCTGCTCGTGCTTCGTGCTGGGCGATCCGCTTCGTCCGGTGTGGCCGGGTGAGATACAGGGGGCGGGGCTGGGGATGGCGGTGGACGTTTTCGCGGCGGATGGTACGCCCCTCGCCTCCGGCAAGGGCGAACTGGTCTGCACGCGCCCCTTCCCGGCCATGCCCCTGGGCTTTTGGAAGGACGAAGGCGGGCGCAGATATCATGACGCCTATTTCGCCCGTTTCGACAATGTCTGGCATCACGGCGATTTCGCCGAACGCACCGAACATGGCGGCTTCGTCATTCACGGCCGGTCGGATGCGACGCTCAATCCGGGCGGCGTGCGCATCGGCACGGCTGAGATCTACCGTCAGGTCGAACAGCTCGACGAGGTGCGCGAGGCGATCGCCATTGGCCAGGACTGGGACGGCGATGTGCGCGTGGTCCTGTTCGTGGTACTGCGCGAGGGGCTGGCGCTGGACGAGGCGCTGACAGCCAGGATCAAAGCGCAGATCCGCGCCGGAGCCACACCGCGCCATGTTCCCGCGAAAGTCGTGCAGGTGCCGGATATTCCACGGACGAAATCGGGCAAGATCACCGAAATCGCTGTGCGTGATCTCGTCCATGGCCGCGAAGTCGGGAACACCGAGGCTCTGGCCAACCCGGAGGCGCTCGATTTCTACCGCAGCATCCCGGAACTGCAGCGGTAGCTCGCAGCGGTGAGGCTCCGCGAGATCGCCCGTGAACCATTTCCCCCGCAGCCACGACCAATACGATACGGTCCGAGGCGGGCTATTTTGGGGTTAGGGGTCACGGAATGCAGGCTGCACGAAATTGCCGGACATCGCGCCGGTTTGCGATCCTGGAGCAATTCGCGGCCGCCATCGCATGCGCGCCCTTCGTCCTCTCGCCCGCGCAGGCCGTGCCGGATATCGCAAAGCCCGCCATCCGGCACTGCCGGCCGGTCTTCGTCGCCAAATGCAAACCCGGTACGCGGCTCGTCTGCGTGCGACGCAGCCGCGGTTGCTGCGTCAAAGCGCGGTGCAAGCGGCGCTGACCGCTCCGCGCGTCCTGCCTTATTTCCATTTGAGGAGGAAACGTTCGTATTTCCCGTCCTTCACGCGCCTCTCGCTTATGGCGTAGCGGCGGATGGAGACGCCTGCTTCGTGTACGGCATTCGCGTCGCCAGCCACCAGAGGATGCCACCAGTCCAGATCCTCGCCCGCCGCGAGCAGGCGGTAGGCGCAGGTTTCCGGCAGCCAGGACAGCGTGGCCGCGCCTTCGGGGGTAAGCTGCACACAGTCCGGCACCCGTTCGCGGCGATCTGCGTAATCGGTGCAGCGGCAGGTGCGGATATTCAGGAGCAGGCAGGCCACGCGTGTGTGGATGATCTCGCCCGTGTCGTCGTCTTCCAGTTTGACGAGGCAGCAGCGCCCGCAGCCGTCGCAAAGCGACTCCCATTCGGCCTGCGTCATTTCGTCGAGGCGCTTGCGTTTCCAGAACGGTGCTTCATCCATGCTTGATCGTTTCCGAGGTGGTCCCTGGCATTCCCGGCATTCCACGCCGCTGTGCGAGGGATGCCGGGGTATCGCTGCGTCAATGTGCTGCAATATAACGCCGGCGGAGATGCTGTTGCGGAGCCTGCCCCTTCATGTCACTTATGTTAAACTTGATGAGGAGGTTATTAACGCCGCGAGCACAGTCATCCGATTTTCATCTCTGCCAACCATAGTCTTGCACCAAAATGTTCCGGAGGCGCGTCATGCCGAGACTGTTCACCGCCCTCGAAATCCCTACCGAGTTGGTCACCCGTCTCTCCATGCTCCGCGGAAAACTGACGGGCGCGCGCTGGGTCGATCCGGAGAATTACCACATTACGCTGCGCTTTGCGGGCGATATCGACGATGTTGCCGCAGGGTCGTTTGCGGCGGCGCTGTCCGAGATCCGGTTCGATGCTTTCGAGCTGGCTTTCAATGGGCTGGGCAGCTTCGGCGGCAACCGGCCGCGCGAGGTGTGGGCGGCCTTGAGCGTGTCCGAGCCGCTGCTCAGGTTGCAGAAGGCTCATGAGCGTGCGGCGCGGCTCGCCGGTCTGCCGCCCGAGACGCGCAATTACACGCCGCATATGACACTCGCCCGGCTACGCGACGCGCGTCCGCAGGCGGTCGCGGAATATCTGTCGTATTACGGGGGCTTCATGACGGAGCCGTGGCTCGTCAGCCGTTTCGTCCTCTACTCGTCGCGCGCCAATCACGGCGGCGGGCCCTACGTCGTCGAGGCGGCCTATCCGTTAAGCGGAACAAACGGCCGCGAGGTGGGCGCCGCCTGAGGCTTCGGCGTCATGCTCTGCAGCAGGCCGCGGCAGGCCGTATCGACGAGCTGGCAGACATAGTCGAAGCCCTCCGCGCCTCCGAAATAGGGATCGGGGACTTCGCGGACGCCCAGATGCGGCGCGTATTCCAGGAACAGATGGATCTTGTGCTGCTGATCCTTGGGTGCCAGCTTCATGAGGCCCTGGCGGTTGGAGCGGTCCATCGCCAGGATGAAGTCGAACTTTTCGAAGTCGGCCGGCTCCACCTGACGCGCGCGAAGCTCCGAAATCTCGATCCCGCGGTCTTCCATCGCCTGCTGCGCACGCTCATCCGGCGGATGCCCGACATGCCAGCTTCCGAGCCCCGCCGAGTCGATGATGAAGCGATCGAGCGCGCCGTTCTGCCGGGCGATGTGCCGGAAGCTGCCCTCGGCCATCGGCGAGCGGCAGATATTTCCGAGGCATACGAACAGGATGCGTGTTACCGGTTTTTCGGGGTCATGTTTCATTGTGAAATGATGACACAGAGAGCATTGGCCCGCAATGTGACGGCCGCTTATCCGCTACTTAAGGATAATTGCCGATGCATTCCTGCCATAGGGGGCGGGATGGTGGTGCGAGCAACACAAAAAAAGCGGCGGGGAAAGGGGATTCCCGGCCGCGTGTCACGTGCATCATGCGCTAAACGTTGTTCCGGACAGACCCTATGGCCATCCGGAACGGGCTTTCTGTCTCCAAAACGCGGTGTGCGCTTTAGTTGACCTTGTAGTTCACGCCCAGACGGATGACGTCGAGATCGTTTTCATATTTGTAGACGGAATGGCCATTGTTTTTGATGCCATGACCGTCGGTGTCAGACAGACCGACATGCAGATACTCGATCTTGCCAGACAAGCGATCCGAGAACGCGCGTTCAACACCAAAGCCGACCACATATCCCCAGTGCCAACCGGTATTGCTGGCCCCTTGGTCATTTTGACCTGTTTGATCGCCGATATTATATTCCTCAGAATCTACGGCTGCGACACCAGCCGTAGCGTAAATCAGGTTCGAGCCGAATTCATAGCCTGCGCGGCCCCGCAAGGTGAAGAGGCCGCCTATGCCAGTGTACCACCGGTGGCCGTCTCCCCAGTACAAATTGTCAGTGCCGGTGATATCGGCCATGCTCAGATCGCCTTCAATACCGCCTATCCATCTGTCGCTGATAGGCATATTGTAGCCGAGCGTGACGCCGAGAAGAGCACCACTCGGATCGTTGCTTGTTGCCGGATGATCGCCATCGGTACTGCCCGGCGCGCAAGTGTCATTCTTATTGCAGTTATTCCAGTAGTGCGTTGAGCTGCCCCAGCCATATCCGAGAGTGCCACCCAGATACATGCCGCCCCAACCGAAGGTCGGTGGCGCGTCCTTCAGCGAGAGCAACCCGTCCGCACACGCCCCGGAAACCGACAGCGCAAGTGCAAGCGTAGCAACAGAAGCTGTTTTCAACATCTATATAACCCCCATCTTTCGATCCCCGCATCCAGAACCTTGCGGCAAAGCTCCGCGCATGGTTCTGATGCCGGACCACCGAGACGCATGCTCGGCTGCAAATTCGATCCGAGTTCGACGTCAACAAGAATTAACGGCCCAATATGTGACCATTTGAGGCGAATTTGGTTCAAAGTGGGCGAATCCCCCCGTAATTGGGCGAAATTGGGGCAAGTATTTGTTGATTATGGGAAATACAGGAGGTTGGTCATGACGCAGAGGGTGGAACTCGATCTGAAATCATTGGTCAGAACGATTCCCGATCACCCGATAGAAGGGATTATGTTCCGGGATGTTACGACGCTTTTGAAGGACGCCGGTGGGTTTCGGTCCTGTGTCGAGCGTCTGACGGAGCCGTTCCACGCGGCGGGAATCGAGGCGGTTGTGGGGATCGAGGCGCGTGGCTTCATCCTCGGCGGCGCGGTCGCCGACCGGCTGGGGACCGGCTTCGTCCCGTTGCGGAAGAAAGGTAAACTGCCGGGCAAGGTCGTCGGGCAGGACTACCAGCTCGAATACGGTGTCGATGTGATTGAAATCCACGACGACGCCATCCGCGCGGGCGAGCGCATCCTGATCGTGGACGATCTCATCGCGACGGGCGGCACCGCCGAAGCGGCGGTCCGGCTCGTTCAGCGCGTCGGTGGCGTTGCGGTCGGGGCGGCGTTCGTCATCGATCTGCCGGAACTCGGTGGCGCGGCGAAGCTGGAGGCGCTCGGCGTACCGTCCCACGCGCTGATCGCTTTCGATGGGCATTGAGGGGAGGGCAGGGGGGCCAGCCCCATTCGCGCTAACTTACCAAGCGGACATTTTGGTACTGGCGTCATCGAGGTGGTTCGGCGATATGTCGCTGGAGTGCGGATGCTTGAGCTTTCAGCGCCTCAAGGCCTGGACTTGGCGTTATTGCGGCCATCAGCGCGCGAGCGGCGAGCCGCAGGACACGCCAGCCACCCCGCTTCA
>JBNKIW010000041.1:0-23121 GCA_050290865.1 Rhodomicrobiaceae bacterium | reverse complement strand
AAGATTTGAAGCCGACCGGTCTCGATTGGATTTCATGCCTGAGGGCGCCGCAGATCAAGGAGTTGGCTGATGGCGGTCCGCTGCAGCTCTCGCTGTTCGACGAACGCGATCTGGCGGAAATCAGCGCCCCGGAACACTTCCCCGGCGAGCGGCTGATCGCCTGCCGAAATCCACTGCTTGCGGACGAACGGGCGCGGAAACGGAGCGTACTGCTGGAAGCAACCGAGCGCAACCTGAAGCGCATTGCCGAGGCCGTCCGACGCGCGCCGAAGAAACACACAGCGGCCGTTATTGGATTGAAAGCCGGCGCCGTGATCGACAAGCATAAGCTTGCCAAGCATTTCGTGCTCGACATCCGTGACGGCCATTTCTCGTTCCGCCGCGACGAAGCGAAGATCGCGGCCGAGGCCGCCCTCGACGGCATTTATGTGATCCGCACTAGCGTGCCGGAGGATCGGCTTTGCGCTGAGGATACCGTCAGCGCCTACAAAAGTCTGGCGCAGGTGGAGCCCGCATTTCGTACCGCGGCGGAAATTCGGGGCGGTGAGAAAGCGAAAGCCGCCAGACCCGTCGGCGCGGGCGAACTCGGCGGCGACATGCCGGTTGGTCACCATCACGGCAACGTCGGGCTTCGGTTTATCGATGATCCAGGCGGTGCCGAGGAACGGCAATCCCGGAATATCGATGATATCGACCCGGCCGGTGCGGGCGATGGCAAAATCGACGAGCGGGCGCTGCAATTCGGCGATGTACTCAAGGGTGTACTGCGGCACAGCGTCGGTCGCAGTTTCGGGGCTGATATACGTTCCGTTTCTCACCAGCAATGGCGGCCTGCCGACGAGACGGATAATTGCTTCAAACGCACCTCTGCGCCGCACCTCCCCACGGCTGCCTCTGGCGCTTTCCAACGCTGAGCGGCGCGGCGGCGCGGGATCGACAAACGCCTCCAACTCCTGGTGCATCGCGCTGCCGGGTTCGAGACCGTGAATTCTGCCAGTCGCAATGATCTGACGCACCTCGTCAGCGAGCTCAGGATGCCTGTTGAAAAGACTGGTGAGCCCGGGACTTTCGCTGAAATGAGGCATAGTTTCTTCGGGAGATACGGGAAAGCTGGTGGCGGCCCCGTCAAGGGAGGCGGCGTATCGCGTCGGCCGAAAAATCGCTCACCGTCGTGAAGGGACCATTCCGCGACGAATACAGATGCAATCCTCACCTTACGCCAGCCTCATCACCCAGCATTCTTCCATGCGGCCTACAAGCACTGGACCGGCGTAGGCCGACTACCGCCTCACCACGATGAGGCGATGCAGGTGCCGCGGAATGCTCCAAAACCTGCCCTTCGCCCTGGTGTTCATACGCGATCCCGATAGTTCAGTAAGCCGACACTGAGGTCATCCAAGCTCGGGGCACCCAAGCCCAAAGTGGTTTCGTTGAGTGCCGCCTTGGCGGCGCCCTGGTGAAACGCAGCCCCGGTAGCCAGTGACGGCTTCGAGTGGATTGGCCCATGTCGGGCGTCGGGGGGCGCCTGCAGCGCACCAGCCCTACGACATGTTGACGACAACCCGGCCACGAACGCGGCCCGCGAGCACTTCCTCGGCAAGGCCGATAACGTCCCCGAGCACAATCTCACCAGTCATTTGTTCTAACTTGTAGCGGTCGAGATCGCGCGATAGCCGCTGCCAGGCCTCCTGCCGGTGCTCTCTCGGACACATGACACTGTCAATACCAACCAGCGTGATGCCGCGCATAATGAATGGCGCTACCGTTGCGGGAAACTCCATGCCGCCCGCGAGGCCGCAGGCTGTAACAACACCGCCGTATTGTGTTGAAGCGCAGACATTCGCGAGCGTGTGGCCGCCAACAACATCCACTACGCCAGCCCATCGCTCCTTGGCGAGAGGCTTACCAACGGCTGCGAACTGAGAGCGCGGCAATACCTCACTGGCACCCAGTTCCTTGAGATACGCTTCGGTCTCGCGGCGTCCTGATACTGCGACCACAGTGTACCCGAACTTGGCCAAGAGTGCGATTGCCACACTGCCAACTCCGCCAGCGGCTCCGGTTACGAGAATCTCGCCTTGCTCCGGTGTCACGCCCCGCCGCTCAAGGGCGATAACGCACAACATCGCTGTATAACCGGCAGTGCCGATTGCCATTGCCTGGCGGGCATTTAGAGCATCGGGGATCGGCATCAGCCAGTCGCCGTCAACGCGCGCCTTTTCGGCGAAACCACCCCAATGCGTTTCGCCGACGCCCCATCCGTTCAGCAGCACTGTGTCGCCGCGCTTGTAGCGGGGGTCGGAGGAAGCTTCGACGACGCCAGAAAAATCGATACCGGGCACCATCGGAAACCTACGAACGACTGATGCCTTGCCGGTGATCGCCAAAGCATCCTTGTAGTTTATTGTGGACCATTCGACGCGAACCGTGACGTCTCCTTCAGGAAGCTGGCTCTCGTCGATCGCCTGCAACACAGCGCGATATCCGAATTCGCCTTTTTCTACCAGAATACCGCGCATAACTTCTCTCTCCATGTTTCGACCGTTGGTGCGACATTGAAGTGTCGCTCACAGGAGAACAGGGTAGCGCAATTTCGATATAGGTCAAACCTATAGTTATTTTATTGAGACGCAACCACTCCTCCTGTAGACTGCCTCTTCGGGAGGCGCACGATGGCAGAAGTGGAAATCATCACGACCAGCGTCGCAAAGCAGATCGCTGATAAGATCCGCGCGGATATTTTGGGGGGCAGGCTCAACCCCAATGAGAAGCTGCCAACCGAGGAGGAGATGGCCGCTCGCTACGGCGTCTCGCGCCCGACTGTGCGTGAAGCTCTGAAACGCCTGTCTGCGCAGAACCTGATCCGCTCAAAACGCGGTCCCGGCGGCGGCAACTTCGTTAATGAAGCAACCCTTGATCAACTTGCCCCGACCGTAACCTCTGCGGCGACGATGTTGACCACGCTCGGCGACGTGCCCATGGAGCAGGTTTTCGCGGCGCGGCGCGAGTTGGAGGGGCTATGTCTGCGCCTGGCGATTGAGCGCAAAGATGCGATGCTGCCCCATCACCTGAACGAAGTGCTGGCTATCCAGCGGGATGAAACAATTGACGACGAAGCATTCTGTGCGAGCGACGTCCGGTTTCATCGTTTGATTGTCGATGCGTGCGGCAACGTGATTATTCGGCTGGCACTTTACACGGTGATCGAAGCGCTGGTGCCTATTACCAATATGATCATCACAAGAACGCGACGGCGTAGCGAGATCATGGATCGGCATGCGGCGTTGCGGGACGCCATTGAAGGCGGCGACACGCGCGCAGCGTATGCGATCCTCATGGACCTTATAGCCTATCATGAGAACGAATACGCCAAGAGCGCAAGGCGCAGATGAGTTTTCGGATAATCAGCACGGAAAGCCAGACAGCTCGAACCGGCGGTGGCAGCGCCGAGTGCACACCTGTTTGGCGAGCAAGCCAGTTCCGATGGCGGGGCATGCTTGCTCCATTTGCGGGCATTCGCCCTGGTGGTCACACGCGATCGCGATAGTTCAGTAAGCAGCATTGGTTGGCCAGACCCTCCGTTGGCTATTAAATCTCGGACTACATCCGTTCTAGGGCCGCTGCAGCGGATGAGGTGAGGAGGAAAAGGCGGTCGCCCCAAATAGCCCGCTGGGGCGACGGTGGCAGATACAGAATACAGGATCAAACGGTACCGTCTGGTCCCGTCATGTCCTGCTCGACAATGGCCTGGAAGTTGAATTTAGCTTCGCGTCCCTGTCATGGGCCGATACTGCGCCCGTCGATGCCGGAACACAGGACGTCGTGACCGGCCGGCTGCCGCATCCTCTGTGATCCCGGAGCCATCCTGGCGGCTGTGTGTACTGCAGCAGGAGGCGCCGGAAGCCCGTGATCACCGTGATGGCCGATTCTGTCCCGTAAATGTCCCGGCCAGGCATTTCATGTCCGGCAGGCACCGCTAGAATACCTCCATAAACCCGTGCTATGGAGGCATGAAATGTCCGCAGCTAAGACCGCTCTCATCGTCATCGACGCCCAGACGTCGTTCCGGCACCGGCCCTTCTGGAGCGCCGCCGATGTACCTGCATTCATTGAGCGCCTACAGGCGCTTGCTGACGGCGCCAGCGCGCGGGCCATACCCGTCGTCCAGGTATTCCACATCGCCGATAGCGGCCCCTTTGCTGAAGGCTCGGGCCATGTGACAACGCTTGCCCCGCTTTCCCTGGTCCCCGATGCGGTGTTCCGCAAGCGCCGTCATAGCGCGCTCGTCGGCAGCGGCCTTGATGTCTGGCTGACCAGTAACGGCATCCACCGCCTGATCGTCTCCGGCATCCGCACCGAACAGTGCTGCGAAACCACAACGCGCCACGCCTCCGATCTCGGCTATGAAGTCGATTTCATCAGCGAAGCGACGCTCACCTTCGACATGACCAGCGCTGCCGACGGCCGCCACTGGAGCGCCGCCGATATCATAGCGCGAACGGAGCTGGTGCTGACGGGGCGTTTCGCGCGCATCGCAACCGTCGAGGAGGCGCTCGCGGCATGAACCAAACGGCGGCACCGCAGGAAATCCCCGTTCTCGCGGTGTTGCCGCCGCGCACGCTGCTACTCGACGTCGCTGGACCGGTGGAGGTCCTGCGCCGCGCCAATGTCGAGCAGCACGCCTTGCGTTTTGCCATGCGCTATGTCGGCCCGGCGCCCGAGGTCGAAAGCTCCATAGGCATCACCCTCGCGGGCCTCTCACCGCTGCCGCCCTCGCTACCCGACGGCGCGATGGTGATCGTGCCGGGCAGCATCACCAAACCACCAGAGTGCTCGCCCCGCGTCTCAGCCGAAAACGCAGCACGGGAGGCCGAAATCGTCCGATGGCTCCGGCATGCAATCCGCCCCGGCATCCTTTTGGTGTCGATTTGCTCGGGTGCGCTACTGGCCGCGCGCGCCGGGCTTCTCGACGGCCATGACTGCACGACACATCACGCCTGTTGCCCCGAACTGGCGGCGCTCGCGCCCCGCGCCCGCGTGTTGGAAAACCGCCTCTACGTGGAGGATGGCGAGCGGTTTTGCAGCGCGGGCGTGACCGCAGGGATCGACCTGATGCTGCATATACTGGCGCGGATGGCGGGGGCTGCCGTAGCGGTGGCGGTTGCGCGATATCTCGTCGTGTATTTGCGGCGAGGTGGTGCCGATCCGCAGCTTTCGCCCTGGCTTGAGGGGCGCAATCATTTGCACCCCGCCGTACACCGCGCCCAGGACGCCATCGCCGCACACCCGGCACGCGACTGGAGCCTTACCTCCCTCGCGGCAGCCGCAGCGGTGAGCCCGCGGCACCTCTCGCGCCTGTTCCGCGAGCATACCGGCATGAGCGCGGTGGACTATGTTTCCCGCATGCGCATCGCGCTTGCCCGCGACATGCTGACGGGGGCGCAGATGGATATCGAGAGCGTCGCGGAGCGTAGCGGATTTGGTTCAACACGGCAATTTCGGCGAGCGTGGAACCGTTTGTACGACGAGCCGCCCAGCCGGATGCGCGGCGGTAGGGTAGAGGCGCGGGGGTGAGGGGGCGGCGAGGCGCGGAAGCCCTGGATGGCACCATGAGGCGTTGCTCCAGAAGCCGTCGCTCGCTTGGTGCTCAAATTGCTGCCGCTCTACCCATAACAACGGCCGATCAAACAAACCGAGCCAGCTCTAAATAGTCTGACAAAAGTTCTTTGAGCCACGGCGCAGCCACCATGATCAGCTCGCCAAAGAATCCGAAGATTGCTGCTGGCATGGTTCACCTACGGATGTGTCAGGAGAGAAAAGTCCGACGCCGACAGGGGTGTTCGTGCGCGCAAGAACGTCAAATAGCGCCTAATGATGTCGTCGGTAAGCGTGAACACCTTAGCCCGTTCGGCATCAGTTATTTGTGACACTCTGCCATGCCGGGGATCATTGGCATGAGCTTTGATCGCGTTCAACGCCGTACGGTCTATGTGAAGAAAATTCCGAAGGCGCTCCCAGACAACTCCTTCCTGCGAATTCGAGAGACGCTTACCGCGCTCGTCAGGAGTCTTCACGTCCTGCATCATCGCTTCAATCGCGCGGTAGCAAAAGAAAGCGGTGTCAACCGGGTTTCGTATTGCTTGCCGGAAATTAGCAAGCACCATTCGGGCTGGGATGCTATTCACGGCATCAAAAAACAGTCCTGACTCTACAGAGTTTGACTGCCCCTGTCGCTTATGGGTTAGTATCGGGATCGTTGACCCAAAAACAACTGTAGTGCCTTCGTCTGAAACTGCCGAGCTTATATCGACATCAAAGCTACCTCCCCATTGGAAGCCAGCAAGATCAGTGGCAACTCGAATATCATTTTCCACGAGATTGCGAAGTGTCGGCATAGTGGCTTCATCAACGTGCCCTTCGTCAACTGCAACGGTGGCAATAACCTGCCCATTGACGATGCGGAATCCTATTCGATAGCATAAATCAAGAGCGCGAGAGGTCCAGTCAGGTATTGGCCCGAAATTAAGCGGAAACCGTTCCGGATGTATCCGGCCAAAGAATGTCCACCGTGCCATGTTCATGCACCCAATCAGTGGTTGCGCCTGGTGGCGTCTTATAATCGTGTGGTGTATGTCGTCAACTCAGCAGTTCTCAGAGCTGTTCATCGCCAGCATCAGCAGAGGCATCATCGGAGCAACGCGCATTGGTAGACGGCGCTGCTCCATAAGCGGCCCCTGACTTGATGTTCAAGACAGGAACGTTCTCCGCTCGACAACAGTCATTCGCGGGTGGGAGCACTTCGCGGGCCGAAGGGGGGGACCGCGGCGGCAATTGGGCCTGCGCTTTCCACCGCCCGTCGTACCGCCGTATTGCAGTTGGCAACGGTCCCAAAGTAAACGTGGCTCGGACATCGGGCGAAGCGCCGACTCGAATCGTGGTTGCGCATGAAGGGGGCTACTCGGCGACACACGTCCCCTATTGTGGGCTGGCGGTAATCGAGGAACTCTCCGGCGTTTCGACAGGCATTATCGACCCCTGGCAGTCGTCGATGGAGCAATGGGGCGGACAGGCTATGCAGCCGCATTAGGCAGAGGTGATCGACCGGTACCGGACGATGGTTTCTGGCATTCGTTGACAGGCGACCATCCGATGCGCTGGAACCGCTGCGGCCACGCGCGCCAACTGTCCAGCGATTGCTGCGAAGGTGCGCGCTCTGACGGTGAGGCCAAGGGCTGCACTCAAAAAGGGGTGTCCCCATGTTTGATCGCGTTGTTCACGCCGATTGGAGCACTGACAGGCGCAAGAAGTGGATGTGCTCTGCCGAAACTGCGCCGGAAGGGTGGTGGGTGACTTCACCGCGGCGCGTGCCCGCAGCGCCCGAATTCATCGGCAACTGGCTTTTCGGTGGGGGGGACTGTGCTGGCTGGGTTCGACATCCCCATTGGCGTTCCCGCTGCCTTCGGCAAGAAAACTGGCTTCGCCAGCTTCCCGGAGGCGCTCGCCGAATGTGGCAACGGCGAATGGCAAGAGTTCTTTGCAGCTCCGGCTTGAAGCCGCGGATGCCCAGCCGGGCGAGCGCCGATATTCGTGCGGTGATGATCCGCGTCCGTTCGCCAACGAGACTCTCGCGTTCACGGCCGGAACGCTTGGCATCCTCTTCCTCAAGCGACGGAATTGCCACCAATTTGCAGTGCCGGGGCTCACCGCGCAGCCAGCCCAGAAACACCCGGATCAGCATTTCAGTGTCGAGACGGTCGGTCCTCGCACGGCGGTGCTCGTGCGAAACCGCGACGCTCGAGGAATGGATAACGTAGGTCTCGATGCCGCGAGCGCGCAACCATCGTGCTGGCCAGACCCCGTCCCGGCCAGCCTCGAACGCCAGAACGATGCACGTGACCGGCCGCCCGGACTGCACCGCCAGAGCCCGCCAGCGTTCCAGCAATTGCAGCAGCGCTTCCGGATCGGGAGACAGCTTTTTCGGGGGATGCCGAGGACGACGCAGGCCGCCAGCCAAGCCTGCTGGCTCATCTCCAGCACCGCCACCAGCGTACTATTCTGTTCAAAGGAATCAGCGACCGGCTCAGATCATCGGCTTCGGGCATACGGGCAACTCCATCGGTTTTACACTACGGCGAAGCTGCTACACGCTCGCTGCCGTCCCGCATAGTTTCTGGTGGGCATGTCGCCGCCCTTGCGCAGATTGCACGGCGCGCACGCTGTAACGATGCCGCATGTGCCGCAGATTGCATTGCGTATTCTACGTATTAGTCCCATTAACGGCGTGCTATATTCATTGTCACTCTGAAATGAACGCTAATGTTCTGAAGGCACTCACTTGTTTTTATAGAATTATATACCATTATGCATGGCACAACGAGGAGGTGTATTGTGCGAGAAGCAGCTTCATCCGGTTGCGCGGCTTCCGAGAAGCCCACCGGGCGCTCATTGGTTGACTTCTCCGGGGTGTACGAAGGAACCCTTAACGGCCTATACCCTGCGGAAGAGGCCCTGCTTATCCACGCAAAAAATGGCAGCGTTTACGTTGTCGATAAGAGACGCCCATGTGTGAGCTTACCCGAGGGCAAGGGCGGTTCAACGGAGCGCCCTGGCTTTATTCGGTCTGCCTTTATCCGGTTCCTGGCGCTTGGTGGAGACGGCACACACCCCGTTCATGAAAAAGGGGTGCAGGTCGAGGGAGCCTGGATTGGCTATCCTCTGGCTGGAAAGCGCGACTTGGATGCAACCCTGACAACCAAAGATATCGACCTCGAGAGTTGCAAAAATGTCGGACGGATTGTGCTTCAGCGTTGTCACATTGATGGCGACATCATCCTTCGGGATGCCCATACCCGCACCATTGATCTTCAGGGAAGCTATGTCGCTGGGGGCATTGAGGCCCGGCGCGCCCGGATCGAGGGAAGCTTGTACCTCCGCTACAAACAACAGGATGACGGGGGGCGCGGGATGTTTTTGAGGCCGAGAACGGCATGGACCTTGTCGATGCCGATATTCGCGGGAGTCTGGAATGTCACGAGGCAATATTTGGGCACAGGAAAGGTAAGCCCCCCAACGAAAACGGAACCGCGATCTTTGGTAGCCGCGCAATAATCCGTGGGGGTGTTTTTCTGCACCAGAACTTTCAGGCGAACGGCCCAATCGTTTTTCGAGGTGCAAGCATCGGCGGCAATTTCGAGTACTCCGGGGGCAGGTTTAAGAAAGTCGAGTATACGGCGGCACCGGACCGGAACAAACGCGCTATCGATTGCCAGGGAGCGAAGATCGGGGGCAGCGTGTATTTTCGTCCTCATGAAAGGGATAGGGACGAAGGAACATCGATCGGCAGTAAACCTCCGCAAAACTTCATAGCCTTTGGCGAGATCTGTTTCATCGACACAGAAATTGCCGGAAGCTTCGAATGCCACAACGCATCTATTCACAATGCCAATGGTAACGCACTTTTGTGCAGCAGGATGAAAGTGGCTGGTACGGTCTTCCTGCATCAGCAGTTCAAGGCCGAGGGACGTGTTGCATTCCGCCGCGCTACGATCGGTGGCAATCTTGAATGCGATGGCGGCACGTTTGTGAACGAACGAAGCGATGGAAAGAAATTTTCGCTCAATAGATTGCCAGGGTGTCAAGGTTGGTGGCAGCGTCTACTTTCGCAAATGCGAACAAATAAAGGCTATGTTCGACGCCAAGGGGGAGATATGCTTTATCGACGCACAGATATCGGGAAGCTTTGAGTGTCACTCTGCCCGTATGCGGCTTTCTGAAGCATCGCGGCGGGACACGTCTGCCTTGCTGTGCAGCCGTATGAGAGTGGAAGGCAGTATATTGCTTTATAAGGATTTTGAAGCCAAAGGTGAGGTAGCTTTCCGCCGGGCGAACGTTGGCGGCAATTTCGATGCGTCACATGCAACTATTCGCAGCAAAGGCGGAAAAGCGCTATCCTGTGAAGGGATGCACGTGACGGGAGCCGTACTTCTTGGAAGCTCACCATCAACGAATGCGGAAGACATCCCCCAGACGAATAAGCAAGATCGCCATTTCAAGGCGTTCGGCGCAGTGGATTTTTCCGGTGCTATCGTCGAGGGTGACTTCGACTGCGAAGGCGGGCACTTCATAAACGCGCGGCCCAAAGAAATGAGCACCCCTCCCAAGGGGGGAGACGCCATCCGCTGCGATGAGGCATTGAAACTTCGCCGGACGGTCATCGGAGGTGCTCTCAAGTTCGGCAAAGCACCGGGGTCGGGGCGGCATCCCGTTTGTTGGGGTACGCTGGATTTACGGGATGCCAGGGTTGCCGTGCTCGTTGACGATGCCGAGGCTTGGAAAATAGAAACGATACGGGAGGGTTCGAGTCCCGAGGATCCCAAAAAACAAACGAACGAGTTACGATGCTACGTGTTACTCGACGGCTTCACGTATGACCAAATTGGTGGCGATTCCCCCTTGGATGCCAAGAATCGGAGCAAGTGGCTTGGGCGGGAACAGGAATTCAAACCTCAACCCTATGAGCAATTGATAAAAGTGCTTCGGGCGATGGGCAAATCGTCGGAAGCGGTTCATATTGCCATTGAAAAAGAAAGAAGAGACCCGCCTAAGAAGCTCATGAATCGCTCATTATGGCGTGCTTGGAGCATTATTGGATATGGATATTTGTGGAGCCGTGTGTTTTACCTATCTATAGTGATATGGTTTGCATGTGGTGTTGCGTATTACGCAATGAATAGTTATGGATGGGTGAGGTTTAGCGCAGCGGCAATGGATTATACGTTGTTTGAGAAATGCTCATCCGCGCAAGATAAGCTGATCGCTGCCCGCTGGAAGCGCGATACCCCCGTGACGGATAATGATCTGAAGACGGAGACTAAATTATTGCAGACCGAGTGTCCGCAATTTAGTGCTTTCAAATTGTCGGCAGATGCAATGCTGCCGATAATGGGTCTAGGAGAAAGACGCTATTGGGCCTTCAAGGTGCCAGAAGAAATTGACAGCATTGCCCTACCGGTTCCTGGAGGAATTGCAATAGAAATTCCGATAGATAGGAATAATTTGCCTGAGCTGCTTGATATGCTCTTCACGCTTGAGATGCTATTCGGGTGGGTGTTCGGGGTGAGTTTAGGAATTGTTCTAAGTCAGAAGATCAACCGGGAGTAGCGCTCTCCTAAAAATGCTGCGCAGGAGAGAGTTGGCGGACCAGAGAAACTAACACGCACCTCGCAAGCCATAGCGCGGTGCGTGTGCCTCACCCACCGATGAGGCATGCTCCAAAAGCTGATGCTAACGGTGGTCCGAACTTGCGGCAGTTGTTAGCTAGTAAGCCGCCGCTTCGCCCTGTCCGCCGCTTTAACCATGACGCCCCTAGCCAGGACCACTCACTGGCGTAATCAAAGAGCGAGCCCACTTATGTTGGCGCGCAGTTCATCGATGTAGATGGAACGCTCCGAATGGAGGATGACAACCGGGTCCTCGGCCCGCGTCATGGCAACGTGGAGTTCGCTGCGCTCATCCGCTTGCGCAGCGAAGGGAAGCAGATCGGCCCACAGGAGTACTACGACGCGAAACTGCACTCCCCTTGCCCCTTTGATCGTCGGGATGCGCACGTCATCGTCCTGCAGGCTGCTCGGGTGAAAGCGCTCAGTCGCACTCGGAGTACATTCATCGCGTCCTCGCGGATTCGGGGGTCAAGTATGCCAATGTCGCGCCGGGCAGCAGGCTCGCGGCGCCCGCGGATTTCGATGTCGCCGCGCAGCCAGGTTTCGATCACCGCGGCGGCATAATAGCTTTCGTCGCAGGCACTGCGCAGCTCGACGATGAGGGGCTCCGGACCATTGCTGCACCGTCTTCCCCGTACCCGCGCCTTGTCCGCACACAAATAGATATTGCCGTCCACCGCATCCGGCGCTATTTTCCAATCTCGGAATTTCCAACACCGGAACCAGCACCCATGCGGCGGCTCAACCAGCCAACATCGGCACCGATGACAGAGACCCCAGAGTCTCTGGCCGCCCGTCTTTTGCTCCGGACCTGATCCTCGCCATACCTGGCCAAGCCAGCCCCGGACGCAAAGCGCGGCTCCGGGCATGTTGGCTCTCGTGTGCCCGCGAGCCGTGTCATCCAAACCACGAGGGCGCCCTCCGCGATGCTCATTTGATCGCGGCGGCAAACAAAGCCACGAGGTAGTCCCATGGCCAAGGAGAAATTCAATCGCATCAAGCCGCACTGCAATGTGGGCACGATCGGCCACGTGGACCATGGCAAGACGACGCTGACGGCAGCGCTGACGAAAGTCTCCGCCGATCACGGCTGGGGCAAGTTCGTCTCGTATACGCAAGTCGCCAAGGCGTCGGCGGCACAAGGTACGCGTGACGACACCAAGATCATGACGATCGCGCCCGGTCACGTCGAATATGAGAGCGCCAACCGGCACTATGCGCATATCGACTGTCCCGGGCACGCCGATTACGTGAAGAACATGATCACGGGCGCTGCACAGATGGATGGTGCGATCCTGCTGGTGTCGGCCGATGATGGTGCCATGCCGCAGACGCGCGAGCACGTCATTCTGGCGCGTCAGGTTGGTGTGCCGCGGATCGTGGTCTTCCTGAACAAGTGCGATCTCGTGGAGGACGGCGAGTTGCTGGACCTTATCGAGCTGGAGGTGCGCGAGCTGCTCTCGCAGTACGGCTTTGATGGCGAGGCCACGCCGATCGTGCGCGGCTCGGCCTGCAAGGCACTTCAGGGCGAGAAGGGGCCGCTCGGCGGCGATGCGATCCTCAGGCTGTTGGAAGCGTTGGACAGCCATATCCCGCTGCCCCAGCGCGCCAACGACCGCCCGTTCCTGATGCCGATCGAAGGTGTGCGCTCGATTTCCGGGCGCGGCACCGTCGTGACCGGGCTTATCGAGCGCGGCGTGGTGAAGAACGGCGACGAGGTGGAGATCGTCGGGCTGCGCGCGACGCAAAAGTCGGTGGTCACCAGCATCGAGACCTTCAGCAAGATCCTCGATGCGGGCGAAGCCGGCGACAATGTCGGGTGCCTCCTGCGCGGGATCGCCCTGGATGCGGTCGAGCGTGGACAGGTGCTGACCCGGCCCGGCGCCGTGAAGCCTCACCTGAAGTTCGAGGCCGAGGTCTATGTGCTGACGAAGGAGGAAGGCGGACGTCACAAGCCGTTTTTCGGCAATTACCGTCCGCAGTTCTACTTCCGCACGACCGATGTCACCGGCGCCGTGGAACTCCCGGGTGGCGGCATGGTCATGCCGGGCGACAGCACCACCCTGGTGGTGGAGCTGTACAAGCCGGTCGCGCTTGAGGCCAAGTCGCGCTTTGCCTTCCGTGAGGGCAACCGCACGGTCGGCCACGGCATCGTGACGCGGATCGTCGAGTAGGCCGCGAGAACGTAAGTGGAGGGCGGGGACCAGCGTTCCCGGCCTCCATCCATTGACGGCAATAGGAACGCAGTATGAGCGGTATGGTCAATTTGGAACAACTCGACAAGGCCTGGGCTGAGGCGTTGCGCGACCATGCGGTTACCCCCCTTGAAGGCCGGGGCGGGACATACCGCGCGATCGGTGACAAGAGTCTGGCGTTTCTGGACGCGCTGTGGAAGGCGCGGAGAGATCCGCTCCCGGATATCGGCGCCATGATTGAGGCGGGCAAGACGGTTCGCTTCTGGTCGGATCCGCATTTCGAGCATGACAACATCCGGCGGCTGGCGGACCGGAACGCCTTCCTGACCGTCGAAGACATGAACCGTGTGCTCTGGGCGAACCTCGAGGAGGCCATGGCGCAGTCTGATTTTGTCGTCTGCCTCGGTGACATGGCGCTGAAAAACCCGCTTCAGGTCCAGCGCAGGATCGCCTCCGCTTTTGGCGGCAGACAACTGACGGTCGTTGGCAATCACGACACCAAGGGCGCCAAACCGGAGGCCTGGGCGGCCGCAGGCGCCGCCGCTTCGTTGGCCTTTTCGCTGCCGCTCGGCCTTCTACAAGCCTGGATCACCGAGGACCATGGTGACATGGCTGGCATCATCGACTGGAAGCGCCTGCCGGATCGGGTGAATTTCGGATGTTCGCACTGGCCGGTTGCGGCGGAACGCATGCCCGGCGGGAGCTGGGTGAATCTGCACGGTCACATCCACAATGCCAGCCGTGAGGGCCGCAAGCTCGGGCCGCTCGGAGTCAACTGCTCGGTCGAAGCCATCGATTATCGTCCCAAAACCCCGCGCGAGCTGTTGACGCCCGAGGTATTCGCTAATCTCGTGCGGTTTTGTTAGATCCGTCGAGATTATCTAGCCAACACCGCTAAGTAAAACGGCATGGCAGGTACATACTGATCTTCTCCCCCAATTGTGATGGAGTAAGATCATGTCAGCAGAATCCACAACTCCCGTCCGTCCCCGCGTTCCCTGGAACAAAGGCAAGCTCGTCGGACCCAAACCGCCGCTGCACCCGAAACACGTCTGGTCGATCCGGGCACGATTGCAGCTTTCCGGCCAAGTTCGCGACCTGGCGCTGTTCAACATCGCCATCGACAGCAAGCTGCGCGGCTGTGATGTCGTCCACCTGAAGGTCGAGGACATCGCGCCGAACGGCTACGCCGCATCGCGCGCCACCATCCGCCAGAAGAAGACCGGCCACCCGGTGCGCTTCGAGATCACCGAACAGACGCGCGCTGCCATTGACGCCTATCTCCGGCTGGCACCGAAGCAGCCTCGCGATTATCTGTTCACCAGCCGCAATGGTGAGAACCAGCGTCTCTCCACCCGGCAATATGCCCGGCTGGTCTCCAAATGGGTGGCGGTCATCGGGCTCGATCCGCTGGGGTACGGCACGCATTCGCTCAGGCGCACGAAAGCCACGCTGATCTATCGCAAGACCGGTAATCTGCGCGCGGTGCAACTGCTCTTGGGACACACCAAGATTGAGAGCACAGTGCGCTATCTGGGCGTCGAGGTTGACGACGCTCTGGCCATCGCCGAGCAGGTTGACGTGTGAGATCAAGGGATGGGGCGGGCTGGTCCCGCCCCGTTTCCCCGAGAAGCGCTATCGCTGCAAGCTGCTTCAGGTAGCCGACGACTTCCAAGGCGCGCGCATTAAAACCCGCCCTGGTCCCGCCGCCACGGTGGATAGCGGATACTCGCTATTCGCAAAACGTTCCGGGGCAGGTAGATTGCTTGCCACAACGAGGCAGGCGGGACTCACATGGCACCACGCAACGGCGCGAAAAAGAACGGTAAGAGCAGCAAAAACGGCAATGGCGGCCAGCTCGGCTTCGAGGCGGAGCTGTTCCTTGCCGCCGACAAGCTGCGCGGCAATCTGGAGCCGTCGGAATACAAGCACGTCGCGCTCGGCCTGATCTTCCTCAAATACATCTCAGACGCGTTCGAAGCCCTGCACACGCGACTTAAAGCCGAGGAATACGCCGACGCCGAAGATCCCGACCAGTATCTCGCCGAGCGCGTCTTCTGGGTGCCGAAAGAGGCACGCTGGTCGCATCTTCAGGCGAGCGCCAAGCTGCCCACCATTGGCAAGATCATCGACAACGCCATGCTCGCCATCGAGGCGAACAATCCACAGCTCAAAGGCGTGCTGCCCAAGGAATACGCCCGCCCCGCGCTCAACAAGGTGATGGTCGGCGAACTCATCGACCTCGTCTCGAAAATCGGCATGAAAGAGGAGGCCGACCGCTCCAAAGACATCCTCGGCCGCGTCTACGAATATTTCCTGTCGCAATTCGCGGGCGCCGAGGGCAAACGCGGCGGCGAATTCTACACGCCACGCTCGGTCGTGCGCCTACTGGTCGAAATGCTCGAACCCTACAAGGGCCGCGTCTATGACCCGTGCTGCGGTTCCGGCGGCATGTTCGTGCAGTCGGAGAAGTTCGTCGAGGAGCACGGCGGCCGCGTCGGCGACCTCTCGATCTGGGGCCAGGAGAGCAACTATACCACGTGGCGGCTGTGCCGGATGAACCTTGCCGTGCGCGGTATCGACTCCGACATCAAGTGGAACAACGAGGGCAGCTTCCACAAGGACGAATTCAAAGACCTGCGGGCCGATTTCATCCTCGCCAATCCGCCGTTCAACGTGTCCGACTGGGGCGGCGACCGGGTCCGCGAGGACGCGCGCTGGAAATACGGCGCGCCACCCGTGGGCAACGCCAACTTCGCCTGGCTTCAGCACATCCTGCACCACCTGTCGCCGACGGGGACGGCGGGTGTGGTGCTGGCCAACGGCTCCATGTCCTCGACGCAATCGGGCGAAGGCGACATCCGCCGCGCGATGGTCGAGGGCGACGTGATCGACTGCATGATCGCGCTGCCCGGCCAGCTTTTCTATTCGACGCAGATCCCGGTGTGTCTGTGGTTCCTGGCGCGGGACAAGAAGAACCACAAGTTCCGTGACCGGCGCGGCGAGGTGTTGTTCATCGACGCGCGCAAGCTCGGCCACATGGTGGACCGGACGCGTAAGGAATTCTCCGAGGATGACATCGCGCGGATTGCGGGCGTCTATCATGCGTGGCGCGGCGAGAAGGATGCAGTTGCGGCACGCGGTACGTATGAGAACGTGCCGGGGTTTTGCAAGGCGGCGAAGCTGGAGCAAATCCGCGAACATGGGCATGTGCTGACGCCGGGGCGGTATGTTGGCACGGCGGAGGCAGATGAGGACGAGGTGCCGTTTGTGGAGAGGTTTGCGGCGTTGAAGGAAAAGTTGGAGGAACAATTTGTTGCAGCAACCGACCAGCAAACGACGATCCGCTCTATGCTAGCGAGGATCGTGTGATGTGGTCGATCACACGTCGATTTGACGACCTTGTTCGAGAGGGAATTCTAGAAGTCGGCGACGGTTATCGCGCCAAAAATGATGAACTTGGTGGCACCGGTCCAATTTTCTTGCGCAGTGCGTACCTTCAAGATACCGGTTTTATACTTAACCAGCCCGAACGGTTTATCGACAGCAACGTGGATAAATTCCGTCCAAAGGTTAGCCGCGAGGGCGACGTGGTTGTTACCACGAAAGGCAACTCTACGGGACGTGTCGGGCGTATTCGTGAGCCTCAAGTGGGCGGCGTCTATTCGCCCCATTTATCATATTGGCGGTCCAAATCCCCTGAACACGTTGACCAAATGTTTTTGTATTACTGGTCGTTGAGTAGCGAATTCCGTGGTCAGCTCGCCGGTATGGCCCATGGAACCGACATGGCACCTTATCTAAGTTTGCGTGATCAGCTTCGACTGCAAATTAGCTTGCCAGCCCCACATTTGCAGCAAGCCATTGGACAACTCCTCGGCGCGCTCGACGATAAGATCGAACTGAACTGGCGGATGAACGAGACCTTGGAGGCGATGGCTCGGGCTATCTTTAAGGACTGGTTCGTCGATTTCGGCCCGACCCGCGCCAAACAAGAGGCGGGGAGTGCCAGAGGCACGACCAGGACGGCGGAAACCCGTGGCCGTGCGCCCTACCTCGCCCCCGAAATCTGGTCCCTCTTCCCCGACCGCCTCGACGACGAGGACAAGCCGGAGGGGTGGGAGTGGCGGCAATTAGTGGAATTATGCACGGAGCTGCGCCGAGGAATTTCTCCGAAATATACCGAGGAGGGCGGAGTGCGCGTTCTCAATCAGAAATGTATACGTAATCGGACGGTAGACATTGGACCGTCGCGTCGACATAACACTACCGTTCGCTCTGTGGACGGCCGAGAATTGCTGCCCGGCGACGTTGTGGTGAACTCGACTGGAGTTGGAACGTTGGGTCGGACTGCCCAAATTTGGACACTCACAGAACCAACGACGATCGATAGTCACGTCACATTAGTCCGTCCTAACCCTGCGCTCATTTCTCGGCACTACTTCGGGTTAGGGCTTACCGGGAGGGAGGCAGAAATCGAAGCACTCGGGGAGGGCAGCACCGGACAAACTGAGTTGGCACGTACTCGCCTTGGAAGCCTACCCGTTTTAATTCCGGCGGCACCCGTTCAAGATGCGTTTGAAAATGTCGCTGCTCCGCTTGTACAACGCATGACGGCAAACACGGAGGAAAGCCAAACCCTCGCCGCCCTCCGCGACCTCCTCCTCCCCAAACTCATGTCCGGCGAAATCCGCGTGAAGGACGCCGAAAAAGCCGTGGGGGAGGCCGCATGACGCGCAAATTGCTATCTTCCTCTGAGCATCTTCCCCGCGCCAGCGAGGTCTCATGACGACCGCTCCGGCTCAGATCGATATTTGGCGGCGGTCTCCATCCGAAACCCAGAGGCTGGAGTTCAAGGAGGCCAAGCGCGATTTTGACCGGCGGAGGCTGGCGGAATACTGCGTCGCCTTGGCCAACGAAGGCGGCGGGCATCTCCTGCTCGGGGTAGCGGACAAGCCGCCTCGTCCGGTCGTCGGGACTGCCGCCTTTCCGAATGTCGTCAAAGCTGCGGAACAGCTTTTCGACACGGTGGGGTTTCGCGTCGACGTCGAGGAAGTTCAGCACCCGGACGGCCGGCTCGTCATTTTCCACATTCCCGCAAGGCCGCACGGCACCGCGTATCACCTCGACGGCAAGTATCTCATGCGGTCGGGCGCCGCCCTCGTGCCCATGTCGGAAGACCGGCTGCGCGCCATTTTCGCCGAAGGAAAACCGGACTGGCTGGAGGAACCGTCGTTGACGGGGCTTTCCGGGCAAGACGTCGTTGCGCTGCTCGACACGCAGACATTCTTCGAACTGCTGAAGCTGCCTTATCCAACTGATCGCGCAGGCGTCCTCGACCGGCTGTTGAAAGAACGCCTGATCGACGATGCAGGCGAGGGATATGCGATCCGGAGGCTTGGCGGCCTGCTGCTTGCGAAGAATCTGGAGCAATTCCCCGATATTTCGCGCAAGGCGTGCCGGGTGGTCGTCTACAAGGACACGTCCAAGCTGGAAACCCGTCTCGACCGCGTGGAGAGCCGGGGATATGCGGTGGGCTTCCGCGGTCTCGTCGAATTCGCGATGGGGCAGCTTCCGCAGAACGAGGTTATCGAGAGCGCGCTGCGCAAGTCCGTCAGGCTGGTGCCGGAAGAGACCATTCGCGAGCTGACCGCTAATGCGTTGATCCACCAGGATTTCAACATCGGTGGCGCCTCGCCGATGATCGAGATTTATTCGAACCGGATTGAGATTTCGAACCCAGGCGAGCCGATCGTCCCGGTTGAGCGCTTCATTGACGGCTACCAATCACGCAACGAACGGCTGGCCGATCTCATGCGCCGGATGAGCATCTGCGAGGAAAAGAGCAGCGGCATTGATCGCGTTGTGCATGCTGTAGAGTTTTATCAGCTTCCGGCGCCTGATTTCCGCGCGGGGCACAAACGGACCGTGGTCACACTGTATGGGCCGAAGCCCTTTGATGACATGGACCGCGACGACCGCACCCGCGCCTGCTACCAGCACTGCGCGTTGAAATGGGTTATGGCGGAGCGGATGACGAACCAGTCGCTGCGGGAGCGGTTCGGCCTTCCCGAGGCCAAGTCCGCCGTCACCTCGCAAATCATTTCGATAACCATCGATGCGGGGCTGATCAAGCTGGATGAGGCCGCGGGCACATCAAGGAAATTCGCGCGGTATGTGCCATTCTGGGCGTGAGGACGGGCCGGGGCTTATTTAAGCGTTTGCCCCTTTTTGAGGGGGGCGTCGGAAAAAGCCGTTAATTATCAGCGGTTTCTTATTTAAGCGTGTCCTGGGAGACTGCCCCGGGGATGTGATAAATGTAGCTTGTTGAACCTAACGGGATCAGCCGATGAGCAAAGGTTTTTCGGAAGCCCATGTCGAGGATGCCGGGCTTGGTTTTTTCCAGGGCCTTGGCTACGAAACGCTGTTTGGCGGCGTCATCGCGCCAGACGGCGCCAAATCCGAGCGCCAGAGCTACGGCGATGTCATCCTCCACGAGCGACTGGCAAAGGCCGTGGGGCGGCTGAATCCGGCGCTGCCGGAAAGCGCCCGCGAAGACGTGCTGCGCAGAATTTTCCAATCCGAAACCCCGTCGCTGATCGAGGAAAACCGCCGTCTTCACAAGATGATGACGGAGGGCGCACCCGTTGAATTTTATGGTGACGACGGCGTGCTCAAGTCCGACATCGCCCGCCTGATCGATTTCGAAGCACCGGAGAACAATGACTGGCTAGCTGTGAACCAGTTCACAGTGATCGAGGACGGCCACAATCGCCGCCCGGACATCGTCGCTTTCATCAACGGGCTGCCCGTGGCCGTGATGGAGCTGAAGAACCCTGGCTCAGAGAGTGCGACGCTTGAAGGCGCCTTCAATCAGCTCCAGACTTACAAGCGCGAAATTCCGTCATTGTTCCGCACCAACGGCGTTCTGGTGACGTCCGACGGCTTGGTGGCGCGCGTCGGCTCGCTCACCGCCGACAGTGAACGCTTCATGCCCTGGCGCACCATCGAGGGGCGCGAGGTGAGCCCCCAGGGCTGGCCCGAATTGGCGACGGTCATTGAAGGCGTGTTCGAGAAGGGGCGCCTCCTTTCGCTGCTGCGCGATTTCACGGTCTTTGGCGACAAGGGGAGCGGGTTGGTCAAGATCCTGGCCGGGTATCACCAGTTCCACGCCGTCGGGCATGCGGTGGCGCGCACTGTGGAGGCCTCTCGGCCGGATGGCAATCGCAAAGCGGGCGTCATCTGGCACACGCAAGGGTCAGGCAAAAGCCTGCTGATGGCGTTTTATGCCGGGCAAATCGTCAAGCACCCGGCGATGGAGAACCCGACACTCGTCATCATCACCGACCGGAACGACCTGGACGATCAGCTTTTCGGCACCTTTGCCATGTGCAAGGACCTGCTCAGGCAGACGCCCGTGCAAGCAGCGGATCGCGAGGATTTGCAGAAAGTGCTCGACCGGGCGTCGGGCGGCGTGGTGTTCACGACCATCCAGAAATTCGCGCCGCCGAAGGGGGAGGCCCAATACCCAAAGCTGACCGACCGGCGCAATGTCATCGTCATCGCGGACGAGGCGCACCGCACACAATACGGGTTCAAGGCGAAGCTGGACGCAACGACCGGCGATGTTTCCTACGGTTTCGCCAAGTATCTGCGCGACGCGCTCCCGAATGCGTCATTCATCGGCTTTACCGGAACGCCGATCGAGGCGACCGACGTCAACACACCGGCGGTGTTCGGTGAATACATCGACGTCTACGACATCAGCCGGGCGGTTGAGGACGGCGCTACGGTGCCGATTTATTACGAGAGCCGGCTGGCGCGGATCGATCTCGACGAGGCGGAAAAGCCAAAAATCGACTCCGAAATCGCGGAGCTGACCGAGGAAGACGCCGCGGACGAGCAAGAGCGCCTCAAGCAGAAATGGGCGACCGTCGAGGCGCTCGTCGGAGCCGAAAAGCGCCTGAAACTGGTCGCGCAAGACTTGGTTACACACCTGGAAGCCCGTATCGCGGCGCTGGACGGCAAGGCCATGGCCGTGTGCATGAGCCGGCGGATTTGCGTGGCGCTTTATAAAGAAATCGTCGCGCTCAGACCAGACTGGCACAGCGATGACGATACGGCGGGCGCGGTGAAGATCGTCATGACCGGTTCAGCGTCTGATCCCGAGGGATGGCAGCCCCATATTGGCAACAAGGCGCGCCGTGATTTGCTTGCCAAACGCGCCAAAGACCCAAACGATCCGCTGAAGCTTGTCCTTGTCCGTGACATGTGGCTGACCGGGTTCGACGCCCCCTGTATGCACACAATGTACATCGACAAGCCCATGCAGGGGCATGGGCTGATGCAGGCCATCGCGCGAGTGAACCGCGTGTTCCGCGACAAGCCGTCCGGCCTGGTCGTCGATTACATCGGTCTCGCCCAGAACCTGAAGAACGCCCTCAGCCAATACAGCAAAGCCGACCAGGACAAGACCGGCGTGGACGAACACGAGGCTGTGGCCGTCATGCTGGAAAAATACGAGGTCGTCAGAGCTATGTTCCATGGCTTCGACTACTCCAAAGGCATTCACGGCACCCCGCAAGAGCGCCTTATCGCCATGGCCTCGGCCATTGAGTGGGTACTGGACACAGCCCAGAAGGACGCTGCCAAGGAGGCGACAGACGAAGGAAAAAAGCGCGCCCATCGCCGCTATGCCGACGCGGTACTGGCATTGTCGAAGGCTTTTGCTCTGGCATCCGCGAGCGACGAGGCCCGGGAAATTTGCGACGAGGTGGGCTTTTTCCAGGCCATCCGTGTTGCGCTGGTCAAGAGTTCTGGCGGCGGTAAGATAGGAGCCGAGCGCGATTTCGCCGTCCAGCAGATCGTAAGCCGCGCGGTCATCTCAACGGAAATCGTCGATATCCTCGCCGCCGCAGGGCTAAAGACGCCTGACATTTCCATCCTCTCCGACGATTTTCTCGCCGAACTGAAGGATATGGATCGGAAGAACCTCGCCCTGGAGGCTCTCAAGAAGCTGCTCAACAACGAAATCCAGTCGCGGAGCAAAACCAATGTCGTTCAAGGCAAAGCGTTCTCGCAGCGCCTGGAAGAGGCTGTTGCCCGCTACCATGCGAACGCGATCACGACGGTCGAGGTGCTGCAACAATTGATCGAGCTGGCGAAGGAAATCCGCGCGGCCCGGCAACGAGGAGAAGAGGCGGGGCTCAGCGAGGAGGAAATCGCCTTCTACGACGCTCTCGCCGAGAATAAGAGCGCGCGCGAACTGATGGGCGACGAGCGGCTCCGGGTCATTGCGCATGAGCTGCTTGAGAAGGTGCGGAACAGCGTCACGGTAGATTGGATGCATCGAGACAGTGCACGGGCGCGAATACGCGTTCTGGTGAAGGGGATACTCAAGAAATACGGCTATCCGCCAGACATGCAGGATGCGGCCGTGCAAACTGTGTTGCAGCAGGCCGAAGCTTTATCGCATCTATGGGCTTCGCCCGCCTAGCCCGCCGGCTCGGCGGTGAGCCCCGATGCTGGAGCGGGGAGCGCTGCAGAAGTGCCGGATACATCCGCCCCCACCAGTGAACGATAAGGTGCTGAGACCAGCCGCTCGCCGT
Organism: Rhodomicrobiaceae bacterium; assembly: GCA_050290865.1. Classification (GTDB taxonomy): domain Bacteria; phylum Pseudomonadota; class Alphaproteobacteria; order Rhizobiales; family Rhodomicrobiaceae; genus JARRLC01. Next base: position 99 of record JBNKIW010000041.1, on the reverse strand, counting down.
CCCAACCGCTAACGGCGCCTAACGTTGAGGTTTGAAGATATCCCCGCTCGACGACGGCTGCCCCAGGCACCGTTGCGGGGATGTCTTCAAACCTCCGAT
>JBNKIW010000040.1:0-23203 GCA_050290865.1 Rhodomicrobiaceae bacterium | reverse complement strand
GCTGGCGTGTCCTGCGGCTCGCCGCTCGCGCGCTGATGGCCGCAATAATGCCAAGTCCAGGCCTTGAGGCGCTGAAAACTCAAGCATCCGCACTCCAGCGACATATCGCCGAACCACCTCGACGACGCCAGTACCAAAATGTCCGCTTGGTAAGTTAGCGCGAATGGGGGAGTCCCCCCTACGGTCAGAGAGCGATCAAGCGCATGCGTCTTCCGTAGAATTTTCAGCCGTTGAAATACCTGCCTTATGGGCGGCGGCGTCCCGCAGAGAGGGGGCGAAAATTCGACGCCGATCGGGGGCCGATCCTGCGCGCCGATTGACACTGACGACGCGTACACTGCCGCTCCTTCGCGCTGTCGGGAGGCCTCAATGTAGACATGATCGAGGTCGCTTTATGTGGCGCCCGCTGACGGTAGTGCCCTTGAAGAGGGCGGAGGCGGATTGGAAGCAACGAAGATTGATTTGAAATCATCGTGACGGTCGGCAGGCGGAATGAGCAGCCGAAGAGGCGAGAGTACCGGCTACGCCTGCCTTTCCGATCTTCAGCAACACTTTGACGAAATGAGGAGGCAGACATGGCCGACGAAAAGCAGAAGCTTGTGTTCCTGGTTACGCACGGCCCCGAGGATCCTGAACTGGCGACCGTCCCTTTCGTGATGGCCACGACCGCGCTTGCGCTGGACAAAGACGTCATCATGGGCTTCCAGGGTAACGGCGCGTTTCTGGTGAAGAAGGGCATGGCCGACCACGTAGCGGCGTCAGGGTTCCCGGCACTGGCCGAGTTGATGCAGACCTACGTCGAGGGGGGCGGCAAGATGTATGTCTGTGGTCCGTGCGCGCAGGCACGCGAGATCACTCAGGAAGACCTCATCGATGGCGCCGGAGTCGCGGGAGCCGCCACGTTCGTCGCCGAGTGCATCGCGGCAACAAACGTCCTGGTCTACTGAGCGCTGTCTTCCGAGATCACACAATCGGCATACCTGACACTGCAGACGCATTTTCGATTTACGGTGCGCGCGTCGACTTCGGCGAGTTCCACACGGGGCCAATCCTATCGGCGCGCGCCCTTTGATGCGAGCAGGCGTCGTGCAATTCTCCGGCCGGTCGGGCTGTGGGACGCGTCATCCCGCCTTCGCGCCGGTCACCCTATCGCAGAGACAACAGGCGGTTCCTTGCCTCACGACTCCCCAACTCATCGGCCATCTCGTACCAGACGCGCGCCTGTGCGACATCGGGGTGCAGCCCTTCCACTTTCAGCGCTCTGAGATAATCCGGATCATAAGTCCGCCCCATCGCGAACGCGGCCGCGGCGATACCCTTCTTCGCCATGCGGTGATAGAGAAGGCGCGCCGCGGACACATCGCCCTGCTCAAAAAGCGTATCGCCACGTTCCATGTTGAAGCGGTCATCATCGCTCATCGCCTGCGCCACTACCGGCCGCCTGGCAGCCCTCCGGGACCGGCCCGGATCCAGAGAGTCGTTCTGGTGCCCGGAGGTCAGCACCTGCGAGGCAACGTTCGACGTCGCTTCCGCCGGCTTTTCTGCGGCAAGGAACGCGACCTTCATTCTCCGGCGCTCGGGCTCGCTATCCTTGCCTTTGACGAGAAGGACATCCAGCGGGAAGGCGCCCGCGTAGCCCGGCGGCGGGACGATGCGCAGCCCGCCGATATCGTTGAGTGAAACGGCCCATTGTTTCTTGGTCCTGAAGCCCGAGGACATCGTGAAGTCCGGCGGCAGGCCCTGAAACATCAGGAAGCTGTAGGTCGCCGAAGGATTGGGCGGCAGAACGATCTTGACCAGCAGTGGTTCGCCGGCCGGGCCGGAGACATCCATCACCATGAAGTCGGTGCCGATCTGCGCGGCGTGCTGCAGACCGCCGTGCCCCCCCAGGGCGCCGATGCCGGACATGCCGGCCGCAGGCCAGGCGCCGGCCGTTTTGGCCATCAGCATCGGGCCAAGCATCGCAACCCCGCAAGCCGCGGATTTCATCAACGCGCCGCGATAGCCCCGGCCCGCGCGAAACTTGCCGGGGGCGGCGTTGACCGGCGCTATTTTTGCTCTGCTCATGACGAACCTGCTGCGTTGACGAAAACTGGTGGATCTCGAGGATGGCAGTCTTCAAAGAAGCCTCCCTCCCCCCTCGCGGCACGTTTGCGTCTTCAGCGCGCCGTGCTTCTGCTTGCCCGTTTGTCCAGGAACTGCTTGAACTCGCCAACCAGCGCGTCGCGTTCTTTCGTGGTTAGCTGCCGTCCGGTCGAGGCCGTATAGGAGGAGATGAAGGTCTCGAAGGCATCTTCGAAGTCCTCGCCCCCGTCGTTGCTGGCGCGCAAGGGTGCTGCGGCAGTCTTGCGTCCCTCCAGCCAATCCTTGGCCGGTTTGAAACGGACCCAGCCGGGAACATCAGCAGCGAGATTGACCTCGCGCCACTTGCGGTGGCGTGCGCGGTCATGGAATTGGTCGATATGGCTGAAGAACTCATTCACGAATTTCACGACACGGCGGTATCGGTCGGAGGTCTCGGGCCAGTTATAGGCGACGAGTAGCGCGCGATTGGCGATCGTCGGCACCGGTTTGCCTTTTTCGACCAGGTTCGGGTAGAGATCGTGGGTCAATTCCGCAGGAAGATACTCGGCCACGAGCGGTTTCACGTTGTGGTCCGGCAGGCTGGCCTCATCGATCGGTACGAAATGCAGGCCATCTTCCTTCTTCAGGGCTCGCACCGTACGCTGCGGCGCGCCGGTCATCACGAAGTGTGCCGCGATCTCGCCTTTGACAAGCTTCTCGATCGCCAGTTCGTGGTCGTAATAGACCCTTCTGTGCCTGATTTTCAGAACGTTGAAAATGTTTTCCGCAGTGGTGGCGGCGGGGCTGTTCTTCAGGTGATAGCTGACCGTCTTGCCCTCCAGGTCCGCGAGCGTGCGGATGTTCCGGCGCGCCAGAATGTGGACCTCGGCATTGTAGAGCTTGGTTATGTACTGAACGCGGTTTTCGATATTCGCGTAGAGCGTGGGGTCGGCTCTCTTCAACACATACAGATTGTCCTGCTGGACGACCGCCATGTCGATGCCACGCAGGAACAGCACGTCCTTGACGTTCTGCACGCCCCCCACGCTCAGCACCGGCAGCACACGCAGACCGCCCGGCCGGAAATCGTTCAGCACGTTGCGCATGTCCTCTGCGAAACGGGCGCAGGTGCAGGTCAGGGCGGAGACGATGATCGACACGGCCGCGTCGTTGGCCTTGCGCTTTTCTTGCTGGTAGCGCGTGCTGTTGAGGGCAAGCGAATCCTCAGCGAAGGTCGCGGAAGAGAGAATGGCCGTCATAAACAGCATTACAACTGAAACGCGCCCGCTCGACCTAAGCATCATCACCCCCAAAGGCAGTTGAATTTGACCGCACCGGATCACGAATAAAGACCGGAAACGCGCCTGTATATACGATCTAGATAACAAAAATTCTATATAGATTTAAACTCTGCAACGATGTTACGTAGCAGTCATTTTGTTATGCCAATGATTTCTTAGAAAAAACTTGAACGCCAGTTCGTGGCATTACGTACATGCTGATCGCCGCGCGAGGCTACGGATTTCCGTGCCTCCTCCCCGATCGGAATGCCGCGGCAGCACAGCGACTTGTCTGCAAAGTCCTCTCTTGGAAAATGAAGACTGTCCCCGCACGGGCGCAACCGATCTCTTTGCTTGCAACATCGTGGTCGGGAGCGTTCATGCAAACGCAAGTCAAATGCGTGACGCGGGGGTGTGCCAAAAAGCGTAAGGAGTTCTGACAAGAAACCACAGGCCGCACTTGCTTCGGCGGCGAGGGTGAGCTATCCCATCATGTCAGCCACGAGAACAGGGGGCTCGCGGCTGATTGCGTGCGCGGCGCAATACCTCAAATGCGGGGGACCATGAGCCAAATTCTCACCGAATACCTACCGCTCGTCATCTTCTTCGGTGTCTGCCTGGTCATCGGCCTGGCATTTCTCGTCGTCCCTTTCCTCCTCGCACCGCGGCACCCCGACACCGAGAAACTCTCGACCTATGAATGCGGCTTTCCGGCGTTCAGCGACGCACGCGCGCGGTTCGACGTGCGCTTCTACCTCGTCTCCATCCTGTTCATCATCTTCGACCTGGAAGTGGCATTTCTCTTTCCGTGGGCGGTGGCGTTCAAGGAAGCGGGAGCGTTCGGGTTCTGGGCGATGATGATCTTCCTGGCCGTCCTGACGATCGGCTTCATCTATGAATGGCGCAAAGGGGCGTTGGAATGGGATTGACGACTGATCCGCAGGGCAGACCCGTAACTGCGGCAGCGCCGCGCAATGACCCGTTCTTCTCCGACGTCTCCAACGAGCTGGCCGACCGCGGTTTCCTCGTCACCTCGGCGGACGCGCTCGTTCAATGGGCGCGCATCGGCTCGCTGCACTGGATGACTTTCGGTCTGGCCTGCTGCGCCGTGGAAATGATGCAGGCGGCAATGCCGCGCTACGATCTGGAGCGCTTCGGCTTTGCACCCCGCGGCAGCCCGCGCCAGTCGGACGTGATCATCGTCGCGGGCACGCTGTGCAACAAGATGGCGCCCGCCATCCGCAAGGTCTACGACCAGATGCCGGAGCCGCGCTACGTGATCTCCATGGGGTCATGCGCCAATGGCGGCGGTTATTACCACTATTCCTATTCGGTGGTGCGCGGCTGCGACCGCGTGCTGCCCGTAGATATCTATGTGCCGGGCTGCCCGCCGACCGCCGAAGCGCTGGTCTATGGTGTCATGCTCTTACAGAAGAAAATTCGCCGGGTGGGAACGATCGAGCGCTGAGGCAGGGCATGGCGGCAGAAAAACTGAGCGAACTGGGCGAAAACCTGACCAAGAATCTCGGCGCGGGGGTCGTCGATTATCAGGTTGCCTATGGCGAGTTGACCCTTACCGTCAACCGCGATCAGGTTGCGAGCGTGCTGCGCTACCTGCGCGACGATCCGAAGTGCCTGTTCACCATCCTGCTAGACGTTTGCGGCGCCGACTATCCCGGGCGGGAGCAGCGCTTCGACGTGGTCTACCACCTCCTCAGCCCGCAACTGAACCATCGCATCCGCGTCCGCCTCATGACCGATGAGGCCAGCCCGGTGCCGAGCGTGGTCTCCGTGTTCCCGGCCGCCAACTGGTATGAGCGCGAGACGTTCGACATGTACGGGGTGCTGTTCTCCGGTCACCCGGATCTGCGTCGCATCCTCACCGATTACGGCTTCCAGGGGCACCCCTTGCGCAAGGACTTCCCGCTCACAGGCTATGTCGAGGTGCGCTACGACGAAGAACAGAAGCGGGTCGTCTACGAGCCGGTGAAGCTCGTGCAGGAATTCCGCAGTTTCGACTACGCCAGCCCGTGGGAAGGGCCGGAATACATGCTTCCCGGCGATGAAAAAGCGGCAGGACAGGACGGCTGACCATGAAGGACACGCTCAAACCCGGCATTAAGGCGACGTTCTCCTACATGGTCCCGCTGGACAAGACACTGCCGCACATCTATCCGGAGGCGGCGGAGATGCAGACGATGCCGGAGGTTTTCGCGTCCGGCTTCATGATCGCGCTGATGGAGTGGGCGTCGGTGAAGGCGCTTCAGCCCCATATGGACGAGGGCGAGGGCAGTGTGAGTGTGCATTTCGACATTTCGCACGACGCTCCCACACCGCCCGGCTTCACGGTGACGATCGAGGCGGAAGTGACGGAGGTCGACAAGAACCGGGTGTGGCTGTCGCTGCGCGCGCATGACGGGGTTGATACCATCAGCGAAGGCTATCATCAGCGTGCCGTCGTCGCGTGGGACAAGTTTTCGGCGGGGGTGATCAAGAAAGTCATGGCGGCGCCGAAATGAGCTTGGATTTTACGACGGCGATCTTGAATGTTGTTGCGGCGGGGCTTGCGATCCTGCCAGTGGCAGTGGCCCTTTTAAAAAAAATCTAAATTGCACGCCAAAGCGTGCACTCGGATACAACGCGCGGAAACGACCATGGTAGACAGCGGAGCGGCAGAAAAGACGGAGAAGACCGAGGCAGCGGCAGCGGCCCCGCAGGGTGCGCCTGCGAAGCCCGACGTCGATCTGCACAACTTCACCATCAATTTCGGCCCGCAGCACCCCGCCGCGCACGGCGTCCTGCGCATGATCCTGGAGCTGGACGGCGAGGTCGTCGAGCGCGTCGATCCGCATATCGGCCTGTTGCACCGCGGCACCGAAAAGCTCATCGAGCACAAGACCTATCTCCAGGCGATCCCCTATTTCGACCGCCTCGACTACGTGGCGCCGATGAACCAGGAGCATGCCTTCTGCCTGGCGATCGAGAAGCTTCTCGGCGTCGAGGTCCCGATCCGTGGCCAGCTTATCCGCGTGCTTTATTCCGAAATCGGCCGCCTGCTTTCGCATCTCCTCAATATCGGCGCGCAGGCCAACGACGTCGGCGCGCTGACGCCGCAACTCTGGCTCTACGAAGAGCGCGAGAAGATGATGGTCTTCTACGAGCGCGCCTGCGGCGCCCGGATGCACGCGAACTACTACCGGCCCGGCGGCGTGCATCAGGATCTGCCGCAAGCCCTCATCGACGATATCGCCGCATTCTGCGACCCGTTCCTCCAGGTCGTCACCGACACCGAGGACCTGCTGACCGAAAACCGCATCTTCAAGCAGCGCAATGTCGATATCGGCGTGATCTCGCTGGAGGATGCGCTGGCCTGGGGTTTCACCGGCGTCATGCTGCGCTCGGCGGGCGCGCCGTGGGACTTGCGCAAGAGCCAGCCCTATGACTGCTACGCCGACATGGAATTCGACGTCCCCGTCGGCAAGAACGGCGACTGCTACGACCGCTACCTTCAGCGCCTGGAGGAGATGCGGCAGGCGGTCGGGATCATGAAGCAGTGCATCGAGCGGCTGAATACGCAGGCAGGCGGTGGACCGGTGCTCTCGACCGATCATAAGGTCACGCCGCCGCGCCGTGGTGAGATGAAGCAGTCCATGGAGGCGCTCATCCACCATTTCAAGCTCTATACCGAGGGTTTCCATCCGCCCAAGGGCGAGGTCTACGCCGCCGTCGAGGCGCCGAAAGGGGAGTTCGGCGTGTATCTGGTGTCGGACGGCTCGAACAAGCCGTATCGCTGCAAGATCCGCGCGCCCGGATATCCGCATCTGCAAGCGATGGATTTCATGAACAGGGGCCACATGCTGGCCGACGTGTCGGCGATCCTCGGGTCGCTGGATATCGTTTTTGGAGAAATCGACCGATGACGCGGTGGTTGCGAAGCCGCCATGCAAAACGGGCGGCGTCAAGAGGACGTGAGGGATACATAGGCGGGGCCTATGCCGCGCTGCGGCCGGATGAAGGCCTGGCGGATGAAGCAACGCTGTGTGTGCTGAGGCCGTGGGCGACGTCATGGAGCGCCGGCCATCACGACATCGGCCCGCTCGGCACAGCCGCCGGGTTCGCCGCCGCCGGCAAGCGTCACCGGCAGGGGTTCTGAGCCGCCTGCTGTCGGGTGCGCTGAGAAATGGCCCTTCGGTCATCTCCCGAAAAGGGAGAGACAGTCCGCTCGGGGGGCGGAGAGGGTGAGTTGGATTCCCACGTCTTTAAGGGAATGACCGCGGGAACAACGACATACGAGGGAAGAAACAGTGTCCGTCCGCCGCTTAGATCCGAACCAGTCCAGCGAGTTCGCCTTTACCCCGGAAAACCTGGGGTGGGCGAAGGCGCAGATGGCGAAATATCCGGAGGGCCGCCAGCAGGCCGCGGTCATCCCCGTCCTCTGGCGCGCGCAGGAACAGAACGGCGGCTGGGTGTCGGAAGCGGTTTTGCGCTGCGTCGCCGACCTCCTCGGCATGGGCTATATCCGCGTGTACGAGGTCGCCACCTTCTACACCATGTTCAACCTGTCGCCGGTCGGCAAATACTACGTCCAGCTCTGCGGCACGACGCCTTGCATGCTGCGCGGCTCCGACAGCCTCAAGGCCGTGCTGGAAAAGGTGATCGGCCCGGCCAATACCGTGACGCCGGACGGCCTGTTCTCCTGGACCGAGGTCGAATGCATGGGGGCCTGCGTCAACGCGCCAATGGTGCAGATCAACAAGGATTATTTCGAGGACCTGACGCCCGACAGCCTCACCGATCTCCTCACCAAGCTGAAGGACGGTGTTCCGGTGAAGCCGGGCACGCAGATCAACCGCCAGTTTTCCGCGCCCGCCAGCGGCGCCCGTACCCTTTTGACCCCAGAGGCCTGACCGATGCTCGCCGACAAGGACCGCATCTTCAAAAATCTCTACGGCTTCCAGGACTGGCGGCTGCCCGCTGCGCAAAAGCGCGGCGCCTGGGACAACACCAAGGCCATCATCGAGAAAGGCCAGGACGCGATCATCGAGGAGGTGAAGGGCTCGGGCCTGCGCGGACGCGGCGGCGCGGGCTTCCCGACGGGGCTGAAATGGTCGTTCATGCCGAAGAACGATCCGCGGCCGAGCTATCTGGTCGTCAACGCCGACGAATCCGAGCCGGGCACCTGCAAGGACCGCGAAGTCATGCGCCACGATCCGCAGATCCTCATCGAGGGCTGCTTCCTGGCCGGTTTCGCCATGCGCGCGCCCATCGGCTACATCTATCTGCGCGGCGAATACATCCGCGAGCGCGAGCGGCTGCAGGCGGCGATCGACGAGGCCTATGAAGCCAAGCTGATCGGCAAGGGCAACGTCCATGGCTGGGATTTCGACCTCTACGTTCATCACGGCGCCGGCGCCTATATCTGCGGCGAGGAAACGGCGCTGCTCGAAAGCCTGGAGGGAAAGAAAGGCCAGCCGCGCCTGAAACCGCCCTTCCCGGCCATGGCGGGGCTGTGGGGCGCGCCGACGACCGTCAACAACGTCGAATCCATCGCGGTGGTGCCCGAGATCCTGCGCCGCGGCGCATCCTGGTTCGCCGGGCTGGGACGGCCGAACAACACCGGCACCAAGCTGTTCTGCATTTCCGGCCATGTGAACGAGCCCTGCAACGTCGAAGAGGAAATGAGCATCCCGCTGCGCGAATTGATCGAGAAACACGCGGGCGGCGTGCGCGGCGGATGGGACAATCTGCTCGCCGTCATCCCGGGCGGATCGTCGGTCCCCTGCGTCCCGGCGTCGCAGTGCGACAACCTGCTGATGGATTTCGACGGTCTGCGCGAGGTGCAGTCCGGTCTCGGCACGGCGGGCGTGATCGTCATGGACAAGTCCACCGACATCATCAGGGCCATCGCGCGTCTGTCCTACTTCTACAAGCATGAGAGCTGCGGCCAGTGCACACCCTGCCGCGAGGGTACGGGCTGGATGTGGCGCGTGCTCGAACGCATGGTGACCGGCGACGCGCGCCGCGAGGAAATCGACATGCTGTGGGACGTGTCGAAGCAGATCGAGGGCCACACCATCTGCGCGCTGGGCGACGCGGCGGCATGGCCGGTGCAGGGGCTGATCCGGCATTTCCGCCATGTGATCGAGGAACGCATCGAGCACCGCCGGCGCGGCGGACGGCGCCACGCTGCGGCGGAGTAGACGGCGAAAATCGCGGGGGATGGCTTTTCGCACCTTGGCCATTGTACCGAACCATGAGTATACAGCGGGGGAATTCAGCGTTGAGCATCTGGGCCGCAGCAGGAACGGCATACGGGGAATGAGCCAGCAATGCCGAAATTGACGATTAACGACAAGACGATCGAGGTCGAGGACGGCCTCAACCTGCTGCAGGCCTGCGAGCAGGCGGGCGTCGAAATGCCTCGCTTCTGCTATCACGAGCGCCTGTCGGTCGCCGGCAACTGCCGCATGTGCCTCGTCGAGGTGGCGGGCATGCCGAAACCGGTGGCTTCCTGCCACATGAGCGTCAACGACCTGCGCCCGGGGCGCGACGGCTCGCCGCCGGCGGTGCGCACAGACTCGCCCGCCGTGAAGAAGGCGCGCGAGGGCGTGATGGAATTCCTGCTCATCAACCACCCGCTCGACTGCCCGATCTGCGACCAGGGCGGCGAATGCGACCTGCAGGACCAGGCCGTGGCGTACGGCCTCGATGGCAACCGCTTCAAGGAGAACAAGCGCGCCGTCGAGGACAAGAATATTGGCCCGCTGATCAAGACGATCATGTCGCGCTGCATTCTGTGCACGCGCTGCGTCCGCTTCATAACCGAAATCGCGGGCGTGCCGGAGCTGGGCCTCATCGGACGCGGCGAGGACGCGGAAATCGCCACCTATCTCGAACGCGGCATGAATTCGGAGCTGTCAGGCAATCTGATCGACGTTTGCCCGGTCGGCGCGCTGACGTCCAAGCCCTACGCGTTCAAGGCACGGCCATGGGAGCTGCGCAAGACCGAGACCATCGACGTCATGGACGCCGTCGGCTCGAACATCCGCATCGACACACGCGGCCGCGACGTGCTGCGCATCCTGCCGCGCAATCATGACGACGTGAACGAAGAGTGGATTTCCGACAAGACACGCTTCGTCTGGGACGGCATCCGCCGGGCACGGCTCGACCGCCCCTATATCCGCCGCAACGGCAGGCTGGAGGAAGCCACGTGGCGGGAGGTTTTCACCACCATCGCCGACCGCGTGAAAGCGGCGAATGGCGCCATTGGGGCGATTGCAGGGGATCTCGCGGCGGTCGAGGAGATATACGCGCTGAAGCGCCTGTTCCAGGCACTCGGCTCCACGAATATCGACTGCCGCCAGGACGGAACGCCCTTCGATCCGAAACAGGGCCGGGCGTCGTATCTGTTCAACGCGACGATCGCCGGGCTCGAACAGGCCGACGCGCTGCTGCTCGTGGGCACCAATCCGCGGCTCGAAGCGGCGGTGCTCAATTCGCGCATCCACCGCGGCTGGCGGTCGCAGCGGTTGAAAGTGGGTCTGATCGGCGAGCCGGTCCGCCTGCAATACCCGTATGACCACCTCGGCACCGGTCCGGAGACGCTGAAAGCCATTGCCTCCGGAAAGCATCCTTTCGCCGAGACGCTGAAAGGCGCCAAGCGCCCGATGATCATTGTCGGTCAGGCGGCAGCCGCTCGCCCTGACGGCGCTGCCATTCTGAGCCTCGCCGCGCAGGCGGCCGTCAATTGCGGCCTCTTCAAGCCGGACGACAACTGGAACGGTTTCAGCGTCCTGCACACGGCGGCGGCCCGCGTCGGAGCGCTCGACCTCGGTTTCGTGCCGGAAGACGCCAAGGCGGGCAGCGTGCTGGACAAGGCGCAGGACGGCACCATCCAGTTCCTCTATCTCCTCGGCGCCGACGAATTCGACATGAGCCGGATCGGCAATGCCTTCGTCGTCTACCACGGCAGCCACGGCGACTGCGGCGCGCGCCTCGCCGACATCATCCTGCCCGGCGCTGCCTACACCGAGAAGAGCGGCACCTATGTGAACACCGAAGGCCGCGTGCAGATGGCGGAGCGGGTCGCCTTCCCGCCCGGAGACGCCCGCGAGGACTGGACGATCATTCGCGCGCTCTCGGAGCGGCTGGGCGCCAAGCTGCCCTTCGACAGCCTCGCCCAGTTGCGGGAGCAGCTCTACAAGGACCACCCGCATTTCGCGGCGCTGGACGCGATTGCGCCGGGTCAGTTTTCTGATATTGAGGCGCTGGCCAAGGGGGGCGGCACGGCTGAGGACACGCCCTTCGGCGTGGCGGTGGAGGATTTCTACCTGACCAACCCGATTGCGCGGGCTTCCGCCGTCATGAACGAACTGTCCGCCCTGACGCGCGAGCAGGATCACGGAGCGACCGGCACCGATGGATAATTTCTGGACCCTTTGGAATGACTACGGTTATCCGCTCATGCTCATCGCCGCGCACACGCTGGCGGTGCTCGTCGGGCTGTTGCTGCTGATCGCCTACCTCCTGCTCGCCGACCGCAAGATCTGGGCAGCAGTGCAACTCCGGCGCGGACCGAACGTGGTCGGCGCTTTCGGCCTGCTACAGTCCTTCGCTGACTTTTTGAAATATGTCGTCAAGGAGCCGGTCATTCCGGCAGGCGCCGACAGGTTCGTCTTTCTCCTGGCGCCGGTCATCAGCACGGTGCTGGCGCTGTCGGCCTGGGCGGTGATCCCGGTCAATGACGGCTGGGCGGTGGCCGACCTCAATGTCGGTATCCTGTATATCTTCGCCATCTCATCGCTCGGCGTGTACGGCGTCATCATCGGCGGCTGGGCATCGAACTCGAAATACCCGTTCTTGGGAAGCTTGCGCTCGGCGGCGCAGATGGTGTCCTACGAGGTCTCCATCGGATTCGTCATCATCACCGTGCTCCTGGCAGCGGGGTCGCTGAACTTGAACGCCATTGTCAACGCGCAGCGGGACGGCGGGCTGGCGCATCTCATCGGCGTGCCGCAACTGGCGTTCCTCAACTGGTATTTCGTCCCGCTGTTCCCGATGTTCGTCGTCTTCTTCGTCTCGGCCCTGGCGGAGACGAACCGCCCGCCCTTCGACCTGCCCGAAGCGGAATCGGAACTGGTCGCGGGCTATATGGTGGAGTATTCATCCACGCTCTACCTGCTGTTCATGCTCGGCGAGTATGTGGCCATCACCACCATGTGTGCGATGATGACCATCCTGTTCATGGGCGGCTGGCTGCCGCCGCTGGACATCGTGCCGTTCACATGGGTGCCGGGCGTTTTCTGGTTCGTGGCCAAGGTCTGCTTCGCCTTCTTCCTGTTCGCGATGGCCAAGGCCATGGTTCCGCGCTACCGCTACGATCAACTCATGCGCCTGGGGTGGAAAGTCTTCCTGCCGCTGTCGCTGCTGATGGTCGTCGTGGTGGCAGGTTTCATGCAATTCGCCCTCCCGGCGCTGCAATGAGGAGCTGGTGATGGCACGGATAGCACAATCGATCAGAGCGCTCTTCCTTATCGAGTTCGTCATCGCCTTCTGGACGGCGATGCGGTACTTCTTCAAGCCCAAGCCGACGATCAACTACCCTTACGAGAAAAACCCGCTGTCGCCGCGCTTCCGCGGCGAGCACGCGCTGCGCCGTTATCCCAACGGCTCCGAGCGTTGCATCGCCTGCAAGCTGTGCGAGGCGATCTGTCCGGCTCAGGCGATCACCATCGAGGCGGGACCGCGTCGCAACGACGGCACGCGCCGCACGACGCGCTACGACATCGACATGACGAAATGCATCTATTGCGGCTTCTGCCAGGAGGCGTGCCCCGTGGATGCCATCGTCGAAGGCCCGAATTTCGAGTTTGCGACGGAAACCCGCGAGGAGCTGTTCTACGACAAGGAACGGCTGCTCGCGAACGGCGACCGCTGGGAGCGGCTGCTGGCGAAGAACATTGAACTGGATGCACCTTATCGCTAACCATCCGGCGGCCCGGGATTGACGGCTCACCCAGCCGGGGCATGGCGGCAGAACTGACGAAGCGGATTGCGCATGGTACTCGCGGTATTCTTTTTCTACGTATTCGCCGTGGTTTTGGTCGTGTCCGGCGCAATGGTCATCAGCGTCCGGCACCCCGTTCACGCGGTGCTGTTCCTCATCCTCGCCTTCTTCAATGCCGCGGGGCTCTTCGTGCTGCTCGGCGCCGAGTTTCTCGCCATGATCCTGGTGATCGTCTATGTCGGCGCGGTGATGGTGCTGTTCCTGTTCGTGGTCATGATGCTCGATGTCGATTTCGCGGCACTGCGGGCGGGATTTGCGAAATATCTGCCGGTCGGCGCACTCATCGGCGCGGTGCTTCTGGGCGAGTTGGTTCTCATTGCGAGCGCATGGACCTTTTCGCCCGAGGCGCCCTCGCTTATCGCCTCGGCCACGCCCGAGAACGTGAGCAACGCCGCAGCCATCGGCCGGGTGCTCTACACGGATTACGTCTATTTCTTCGAGTTGGCCGGCATCATCCTGCTGGTGGCCATGATCGGCGCCATCGTGCTCACGCTCCGGCATCGCCCGGCCATCAAGCGCCAGGATATCGGACGGCAGGTCGGGCGCCGTGTCGCTGATGCGATCGAAATCAAGAAGGTCGAGACGGGCAAGGGAATTTTGTGACGCGAAAGCCGGGCCTCTCCATGACCGCGCGGCAGGCGGGTCGTGGCGCAGATGCGAAATTGGCGCGGGTTTGGGACGGGAAGTGAAGCGGGAATATGGAAATCGGTCTACCACATTATCTGACTGTCGCCGCAGCGCTGTTCACGCTGGGGGTTTTCGGCATCTTCCTCAACCGTAAGAACGTCATCGTCATCCTGATGTCGGTCGAGTTGATGCTGCTGGCGGTCAACATCAATCTCGTGGCGTTCTCGGCTTTCTTGCGCGACGCGGCGGGGCGGGCCGACCTGACGGGTCAGATCTTCACCCTCTTCATCCTGACGGTGGCGGCGGCGGAAGCGGCCATCGGACTGGCCATCGTGGTCGTCTATTACCGCAATCGCGGCTCCATCGCCGTCGATGATATCAATCTCATGAAAGGCTAGGGGCGGAACGGCATGTATTCGGCGATCGTCTTTATGCCACTCCTCGGCGCAGCGCTTGCGGGCTTTTTCGGCCGCTGGCTCGGCGCAAGGGGCTCCGGCATCATCACGTCCGCGCTCCTGGTCGCGAGCGCCGTGCTTTCCTTCATCGCCTTCTATCGCGTCGGCCTCGCCGGCGAGGATTTGCGCGTCGAAGTCTTCACTTGGCTGAAATCAGAGGAAATTTTCGCCAACCAGCGCTGGCTTCTGGAAGCCAAATGGACACTGCGAATCGACACGCTGACCGCCGTCATGCTGGTGGTGGTCAACGGCGTGTCCTCGCTCGTGCACGTCTATTCGATCGGTTACATGGCCGACGATGATAGCCAGCCGCGGTTTTTCTCCTACCTGTCGCTGTTCACCTTCGCCATGCTGATGCTGGTGACGTCGAACAACTTCCTCCAGCTTTTCTTCGGCTGGGAAGGCGTGGGGCTGGCGTCCTACCTCCTCATCGGCTTCTGGTATCACAAGCCCTCGGCCAACGCCGCGGCCATCAAGGCGTTCATCGTCAACCGCGTCGGCGATTTCGGCTTTGCGCTCGGTATCTTCGCCATATTCGCCGTGTTCCGGACGATTTCCTTCGACAGCGTCTTCCAGGACGCGGAGACCATGACCGGAACGACCATGACCTTCCTCGGCTATCAGATCGATACGCTGACGGTCATCTGCCTCCTCTTGTTCCTCGGTGCCATGGGCAAGTCGGCGCAGTTCCTGCTGCACACCTGGCTGCCGGACGCCATGGAGGGCCCGACGCCGGTCTCCGCGCTCATCCATGCCGCCACCATGGTGACGGCGGGCGTGTTCATGGTCGCGCGGCTGTCCCCGCTGTTCGAGCGCGCGCCGATGGCCATGGAAGTCGTGACGTTCATTGGTGCGACGACCGCCTTCTTCGCGGCAACCATCGGCGTGGTGCAGAACGACATCAAGCGCGTGATCGCTTACTCCACCTGCTCGCAGCTCGGTTACATGTTCGTCGGCCTCGGCGTCGGCGCCTTTTCGGCAGGCATCTTCCACCTGTTCACGCACGCCTTCTTCAAGGCGCTCCTGTTCCTCGGCGCCGGGTCGGTCATCCATGCGATGCACCACGAACAGGATATGCGCAAGATGGGCGCGCTGTGGAAGGCGATCCCCGTCACCTTCGTGATGATGATCGCCGGCACGCTGGCACTGACCGGCTTCCCGATGACGGCGGGCTACTTCTCCAAGGACGCCATTATCGAGGCGTCTCATGCCTCCCACCTGCAGACGGCCCATTACGCCTTCACGATGCTGGTGGTCGCGGCGTTCCTGACCTCGTTCTATTCGTGGCGACTCATCTTCATGACCTTCTTCGGCAAGGCGCGCTACGACGAGGAAACGGCCCATCACATTCACGAGTCGCCGCTGGTGATGCTCATCCCGCTTGGCTTCCTGGCCATCGGCGCTCTCGGCGCGGGTTACGTCGCCTATGACTGGTTCATCGGACACGACTACACCCAATTCTGGCGGAACGCGCTGTTCACGGGGCCGGACAACCACATCCTGGAAGAGGCGCACCACACGCCGCCCCTGACCAAATGGATGCCGACCATCATGATGGTCTCGGGTTTCCTCGTCGCCTGGATTTCCTACATCCTGATCCCCGACATCCCGCGCGTGTTCGCGGCGGTGTTCAAGCCGGTCTACACCTTCCTGTACAACAAGTGGTATTTCGACGAACTGTACGACTGGATCTTCGTCCGCCCGATGGCGTGGCTTGCGCGCGTGCTCTGGAAGGGCGGCGACCGCGCGATCATCGACGGGCTCGGCCCGGACGGCGTATCCGCGCGCGTCATCGACGTCACCAACCGGGTGGTGCGGCTGCAGACCGGCTTCGTCTATCACTACGCCTTCGTCATGCTCATCGGGATCGTGGGGCTGCTCACCTATTTCACCTGGCTGAACTGGGCCGAACTCATGAAGGGATTTTAGTCCATGACCGGCTGGCCGATCCTTTCCACCGTCATCTTCCTGCCCCTCCTCGGCGCGGCGCTCATCGTCCTGCTGCGCGGCGATGACGAGGCGGCGAAGCGCAATGCCCGCTACATCGCGCTGTGGACGACCATTATCACTTTCGCCATTTCGCTCCTCCTCTGGCACGACTTCGACCCCACGACGGCGGATTTCCAATTCCTTGAAAAGCGCGCCTGGATCGGCGGCGCCATCCCCTATCAGGTCGGTGTGGACGGCATCTCCATGCTGTTCGTGATCCTGACGACCTTCCTGATGCCGCTGTGCATCCTGGCAAGCTGGAAGTCGATCGAGAAGGGCGTCAAGGAGTACATGATCGCCTTCCTGGTGCTCGAAACGCTGATGGTCGGCGTGTTCTGCGCGCTCGACCTCGTCGTCTTCTACCTGTTTTTCGAAGGCGGCCTGATCCCGATGTTCCTCATCATCGGCGTCTGGGGCGGCAAGCGGCGCGTCTATGCGAGCTTCAAGTTCTTCCTCTACACGCTGCTCGGCTCGGTGCTGATGCTGCTGGCCATCATGGCGATGTACTGGCAGGCAGGCACGACCGACATGGTGGCGCTGCTCTCCCGGCAGGAGGATTTCCCCGCGCAGATGCAGTTCTGGCTGTGGCTGGCGTTCTTTGCCTCCTTCGCCGTCAAGATGCCGATGTGGCCGGTCCACACCTGGCTGCCCGACGCTCACGTCGAGGCGCCGACAGCGGGGTCGGTCATCCTCGCGGGCGTGCTCCTGAAAATGGGCGGCTACGGTTTCCTGCGCTTCTCCATCCCGATGTTTCCGCTGGCCTCGACCGAACTTGCGCCCTTCGTTTTCGCGCTCTCGATCATTGCCATCATCTACACCTCGCTGGTGGCCTTCGCGCAGGAGGACATCAAGAAGCTGATCGCCTATTCCTCGGTCGCCCATATGGGCTTCGTGACCATGGGCGCATTCACTATGACCGCGCAAGGATTGCAGGGCAGCATTTTCCAGATGCTGAGCCACGGCATCGTCTCGGGCGCACTGTTCCTCTGCGTCGGCGTCATTTACGACCGCATGCACACGCGCGAAATCGCGGCCTATGGCGGCCTCGCCGACCGCATGCCGCTTTACGCCGCCTGCTTCATGGTCTTCACCATGGCCAATGTCGGCCTGCCGGGCACCTCGGGTTTCATCGGCGAATTCCTGACGCTCACCGGCGCGTTCCGCGTCAACAACTGGGTGGCGTTCCTGGCGACGACAGGCATCATTCTTTCGGCGGCCTACGCGCTCTGGCTCTACCGCCGCGTGATCTTCGGCAAGCTTGAGAAGCCGAGCCTGGCGGCCATTCTCGACCTCTCCCCGCGCGAGGTGGCTATCATGGCGCCACTGGTCATCTTCACCGTGCTGTTCGGGGTCTGGCCGCAGCCGGTCATGAACGTGACGCAGGTGTCCGTGAACAAGCTCATAACCGATTACAGGAACGACCTGGCCGCAGCCGGACAGCCCCGGCTCGCAGCCGCTGCGGAGGTAAGGTGATGCCGCTCGACGCTCTTCTGACATCCTCTTACGCGCCGCTGCTGCCCGAGATCTTCCTTACCATCATGGCGCTTCTGCTCCTGATGATCGGCGCATTCGGCCGGGACGAGCAGAGCGCGGCACCCGGCTGGCTGGCGATCGCCACACTTATCGTCACGGGTTTGCTGGTCATCGCCCAGGGAGAAGGCACGGCAGAGCTTTTCAACGGCGCGGTCATCGTCGATCCGTTCGCGCGCTTCATGAAGATCCTCATCCTCGGCGCCTCCGCCCTCGGCCTGCTCCTGTCGTTCGACTATCTGCGCAGTATGGGCGTCCTCAAATTCGAGTTCTTCGTCCTGGCGCTGCTTGCGACCGTGGGCATGATGCTGATGGCCTCGGCCAACAACCTCATCTCGCTCTACCTCGCGCTGGAGACGCAGAGCCTTGCGCTCTATGTCCTGGCCGCGTTCCGGCGCGACTCGGTGCTCTCCGCCGAAGCGGGGCTGAAATATTTCGTGCTCGGCGCGCTGTCCTCAGGGCTCCTGCTTTACGGCGCCTCGCTGATTTACGGATTCACCGGGACCACCAGCTTCGCGGGCATCGCCACGGCTCTCGGGACCGGGCATTCGGTCGGCCTGACCTTCGGCATGGTCTTTCTGCTGTCGGGGATCGTGTTCAAGGTCTCGGCGGTCCCCTTCCATATGTGGACGCCCGACGTCTATCAGGGCGCGCCGACGCCAGTGACGGCGTTTTTTGCCGCTGCCCCCAAGGCCGCCGCCTTCGCCATGCTCATCCGGGTCCTGCAGGACGCCTTTCCGGCCATTTCCGGCGAGTGGAAACAGATCATCGTCACCGTGTCAGTGCTGTCCATGCTGCTGGGCGCCTTCGCCGCCATCGGCCAGACGAACATCAAGCGGCTGATGGCGTATTCCTCCATCGGCCATGTCGGCTACGCACTCGTCGGCATCGCCGCCGGGTCGCCGGAGGGCATCAGCGGCGTCATGGTCTATCTGGCGATCTACGTCGTCATGACGCTCGGCACCTTCGCGTGCATCCTGGCCATGCGGCGCAAAGGCGAGTTCGTCGAGGAGATCGCCGATCTGCGCGGCCTGTGGCAAACGCAGCCGATGCTCGCTTTCATGCTGGCGATGCTGCTGTTCTCCATGGCCGGCATTCCGCCGCTCGCGGGCTTCTTCGCCAAGTTCTATGTCTTCCTGGCCGCCGTGAAGGCCGGGCTGTACTGGCTGGCGGTGCTCGGCGTCGTGACCTCGGTGGTGAGCGCCTTCTACTATCTCTCCATCATTGCCCGCATGTATTTCGAGGAGCCGGCGGAGCGGTTCGATCCCATGCCGGTTAGCTTGCGATTTGTGCTTGCGTTTTCCGGGGTGATCGTTCTTCTTCTCTTCATTCCGCTCAACACCCTGATCGTGGCGGCGGAAACGGCCGCGCGATCACTGTTCTAGGCTTCCTGATGCTGCAAAGAGGCGTTGATCTGCCCGCCGGTTACCGGCTGGCCTTTTTCGATTCGGTCGATTCGACCAACGCCGAAGGCCTGCGGGCCGGGCTGCGCGGCGAGGAAGGCGGCCTGTGGATCTGGGCGGGCGAGCAGCAGGACGGGCGCGGGCGCGCTGGGAGAAACTGGGTCTCGCACGGCGGGAACCTTTACACGAGCCTCGTTCTGCGCCCGCGGGTTCCCCTCGCCATTGCTTTGCAACTCTCGCTCCTGGCGGGCGTCGCCGCGCATGATGCCGTGGCTGCTCTGGCGGGCGGAGCGGGTATTAGGCCCGACGCCCGGCTGAAATGGCCCAACGACATTCTGGTGAACGGCGCCAAGCTCGGCGGTATCCTGCTTGAAAGCGCCTCGGGCGGCGGGAACGGCGACCCCGTCGTGGTTGTCGGCACCGGCCTCAATCTGGCTCAGGCGCCCGGCGATCTGGGACGGTCCGCGACGTGCCTCAAGGATCTCGGCGCTGGCGCCAGCGCCCGCGAGGCCATCGCCGCACTGGCCTGGACGACAGCGGAATGGCTTGCGCGCTGGAATGAGGGTCTCGGCTTCGAGACGATCCGCGCCGCTTGGCTGGCCCGGGCCCAGGGACTGGGCACCGCCATGACAGTGCGCTTCGGCAGCGCTTCGGTCACCGGCGCTTTTTCGGGGCTGGACGAGGACGGAGCGCTGCGCCTCGGTATGGCGGACGGTACCATGCGGCGCGTAACCGCGGGCGACGTCTCGCTTGGACCAGAGGCGTAAGCATGGCGCGCAAACGCGAAGAAGATAGCGACGAACTGGTCTTCCTGGCTCTCGGCGGTGCCGGCGAGATCGGCATGAACGTCTATCTTTACGGCTACGGACCAGCGACCGCGCGTCAATGGCTGATGGTCGATCTCGGTGTCACCTTCCCCAATGATCGCGAGCCCGGCGTCGATCTTGTGCTGCCCGATCTGCGCTTCATCGAGGAGGAACGCTCCAGCCTTGCGGGCATCGTCCTCACGCACGCCCACGAAGACCATTTCGGCGCCGTGGCCGAGCTGTGGCCGCGTCTGCGCGTTCCGGTCCATGGCAGCCGTTTTGCTCTCGCCATGCTGAGCGAAAAGCTGCGGGAATATCCCTGGCGCACCGAGGTACCCCTCAACGAAGTGCCGCTCGGCGGGCGTTTCGAGGTGGGGCCGTTCGATATCGAGCTCGTGAACATGGCGCATTCGATGCCGGAAGCGAGCGCGGTCGTCATGCGCACACCCCTGGGCACGGTACTGCACACCGGCGACTGGAAACTCGACCCGCGGCCGGGCGTGGGGCACCCCACCGATGTCGCCAGGCTCGCGCAACTGGGCGACGAGGGCGTTGACGTTCTCGTCTGTGACAGCACGAACATCCTTTCCGACGGTACAACGCCGTCCGAGGGCGACGTCGCGGCGACACTGGCGAAGATCATCCGCGAGGCACCGCGGCGTGTAGCGGTCACCAGCTTCGCCTCGAACGTGGCGAGGCTCCTTGCTGTGGCACGCGCGGCCGAGGCGGCCGGGCGTCACGTCGTGCTGGTCGGGCGGTCGATGCGCCGCATTGTCGATATCGCCCGCGAAACGGGGCTGTGGCCGGAACAGGTGAGGACGCTTGCCGAGGAGGAGTTCGGTCATCTGCCTGCCGAAACGGTCGTGGCGCTGCTGACCGGCAGCCAGGGCGAAATGCGCGCGGCGCTCGCCCGCATCGCCGAGCAGCAGCATCCGCTGGTTTCGCTCGCCGCCGGCGA
Organism: Rhodomicrobiaceae bacterium; assembly: GCA_050290865.1. Classification (GTDB taxonomy): domain Bacteria; phylum Pseudomonadota; class Alphaproteobacteria; order Rhizobiales; family Rhodomicrobiaceae; genus JARRLC01. The sequence goes on along the minus strand of JBNKIW010000040.1, from coordinate 2,022 downwards.
CATGGTGGTCTTTTCCACACGCACCATACCCGGCAACGAGGAAGCGGTCATCCGCATCGAGAACAAGCTCGCCGACATGGGCGTCGAGATCGTGACCGCCTCACCGGACGGGCCGATCCACTCCTCCGGCCATCCACGCCGCGGTGAGGTCGCCCGGCTGTACGAGATGTTGCGGCCAAAGGCCGCTATCCCGATGCATGGCGAAGCGCGCCACCTGGAGGCCCACGCGGCATTCGCTCGCGCACGCGGTGTTGCCTCCCCGGGCGGGGTGCGCAATGGCGACGTCGTGCGCCTTCTGCCCGGCGAACCGGAGATCATCGACGACGCGCCCACGGGCAGGATCTACCGCGACGGCAATCTCCTGGTACCCGAAGCGGAGGACATGATCAGGGAGCGGCGCAAGCTGAGCTTCGTCGGCATGGTGAGCGTGTCGGTCGTGCTCGACAAGGCTTACGAACTGGCCGTGGATCCGCAGATCGTGTTGTCCGGTCTGCCCCAGACCGATGCCGAGGGTGAGCCGCTCGACGCGATCGCCGAGTCGGCGGTCTTCGGCGCTATCGAGAGCATCCCGCGCCCCCGCCGCAAAGATCCGGGGCTGGTGGCCGAAGCGGTGCGCAAATCGGTACGCGCGGCGATCAACGCGGCGTGGGGAAAAAAGCCGATATGCGGTGTGATGGTGTCGATGGTTTAATCGCTTCGCATTAGCATCGACCGCCTCTTGCACACCGGTAAAGGAGCCCGCCCATGATCGGACGTTTGAACCATGCCGCCATCGCCGTGCCCGATTTGGCGGCGGCCGCGGATGTGTACAGAAACTTGCTCGGCGCGGAGGTCTCGGAGGCGGTGCCGCAGCCGGAACACGGCGTGACGGTGGTGTTCGTCAGCCTACCGAACACCAAGATCGAACTCCTGGAGCCGCTGGGCGACCGCTCGCCGGTCGCTGGCTTCCTCGCGCGCAACCCAGCAGGCGGCATCCATCACATCTGCTATGAGGTGGAAGACATACGCGCCGCTGCCACCGCCCTACGCGAGAAGGGCGCGCGCATCCTGGGCACGGGCGAGCCAAAAATCGGTGCCCATGGCAAACCCGTGTTGTTCCTGCATCCGAAGGATTGCCTTGGCACGCTCATAGAACTCGAGCAGGCGTAACGGGGCGGCGGTCTGCTTCTGGAGGCGCGCCGTGCCAAGGCGGCGCTTTCCTGTGGGTTACAAATCCCACCCGGCCAACCGCTCCAGCCGGAAGCAACCAGAGCGGTCATGGAGACGCTATGGGGCGAGCGACGAACCGGGTAGACATCGTCCCGAACAAAACAACGACGACGGAGACATCCCCGGTGGCGAACACCTTCGACACCTGCAAGTCATGCATCCCATTTGACCAGAGCAGTGCGCTGGTGGCTGTGATTGAGTTGAGCAAGGAAAGTAGGCTTGTGGGAGCGATTGTTCCAGGACTTGAACGCAGCCCCGCGAAGAAGTTGAACACCAGGGAAGAAAGAGAAGATAACCTGTTCGGCCTGTTGCTGCGCTGGCGGGATTAGGCCATCAAATCGGGACAGGAGATCAAGCGGATCGTTGTCGCCTTCGAATCCGGGCCTGATGGCTTCTGGTTGGCTCGCTGACTGAGATCGCGCGGCATTGAAGCCCATGTTATTCATGCCGCAAGTACCGCCGTGTCACTTGAACATCGCCGCGCCCAGACCAATCGTCTGGATATAGAGCTGTTGAAACGCGGATTTCTTGGTTGGCTGCGTGGCGAAGTTGGACACTGCAAGATGGTCCCTGTCCCCAGCCCATGAGTTCGCGAACGACCCCATTCTACGGTTGCGATGAGAGCTATGCGGGAAAGTTGGTGACGGCCCCGGAAAAGGAAGGCGGCGTATCGTGGCGGTGAAACAACTGCCACACATCCCGAAAGGAGCGATACGCCATGAAAACCGATACCGTTGTCACCTTGCGCCAGCCGGGTGAATTTGCCGATCCCCTCACCAAAGTCCTGCGCGATGGCGCACGCCAGCTGCTCGC
>JBNKIW010000039.1:19667-23472 GCA_050290865.1 Rhodomicrobiaceae bacterium | reverse complement strand
GCACCACCAATCTGGAACTGGTGAAAGCGATCGGCGCCGACCGGGTAATTGATCACACCAAAGAGGACTTCACCCGAAACGGTGAGGCCTACGACATCATCTTCGACGCAGCCGGGACAGCCACGTTTTCAAGATGCAAGAACGCTCTGAGGACGGGCGGGCGCCTTCTTCTTCTGGTCGCTGATTTTCCGCAGATGCTCGGTGCGGCCTGGGGATCGAGGCCCGAGAACAGAAGGGTTTTCGCGGGACCGGCTCCTGGAACCGTCGAGCAACTGCAGTTTCTGAAGCGGCTCTGCGAAGCCAGAAGCTTCAAGCCGGTTATCGATCAGTGTTTTCCTTTGGACCGAATAGCCGAAGCTCACGCGCGTGTCGATGCCGGCCGGAAAAGGGGAAGCGTTGTCGTGACCGCCAGCGCTGGCGACCCAGCCTGATGTCGAGTGGGGCAGCAGGTGGGTTTCTGGCAGTTGGCGACGGTGTGACGATCAGAAATCGTCAGCAAACCATCAACTCCGTTGCCGCGGGTGTTCCTGATCGTCTCGCAGTGGGACAATAAGCAAGCGTAAGCACCAGGGTAGCGAAAGCGCTAGGCCGAGAGCCGTCATCTGGCCTACTTCCGGGAATGCCTCAAGTTGGGGGGTGAGCTGCCGTTTCCGGCTGGCATCCGCCCATCACCCGAAACGCGGCTTTCGCTTTTCACAAATTTGTTAGGATAGGCAGCCTCGGGCCATCAAGAGCCGACCGTGCTTTGTTCGTCCGGTCGCTCGTGTTAAGAAAAAAGAAATGAACAAGGATGAATCACTAAGTTACAAAGGGCGTTGTCTCTGCGGTGCTGTCACTTACGAAGTCGATGGGCCGCCTGTGGTGGTTGCCCATTGTCATTGTGTCGATTGTCAACGAGGGAGCGGCGCTGGTCACTCGACTGGAGCGATGTTTCCAGCCAACAGATTTCGAATGGCGGGCGAGACCGCCGAGTTTAAGTTGACCTCTGGCAACGGCAACGAAGTCACTCGGGTGTTCTGTCCAAAGTGCGGCAGCCCAATTTTTGGTAGCAACTCCGGCATGATTGGCTTTGTTACAGTCACACTCGGAACACTCTCTGAGTCTGTAGACTTCCGGCCACAAGTCGTTGTGTTTACGCGTAGCAGGAAGCCTTGGGACGTTATGGACGAGACTTTGCCGACATTCGAGACGCAGCCAGAGTGGAAGCCTGAGAATGGCGTCTGATGCAACCGCCACTTCGTCCTTTGGGTAAAAACTCACCGTCGAGCCGGGGGTCGGCTTCCGACCCGAGGGGGCCTCCAGCGCAAGCTCACAGAAGCTTGCGAAAGTTTGACGGGACTTGGGGACGACCGTGGCATTGACCGGGCCAGCGGCAGAGAAGGTGTTGCGGGTGCAGCCCCCGCTTCTTGATGTGCCGTGTCTACTTGGCGCACCACCCCTCACGGCGCCCGCCGTAGTAGGGTCTCGTCAGGCCTTCGCTTATCAGAATATTGCCGACGTCGCGCCCGTTGACTGTGAGGTGCGCCAGCGTCCGGCCATAATGATCGGTCCCGCCGCTTTCGTTCAGCCGCACTTCGCCATACGCCAACAGCTCTTTCAACCGCCTCGTCGCCTTCTTTCCACCCGCCAGTTCTTCGGCGCATCTGGCCTGATAGGTCTCCGGCGTGTCGTACCCCAGCAGCCGGTATCTCACGGCATTCCTTGCCTGTATCGTGTCTCCGTCGATAACCCGATAGGTATTGGGCGAAAAGGCTGTGATCCAGGGCAAGCTTGGCTGCACCAGCTTGCAGCCTTAAAAGGCGAACATGAGGACTGCAAATGCACCAAGCACGAGGCCGAGCGGCTTAAGTTACTTCCACCACTCCCGTGCTTTGAACCGCCACATGCTTAATTTACGCGGTTTGCGATAGCGTCGTGGCATTGTCGCCGCCTTGGCTTGTTCGGTTCCCGCGGCGCCGCACCGTTTGCCGCGACAGATCGTTGAAGGGGGTTATTTCCGAGAAGCCTTTCGTTCGTGGCAACGGATTGCCCCCCGAACCCCGCAGAGTTCACTTATGCGGTCATTGATTTACGCCACAATCCAGAAAAGATACGAACATGGTTATGCGTGACGATCCGCAGCCGTCCGGATATACACGGCACCGTCAGACTTTGACCGAGTTGATGAAGCTCCGGTGCGTTTTACACGTATGGTGCGCAGCTGCGGCCATGAGGCGGAACATTCGGCCGTGTTCTTCGCTACGTTCGGCAATGCGCCTTACGACACGACGAAATGGGAGTTGCCTCAGAAGCTCACATGCGGGAAACATGCCTATCCCCTTCCGTCAGGTTGCTCCGCTAAAAACGCTGATAAATCAATATTGAAGCAAACAGTGCGCACTTTTTGGGGCGGATCGTTCAAGCACGTGTTTGATCAAGCATTTCTCATCGTAGACCGGACGGAAGGGGATAGGCATGTGCGGGAAATGTCGTTCGCGCCGCGTTGGGATAGAGGTGAAGAGCTAAGGTCGCGCCGGTACTGTCGGTGCCGCCACGTCATGCCGGACAACAAAGGTGCTCCACCAGGGCTGCCCGCATATTCCGCCAAGAGATGGCGAATAGCCACAATTGGCACAGGGGGGAAGCGGAGCTACACTTTCCTACAATGCGAACCAAAAGCGAGGTGCGCTCGCGGGCTTTGCGGAGGGGACAACAATAGCATGGCAAGGATGGGCTACAAGGAGCTACAAAGTAGAACCAGCAAATTGCCACCCGGGGCGGCAATCGCTTTTTCTACGCGTGCGGCAATGCGGACACTGGCGCTGATCGCCTCTTGTCCAAATTTCAAGCATTGGCCGGAGGGGGTGCGCCCAAAACATCTTCAAGCACTTCTTTCCTGTTACCAAACCTCTGCATTCATTTCTGTCCTGATAAACGAAAGGCATGCAGAGCTTCAGAATACTACCTCCGTCGTCATCGCCGACGCCAACATTGTCGCCCGCGCCGCTGCTGTTGCCGCCACCACTGCCGCCTCTGCAGCCAACGACGCCGCCAAAGTCGCCTCCGACGCGGAGGATGGCATCCGCGCCGGCGACGTCTATGGCATCCACGTCGAGGACGCCATTCGCGCGGGCCTCCTTGGCTCCGTCGCCTTCGCCGCCAAGGACGCCGCCAACGCCGCCGCCGATGCTGCCGCCACCACCAACGCCGCCCGCGTCCCCTTCTCCCACGTCGATGCCGCCGCTACCGCCTACCAAGCCATCTTTCGCTACGCCGACCTCATTGTCGGCACCGCCGCCGTCTGCGCCGTCGCTCGATTCCTAGTCGATCCCGCTGCCAAAGCCGCTGCCGTTCGTGCCTTCGAAGACGCATGGGAGCGGGATTGGAACCTCGGTCGCGATCTGTGCAACCAACCTCTATGGCCACAAGGCATTCCAACAGAGTTCGGAACGCTCTGGCAAACCTTTCAGACCGCGGCCATCGCCCTTGATGCGGGTTTTGAGGTTTGGCTTGACTGGTACCAGGATCGGTTGGATGGGAAGCCGCTTGACTTTGATATTGAACGCGAATGGGCATTGCTTTCCAAGGAGCATCGCGCCCAGAGTCCAGCCGAAATCAACGCCTATCTCGCTTCCCTCCGCGGCGGTTTGGCGCGCTGAGATCACGTCGGCGCATGGCTGTGGTGATGAGCTTCACCGTGGCGCTGGTACAGCCCGAGGCAAGTTCGCACCCCATTCTTCGCGAGTGCACAAGCGAACTTGCCTCGGAAAAGCTGTACTAGAGTCAATAACTTGCTAGTACGCTTAACCCGCAGGAAATCCTGTGA
>JBNKIW010000039.1:0-19657 GCA_050290865.1 Rhodomicrobiaceae bacterium | reverse complement strand
TGGCGCTTCACAACCGCCGATGCCCGTATCAAGCTGAAGCGCCTCTATCCCCAGTTTGAATGAATCGAGCCACTAGTACAGCCCGAGGCAAGTTCGCACCCCATTCTTCGCGAGTGCGCAAGCGAACTTGCCTCGGAAAAGCTGTACTAGAGTCAATAACTTGCTAGTACGCTTAACCCGCAGGAAATCCTGTGAGAGCGTGCGGCAAGTGGGTCAGGATTTCCTGCGGGGCGTACTAGCCGAGTTCCTGCACGGAGATCACCTGAAACGCGCGCAACCGGTCGTCCTGATCACGGATGGAGACGTATTCGCCGGGGCGGAAGATGTGAGATTCGAAGCGGTAGCCGGACTCGTCATCTTCGGCATCGCCGAGGATATCGTAATGAAAAGCCCAGAATCCGCCGGGTTTTCTCACCAGATGCCCGATTTCATCCTCCTCGCCTTCCCAGAAGCGAACGACGCGGCACTGCTGGCGGACTTTTTTCCACGCATCGGCGTCGATATGGCCGTCCGCACCCAGCGGCGCCACGAACTCGTAGCCATGCCGGCTGCTGCCTTCCGGGAAATCGGGATCGCGGGCGAGTTCGAGGCGAATTCTCTTCATCGTATGGGCTCCTTGAAGCATGTCGCCGGCGTCCGGGCGCCGGCCCGTTAATGCGCCAGCAGAACGGGGACTTCGATCGAACTGAGGATATGGCGCGTCACGCCACCAAGCACCATTTCCAAGAGGCGCGGGCGGCCGAAGCAGCCCATAACCAGAAGGTCGCTGCGACTCTCGGTGAGATCGGTCATGAGCGCCTCGGCAGGCGATGCCGCGCCGTCCACGGCGACGCTCTTCACCTTGATGTCGTGGCGGGTCAGCGTCTGCGGCATGTGATCCCCGGGACCGAGCGCGCCGCTTGCCGCGCCGTTGATCGCGACGAGCCGCACACACTCCGCCGTCCTCAGCAGCGGGAGTGCCGCAAACACCGCGCGGCTGCTTTCGCGCGAGCGGTTCCAGGCCACGGTTACATGTCTGCCGATGCTCGCATAGCGACCTTCGGCAGGGATGAGCAGGACGGGCCGGGCGGTGTCCATCGCCAGATGAACCGGCAGATCGTACCAGTTGCCGAGCCTGTGCCGGCCATTGCCGCCCCCCGCGACGATCAGATCGGCGGAAAGCCCCTGCGCGGCCATGTCGGCCACGCCCTTAGGCTCGGGCAATGTCTTGTGCCGCCATTCGAAGGACAACCGGCGCGATGCCGCCACCCTTTCGAAGATCCGCCGTATGGCTTCGGCCCGCTGCGGCAACTGCTCCTTCGGCACGGCCGCGGCCTCCGATCCCGCCTCTTCCGCCTCCACCTCCGCCGACTCGGGCTCCGTCGAATTATGCACGCCGATGAGGTGCCCGCCCGATTTCTCGGCCAGATAGGCGCCGGCTTCAGTGAGCGTTTCAGCAGAACGGATGGAGGTTAGACAGGTTAGGATCGTTTTATACATCGTCCCGGCTCCGATGACCTTGCCGCAAGGTAGCGGGCAAAGCTGGCCGGAGACTTAACGGACACCAGAGGGCTCAGTCGAAGCTGGTGTTGGCGCGGCCATTGGCGGCCTCTTCCAGGCGGGCGATGTCGGGGATGAAAATCTCACGGTTGCTCACCAGCCCTATGATCCGTCGCGACTTCAGCCGTGTGATTTGGCGGCTGACGGTTTCGATCGTGAGCCCGAGACAGTCGGCGATATCGGAGCGGGCGAGCGGCAACTCGAACTGGACCGAACCGTCGGACGCGGGCAGCGCGGCTCGCCGTGCAATCATCATCAGGAAGCTGGCAACACGCTCCTCCGCGCTCTTGCGCCCCAACAGCAGCATCCATTCCTGGCAGGTGTCCAGTTCATTGAGAGCCAGCCTCAACAGGCAGTGGCTCACCGGCGGACAGTCACCGAGCAGCTTCTCGAACGCCACGCGCGGGAAATGGCAAAGCTCGACATCCGTCGCCGCCTCGGCGTAGTACTTGTTCTCGCTGCGAAAAGCCCGGCCCAGAAAGTCGCTCGCAAACAACAGACCGACGATATGCTGACGACCGTCAGCCAGCGTCTTGGTGAGTTTCACCACCCCGCTGACGATAACGCCGAGAAACTCGGCATACGCCCCTTCCGCCAGGACCATTTGCCCAACGGAAAAGCTCCGCCGGTGCGATATGCGGCTGAGCTTGCCAACGCCCGAACCTTTGAGAGCGCCGCAGACTCCCTCGCCCCTTACAGCGCAGACCCCGCAGGAGGAAGGCGCTGTCGCGATATCGTGGCCGTTGCCGAGACTGACGTCAATAGGAGGCATTTCACGGTTTGACTTGTATCAAGATCAGGACGGAGCGTGTACTATACCCCCGCAGGGTGACAAGCTCCATTGGCGCAATTGTCACGCTAAGAGTGGACTGGTTCTGTGGGATGAGGAGGCTCAAGGAACAAACGTATGGTGACAACTTCGCAAGACAGTATCGTGCTGCAGGCCCCAATCAGCGGGGGAAACCTGAAGACGCTGCAGCTCAGAATCAATCGTATCGACCTCGAAGCACCGTGGCGGTGGCTGGCCGCGGGGTGGGCCGATATGAAACGCATGCCGGTAATCAGCCTTGCCTACGGCGTGGCTTTCGCCTTTCTGGCGGTCGTCATGCTGTACGGGCTCACGCTGTCCGGCTGGCAGGCATTGTTCCTGCCTCTGGCGGCCGGTTTTCTCCTGATCGGTCCGGTTCTGGCGGCCGGCCTCTACGAGGGAAGCCGCAGATTGCAGGAAGGCGGGAGCCTGAGCGCCTCCGGTCTCATTCTCGCGGGTCTGCAGGCTCCGGGACAACTCGCACTGCTCGGTCTGGTCCTTCTCCTCGTCTTTCTTGCGTGGGTGGAAACTGCCTTTCTTCTCCTCATGCTGTACTCTGGCGAGAACGCGTTTCCGCCGGTCCAGGGGTTCATTGAGCAGATGCTGTTGACGCAGCGGGGCGTGGCGGTCCTGGTCGTGGGGACCATCGAGGGCGCGGCGCTCGCGGCGTTGGTGTTCACAATAAGCGCGATTTCCGCCCCCATGCTGATGGCCAAGCCGGTGGGCATCGCCACCGCCATTTACGCCAGTGTCCACGCAGTGAGGCTCAATTTCTGGCCGATGGCGCTGTGGGCGGCGCTGATCGCGGCAATCATGGTGGTGGGAATTGCCACGTTCTTCGTCGGACTGATTGTTGCCTTCCCGCTCGTCGGGCACGCGACATGGCACGCCTACTGCGAGGTCATCGCTGAAGACTGACGGCAGGACGAGGACTGCAGAACCGCTCCGGCCAGAACGGTCTCAGTCCTTCTTGTCCTCCTGCGGCGCCTGCGGCGCAGACTCGGTTTCGGTCTCGGTTTTGCTTGCGTCTTCCGGAGGGGGACCCGGCTCTTCGTGGTCGTCTTCGAGGATGCGGTACGCGGCACCCTCCAGATCCTCGAACTGTCCGGAGCGCAACGCCCACATGAACGCGATGAGCCCGAGCAGGCCGAGAAACAGGGCAATCGGGATCAGCCACGCTAACGCGGTCATTGCAGCCCCTTTCCTGTCGCCGCGCCTTTTGGCGGGATCAAATTGAGTTTCATCCCGCGCAGACGCAGAGCATTGGCCGTCACGAAGATGGACGACGTGGACATCGCGATCGCCGCGTGGAGGGGGGTCACGACACCTGCCGCCGCCATCGGGATGAATATTACATTATAAAGCCCTGCTATTGCAAAATTCTCAAACGCCATGCGCTGGGCGCGGCGCGCGGTCGCCAAAAGGTCCGTCAGCGGCTTCAGATGACCGCCCTGGAAAATCGCGTCCGAGGCGATCTGGCTGATATCAGCCGCCGTGGACGGCGACAGCGAGGCGTGGGCCGCAGCGAGCGCCGGAGCATCGTTGAGGCCATCGCCCACCATGAGCACCTTGCGGCCCTGCGCTTTGAGCTGGTCGAGCCGCGCGATCTTTTCCTGCGGCTTGCAGCCTGCCCGCCACTTGGCGATGCCCAGTTCGCGGGCCGCGGCTTCCACCGCCTCCGCGCGGTCGCCGGAGATCAACTCGACATCGTAGCCCACGGCCATCAGCGTCTTCACCGTCTCCGCGGCGTCGGGCCTGAGGGTGTCAGCAAGCCGGAATCCCACGGGCTTCCCGCCGTCGCGCACATACCAGAGCGAGGCTTCGCCCGCGCTGTCACCGGGAATGCCACACCACTCCGCCGAGCCCAGGCGCTCCTTGCCTGCCGCCGTGACCGCCTTCAACCCCGCGCCCGGCGTCTCTTCCACACCTTCGGTGCGGGGAATGGCCGTCAATCCGGCACGGGCTTTCGCCGCCGCAACCACCGCCGCGGCATAAGGATGGCGGCTCGCCACCGCCAAGCCCGCCGCGGCCTGGAGCGTTCCGATATCGATCTCGTGGGCGTTAAGCACGGAAGGCTGCCCAAAGGTGAGCGTCCCGGTCTTGTCGAACACGATCGTATCCGCCGCGGACATGCGTTCGAGGCCGTCTGCGGCTTTCAGCAACACGCCCTTCGCGAACAGACGGCTCGATGCCGCCACCTGGACGGCCGGGACGGCGAGCGCGAGCGCGCAGGGGCAGGTGATGATGAGGACGGCGATGGCCGCCGTGAGCGCCGCTTCCCAGTTGAATCCCAGGACCATCCAGCCGAGAAATGTTACAGCCGCGAGAATATGAACGGCCGGCGCATAGATCTGCGACGCGCGGTCGGCGAGGCGGACATAGCGCCCGCGCGCCTGCTCCGCCGTCTCCATCAGGCGGGTCAGTTCAGCGAGGACGGTGGCGGATTCAGTCTTGGTGGCCGTGAATTCGACAGGCGCACCGAGATTGACCGTACCTTCGAAAATCTCGGCGCCTGGCGCGATAGCGCGCGGCAGACTTTCACCCGTCAGAAGGCTCTCATCGGCTTCGGATTTCCCAGCCACGACCGTGCCGTCGGCGGGGAAGCGCTCGCCCGTGGCCACGGCGATACGGAGGCCCGGCACCAGCGCGCTGGCCGCCATGCGATGCGCCGAGCCGTCCGGCTCGATCACCGTCGCCCATTGGGCGCGCATCTTGAGCAGGTTCTGCGCTGCCCCCTTGGCTCGCGAACGCATGCGCTGATCGAGAAAACGGCCAACCAGCAGGAAGAAGAGGAGCGATGTGGCGGCGTCGAAATAGACCTGATCCGAGCCTTGCATGGTCTGAAAAAGGCTCATGCCGGTCGAGAGCAGGATGGCCAGTGAAATCGGCACATCCATGTTCATCCGGAAAACGCGCAGAGCCGTCCAGGCCGAACGGAAGAAAGGCTGTCCGGCATAGGCCACTGCAGGAATGGCGATGATCGCCGAGATCCAGTGAAACATCGTCCGCGTGGCCGGCTCCATGCTGTCCTCGCCCGACCAGACCGAGATCGAGAACAGCATGATGTTCATAGCCGCGAAGCCCGCGACGGCGAGGCAGCTCAAAAAGAAGATATTGAGCTTGTCATCCTCTGCCGTGTCGCTGGCGACGAGTTCGGCGGCCTTGTATCCCGCGTTGTCAAGTACGGTAATGAGCTTATCGACACCGGTCCGCGAAGGGTCGTAGGTTATGGCCACGCGTTTTGCAGTCAGATGTCCGCGCGCCATGGTGACGCCAGGGGCCTTCCCCAGCGTCCGCTCGATCTTGCCCATGCAGCCGCCGCAATTCATGTTCGCGACGGTGAGGACGCAGGACTGAGGGCTGTTATCGACTGCTTTTCCGGCAGAAGAGGCGGGAGACAGGTCGCTCGTTATTGCTTCGGCTTGAGCCATAAACGTTCCCTGATACGGTAGACGGGCTGTGCATCCGGCGCGTGCGTTCTCATCGCCGCCACGGCGACGATCCACCGCCCGGCTTCCAGAACGCCGGGAGACGCTGTGTACACCCCGGGCTTATTTTCGGTGAAGGCGAGCTGGTGCGTGAAGCGGTCCGAAGCCGGACGGTTGATCTCGCCCGTGAGCTTGAGGCCGGCTATCGGGCTGCCGGCCTTGTCGCCAAACGTCACCTGCACTACCCCGGCCTCACTCAGTTCGACCTTGTGCGACCAGTGGAGCGCCGCCTGCGCCTTGGCCGCGGCGATATGCTCGTTATAGCGCACCCCTTGCGCGTAGGCGTGGGCTTCGCTGCCGGTAAAGGTCGAGATCGCAACGTACGCCATGTAGCCGTTGACTGCGAAGACGATCCCGAAAGCGCCCAACAGAATGAAGAGGACGTGTCGGCCGGTTAATTCTCTCATGGCGAGTGCACTCACTGGTTTGGCCCCCTGAAGTTAGTCTCCCGGCGGGTTTCTGTCGAGTCGCTCAGGTCACGCACGATGAACGTGAGTTTCGTCTGGCCACCGTCCAGCTTGGTACCGCGCGGCGCGATGACGAAAAGCTTCACCGGCCTGGGAAGATTCGGTGTCGCCTTGGTCCTGAGTTCGTCCGAAGGCGCCTGCCCGGCGGTCAGCAGATGCGCCCCGGGAATTCCCGCGATCTTGATGCTGAACGGCCGCGTGTCATGCAGCTTGTTGATGATGCGAACCGTGTAGCCGTTGCGGATGCTGCCGTCGGAAAGCTGCACGAACAGCGGGTTGCGGTCGGCGACGACGTTGACGTCGAGGACGGTCTTGCGGCTGAACACGAAGATCATGACCGCGCAGACGATGGCCAGCACTCCGGCGTAGAGCAAGGTGCGCGGTCGGATGATGCGGATCGGCACGCGGTCGCCATGGCTTTCGGCCTCAAGATTGCGGTAGCTGTCGTAAGCGATCAGCTTACGCGGCCGGCCGACCTGATCCATGATCTGGTCGCAGGCGTCGATGCACAGCGAGCACTGGATACATTCGAGCTGCGGCCCGTTGCGGATATCGATGCCCATCGGGCAAACGGCCACGCACTGGTTGCAGTCGATACAGTCGCCGCGGCCCTCCCAGGTCTGGCCCTTCTTGTGCTTGCCGCGCGGCTCACCGCGGAAACCGCGATAGGTGACCAGGAGCGAATCCGCGTCGAACATCGCGCCCTGAATGCGCGGCCACGGGCACATATATATGCAGACCTGCTCGCGCGCGAGGCCACCAAGCACGTAGGTGAAGAGCGTGAAAATCCCCACGAAGACATAGGCGATCATGGGGGCGCTGTTGGTAAGGAATTCGCCGGCGAGCGTTGGCGCATCGCGGAAATAGAAGACCGCAGCGCCGCCCGTGGCCACGCCGATGAGCAGCCAGGAAATGTGCGTGGCGGTGAGCTTCCAGATCTTCTCGAAATTCCAGGGCTGCTTGTTGAGGCGGAGGCGTGCGTTGCGGTCGCCCTGCCAGAGATGCTCGACCGCGATCATGAGATCGGTCCACACGGTCTGCGGGCAGGCGTAACCGCACCAAACGCGGCCGAACATGGCGGTCACCATGAACAGGCCGAGCGCGCTGACGATCAGGATTCCGGTGACGTAGTAGAGTTCCTGCGCCCAGATCTCGATACCGAACATGTAAAGCCGCTGATGGGCAAAATCGAGCAGGAACGCCTGATCGGGAAGATTAGGCCCGCGATCCCAGCGTATCCAGGGCAGGACGTAATAAATACCAAGCGCGATGATCAGCACCAGCCACTTGATATTGCGAAACGTGCCTTTCGCGCGTTTGGGCTGGATATGGACGTGTCTCTTGTAAAGCGACTGCCTGCCTTTGGTCTCAACGGCTTCCGCATCGGACCGCGGGATGCCTGGCGCAGCCTCGTCGGTGACCTTGTCTGGTGTTTCGAGGGTCGTCATGATCGGGTTCCGGCTTCTCTACATCGGAAGGGCTCTGTCCTAATTCCGGAAAGTAGCTCTCCACTTTTTAGGCGGACGCCCGCCTTAACTCGGGAAATCCGCAGGCCTTCACCGGATGTACCGGCGAAGACCCGCGGCGTTCATGTTACTTGCCGCCGCCCAGCGAATAGACGTAGGCGGTGACTTTCTTGATGGAGTTGGCATCGAGGCGGCTGGCCCAGGTCGGCATCACGCTGCCGCGGCCCGTCCGGATCTGCTCCACGATATCGGCTTTCGTGCCGCCATAGAGCCAGATGCCGTCCGTCAGGTTCGGCGCACCGAGCTCCTGGTTGCCTTTGCCGGTCTCAGTGTGGCAAACGACGCAGTTCTCGGCAAAGATCGTCTTGCCGCGTTCGAGGGCTGCCGCATCACCCGCGGTGCCCGACAGCGAGAGGACATAGTCGGCAACATCGCTTATCTGCTCCTTGGTCAGCATGTTGTCGATGCCGAACCGGGGCATGGCGTTGATGCGCTCGCCCTCCGCGCCGCTGCGGATACCGTGCATGATGGTATAGTTGATGTCCTCGATCTTGCCGCCCCAAATCCAATCGTCGTCATTGAGGTTGGGGTAGCCCTTGCCCCCGGCGGCACCGCGGCCGTGGCAGGGTGCGCAGTTGTCGGCGAAGATCACGCGCCCGCCGGCGACGGCGAAGCTGGCGAGATCGCCGCTGCCCTTGAGGTCCGCAATCGACGCTTTGTCCAGGGCTGCGTTCATCTCTGCCTGCACCTGGCGCCCGGCCTTTACGTCAGCCAAAGCGGCCTGACGTGCACTCCAGCCCCAGATGCCCTGGGTATAGTTGTCTACCAGCGGCCAGGCCGGATAGACGATCCAGTAACCGATGCTCCAGATGATGGTGGCCCAGAAGGTCCATACCCACCATCCCGGCAGCGGTCTGTTCAGTTCCTTCAGACCGTCCCATTCATGACCGGTCGTCTCGACGCCCGTGACGTCATCAGTTTCTGGTTTGGCCATAGTGTCCTCTCGGCGAATTATCGTCTGGATCCTTTTCAAGCGGTGATTGGCTGGCCTGATCGAACGTTTTTCGGTTGTGAGGCGAGAACGTGTAGATCAGGACCAGCACAAATCCCGTGATGAAGATGATGAGCCCTGCCACTCCTGCAAAAGCTCTCATTCCTTCATAGGTCATCACGAGCGTCCTATCTCAGGTTCGGCCCGGATTCGTCGAATTTGGCGAAATCGACGAGCGTACCGAGCATTTGCAGATAGGCAATGAGCGCATCAGCTTCGGTAACCTTCTTCGGGTCACCGTCGAATGCGCGCACCACCGCTTTCGGATACCGTTGCTGGACGGCATCGGCACCGTCGGCGTCAGGATTGGCCTGCGCCTCCAGATCGGCCTTCGCGTTCTGGATCTGCTCATCCGTGTAAGGCACACCAATGAACCGGTTGGTGGCCATCCTGGCAGCGATATCGCCATACTGAAGCTCACGCTGAGCCAGGAACGGATAACCAGGCATGATCGACTCCGGCACGACACTGCGCGGGTTGATCAGGTGGTTCTTATGCCAGTCGTCGGAGTACTTGCCGCCGACACGGGCGAGGTCCGGGCCGGTACGCTTGGAACCCCACTGCATGGGATGGTCGTACATGCTCTCCGCTGCGAGGCTGTAATGGCCATAGCGTTCGATCTCGTCGCGGAGCGAGCGGATCTGCTGGCTGTGGCACAGATAGCACCCTTCACGGATGTAGATATCGCGGCCTGCAAGTTCCAGTGGTGAATACGGCCGCATGCCCTGAACTTTCTCGATCGTCGAGGAGAGCCAGAATAGCGGGGCTATCTCCACCAAGCCGCCGATTGCGACCGCCAGCAGGATCCCGACCGTTAGCACGAGGGAGTATTTTTCGAATACCTCATGTTTTGTGGAAATACTCATAGGTTTTCCCTCCTTACTCAGCCGGCGACGGACGAGCGCCCATGGGGGCCTCTTCGGCCTCGGCAGGCTGCGCGGCAACCGTCATCCAAAGGTTGTAAACCATGATCAGTGCGCCGAGGATGAACAGAACGCCACCGGTGGCACGGATGATGTAGTACGGATGCATGGCCTCGACGGTCTCCACGAAGGAGTACTGCAGGAAGCCCAGGCTATCGTACGCGCGCCACATCAGACCCTGCATGATACCCGAGACCCACATCGAGGTGATGTAGAGCAGGATACCGAGCGTGCAGACCCAGAAGTGCCATTCCACCAGAGCCTTGGAGTAAAGCTCCTTGCGCTTCCAGAGCCACGGAACGAGGCAGTAGACCGAGCCGAAGGTCACCATGGCCACCCAGCCCAGAGCGCCGGAATGCACGTGGCCGACCGTCCAGTCGGTGTAGTGCGACAGCGAGTTCACGGCTTTGACGGACATCAGCGGGCCTTCGAAGGTGGACATACCGTAGAAGGCGACCGAGACGACCAGGAAGCGGATCACCGGATCGGTGCGCAGCTTGTCCCAGGCGCCAGACAGCGTCATCAGACCGTTGATCATGCCACCCCAGGACGGCATCCACAGAATGACCGAGAAGGTCATGCCGAGCGTCTGCGCCCAGTCAGGCAGAGCGGTAAACATCAGGTGATGCGGACCGGCCCAGATGTAGGTGAAGATCAGCGCCCAGAAGTGCACGATCGACAGCTTGTACGAATAGACGGGCCGCCCGGCGCGTTTCGGCACGAAATAGTACATCATGCCAAGGAACGCCGCGGTCAGGAAGAAGCCCACCGCGTTGTGGCCGTACCACCATTGCGTCATGGCGTCCTGGACGCCACCCATGGCGATATAGCTCTTCGAGGTGAGGAGCGACACGGGTATCGCCACATTGTTGCCGATATGCAACATGGCGATAGTGACGATGAAGGAGAGGTAGAACCAGTTGGCCACGTAGATGTGCGACGTCCTGCGCGTCATCAGCGTGCCCAGATACACGACCAGATAAACCACCCAGACCAGGGTCAGCCACAGGTCGGAGTACCACTCCGGCTCGGCGTATTCCTTCGATTCGGTGATACCGAGCAGGTAGCCCGTACCGGCCATGGCGATCAGCGTGTTGAAGCCGATGAGAACGAACCAGGGCGCCCAGCGGCCGTAGAGCCGGGTGTGGTTCGTGCGCTGCACGACGTAGAAGGACGTCGCAAGCAGAGCATTGCCGCCAAAGGCGAACACGACGGCTGACGTGTGCAGGGGACGCAGGCGGCCGAAATTCGTCCACGGCAGGTCGAAATTCAACGCCGGGAAAGCGAGCTGCCATGCCAGCACGTCGCCGACGATGAAGCCCACAACGCCCCAGAACATTGTGATGATGACGCCCGCCTTAATGAGATTCTCATTATAAGCCGTGCTGTCATTCCCGTATTTTCCAATGAACAGGAAAAACACCAGACACCCCAGCGCCAGCAGAGCGCCGTGGAATTTCATTTCACCTTCTGGTGACAGAGCCACCAGCGCGAGGCCGGCGGCGAGACCGGCTAAGGCGACCAAAGCCGCCAAAAGATCCGAAAACGTAATCGGATCCCTCTTCACAGATGCTGTATTGTTCATCTGATTGACCTCGTAGTGCGTAAGCAACTTGCGGCAGGGCTAACCCCCCTTTTCGCTTATGGGGGTGGCCCGACTTTATTGCGTTGATTTATATCAAGCGAGGTGGTGACGCGTCGCACCCCCTGACCGTTCAGCGGGCACGCCCTTCCCCTTAAGGGATGCCCCGGCCAAGAGCGTGGATATCACACCGCCACGGAGACGGCCAGAGAGCAAACGCGAAGAAAAATGTGTCGCACGGCGATCGCTGCGAACTGATCAAGTTCTAGGATTGTACTTGAACTTAAGAGTATTATTGAGGGGGTGAAGCGCGGCTTCGTGCCGGATATATCAAAATGTACTTGGATTAATCAGCCCGCGCATGCTTCGAGCGTGTCCCGCCATGTGCGCCTTTTTGTCTCGCCGGTGGCTCCGCCAGATCGAATTGGCCCGATCGGGCCGAAGGGAGCCCGATTTCCCCCCGTGCAACCACTCTCCGGAGATCAATACGGAATTTCGGGTTAATCCAGCCGCAGCGCCTCGACCGGATCGAGCCGGGCCGCCTGCCAGGATGGCAGCAGCGTCGCCAGGAACGACAGGGACAGCGCCAGCGCCGCGACGAAAGCAACCTCCCAGGGATCGATGATCGCGGGCATATGGTCGAGGAAATAGACCAGCGGGTCGAAAAGGGGCAGTCCCGTGATCCGCGCCAGCCCCTCCCGGATCGCCTCCACATTGTGGCTGAACACAATGCCGAGCAGAACGCCCGCCGCGGTCCCCGTCACGCCGATACTCGCTCCCGTGATGAAGAACACCCGCATCACCGCGCCCCGCGTCGCTCCCATGGTTCGCAGGATCGCGATGTCGTGCGTCTTGTCCCTCACCAGCATGACCAGCCCGGAAATGATGTTGAGCGCCGCCACCAGGACAATGAGGCCCAGAATGAAGAACAGCACGTTGCGCTGCATGGTCAGCGCCTCGTCGAAGCCGGCATTGCGCACCCGCCAGTCCGTCAGCGCCAGATTCCCCCCGGCGGCCGCCAGAAGCCGCGGGCGGTAATCGCCGACATGCTCGGGATCGTCGACGAAGACTTCCAGCACCTGCACGGCCCCGGGCATGCTGAAGAGCTTCTGCGCCTGGGCCAGGGGCAGGAAGGCAATGACCGAGTCGTATTCCGACATGCCGATTTCGAAGATGGCCCGGATGGGAAAATGCCAGATCCGTGGTGCGGCGACGGTGTTGGTCCGGCTGTCGCTGCGCGGCACGAGGAGCCTGAGCGTATCCCCGACCTGGACTTTCAGCGTCTCGGCGAGACGGCTGCCGATGGCCAGGCCGCCGGACGCATCGAACCCCTCGAACGCGCCCGCCTTCACGGCATTCTTCGGCAGCACCGCCTCCAGCGCCCTCAGATCATCCTCGCGGATGCCACGCAGATAGACGCCGCTCGAGAGGCTCGGCGTTTTCGAGGCGAGGACCTGGCCCTCGATCACGCCGATCGCGTTTTGCACGCCCGGCACGGTCTTCAGCCGCGCGGCAACAGCGGCATAATCTGTGAACTCCCGCCCCACGGGCCGCACGATGACATGCCCGTTGAGCCCGAGGATCTTTTCGAACAGCTCCTGGCGGAAGCCGTTCATCACCGCCATGACGACAATGAGCGCGGCGACACTGAGCGCGATGCCCGCCAGCGAGAAACCGGCGATAACCGAGACGAAGCCGCGCCCCCCGCGGGCCCGCAGATAACGCTGCGCCAGCATCCATTCGAAGGGCGAAAAGGGCCGGGTTGGCGCACCCGAAGCACCGCCCGCAACCACCGTGGTGGCATCCCCACTCATGTTCCCACCCCGCGCGCAGCAGCGGGCGAGGTGCGCTCCTCGATCAGGACACCATGATCGAGCCGGAGAACGCGGTCCATGCGGTGCGCCAGTTCGTAATTGTGGGTGGCGATCAGCGCCGCCAGCTTGGCCTTGCGCACGAACAGAAGAAGCTGCTGGAAGACGAGCTCGGCCGTCTCCGGATCGAGATTGCCGGTCGGCTCGTCGGCGAGGAGGACAAGCGGCGCATTGGCGACCGCCCGCGCGATGGCCACACGCTGCTGCTCGCCGCCGGAGAGCTCGGACGGATGGTGGCCGAGGCGCGCCTCCAGCCCGAAAATACCGAGAAGAGCGACCGCGCGCTTTTCAGCTTCGCGCCGGTCCAGCCCCGCGATACGCTGCGGAATGACCACGTTTTCCAGTGCCGTGAATTCGGGCAGGAGATGGTGAAACTGGTAGATGAAACCGATATCGGTCCGGCGGATACGTGTGCGTTCGGCATCGTTCAGCGCGGCGCAGTCACGCTCGCCGAGAAAGATCGAACCGCCGTCGGGCCGGTCGAGAAGCCCGGCAACCTGGAGAAGCGTCGATTTGCCCGCTCCGGACGGCGCCACCAGGGCCACCGCCTCGCCTTCCTGGAGTTCGGCGCAGGCGCCGTCAAGCACGTGAATTTCGCGGTCTCCCTGGCGGAAGGTGCGCTTGAGATCGACAAGGCGCAATATCGAACGTGGCACATGTTGGGTCACTGGGCTCACTCGTATCGTAAAGCTGCAACAGGATCGAGACGCGCCGCCTGCCAGGACGGATAGATCGTCGCCAGAAGCGCCAGCACCAGTGCCATGAGCATCACGGCGGCCACCTCCCACGGATCCATTCGCGCGGGCATCTGCTTGAGGAATTGCGCCAGAGGACCGAAGACGCTGGAGATGCTCATCAATCCCAGCCGGATTCTCTCCAGATTCAGGCAGATCACGACCCCCAGAACGAGACCGGCAGACGCCCCCACGACCCCGATCCCCGCTCCGGTGACGAAGAACACACGCATGACCGTCCCGCGCGTTGCTCCCATCGTGCGCAGGATCGCAACGTCGCGCGACTTGTCCTTCACCAGCATGATCAGGCCGGCGATGATGTTGAATGCCGCCACGAGCACGATGAGGCCGAGCACAAAGAACATCGCGTTCCGCTCGATCGTCAGCGCGGTGTAGTAGGTCGCGTTGCGCTGGCGCCAGTCGGTCAGCTTCATGGCGGTCCCCACGGCCTGCTCAAGCCCCGGCTTCACGGCGTCCACCATATCGGGGTTGCTGATCAGCACCTCCATGACCTGGGCGGCGCCCGGGACGTCGAAGAACTTCTGCGCCTCGGCCAGCGGCATGAAGGCGACGGTCGCGTCTTCCGCGGCGCCCGTTTCGAACACGGCGCGCACCGTGTAGGTCTTCCGGCGTGGAACGTTGCCGATGGGCGTGGGGATGGTCCGCACCGATGTCAGGGTGATCCGATCACCGACCACGGCATTCAGTGCGGAGGCGAGGCGGATGCCGAGCGCCAGCCCTCCCCGCTCGTCGAAGCCGTCCAGCGTGCCGAATCTGATCTTCGAGGCGACGCCCTCCAGCGCCCTCAGATCGGCACCACGGATGCCGCGGGTGCGAAGCGGGGCCACGCCACCGAGCGAGGAGGTTGCCAGAACCTGCCCCTCGATGATGGGGATGGCGTTCACCACGCCCGGCACCGCCTTCAGCCGCTTGGCAACGGCCGCGTAATTGGTGAAGTCGCCCTCCGCGGGCCGGACGATCACATGCCCGTTCAGACCGAGGATCTTGTCGAACAGCTCCTTGCGGAAGCCGTTCATCACCGCCATGACGATGATCAGCGCGGCGACGCCGACCGCAATGCCCGCCAGCGAGAAACCGGCAATCACCGAGACGATGCTTTTCTTCCGTCGCGTGCGCAGGTAACGGAGCGCGAGCATCCATTCGAATGGCGCAAAAGGTCTCGTTGTCGCAGCAGCGGCCACTATTTCACTTGTTCCTTGCCTGAGTCCGGCCCAATGACGCCTTTTTTTTGAGCGTTTTTATGGCGTCCTCGATCTGGCGCGACTCGCGTTCGCCCGTCGCCCGGTTCTTCAATTCCACCTCGCCCTTCTCAAGCGATTTCGGCCCGATGATGAGCTGCCAGGGCAGGCCGATCAGATCCATGGTGTTGAACTTGGCGCCCGCGCGCTCGCCCGTGTCGTCGTAAAGCACCTCGATGCCGGCCGCGCCGAGTTGGTGATAAAGCGTATCGCAGACGCCGTCGGTCATCGGATCGCCCACCTTGAGGTTGAGGAGCCCGACCTGGAACGGCGCCACCGGCAGCGGCCAGACGATCCCGGCCGAATCGTGGCTGGCTTCGATGATCGCGGCCACGAGACGTGATACACCGATGCCGTAGGACCCACCCTCGAGGGTCAGCCATTTGCCGTCCGGCCCCTGCACCTGACAGCCCATCGGTTCGGAATATTTCGTGCCAAAATAGAAAATGTGGCCGACCTCGATGCCGCGCGCCGAAATCCGGGCCTTCTCCGGCACCTCGCGCTCGAAGCGCGCCGCATCGTGCATTTCGCTGGTGGCGGCGTATTTGCTGGTCCATTCCTCGATGAGTGGAGCGAGATCGCCGTCATAGTCGATATCCTCGCCCGGCACCTTCATCTGGATCAGATCGCGATGGCAGAAAACCTCGCTCTCGCCGGTATCGGCCAGGATGATGAATTCGTGGCTCAGATCGCCGCCGATCGGGCCGGTATCGGCCTTCATCGGAATAGCCTTCAGCCCCATGCGCGCGAAGGTGCGCAAATAGGCGAGGAACATCTTGTGGTAGGAGTGCCGCGCGTCCTCGGGCGTGAGGTCGAAGGAATAGGCATCCTTCATCAGGAACTCGCGGCCGCGCATGACGCCGAAGCGCGGGCGGATCTCGTCGCGGAACTTCCATTGGATATGGTAAAGATTGCGCGGCAGGTCGCGGTAGGATTTCACGCTGTCGCGGAAGATCTGCGTGATCTGCTCCTCGTTCGTCGGGCCGTAGAGCATATCGCGCTCATGGCGGTCCTTGATACGCAGCATTTCCGCGCCGTAATCGCCGTAGCGCCCGCTTTCGCGCCAGATGTCCGCGCTCTGGATGGTGGGCATGAGCGCTTCGATGGCCCCCGCCCGGTTCTGCTCCTCGCGGACGATCTGCTTTATTTTTTTTAGCACGCGGTAGCC
This sequence comes from Rhodomicrobiaceae bacterium, assembly GCA_050290865.1. Taxonomy (GTDB): domain Bacteria; phylum Pseudomonadota; class Alphaproteobacteria; order Rhizobiales; family Rhodomicrobiaceae; genus JARRLC01. Next base: position 3,301 of record JBNKIW010000039.1, on the reverse strand, counting down.
GAGCGGAAGCCAAGAATAGATCCCCGCGCTCGCCTGCCGGATCATGCCTGCCCTGAGCATCAGGCGGTGCGAAACGATTTCGGCTTCCTTGGGATCATCCCGGAGGATAGGCAGGAAATAGCGGCTCATACGCATGGGCGGCAGCTTTCGTGACTGGAAGACGGCAAAGTACCTCGACAACGGCTCTTAAACGCTTCCCGGCCAGGAAGCAATGGCGGGCTGGGCCGTTTTTCCACCGGCATCCCGTCGTCCTCAAGCACGGATGCGGCAGAGCCAGCGGCCCCCGCCCCGGGACCGGATTGCCACAATTTGGCCGCGAGCCGCGGGTGGATTCTCCGCGGCGTCCATTTCCGGGTTCAAATCGCGCTATTTTGGTGCTATGCCATCGGGCACCGACGGTTAATCGGGCCGCAGTAGCTCAGTGGTAGAGCACACCCTTGGTAAGGGTGGGGTCGGGAGTTCAACTCTCCCCTGCGGCACCAGCAAAATCCCAACAAATGCAACGGCTTTAAGCGAAAACTTCCCTGGAACATCAGGGAACGTTTGCGCCTTCTTGCGCGTGAACGTCGCAAGAACACGCCATACTGATTGGGGGACAGGTGGGGGATGGAAACACCACCACTCTGGTTCCCGAGCCAGCGTGTACGCAACCCCGGTTGCGGCGAACAATCAACCACACCCAAACGACAGGAGAAGTAGGGATGCACTGGCATGCTAACAAAGAACGCGGCTCTTACCGCGCATGGCTCCATTGGGGGCGGAATTCGACGGCACGCATTGATGTGTGCTGGCGCACATGGCTTTGCGGAGCTTCGATCAAGTTCGACGATGAGCACGGCTGGGGCGTTTCATTGCGCCTTCCGCCGCTCGCGCTCTATGCCTCCATTGATATCCCGCGCTTGCGCCTCTCTCACGATAGAGAGGTGGAAATCTCCGCACACAGCGGCGCGATCTGGTGGCATCTGTGGACGCCCCCCTACGAATGGTCCTCGAAGACGCCCAGGTGGCGCCAGGGTAATTTCAACGTCGTCGATTTCCTGCTGGGCAGACAGCGGTACGAGCGGCGCACCATCGAGGAGCGCGACGTGCTCGTCCCCATGCCGGAGGGCACCTACCAGGCGAACGCAAAGCTGGAAGAATTCATCTGGTCACGCCCGCGCTGGTTCACGAAGCGCTTGAAGCGAGTGTCCTTCGAAATCCCCAGCGGCATTCCCCACGCGGGCAAGGGAGAAAACTCCTGGGATTGCGGCGATGACGCAACCTTCGGCCTGACAACCGGCGAATGTAAGAGCATTCCCGAAGGCATCGGCGTTCTTGTCGGATCGTGCCTACGCGACCGCGTCAGGTATGGTGGATGGGAAGATTACACCTGGAAGCGTGAGGCCGCGTCATGATGTCTTCCGCCGATCAAATCGCCGCTCAGCTCGTCGGCGACTACATTTTGCAGTCGCACTGGATGGCCACGGAGAAGACGAAACGGAGCGCCGCGGCGGCGCTACACGCCATCACCTACATAGACCGGGTGGTGACGGTCAGTTCGCATTCCATACGAGCCTCAGCAGAAAAAGCCGATTGGACCGAGTGTGACGTGGTGGATAGGTCAGCCATGCCGGTGTCCGTCTCCACTGAACCGAGCCTATGTTTTCGTGAGTGATCGCGGCCAATAGTGACTACCTGGCCGTGAGAGGCAGACATCGACGGGTGCCGCGCGATCCACAGGTCAACACGCTGCCCATTACTGACTGCCACCCATACCAAGGCTGATACCACACCGCGCGAAACTTTATCAGTATACCAATGAGCCATGGCCACATAATGACCGAGTCGCGCTCCCCATCCAACGGGATTCCGCTGAACTGATGGGATCGTCAGAGGAGCGGTGGGGACACACCATCAGGCGTCATGGACTCAAAAGGGACCATCTTGCCAAGGGGGGGCAGCGTCGCCCCGCGTCCTGATAGGTCGCGGCCGAGCACCGAGAGCACGACGATGACGTCATGCGCGGTCAGCGCTTCGTCGTGCATGCATGCTTCTGCGATTGCGCGGCCTCAAGTTAGGGCAGCGCAAGGTTTGTTGTGTCGGTCATTTGATGTCCTCAAGGGCGAGCAACATCCGCGGGCACAAAAAACAAGGGGCCGTTTCTGGCCCCTTGTTCGAATTCTCATCTCGGTCACGTGGCGTGTGGCCGCGGATGAGCTTCAGGAATAAAATAAAAAAAGAGATACTAAATTCAATCCCAATTGCGCTGATGCATTCGCATGGCTCACGCATCAGCTCTTAGTATATATACGGTGTCCACCTATATATACCATTACTAATGCTCAGCTATCCATTTAGCTTAAGGTGTAAGCATACACCCACTAACGCAAGCAATGATACGTCGTAAATTTACTTACTGTGTCATTTCTGTGCTTTCTATTCAGTAATTCCACTTACAGCTTTGTGTATTTTCTATACATTATTTTGCTTTCTCAAGAAACGCGGTTACGATATAGTTTCCACATGCTGCTCGTGTGGCGCGAGCGGCACATCACGCAGCCGGAAGTTGCGTGGCGCGGCCGTGGATGAGCTTCAGGAAAATGCGTCAGCCTCTCCGCGCAGCTTCCATCAAACGAATGGAGTAACAAGCATGCCGGAGGTCTTTTGGACCTCACCGGAGCTGGCAATTCTGTCTGCAATTCTGACGATTTATGGAAGCTGGCGGTTGCGGCGGGAACTGCGGCGGCTGGCTAACAAGATCGATCGCATCTGGGACAAGCTGAATACTCCCCGGTGAGGACAGGGCGGGTGGTTTCTGCCCGCCCTGCTTCACAATAACTCTATGCACCATACCCATACACACGGCTTGTCGCGATGCCATCGACCACGCCGCCCGCGCTACCTCGACGTAAGCCTGGCTGCTCGCGAACGCATCACGCCTGCCTTTCGGCGGATGGCCGATTCCGATGATCGTCACGCGCTCGGCTACCACCCAGGCCAGCAGCGCGCCGCCATGCGGCTCGACGTCCCCGGCGCGGTCATCGAAAAGAACCGTTACAACATGGTTCGTGAGGATCATCAGCTTGAAGCCAGGAGGGCCGGCGGGAAGCGGTATTAGAGGGAGGCGGAACAGCGCGAACGGGATCTCAGCACTTCGGCTCAATCCCGACACAACGCGAGCCGCACTTCCCGCATCTGAGCCTCTGAGCCAGTTCCCACAGTGTCGTATCGTAAGGCGCATTGCCGAACGTGGCGAAGAACACGGCCGAGTGCTCCGCTTCATGGCCGCAGTCCGCGCACCATACACGCAGCATGCGCCGGA
>JBNKIW010000038.1:0-24105 GCA_050290865.1 Rhodomicrobiaceae bacterium | reverse complement strand
GCGGACCGGATCACCAATTACCGAGGCGCGCTGGCCGCGAAGACCGAATTCGCTCGCTGGGTCCGCGAACTGGACCTACCGCTGACCATCAACACCGTCATGCACCGCCACAATATCGGTGAGACGGAGGATCTGATCCGATACTGCCTCGATGTGGGCGCCGAGCGGCTGGAGGCCGCCAACACGCAGAATTACGGCTGGGCGGCATTGAACAGGACGGCGCTGATGCCGGCGCACGACCAGGTCGTTACTCAGGCCGGCATCCTCGCACGAGCGAGTGTCAGGCTACGCGGCATCTTGAATATCGACTATGTGCTGCCCGGCGCTATTGCCCGCCACTTGGACAACGGCATGGACGGCTGGACCGGCGATATGCTCGGCGTGATGGCCGATGGAAAGGTGCTGCCAGGACACAACGCGGGAGGTCTGGCCGATACACGCTTCGAAAGCGTGCGTGATCTGTGCCTTGCGGACATCTGGTACAGATCAGAGAGCTTCAACCGCTGTCGCGACATGGCTAGGGGAGCTGACGGCCATTTCAGCACCGGCGATCTCGATCATATCGGGGACGTGGAACGCTCGCCGGCGTTCAGCTACCGGCGGGTTGGCCTGATTTGATGCTCCGGAGCGCTTGATCGCTGACTAACAACGCATCCTCGCGGTGTGGTGTCGAGGCAGTTAGCGCCGGGGGAAAGCCAAACAGTACAAAGAACTAATCGAAACGTAAGCTTTAGATCTGCTCTGCCCCGAAAGGAGACGCCGGCGGGCAACACGGCGAACGGCCGAAGTGGGACGTATCGCGACCGCTGGCATTCTGCCGTCACCTTCCGTAGGTCACCGCCAGCGTTGACCGTGCGGAGCTCTTGCACGCCATGCGCTGCGTGACGCCTTGTATCGTGGTCAGTTGGGCGATCCGTGTATGCAAACAACGAGCTGAGTTCGCCAAACTCGATGTGGGAATACGTGTAAAAAGCCTGAGCCATCCATTTGGGCGGAGCGCGACGGCGCCGGGACCAGGCCTGCATCTGACGCCTCCCGGAACTGGTGCGCCCGACGCTACGCCGCCGATTGCTGGAGCCGCGCCAGCATCTCCGAGGTGATCTCGGGTGTACTTGGCCAATGCCCGCAGCGCTGGGGCAGGTGGGCCGTATACTCGTTTAGCCGTGCAGGATCAGGTTGCACCGGCTGGCCGTCCTTCAGGAATATCTGCCCCAGGCTCTCGGTTGGCATGCCCGAGACAAAACTCTCCGCCTCATCAAGGGCTTTGCGCAACTGGGCCATCACCGCTGCACCGTCAACAGGCGGGTCCGCTTTCAGGCGCGTGAAAGCTTGGGGGTCAAACCGTGCGTTTCGGCGCAATTCCGCCAGCAGTCCTTCCGGCGTAAAGCCTGGAGCGACTACGACCGCAGCCAGAACGATCGCCCCCAGCGGCAGATAGCGCTCGTGGATGCTCACCAGATCCACAAGATCACGCGGTTCCCGGCGTGTTACAGTAGCCATGAGCTTGTTGACCGCCAGATCGACCACGTGCAGCACATAACCAAATTCCGCGTCTCTTACGGCCGGAAAAAAGCGGAAATCGCTATCGGCTGCCCATTCGAGCTTCGTTTGTCCCACCGGACCGCTGATCTCGGCTCCGTAAATGCCGGGTTCACGGCGGAGCCAGCGTACGCGGTATCCCGCAGCCTCGAGCAGCTTGGCGTCCTGTTCGGCGGCCTGAGCGACGCGGGCTTCGCGGTCATGGAAAATGTCGATGTCGTCGGAAAACCGGATGCCGGTTCGGTTCAACGGCAGTCCGCCCGCCACGAAACTTTCCAGATCCCGGCTTGCTGCAATTACCTTCAACACGGCCGATTGGACTTTAGAAAGCGGCACCGGCGATCCTTTCGATCTCTTCTGCCAGGCGGCGCGCCCGGAGGTCGCCCTCGATTCGCAACTGTCGGGCCGTGGCCAGCAGGTCCTCGCGGGACGGCTCGCCGAGCTGTCTCATGTTCCAGAGCGCGCGCGTTCCAAAGTCGGCAAAAGCGCGCGCATACAGGGCCCGCAGCGTCTCACGCCGCTGGTCACGCATGCGGATTGCTCTGTTTTCTTCAAGCATTCCAAAATCCTGGCAGGAATGAAGAGGGGGGCAAACACGTCCCTCAGACGGGTAAGTATAACACATCGCCTCCCGCTACGCGCACGCGCTTCGGGAATCCACATGGCAAGCGAGAGAAAATTCCACGTTCATGCGCATCATTTTCGCTCTCATTTGCCGCTGAGAATACCGCGCCGCAATTCCATCGCACCACACACCTTTCCGGGCGCCTTCGCCATATGACGTCATGCAGATACAGAGAATGACACAAATGACATTGACGCCAGCGGTGATTTCCTTTACGCTCCCTTCACCACGAACGAAGGAGTCGCGCCATGCGCCAGATCATCCTCCAGTTCCTTGGCAAGCCCTCCACCCCACTGACCAAAGGCGACCGCGCCGTCCTCGAAGCTTTCCTCGCAGTTACTGCGGCGAGCGCCAGCGTCACCACCACAGACGTTCTAACTTCGGAACTCGCCCGCCGCCAAAACCAGCCGCTGACCATCGAAACATATCGCCAGCGGATGAAGCGGCTCGGTGACAATCTGGACGCGGCCAAAGCCCCCTTCCGCCTTGTCAGCAGCGGCGGCCAAGTGACCGCTCAGCCCACGCTCGAATCGGACAAGGATGCCACCACCGGCGCCTGGCTCGCGGAGCACTCCCGCGAAAGCGCGCTGCAAGCGCCGGTCAATACGGTGCTGCCGTTGGCCCGCCCCGAAAACCCGCTGGTGATGTTCTCCTACGCGCATCTCGACGGCGCTGCCCAGGATTGCCAACTCGAATTCTTCCACGATCTCGATCGCGCCCTGCGCTACCCGCCGGAGCGCTACAAAAACCTCAAAATCCGTCTGTGGCGCGACGAACGCGACATCCGCAAGGCGGGCGATCCCGGCCAGTACCAGATGGACGCAGCCTGCCGCGAGGCTTTCCTCGGCCTCATCATGATGTCGGACAAATATCCGCATAGCGACTACTGCTGCGGTGAGGTCGCGCACTTCATCGACGACGACGGCGAAAACTGCCCCGGCAAAGTCAGTCTCGTCGTGCCGGTGAACGTTGGCACAGAGCACGCCCCCGAGCGCTTTCACAAGCGTGCCCGCGTCTGGCACTTCGCGCCCGGCGCCAAGACCCTGCTTGATCTTTGGTCGCAAGGAAGCCCCGCCGTTCTGCATGACTTCGTGACCGCCGTCGCCGAGCAAATCTGGCAAGCCGCCATGGCCACGACCGGCGATCCCGCCGTGCACCGCGTCGAGCATTACGCTCTCCGCCGCGACTACGAGCACAAGAGCGCCGTGATCGTGCCTGCCTTCGGCTGGGAAGGGCGGCTCAGCGGTGCCTTGAGTGACGCTGAGTCTGCTGAACCTGCCAAAGCCAACCGCGTGGAAATCGTGGACCATCTGGCGAAATGGGCAACAGGCGCCGAAGGCCCGCGCCTTGTTGCCCTCCTAGGTGATTTTGGCATGGGCAAGACGGTCTCTTGTCAACTTCTTACCCAGGAGTTGCTGAAACAATACCAGAACAATCCCAGCGTTCCGCTTCCCGTCTATTTCGACTTGCGCAACATCGACCGCCCCGAAGCCGCTGGCAGTACGCCGCTCGAAGATCTCATAGACCAGATGCTGCGCCGCCCCGGCGAGCGCCCGCCTGCCGCCCGCGAGATCATTGCATACGTGCGCGAGCGCGATGCCCTGATCATTTTTGACGGCCTCGACGAAGCCACCAACAAGCTGACCACGGAACAGGCAATTCGCCTGTACCGAGAATTGCTGTCAGTGATCCCCGCCGACGTCTGGCGCAGCGACATCACGGACGCTGCCCCGCCCACGCTGGGTGGCCGGGGCAAGCCCGGCCATGGCGAAAAAGGCAACAGTTCCCAGACAAAGGGAGCAGCGGCTCGCGTGGTGCGTTCAACCACGCGCGGTCCGCGCCTCCTGGTTTCCTGCCGCACGCACTATTTCCGCGACATCGCCGCGCAGCGCGCCTTCCTCATCGGGCAGAACCGCGAACACCTGTCGCCCGAGGACGACATCAAGGTCTATTACCTGCTGCCCTTCGACGACCAGCAGATCACCGAGTATCTTGGCCTTTATCTCGACGCGGCGGAAGTCGAACGCGCTCTCGCCCTCATCAAGGACACCTACAATCTGCAGCAACTCGCGGCGCGCCCGATCTTCCTCACCTTCATCCGGCAGACGCTCGGCCGCATCGAGGCCGACAAGCGTGCCGGACGCAACCTAAACATTGCGCGTCTTTACGATCACTTCGTCGAACAAAGCCTTGAGCGCGATAACCCCAAGCACGTGGTGCCACTGCGCGAGAAGCGCGAACTGCTCAGCTCGCTGGCGCTGACGCTGCACCAGAGGCGCCGCGATGCGCTCGGGGGCGACGCGCTTGACGCCTGGTTCGACGAAGCCGCGCAAGCCCTCCCCAAACTGCGCCGCGCACTCGAAGGGGGCGAAGGCGTCGCCAATGCAGGGCGCTTTTTGCAGGACTTGCGTAACGCCAGCTTTCTGGTGCGCCCCGGCGATGAGGAGTTCCGTTTCGCGCATACCTCGGTGCGCGAGTATTTTCTCGCCAACGCCGTGCACAAAGCGATTTGCGAGGGGCGCGGCGAAGAACTGGACATGCCGATGGTGTCGCGGGAGACCATCGGCTTCATCCTGGCACGGCAGGCGGTGGCGGATGAGGAGAGCCAGAAGGCGTTTCTCGAACACTTCCCCACACTGATGAAGCCGAGGCGTCCCGTCAGACTGCGCGAGCTGGCATTCGCCATCTGGCTAGCGTCCGATACAAGTTTGCCGCGTCCCATGCCAATGGATCTCTCCGGTCTGGATTTCAGCCGCCGCAAGTTTCGCGGCACGGAAGCGCGACCGCTGCCTCTGGCGCGGACCGTCTGGAAGGGCACCAAGCTGCGGCAGACGGAGTTCGACCACGTCGATCTGGAAGGCGCGGATTTCAGCGGCGCTATTGCACCGATGTCGATTTGGGTAGGGTGCCGCATGGCGGGCGCGAAATGGCCGGATACGGAGCTAATCGGCAGTCGGTGGCGGGATTGCGCGCTTGATGCTGGCGCGATTGGAAATAGGGGATGCGTCCGTGAAGCATTCAACTGCACGCTGGGCGGAAATACTTGGCAGCCGCGCAAGCGCGCAGGTGTGAACCGCTGGCGCGCCCTGCGAGAAGGACATTCAGGCTGGGTTAACACCGTGGCGCTGGGACGGCTTGGGGCGCACGGCGTTATTGTCTCGGGTGGCGACGACAGCAGTGTCCGCGTCTGGGACGCGGCGAGCGGTGAATGTCAGGCCGTGCTTGAAAAACATTCGGGCGGGGTTCGCTCCGTGGCGCTGGGGCGGCTGGGGGCGCGTGATGTCATCGTCTCGGGCGGTGATGACAATAGCGTTCGCGTCTGGGATGCGGCGAGTGGCGAATGCCAAGCCGTGCTCGAAGGGCATTCGGGCGGGGTTAGCTGTGTGGCGCTAGGGCAGCTGGGGATGCGTGACGTCATCGTCTCGGGCGGCTGGGACAACAGCGTCCGCGTATGGGATGCGGCGAGCGGCGAATGCCAAGCCGTGCTCGAAGGGCATTCGGGCGGGGCGCGCTCCGTAGCGCTGGGGCGGCTGGGGACGCGTGACGTCATCGTCTCAGGCAGCGGTGACAGCAGCGTCCGCATATGGGATGCGGCGAGCGGCGTGTGCCAGGCAGTGCTCGAAGGACATGAGAACTATGTTCTCTCCGTAGCGCTGGGGCGGCTGGGGACGCGCGACGTCATCGTTTCGGGCGGCTATGACAACAGCGTCCGCGTTTGGGATGCGGTGAGTAGCGAATGTCTGACCATGCTCGAAGGACATAATGACTGGGTTCGCGCTGTGGCGCTGGGGCAGTTGGGGACGAGTGACGTCATCGTCTCGGGTGGTGATGACAACAGCGTTCGCGTCTGGGATGCGGCGAGCGGCGAATGCCTAGCCGTGCTCGAAGGATTCTCTGGCAGCGTCAACGCTGTGGCGCTGGGGCAGTTGGGGACGCGCGACGTGATTGCCTCGGGCGGTTATGACAGCGTCCGCGTCTGGGATGCGGCGAGCGGCGAATGCTTGGTTGTGCTCGAATGGCATTCGGGCTGGGTTCGCGCCATGGTGCTGGGGCGGCTGGGGACGCGCGACGTCATCGTCTCGGGTGGCTGTGACAACAGCGTCCGCGTTTGGGATGCGGTGAGTAGCGAATGTCTGACCGTGCTCGAAGGACAATCGGGAGGGGTTCGTTGCGTGGCGCTGGGGCGGCTGGGGACGCGCGATGTCATCGTCTCAGGCGGCGGTGACAGCAGCGTGTGCGTCTGGGACGCGGCGCGCGGCGAATGCCAAGCCGTGCTCGAAGGGCATTCGGGCGGCGTTAACACTGCGGTGCTGGCGCGGCTGGGGACGCGCGATGTCATCGCCTCGGGTGGCTATGACAGCTGCGTCCGCATCTGGGATGCGGCGAGCGGCGAATGCCTGATCGTGCTCGAAGGACAATCGGGGGGAGTTCGCTCCCTGGCGCTTGGGCGGCTGGGGACGCGCGATGTCATCGTCTCGGGCGGCGGTGACAGCAGCGTGCGCGTCTGGGATGCGGTGAACAGTGAATGCCTGGCCGTGCTCGAAGGACAATCGGGGGGGCTTCGCTCCGTAGCGCTTGGGCGGCTTGGGACGCGCGACATCATCGTCTCGGGCGGTGGTGACAGCGTCCGCATCTGGGATGTGGCTGATGCCCTCGCCGCCATTTCCACAAACGTACGCACCCTCGACCTTCGCCCAGACGCCCTCCTCGACCTCGCCCCCGATGGCGCGGGCGGCCATCGCATCACCCGCGCCTCGCCCGACGCCTGGCGCTACTACATCGCCCAGGGCCGCGACCCCGAAGGCCGTCTCGTCACCGCCCCCATCGAGGTGATGATGGCGGCGCCCGAATGACCGCGGCCCGATCGGACCGCGCTGCACGCACAAGGGTTGTGCGCAGCCCGCCCGGCACGTTGTTCATCGAGTAGCGCTGTTTTATTCCGGCCGCCCGTCCGAACAGCTTGAGCACACCATTGCCGGGGGCGCCGCCGAAAAGCTGCACCAGGAGGCTATGCCCCCCGCCCATGAACTGGCGGGGCTCAGCCCCGTTTGCAGTCGTTTGCGGTAGGGGCGGCAAGCGGCAGAAGATGGAAGTACAGCAGCCAACGCTGCTATTCCTACTTCTACGGTAAGGAAGACGTCGTCCTCTTGACGCGCGCGCGCCACCAATTACAGCCCTCAGCAAACAAGCAACGTTCCAGCCAGGGCGTCCGCCGAAAACTGTAGGCGAAACTTAAAGCAAACACCGGTGTGACGTAATTTCGCTGTCAGCAGGCGACCATCACAAGTACAGTCCGAACCGGCAAGTTCTTCAGTTTGACGTTACACGGGGCATCCATGAGCGGATTGTTCTTCGGAGATCCATTGGCAAAGGTACGTCACGCCGATATTCCTCGATCGCTCGGAGGCGGCAAATGACCACGCTTGAGCAGCTTACCCAAGGCGCGACCGTTCGCGGGCTTGCCGCCAATGGTGCCGCAAAAATCCTCACCGTCGAATGGTTTGGCAATCAAGCCGCCAAAATTACGTTCGAGGACGCTTCTGGTCGCATTGGGCAGCAGCTCATTTATCGCGCGGATGAGCCGCGGCTGGAGCTTGTTCAGGAGGGCCGTCCATGGTCGTTCGATGGCGATGGTCACCTGCTGCGCCTTGTCTCAGAAGCCTATCGTATCCGCCTCGCCTACCTCTTCGACCCGTACCTCGCAATCCATACCTCGCGTATCACGCCCCTTCCCCATCAGATTACGGCCGTTTACGCTGAGATGCTTCCGCGCCAGCCGCTTCGCTTCTTGCTCGCAGACGATCCTGGTGCAGGCAAGACGATCATGGCTGGGCTTCTGATCAAGGAGCTGGCCATCCGCGGTGATCTTGATCGCTGTCTGATTGTCGCACCTGGTAGCCTTGTTGAGCAGTGGCAGGATGAACTTGCTCAAAAATTCGGCATGTCGTTTGACATTCTCACCCGAGACCTAGTCGAGGCCGCCCGTACCGGTAATCCGTTCGCCGAGCGCGCCCACCTGATTGCACGTCTCGATATGCTCAGCCGCAGCGGAGACATGCAGCGGTTGCTTAAGTCCGCCAATGAGTGGGACCTCATAGTGTGCGACGAAGCTCATCGAATGGCTGCAAGCTTTTTTGGCGGCGAGGTTAAATACACCAAGCGATACCAGCTTGGCCAAATGCTGGGCTCTCACTGCCGCCACCTTCTCCTGATGTCGGCGACGCCGCACAACGGCAAGGAGGAGGACTTCCAGCTTTTCATGGCCCTGCTTGATGCCGATCGTTTCGAAGGCAAGTTCCGCGATGGTGTGCACAAGTCGGATGCGTCCGACATGATGCGGCGTCTTACGAAAGAAGAGTTGCTCCAATTCGATGGCCGCCGTCTCTTCCCTGAGCGACACGCGTACACCGCTCAATACGAACTTTCGGACGCGGAAGCCGCGCTCTACGGCGCCGTGACGACGTACGTCCGCGAGGAAATGAACCGCGCCGACCGCTTCACCGATGACGACCAGAAGCGAAGGAACAACGTTGGCTTCGCACTGCAAATTCTGCAGCGGCGTTTGGCATCCTCGCCGGCCGCCATCCACGAGAGCCTTCGCCGGCGCAAGGAGAGGCTGGAGGCCCGACTCGCCGAGACGAAGTTGCTGTCGCGAGGAGCGGAGGTTGCAATTGCCAATTTGCCCCAACCTTTCGAGCCGGAAGTCGATCCAGACGATTTTGACGAGGCAACAGAACAAGAGGTCGAAGCCGCCGAGGAGCTGGTCTTGGACCGCGCCACGGCCGCCCGGACCATTGCTGAGCTCGAAACCGAGATCATGACCCTGCAGCGGCTTGAGGCTGAAGCCCGCGCGGTGCGTCAGTCAGGCACAGATCGGAAATGGACGCAGCTCAACGCGATCTTAGACCATCCCTTGATGACGGATCCTTCTGGCAGCCGCCGCAAACTCATCGTCTTCACCGAGCCGCGCGACACGCTCGAATATTTGGCCGGTAAAATCCGCACCCGGCTTGGCCGCCATGAGGCCGTGGTTGTGATCCACGGCGGCATCGGCCGCGAGGAGCGCCGCAAAGCCATTGAGGGCTTCACGCACGATAAGAATGTGCTTGTGATGGTCGCCAACGATGCGGCGGGCGAAGGCGTCAACCTGCAGCGCGCTCACCTGATGGTGAATTACGACCTTCCCTGGAATCCCAACCGGCTGGAGCAGCGCTTCGGCCGCATCCATCGCATTGGACAGACTGAGGTTTGCCATCTGTGGAATCTGGTGGCCTCCGATACCCGCGAAGGCGAGGTCTATGCCCGGCTTCTTGAGAAGCTGGAAACCGCACGTGTGGCGCTTGGCGGCCGTGTCTACGACGTGCTTGGAAAGCTCTTCCAAGCGGCAGAATTACGCGATCTTCTGGTCGAAGCCATTCGATATGGGGAAACACCGGAGGTGAAAGCGCGGCTATTTGAAAAAGTCGATCAAGCCGTCAATCAGCAACGCTTGATCGAACTGCTTGATGACCGGGCGCTTGTCCACAACCATATGGCGGTCGCCCAGGTAGCGCGTATTCGGGAAGAGATGGAGCGTGCCGAGGTTCGCCGCCTCCAGCCGCACTATATTGAAAGCTTCTTCCGCGAAGCGTTCGCGCATCTCGGCGGTCAGATGCATCCGCGTGAGAATGGCCGTTTCGAAATCGCGCGCGTCCCTGGCACCATTCGCGAACGTGACCGGGCGATCGGCCGCACGGAGCCCGTTCTGGAGCGTTACGAACGCGTCTGTTTTGAGAAGGATAAGATCGCAGGCCCGCCGGTTGCCGCCTATCTTATCCCCGGACACCCGCTGCTCGACGCCACAATTGATTTGGTGCTGGAACTCTACCGCGATCTCATGAAACGCGGCGCGGTGCTCGTCAACGATGCCGACGAAGGAGAAGACATCCACGCGCTGTTTTATCTCGAACACGCCGTGCAGGATGGCCGCCAGACCCGGACCGGCGAACAACTCGTCATTTCCGAACGAATGCAATTTATTGAAGTCGACGCTATGGGCCGTGTTCGCGACGGTGGACCCGCGCCTTACCTCGATTATCGGCCAATCACCGACGGTGAAAGAGCCTTGATTGTCGATCGTTTGAATGCGGACTGGCTGTCACGCGATCTAGAAAGCGAGGTCATGGCGTTTGCCATCACGAAGTTGGCCCCGGCACATGTAGACGAAGTTCGGGAGCGGCGGCTCAGCGAGATCGCGAAAGTGGAGAGCGAAGTTGCTGCCCGGCTTAAGAAGGAGATCAACTACTGGGATCATCGCGCTGAGGATTTGAAGGCCCGAGAACGAGCTGGCAAGGCTGGCGGACGGCTTAACGCCGCTCAGGCAGCCAACCGTGCCAACGAACTCGCCGACCGCCTGCAAAGGCGGCTCGCTGAGCTTCGCCGTGAACGCGAAATCTCGGCGCGGCCCCCCGCGGTTCGTGGCGGTGCCATCGTCGTACCGGGTGCCCTTCTGCGTAAGTCTCAGTCCCCGGCCCCCGGCCAACCGCCTCAATTTTCCGAAGACGCCGCCTCTCGGGCCGAGATCGAAAGACTGGCCATGGAGGCCGTGATCGCCGCAGAAAAAGCGCTTGGCTATGTGCCTCGTGACGTCAGCGCGGATCGAATCGGCTATGACATCGAAAGTAAGAATCCTTTGGGCGGTAGTCTCCGTTTCATTGAGGTGAAAGGGCGCGTCGACGGTGCTGACACTGTTACCGTTACGCGCAACGAAATCCTGACCGCGCTGAACAAGCCCGAAGCCTTCATTCTTGCGATCGTGAGCGTTTCAAGCGGCTTCGCACAACCTCCGCGCTACGTGCGCATGCCGTTCAAGCGCGAACCCGATTTCGGCGCAACCAGCGTCACTTACCAGCTTGCCGAGCTGTTACGCGCGGCTGAGGCACCGTCATGATTATTCGTACCGAGGCAGATCTTCGGCAAGCCATGCTCCTCGACAGCGAAACGGAGCATGTCGAGTTCAAGGAGGCCAAGAACAACTTCCATTTCGAGGAGCTTGCGGATTATTGCTGCGCCCTGGCCAACGAAGGCGGCGGAAGCATCGTCTTGGGGGTGACCGACAAGCCTCCCCGGCGCATTGTCGGGACGACCGTCTTCGATGTGCTTGATCGCACAAAAATCGGGTTGTTTCAAAGGCTGCATTGGCGCGTGGAGGTCTCGGAGATCAAAACCGCTGACGGCCGCGTGCTCTCCTTCATTGTGCCAGCACGCCCGCAGGGGCGCCCATTGAACCATAAAGGCCGCTATTTGATGCGGGCTGGCAGCAGCCTTCAGCCCATGTCAGTCGAGCAGATCACTCAGATTTTGCATGAGGGTAAAACCGACTTTTCCGCCGATCTCGTGCCGAACACGGACGCCACTGTTCTCGATCCCGCCGCGATCACGGAATTTCGAGCCCGCTGGCGCCGAAAGAGTGGCAACGCCGAAATCGACCGCTGGAGCGACGCCGAGCTGCTCGAAAACGCCGAATTGACTGTCGACAAGGAGCCGACCTACGCCGGACTGATCCTCCTGGGCACGGCCAAGGCGGTTTCCCGCCACCTTGCTCAGGCCGAAACCATCTTCGAGTACCGCAATTCCGAGGCGAGCATCCCCTACCAGCAGCGCCAGGAGTTCCGCCGCGGCTTCTTCACCTGGTTCGACGAAATCTGGACGCTGATAAATCTGCGCAATGACGTGCAGCAATTCCGCGAGGGCCTGTTCCGGTACGACATTCCGACCTTTGACGAAAGCAGCGTGCGTGAAGCGGTTCTCAATGCCATCAGCCATCGCGATTACCGTCACGGCGGCTCCATCTGGATCAGGCAGTTTCCGCGCATGTTGGAGATCGAGAGTCCGGGCGGCTTCCCGGAAGGCATAACGCCCGAGAACCTGCTCGATCGTCAAATGCCTCGCAACCGGCGCATCGCCGAAGTGCTCGCCAAATGCGGACTGGTCGAGCGGTCGGGCCAGGGCATGAATTTGATGTTCCGGCAGAGCATCCGGCAGGGCAAGCCCCTTCCTGACCCCGGCGCATCCGATGCATACAGGGTTGTCATCCGCTTGCGCGGCGAGATCGGTGATCCGCGTTTTCTGCGCTTCCTTGAGCAGATCGGCGACGAGCAGCTCAAGCACTTTTCGACCGACGATTTCCTCGCCATCGACCTCATCCATCGTGATGAGCCGCTAACAGATCGGCTGAAGGAACGCGCCAAGGCCCTGCTTAACGCCGGCATCGTCGAACGTTCGGGCCGCGGCAAGTTCATCCTCTCGCGCCGGTTTCACGCTTTCCTTGGTGAAACGGGTGTGCACACGCGCAAAAAGGGGCTTGATCGCGAGACCGAGAAAGAGCTGCTGTTGAAGCACCTGAAGGCCGCCGGTTCTGAAGGAGCGCCAATGGGGGAATTGATCCAGGTGCTTAAGGATCGCAGCCGCACGCATGTGAAAGCGCTCATGTACGAGTTGCGCGACGAGAACAAGGCCCACAGCGCAGGCCCCACCAAGGCAGGGCGCTGGTTTCTGGGTGCGCAGCCCGCCGATCCGGAGGGAATTGGATAAAATGGCGTTTTCCAACCAAATGAAAAACCAAAAACAGGAAGCCAACCCATTGATTTGCAACAATGTTATTGGACGTGAGAATTCGCCGCTGTGTGATGGCCACTCCTCCCGTCCCGACTAAAAAAACGCAAGCTCACGAGTACCATGATGACGACTGGACAGCCCCGCAAAAAGCTCATCGAGGTGGCTTTGCCGCTGGAGGCCATCAACAAGGCCTCCGCGCGCGAAAAGTCGATCCGGCACGGGCATCCCTCGACGCTGCATCTGTGGTGGGCGCGGCGGCCTTTGGCTGCCTGCCGGGCGGTTTTGTTCGGGCAACTCGTCGACGATCCATCGTCGTGGCCGGACAAGTTCAAGGGCGAGGACGCCCAGGAGAAGGAGCGCCAGCGCCTTTTCCGCATCATTGAGCAGCTCGTACTCTGGGAGAATTCGAACAACGAGGACGTGCTGAATGCCGCCCGCTGGGAAATCGCGCGCGCGGTAGCCTGGGGGCTGGGAGAGAAGCCGCCCCGCCAAGGCGACAGCAAAGCCATCCTCGCCTATCTCCAGGAGAAGGCGCCACCGGTCTACGATCCGTTCTGCGGCGGCGGCTCGATTCCGCTTGAGGCCCAGCGGCTTGGCTTGCGTGCCTATGGCTCGGACTTGAACCCGGTCGCGGTCCTGATCTCCAAGGCGCTCGTCGAGATTCCGCCAAAGTTCGCTGGCCTGCCACCCGTGAACCCGGATGCGCAGCAAAAGCTGAAGGGCGTCGCCAACTGGAGCGGCAAGGGCGCGCAGGGGCTCGCCGAGGACGTGCGCTACTACGGCAAGTGGATGCGCGACGAGGCGGAGAAGAAGATCGGCCATCTCTACCCGCAAGTCGAAGTGACCGATGATGCCGTTCGGCAGCAGCCCAGCCTCGAAAATCTCAAGGGACAGAAGCTGACGGTGATTGCGTGGCTGTGGGCGCGCACCGTCGCGAGCCCGAACCCCGCTGCGAAGGGCGCGCATGTGCCGCTCGTCTCCTCCTTCATGCTCTCGACCAAGGAGGGAAAAAAGGCATGGGTCGAGCCTGTGATCGATGCCGGCGCACCGCAGGGATACCGCTTTGAGCTGCGGTCGGGAACGCTGAGCAAGGAAGATGAAGAAAAGGCCAAATCCGGAACGAAGGCCGGCAAGGCTCAGGATTTCATTTGTACACTCACTGGTACGCCAATTACTCGGACGTACATTCAGGCAGAGGGCAAAGCTGATCGTCTCGGAACACGGTTGATGGCTATCGTCGGCGAAGGGACGCGCGGTCGCATCTATTTGCCTGCAAGCGATGAACATGAAAGGATAGCTGCGTCCACCGAAACTGACCCAATGGTGTCAGAGGCTCGCTCAACCTTTCTCTCTGGCGCCACACCTACGCGTGCCATGATCACAGGCGGGGTTTGCTCTGCATACGGACTACGCACGTGGGGCCACCTTTTCACCCCGCGCCAGCTCGTGGCGCTGACGACGTTCAGCGATCTGGTGGGCGCCGCGCGCGAGAAGGTGCTTGCCGATGCCCGCGCCGCCGGTCTTCCCTCCGCTTCTCGCCTAGCCGATGGCGGCACCGGCGCAGAAGCCTACGCCGACGCCGTGGCCACGTATTTGGGGTTCGCCGTCGACAAGGCTACGGACCGCAATACGACCTTATGTTCGTGGGAAAGCGCCATGGATCGGATGCGCAACACCTTCGGTCGGCAAGCGCTTCCGATGGTTTGGGACTACGCCGAGACCAATCCTCTCGCGGGAGCAGGCGGGGATATATCAGGCACGGCGTATTCGATCTTTGAGGTCTTACAGGTGCTCAACCTCACGGGTGTTGGGCAAGTCGATCAAAGCAACGCTGCCAATGGTACGCGACCTTGGGCCGACGTTGCCATCTCCTCGGATCCTCCCTATTACGATAACATAGGGTATGCTGACCTTTCCGATTTCTTCTACGTCTGGACGCGCAGGGCATTGAAGGAAATATGGCCTGCGCTTTGCTCCACCTTGCAGGTACCGAAAGCCGAAGAGTTGGTCGCTACACCGTATCGCCACGGCGGCAAAGAGGCCGCAGAGCGTTTCTTTGAGCAGGGCATGGCGATGGCCCTGAAAAACATGGAGCAGGCATCCACTGATGATGCTCCGCTGACAATCTACTACGCCTTCAAGCAGTCCGAAGCTGCCAAGGACGGCGTATCCTCGACCGGCTGGGCAACATTCCTGCAAGGCGTCTTTGATGCCGGACTCATGATCGACGGCACATGGCCGATGCGTTCGGAACTGTCCAATCGGATGATCGCGTCGGGCACCAATGCCCTTGCGTCTTCCATAGTCCTCGTCTGCCGTAAACGTCCGGCAAACGCTGCCGTCACAACCCGCGCTGAATTCCTCAAAGCTCTGAAGCGCGAACTGCCCGCAGCCGTCGATCTGCTAAAACAGGGCAACATCGCGCCGGTGGACTTGGCGCAAGCCTCGATCGGCCCTGGCATGGCGATCTTCACGCGCCATTCCAGGGTGCTCGAAGCCGACGACAGCATCATGAGCATCAAAACCGCGCTGCAACTCATCAACGCGGCGCTCGACGAGACGCTTTCCGAGCATGAGGCCGAGTACGACGCGGAGACGCGCTTCGCCATCACATGGTTCGAGACGCACGGCATGGATCAGGCCACCTATGGCGACGCCGAAACGCTTGCAAACGCCCGCAATGTCTCCGTTTCGGGAATCGCCGAAGCTGGGGTCATCGAGTCCAGGGGCGGCAAGGTGCGTCTCCTGAAGCGATCCGAGATGCCCGCAGATTGGGACCCGCGCACCGACGCGCGCCTCACGGTCTGGGAATGCACACAACACATGATCCGCCGCCTCGAAGCTGACGGTGAAAGCGCCGCCGCTGATCTTCTCGCCCGGCTCAATGGTCGCGCCGAACCGGCACGCGATCTTGCGTATCGACTTTACCAGGTCTGCGAGCGAAAGAAATGGTCCGAGGAAGCCCGCGCCTATAACGGCCTCGTCGTCGCCTGGCCGGAACTGGGCAAACTCGCGGCGAAAGCTGTATCCGGTACGCCACAAGCGCCTGCGCAAGGCACATTGATTTAACGGGGAAAGCAATGGCCATCACCAACAAAGACCGCATTTCGCGGGCCATCGACGCCCTGCAGGAGGCGCTGCCGCCTTACGTCACGCGCGAGTTGAAAGCCTCGTGGGGCAAAAACTGGGACACGCGCCTCGATCAGAGCCGCAATCAGCCTCTCAGCCGCGACCGAAAAGGCGCAATTGTCTGGGATGCCCAGGCCCTGCTTACTACGATGCTGCACAACTGGAAGGACGTGTTCGGCAAGCAACTCGGCCGCGCGGAACAGAACTACGTCGGCGAGTTGATCCAGGTGCGCAACAACCTCTTCGCTCATGCCACCAAGCCGGTCTCGACCGACGACGCCATCCGCACACTCGACACAGCAGAGCGGCTCTGTCTGGCAATTGGCGCTGCCAATCAGGCCGACGAACTGAAAAAGCTCCGCATCGAAGCGCAGCGCACTGTTTATGCCGAGGAATCGCGCTCCCAGACGCGGTCGCGGACCCTGACGCTGGAAGGCGAGCCGCAAAAGGGTCTGAAGCCCTGGCGCGAGATAGTCACGCCGCACAAGGACGTTGCCTCCGGCCGATACCAGCAGGCCGAATTCGCGGCCGACCTTGCCCAGGTTTACAAGAACGAGGGCGCCGACGAATACCGGAACCCCGTCGAATTTTTCCGCCGCACCTTCCTCACTGAAGGTCTCAAGCACCTTCTGACCGGCGCCATGCTGCGCCTCAACGACAAGGGCGGCGATCCCGTCGTCGAGCTGCAGACCAATTTCGGCGGCGGCAAAACGCACTCAATGCTGGCGCTGTACCACCTTGTGGGGAGCGAGAACGGCCTTACGCTTCCCGGCATTGAGGATCTCGCCAAGTCCGCCGGCGTTACCAAATTGCCCAAATGCAGCCGCGCGGTACTTGTAGGCACAGCGCTGTCTGCCGGGCAAATCGTCAAGAAAGACGGCATCGAAATTCGTACCTTCTGGGGCGAAATGGCTTGGCAGCTCGGCGGCAAGCAAGCCTACGCACTTGTCGCCGAAAGCGACAAGAATGGCGCGAGTCCTGGCTCCGATATTCTTGCCGAACTTCTGAAGCGCAGCGCTCCATGCCTCATTCTAATTGACGAGTGGGTTGCGTTCGTTCGCCAACTCTATCACGTCAACGACTGGCCGGCGGGCACCTTCGACGCCAACATGACCTTCGTGCAGGCGTTGACGGAGGCCGCGAGGCGTGTGCCGGGCGCCCTGGTCGTGGCGAGCTTGCCCGCTTCTCAGATCGAGATCGGCGGGGAAGGCGGCCAGGCTGCATTGGACCGCCTCAAGAATACATTCAGCCGCATGGAAAGCTCATGGCAGCCAGCAACGGCCGACGAGGGCTTTGAAATCGTGCGGCGCCGGTTGTTCGAGCCGTTGACTGAGAAAGACGCCTTTGCTGCGCGCGATGCCGTCGTAGATCATTTCAGCCGGATGTACCGGGCCGGCCAGGGGGAGTTTCCATCAGAGTGCGGCGAAGGCCAGTATCGGCGAAAGATGGAAGCCGCCTATCCCATTCATCCTGAGCTATTCGACCGGCTCTATCAGGACTGGGGCAGCCTCGACAAGTTCCAGCGCACCCGCGGCGTTCTGCGTTTGATGGCTGCGGTCATCCATGCCCTTTGGGAACGGCAAGATGCGAGCTTGATGATCTTGCCGGCGTCAATTCCAATCGACGCCACCAGCGTGCAGTCAGAATTGACGCGTTATCTCGAACCGGGTTGGAGTTCCGTCATCGGCAAGGACGTTGATGGCCCCTCTTCCACGCCCCTCGCCATCGACCAGGAAGTGCCCACTCTAGGCCGGTATTCGGCCGTGCGCCGCGTCGCCCGCACAATCTACCTTGGCTCTGCCCCCACCTATCAGGGGAAGAACCCGGGCATTGACGACAAACGCATCTTCCTCGGCTGCGCCCAGCCTGGAGAGAGCGTCAAGAGCTTCGGCGACGCCCTCCGCCGCCTTGCCGACAAGGCCACACACCTCTATCAGGACGGCAGCCGGTACTGGTTTTCAACGCAGCCCAGCGTCGCCAGAACCGCCGAAGATCGAGCGGCGGCGTACAAGGAGCCCGACATTGACGTCGAGATTGTCAAGCTGCTCCGCCGCGACAAGGCCCGCGGTGATTTCGCTGGCGTCCATATCGCGCCAGATAGCTCGGCGGAAGTCCCCGACGAGATGGAAGCGCGGCTTGTGATTCTAGGTCCGGGCCACCCATACACGAAATCCGACCGCGGGGCAGCGGTGAAGGCTGCCGAAGGCATTCTCAATACGCGCGGCAACGGTCAACGCATCTACCGCAACATGCTCGTGTTTTTCGCGCCGGATGCTCAGCGTCTCGCCGAATTGCGTCAGGCAGTGCGGTTGTGGATGGCGTGGTCTTCGGTCAACAATGACCGGGCAGCCCTGAATCTCGATGAATTTCAGCGCAAGCAGGCCGAAAGCAAGACCAACGAGCTGAAATCAACGGTTGACGCCCGCGTCAACGAGACGTGGGTTTGGGCTCTGGCGCCCCATCAGTCCGACCCCAAGAGCCGCACTGTCGAGTGGTCCGGCACGCGTGTTAACGGCCAAGATACGTTGGCGGCCCGTGTCTCGAAGAAGCTCGTGCAGGACGAGGCGTTGATGACGCGCCTGGGGCCTCAGCGCTTAAAGATCAAGCTCGACGAATACGTCTGGAGCGACCTCCCACATATCGAGACCAAGAAGCTCTGGGAATACATTGCTTCCTATCTTTACATGCCGAGACTTCGTGATCGGCATGTGCTCCTCGAAACCATCCAGACCGCCCTCAATCAGCTCGTCTGCGACGCGTTTGCCTATGCCGGACGTTTCGATGAGGCGAAATCACGGTACGAAGGATTGCGCCTGACAGGAGGTGCGGCCGTCGACATCGACAGCTTCAGCGTTCTTGTGAAGCCCGATATTGCACACACTCAGGCTCTCGCGGATCGCCCGGCGGAAGGCAAGGTGCTGGACGTCGGCACCCATGCCGAGGATACACGGCCCACGCCGCCGTCGCCTCCAAATAGCAGAGAATCTGCTAAGCCCCTACCGCCACGGCGGTTTTTCGGCACGGTAGAAATCGATGCCGACCGCGCCTCACGCGATATGGGGCGCATCGCAGAGGAGGTTCTGCAGCACCTCACCACCCTGCCTGGGAGTAAGGTGCGGGTCACGGTTGAGATATCTGCCGAAGTACCGGACGGTATCCCAGACGACACGCAACGTACCGTTCGTGAAAACGGAACGGCCCTGAAATTCAGGTCGCAAGGGTTTGAATCCGGCTCATAGCTTGCGGGGTGTTACTGGCGACGTAATCCGCGCAAAACTCTGCGGCTTCGCTGACGCAACACGACATGACCAAGATCATTATCAACGGCAAATCAGTTCAGCCCGGCAAATTCGCACACGCCATAACACGACTGGTCGGTGATCGAGCCGCTGCCAGGGTGCACGAGCGGCTCGCGACTATCCGGCAACCTCCGGCGGGCGAGTTACCGATTGACGTCGTTTGCGGGGATGAGCCGGGGAACCTCCTCAGCCTGACGATCGTCGATTCTAAGGGCGCTCCCCATAAGGGAGAGCACTACATCTACGGACCGTGCCGTTGCGAGCCCGGTTTCGGCGTGACCGGTGTGAACTTCGACTGCGCGGATTTGCTTGTATGTGTGGAGCCGTCCAGATGAGCGGCATGCCGACATACTTCGAGTCCATTCGCCAAAAGGCGGCGCAACGGTGGGATCAGCTGGAGCGGGATCCAGAACTCGCCGGGCCTTGGCACCAACTGTTCAAGCAAGTCCAAAGCCCGAGGCACATTCTATCTGAACTCCTCCAGAACGCAGACGATGCCGGAGCCACGGAAGCCTCCGTGCACATCAAGGATAATGTTTTCACCTTCGAACACAACGGCGAGGATTTCACCGAAGAGCACTTTGCATCTCTCTGCCGCTTTGGATACTCTAACAAAAGAGCCCTCCACACCATCGGATTCCGCGGCATCGGCTTCAAGAGCACCTTCAGTTTGGGAAACCGCGTTGATCTCCTTACACCTTCCCTTTCACTCTGCTTCCATTCACAACGCTTTACCGAGCCACAATGGCTGCAGTCACAGGAGGATACTTCGGGTCGAACGCGGATCCGTGTGGAGATAAGTGACCCGCACCGGCAGCGAGAGGTCGAGAAGAATCTCGATGAATGGCTCATGAGCCCCGTTTCCCTTCTGTTCTTTAGGAGTATCCGCCGAATGCGGATCGGCGAGCGGGAGATCCACTGGGGCAGCTTGGGCCTCGGCCCCATTCCTGAAAGCGAGTGGATGGCCCTTGACGAAAACCAGGATAGGCCTTTCCTGGTGATCCGCTCTGAAGCGGAAGCGTTTCCCGAGGAAGCACTGGTGGAGATCCGGCAGGAGCGGATGCTCGGCTCCCAAAATGAGACGGAATTTCCGCCCTGCAGGGTCGAGATCGTTCTTGGAGCGAAGGGACGGCTCTACGTTGTGCTTCCGACTGGCGTAGAGACGGCGCTGCCGTTTGCCTGCAACGCACCGTTCATTCAGGATCCGGCTCGCCTCAAAATCAAAGATCCCGAGACATCCCCAACCAACCGATGGTTGCTTGAACGCGCTGGCAAGCTGGCCGCATCCGCCATGCTTCATTGGCTGGGGCGGACGGAAACATCGCTCGTTGAGCGCGCACGCGCTTACGGGCTGTTCCCAGATGTCAACCAGGAAGACAACACGCTCGAGGGCGGATGCAGTACGATCGTCGTGGAGGCATTCGCCGATACTATTAGCGGACAAAACCTGCTGCTCACAGAGAACGGGCAACTGGTCCCCGAGAGACAGAGCATCATCATCCCACAGCCGCTTCTTGATGTCTGGGCACCGGAACAGGCGGCTGCGCTGCTTGATGAGCAAGATCGACCACCTCTTTGTCGGCATGTGGATCTCGCCTATCGGAATAAGATCTTGCGATGGGGTATTATCGACGAGATCAATAAGCAGAAGCTGCTTATTATTCTCCAGGGCAAGCGTCTCCCGAAGCCCGAATCCTGGCGCCGACTCTTGAATTTGTGGGCTTACATCGCTTCCGAAATCACAGGCTATCGCCGTAGCGTGAGTGCCAAGGAGGTGCGGATTGTGCCGGTTCAGGGCGAGGAAGTTCTCTACGCGGCAACCCAGGTTGTCCGCCTCGGCGAGAAAAGGCTCCTGCAACGGGAAGAAGACTGGGAGTTTCTGGCCAAGTACTTGATCGTCGTGAATCAGAATTGGACTCGGTTCCTTGCAGAGCAGCGGCGAACGGCTGCGGATCAAAATGGGCCTGCGCCCCATGAGGCGATAGAAGGCGCGTACGCTGTCCTGAAGGAGATCGGCTTGGACGATGCCAGCGATGTGAACAAGGTCATCGATCGTGTCGCGAGCGAGTTCTTCTCCCAGGTCAACGTCACCATCCAAGGATGTGTTCAACTCGCACAGATCGCCGCGAAGCTAGGTGTTAACGGTGGCTCGTTCCATTATGTCACCAGAGACCGGCGTCTCAGGTCGACGGATAACGGAATCCTCTTTGACGAAGACGGCGAGCTTGAAGGGGTGCTTCCCGAGGCACAACGCGAGACGCAGCTTCTGAACCGCGACTACACGGCAAGCTACACCTCTTGCTCTCGCGATGAATGGCTGCGATGGATTAATTCAGGTAAATCTGGACTTAAGACTTTCGTTTCGATCGTCGAAACAACGAGTTCGTTTCGAAATCGGCGAGCAATGGATGACGAGCTGAAAAGGCGCATGTTCCCGGGGGTGGTTGAACCAACGTACAAGAACCCTTTGTTCTTCATGGTGGACTGGGATTTTAGGTCGTCCGTGTGGGATTATTGGCAACAGGCGGCAACCGAGAGGCCACAAATTTGGACGATCGTAGCCAAGCGCCTCTTGCGCGAGAAAGAGGGCTACTGGTCACAAAAAACGTCGGCGCGCGTCATTGAGGAGGCCGCAAATGGCTGCCAGCGGACCGTTGTTCGCAGTAACATCACTCCATCGTGGGTGCTTCGACTCCGTGAAGTGCCTTGTCTTCCGGATACGCACGGTTTCCATCGCAAGCCCGAAGACCTCTTGCGCCGTACGCCAGAGACGGAGTCCCTGATGGACGTGGAGCCGTTCATTCACGGGTTGTTGGATCGCGAAAATGTGCACCCGCTGCTCGATCTCCTTGGGGTGCGGAAGACACCAACCGGACCTGATCGCCTCCTTGATCGCCTTCGTGCCTTATCGATGGCTGAGAGGCCGCCGGTCCACGACCTCGAGAAGTGGTACTGCCGTCTCGATCAGATGGTGGAAACATGCTCGACCATGGATCTCCAGAAGATCAGGCAGGCGTTTCGATCAGAGAAACTCATCCTTACGCTGGATTGCGCCTGGGCGACGACCACCGCCGTGTTTATCGCCTCCGACGAGGAAGATGTGCCGGACGCCGCTGTGATCAGGCCATCCGTCAAAGACCTAGCGCTGTGGCGGAAGATCGGCGTTGCCGAGCGGCCCACGGCCGATCTCGCCATCGAATGGCTGAAAGGCCTGCCGTCCGGCAAGGTGCCATTTCAGGAAGACTTGCGCCGAGTGCGAGCGCTGCTAGCGCGGTATCCGGCACGGATTTGGGAGGAGTGCGGACACTGGTTCAACCTGGCGAATGAATGGGCACCGATTGATGAACTGACATATTCGGTCAATGCTCGGAACTATGCGTGGGTTCATCTTCATCTGTGGGTTAAACAGAAGACCGCTGATCTCAGGGGCCTTCCAAGCGAGGCGATAAGCAATCCACCCTTCTCCGGGCTGCTGCCGCTCGCTGCCCAAATCGAGGAGCGGTTTCGCCGCGATCCCCTCGGCACGGGGCAGCCAATGAAGAAGGAGTGGCTCAGGTCACTCGGCGCCCAGTTGTGCCGGGTCGAGTTCGAAACTGATGAGGAGACAGAGAGGGTTCGCGCGCTCGCGGATTCGCTTGCCAGAACCGTCTGGCTTGAGACGCCGGGAATCGAGATCATCCCGTATATCGCCGGCACACCAGCGGGAACATCGCGACGGGCTGATGTAGTTTGGCTCGACCAGTCACTCTATGCCGAACCGCTCCCAAAGGCCAAGCTTGCGCGCCGGGTGCCTGAAGAGATTGGAAAGGCTTTCGCGCGGCCAGATATCAAGGCGGCGCTTGATTATGGCTTTGAGCGATCTCCACAGGACGTTCGGGAATACCTTGAAGCAAACTTCAAGCTCTCTGCTGCCGTTGTTGCGTTGGCCGAGCCGCCCGACGGCGCCAGTTCGGAACACACAGAGGCATCACTCGCTTCAGCTCGGCCGGAAGACGCGGAGAACATTATCGAGACGCCAACACTTGATAGGACTGTGGGGAAAAATTCTACCGAAATCGAACCCGAAATCACTCGTCAGGAGCCAGCGGACGACTCCGACGACGAACAGACTGTCGTTGACGGTGTCTGCCCCCCAGAACATCGCTCGCGCCCGGCGCCGAAACCCGCCAAGCCCAGCCTCATCGAGCGCTTCGCGAAGGCTCAGGAATTCCGGAAGGACGGTGACGAGCGCTTCTACCATGACGATGGTAGCTGGATCGGCCGCGCGAACGGCGCGCGCTTCCCGTGGGAGCGCCGCACCTCTACCGGCGATCTCGTGCGCTATTACTGGCCAAAGGACCACTGCCTGGAGAGCGATCCCTTGCAGATTGAGGCCGATATCTGGTGGCTGATCGAGCAGCACCCGGAGACCCACTCGCTCATCCTTTCAAGCATCGACGGTTGCCCGGTCGAAGTGAGCGGCACGCGCCTCTGCGCGATGCGCGACAGGGGCGAAGTAAACCTTTACCCAGCAACTTACAGACTCGTGTATGATCATGACCGCCACGCATAATGCGCGAATTATGAAAGGCGACAATGTTTCCACAAACGCGTAGGCAGCTCAAGCACGAGCAAAAGTGGCCAGTATTTTCGCCGCCGCGATGCGGAGCCGAATTACGTGCTGGCACAGGGGGTTTGTGGGGCGATACGGCGGATGGCATGTGCTCGCGCGATGGCCGCCGCTGACAATGTGGCAACAGGTGAGGGGCTGAACACGTATCAAGATAAGCTGATACACTTGTTGATCAACGGCCGCTTCTGAATACATAGCGACGGCATTTCTGGCAGGTGGCGAGTGGCCGCTTATGGAGCACCGCCGTCAGCCCAGGGAATTCGGCTGGAGCGCAGCCCGTCGGCAGTGTGCGCGAGTGTGCCCCG
>JBNKIW010000037.1:0-26110 GCA_050290865.1 Rhodomicrobiaceae bacterium | reverse complement strand
GAATCATCACCCCGAGCCTACCGGCTCAAGGCGAGCAACGCCTGCCTCCCATTTTCAACATTCACCGGGACAATGCCAGGGAGAACGCCGATATGGCGCGCGTTTACACGCGTAAGGCAGCGCAGAAAAAACTGGCGGCGAGCGGGGCGGCGAAACTCATTCAGCGGCAAGTAATTGTCCCACCTTCTGTCCCACCGGGAGAAAACTATAGAAAAAACAATTGTTTAGATGATGGCTGGTGCCCAGGAGAGGACTCGAACCTCCACGGCTTGCACCACACGGACCTGAACCGTGCGCGTCTACCAATTCCGCCACCTGGGCATAGCACAGATCAACTAAGGCGCGCGCGCGGCGTTGTCAATCGGACAATTGCACGGCTTGCCGCATCGGTACCAACCTCGCCCGGCGGCACATTCAGTCCGCCCGTATCACCGCATGGTCCCTCTGGCGGCGCTCCCGGCAAGCGGCGGCCTGAGCGGGCACACCGCAAATCGACAAGGCAACTGGAATGCCAAGCCGTCTTGGCCGTGCAAAACACGGGACCGGACAACCACATCACATTCCATCCTCCGGACATACGAGGGGTTGTCGTCCCTGCCGTGGTGTTTCCAACTGGGAATGCTCTTTCATAAGGAGCGCAGTACGGTTGGCCTCACCAAGCCGCGGAGAAGGCCGGCCAAACCTCAGACAGGTGTCAGAAAAGCGCAAAGGCGCGCGCAGGCCCAGCACGCCATCAGACTCGATCCGCATGCCACGATGGAGGAATTGCGGATCGGCGAACACATCGGCGAGGTTGTTGATCGGACCCGCGGGAACACCCGCCTTCTCCAACTCTGCCAACAGAACATCGCGCTGCCAACACTGCGTCTTCTCCTCCAGCCTTCCGGTCAGTTCCGCGCGGTTGGCCACGCGCGCGGCGTTTGTGGCAAAACGTGGATCGTCCTCGATGCCGGTGAGACCCAGAATGCCTGCCAGCCTGCAAAACTGGCTTTCATTGCCGCACGCGATGATGAAGTGGCCATCGGCAACGGACAAGGTCTGATAGGGCGCAATATTTGGATGCGCATTGCCCAGCCGCTTCGGAACCACGCCGGAGGCCAGGTAGTTCATGGCCTGATTGGCGAGGACGCCGGTCATGCAGTCGAAAAGCGCCATGTCGATCTGCTGCCCGCGCCCGGTGCGCTCACGATGGACCAGCGCGGCCTGAATGCCGATGACGCTGTAGAGCCCGGTGAAAATGTCGGCGAAGGCGACGCCCATCTTTTCCGGCGGCCCATCCGGCTCACCCGTCAGATCCATGATGCCCGCCATGCCCTGGACCATGAAGTCGTAGCCGGCGCGCGCCGCGTAGGGACCGTCCTGGCCGAAACCGGTGATCGAGCAATAGATCAGACGCGAATTGACCGGCTTGAGGCTTTCATAGTCGAGGCCATACTTCCTGAGGCCCCCGACCTTGAAATTCTCGATGACGACGTCGGCCCCGGCCGCCAGTTCCCGCATGAAAGCCTGCCCCTCAGCGGTGGCGAAATCTGCCGTGACCGACCGTTTGCCACGGTTGCAGGCATGGAAATAGGCCGCCGCACGTTCCCCCTCATGCTCGATGAAAGGCGGACCCCAGCGGCGCGTATCGTCGCCTTCAGGGCTTTCGACCTTGATAACCTCCGCGCCAAGGTCGGCCAGAACCTGCCCAGCCCAAGGGCCAGCGAGGATACGGGCAAGTTCTATGACGCGGATGCCGGTGAGTGGTGCTTCATTCATTGACAATCCGTCCGGAATTAAGGCTTGAGGCGTGCCCGCTTGCGGGAACATACGGCGCGAGCGGGAAGATGCGACAGGGATCGCAAGCTCCGTGGCGTCTCTTTTTTACTTCTTTCAGGTTTCGCACGGGTCAACCGTCTGCGCGCGCGACGCATGCCACACGCGATCCAAGACCGGCACCGGATTATTACATCTGCCACATCCGGTGGAGCACGCGCCTTTTTACATCTTTCTACGGCTTCTCCAGAACTTCGAACCTGTGTATCCATTCCAGGCGGAGCCTTGGCCCGGTGGTGCCCAGGCCCGCTGGCATGATTATCGGCGGCAGCGCGCAGGCCTCCCGGCCGCGTGTCGGCCCGAAGGAGAGACGGTGACGGAAAACGGTGGACAGCACGATGCGGCGCAAGGCGAGCCATCGTTCACAGGGACAGCGCTTCTCGCGGCGCTCGGCATCGTGTATGGCGACATCGGTACCAGCCCGCTCTACGCGTTCCGCGAAGCCATCCACAGCGCCGCTTCGCCTGAAAGCGTGGCTCCCGGCGCCGTCCTCGGCGTTCTGTCGCTGATCTTCTGGGCACTCATCCTTATCGTGACGGTGAAATATGTGGTCGTCGTCATGCGCGCCACCAGTCAGGGCGAAGGCGGGATCATGGCCTTGACCGGCCTTGCCGCCGATGCGCTGCCCGAGGGACGCTGGCATCGCGCCGCGCTGACCATCGGCCTCATCGGCGTAGCGCTGTTCTACGGCGACTGCATCCTCACGCCATCCGTCTCCGTGCTGAGCGCCGTGGAAGGACTGCAGGTCGCGACCCCGCTCTTCACACCTTATGTCGTGCCGATCGCGGCGGGCATCCTCGCCGCCCTTTTCTTCATCCAGTCGCGCGGAACCGCGGCCATCGGCGGCGTGTTCGGCCCGGTCATCGCCACCTGGTTCGCGGTGCTGGCGGTGTCCGGCCTCTATCACATCGCGCGCTATCCGGAGGTGCTCGCCGCGCTCAATCCGGCCTATGCGCTGGCGTTCCTCAAGACCATGGGATCGGCGAGCCTCGTCACCCTGGGCGCGGTCTTCCTCGCCGTGACCGGCGGTGAGGCGCTCTATGCCGATGTCGGCCATTTCAGCAAGCGCATCATCCGCGCCAACTGGTTCGCATTCGTCCTGCCCGCCCTGGCGCTGAACTATTTCGGCCAGGGCGCGCTCGTTCTCGCCGATCCGAAAACCGTGGCCAGCCCGTTCTTTCTGCAGTTCCACGAACCGCTCCTCTATCCCATGGTGGCGCTGGCGACGGCGGCGACCATCATCGCCAGCCAGGCCGTGATTACCGGCGCCTTCACATTGAGCCACCAGGCGATGCAGATGGGCTTCCTTCCCCGCCTGGAGACGCGCTTCACCTCGCGGACCCATGCCGGGCAGATCTACGTACCGCAGATCAACTGGCTGATCGCTGCGGCGGTGCTGACGCTGGTGTTGAGCTTCAAATCCTCGGCGGCACTGGCTTCGGCCTATGGCGTTGCCGTGGTGACAACCATGATCGCCACGACGATCCTCTTCGCGGCGGTGGCATACAGGATCTGGCATTGGCCCGCACCCGTGCTGGCGGCCGTCATCGGCGCCTTCCTCCTGGTTGACCTCGGTTTTTTCAGCGCCAATCTCCTGAAAGTGTTCGCGGGCGGCTGGATACCGCTCCTCGTCGGCGCCGCGGTTTTCGTCCTGATGCGCACATGGCAGCACGGCCGCACGGCGATCATCGAGCGGCTTGCCGCGAAGAATGCGCCCCTGGAAGCGTTCTGGGAGCGCGAGCGTTGCGACCGGCTTCCGCGGGTACCCGGCACCGCCATCTATCTCACCAGCCGCAACGATGCCGCCCCCTCGGCGCTCGTCGTCAACGTGAAGCACAACAAATGCCTGCATGAGACGGTGGTGCTGCTGACGGTGGTGACCGAGCGTGTGCCACGCATGCCGGGCAAGCAGCGGGTGCGGGCCGAGAAGCTCGACCGCGGCTTCTGGCGCGTGTGGCTGCATTACGGCTTTGCGCAAACCCCGAATGTTCCGGTGGCGCTCCACGCGGCGAGCGATCTCGGGTTCCCGGTGCAGGAGGAGGAGATCTCGTATTTCATCGGCCGGGAGGTGCCCGTCGCCTCGTCCCGTCCGGAGCTGGCGTCGTGGCAGGAGCCGATTTTCTCGTTCCTGACCAAGAATGCCGGCAGGGCCTCGGATTTCTTCCACATACCGCCGGAGAAGGTGGTCGAACTGGGCACACAGATCGAGGTGTGAGCCGTTTCGGTGAGATTGCCGCTGCCACAGGCAACGCCGCGAGTCCGGCGGAGAGGCTGGCCCGCGAGGTAGCCGCGGTAGCCCGTTCCGCCATGAAGTGATGCAGCTCTGTCCGTGAGATATGCGGATCAGATGTAGCGGAACTGGATGCGCGTCACCGCGCTCCCGACGCAGGCGACCGGCTGGTCCGACAAATCCGCGAGATGTTCGCGCAGCGTTTCCTTGTCGCGCACGTCGGGCAGGCTTCCCTCGAAATCTTCATCCCGGAGACCGTCGATGGTCATCACCTCAAGGCGCGTGATCTGGACGGGAATGCGAACGTCGTTGAATACAGGCGGCAGGCCGAGCCGATGGCAGCCGCACCGTTCCATCACCCGCGCCGTCACGACATCGCCCACGGCATACGCGTCACGCTTCGGCGGAATGCGGATGCCCGGCCGGAACACCGCCGTGATCCTGCCCGCGAGCAGGAGATCCTGATACTGCCTGCGGAACGCCAATTCCGCGTGGTGGAGGTTCATCCCGGCGCAACTCCCCCCGCTTCCCGGCCGGATGAGGCCGGACACCACGATACAGGACGAAACCGGGCAGTGCCGGTACAAACGACAACGGCAGGGGCTGCGACCTATTCCCGCAGAGCACCAAAAATACCGGTTTCCTCCGCACATACGCGCAGGTCAGCCGCCGGCTCCACGCCCTTCCGGCCACTGCGGCCCCGGCCTACTCCGCCCGCGTCTCCGGTCCGGCAGCGCTGAGCACGCCCCCGCTGCGCAGCGGCGCGATGCTCACTGCAAGGCCCGTGGCGTCGTCGGTCTCGACAAACACGCCACACAGCGTGACTTCGCCCATCGCGGGCTCGAAACGCGCACCCGACACCTTGTTGAACAGACGCTGCACCGGCTCATCCTTCTGCATACCGATGACCGACTCGTAATCGCCGCACATCCCGGCATCCGTGATGTAGGCCGTGCCGCCGGGGAGAATGCGGTCGTCAGCGGTGGGCACATGGGTGTGCGTGCCGATGACGGCACTCACACGGCCATCGAGGAAATAGCCCATCGCCTGTTTCTCGGACGACGCTTCGGCGTGCATATCGGCGACGATCGCATCGGCCTTGGCTTTCACGCCGGTGCCGCCCAATTCGCGTTCGGCGGCCTGGAAGGGGCAATCGAGCGAATCCATGAAAATCCGGCCCATCAGATTGACGACCAGCACCTGCGCGCCGTTCGCCGCTTCGAACAGCCCGGCCCCGCGCCCCGGTGTCCCCGCCGGGTAGTTCGCCGGGCGCAGAAGGCGCGGCTGGCGTGCGATGAAAACGAGCGCCTCGCGCTGATCCCAGATGTGATTGCCGCTGGTGATGACATCGGCGCCCGCATCGATGAAATCGCCGCAGATGGACTCGGTGACGCCAAACCCGCCCGCCGCATTCTCGCCATTGACGATGACGAAATCGGCGCGCAGCCGTTCACGAAGACGCGGCAGCCCATTGCAGACCGCGTTACGCGCAGCACGCCCCACGACGTCGCCCAGGAACAGGATCCGCATCGCCTCAACCGCTCCCGCAGCGCCGCGCCCCCGATGCCGTCAGCATCCAGTCCAGCCTTTCATCATGTTGTTCTGCTGGAACTTCTGCCACTTCCTGGGTGTCGAAGGCAAGGCCGATGGCGATCACGTCACCGCCACGGCGGAGTGCCGCGAGGGTGCGGTCATAATGGCCACGCCCGTAGCCGAGCCGGCGGCCACGCGCGTCAAAGGCAAGGAGAGGGACGAGAAGCACGGTGGGCGCAACGGGAACACCGCCGGCAGGTTCGGGGATACGGAACCGGCCTTCTCTCAGAGTGCCGCCCGGCGCCCATGCGTGGAAGGTGAGCGGCCCGCTTTCGCCCGTCACAGGCAGCGCCGTGATCCAGCCCTCAGCCGCGAGGCGGCCGATGAGCGGAACACTGTCGAACTCGCCACGCACGGGGAAATAGGCGGCGGCAGCACCGGGCCGGGCTCTGAGGAAGTCGAGACCAGCCGCCGCCACGCGCTCCGCCGCCGTGCGGCGTTCCGCTCCGGGGATCGCGTCGCGCAGAGCGCGCACGGCCTCGCGCATGGCTGTCTTCTGGGCTTTCACATCGAAATCCGGGATTGTCTCGGGATGAGACGATCGGAGCCGCGGCGGCCGTCGGAACGGTTCGATCCTCCTGGGCCCTGCTCAACAGGTGGGCGCCGAGTGTCCGAAACCACGGCCCCGGACAGGGTCAGCTCCCTTAAGGATCTCATCGGCCCCGGGATTGAAAGTGTTCCTGACGCGCCCCGCAGCTCCTGGATCTATTATCTGGTGAATCGAAGCCGGAATTCCAGTGCAATTTTCAGCACCGGTGCAAAGTGGAGGGTCCCGCCGGGCGTCGGCACGCGTTCAGCCCGCCGCGGCGGTTTGCTGCTCAAGCTCCTCCAGCCGTTTCGAGGACTCATCGACGATCCGCGCCACGTCCCGCGAGGGCACGAAGGCGGCGTTGGTGTCCGCGGCCTGGAACGAGCGGAGGCTGCAAATCTGCATGAGGGTCCGCTGCAGTTCCTCGCGCGCCTCGGCGAATTCGTCGGCAATCATCAGCGCCGCCATGAGAAAAAGCCGGTCCTCCGGGACATGACGATGGGCGCCCTTGATTTCCTGGACATAGCCCTCGACGAGGTTGGCCAGTTCCTTGACGCGCAACTCGGCGCCATCGGCGCAGGACATGCGGTAACTCCGCCCGTTGACGGTCACTGTTACGTGGCCCATCTCTCCCTCCTACTCAGGCAGGGCGGACATGGACGCTAGCCCTGCTCATCCAAAATGGCCTTCACCGACTCAATTGCCGCATCGAGACGCTCGGCGGCACGGGCGTTGGCACTCTCCAACTCCTGCACGCGCTGGCGGTTCTCTGCCAGCTCTTTGCGCAGACGTTCAGCCTCCCGGCTCGCAGCGGCAGACGCGCCCTTCTTGCCGGTCTTCTCGTTCACTTTCTGCATCTCTCCGGAAGAAGCCCGCTTCTCGCGCTGCGGTGTCCGCCTTCCGCCCCCATCAGTTTTGCCCATGCTTTCGCGCGCATTCTCTAAAAAAATTTTTCTCCGCCACATCGCCGTAACCGGCGACCGTCAATAATGACAGGCCCAACACCGTTGCCGCCATGCGACCAAAGTCCCGTCGGATCACGTTTTCCTGCACACCCGCTATGCAATCATCGGGAGGCACAAAAGCCAATCCTATGAATTACAGCCATTTTGCCTGCCCCGCTTTAAAAAATCATTAATTAAACCAGCTATCCCGTGAATCGCCGCGCACCGCTATCCGCAACCTTTCGGACTGGGTAACTTGGACATGCGGCGGTAAACCTCTTGCGTTTTGCTCAGAAAATCATCATCAAGCAAGGGTTAAGACTGGCGGCCCTGGCTTTCGGGAGCGCCCTGCAAGCCGCCGCACCGAGGAGGACCAAACATGGCAGTAAAAGTGGCGATCAACGGTTTTGGACGCATCGGGCGGAACGTTCTGCGTGCATTGATAGAGAACAAACGCGACGACGTGCAGTTGGTCGCCATCAACGACATCGGTTCCGTCGACACCAACGCGCATCTTTTCAAATATGACTCGGTGCACGGCCGCTTCAACGGCACCGTGACGGTCGAGGGCGACACGATGAATGTGGGCGCCGGACCGTTCAAGGTACTGGCCGAGCGGGATCCGACGAAACTGCCGTGGGCAGCTCTCGGCGCCGACGTCGTCATGGAATGCACGGGTATCTTCTCCGACAAGGAAAAAGCCTTGGTGCATCTCGGCGCCGGAGCGAAGCGCGTGCTGGTGTCCGCGCCGTCGAAAGGCGCCGACCTGACGGTGGTCTACGGGGTCAACCACGACAAGATCACGGCGGACCACAAGGTGATTTCCAACGCTTCGTGCACGACGAACTGCCTGGCGCCGGTGGCCAAGGTTGTGAACGAACTATGCGGCATCTCGTCGGGCTTCATGACGACGATCCACTCCTACACCAACGACCAGCGCATCCTCGACCTGCCGCACAAAGACATGCGCCGCGCCCGCGCCGCCGCGCTGTCGATGATCCCGACGACGACCGGCGCCGCGAAAGCCGTGGGGCTGGTGCTCCCCGAACTGGCAGGCAAGCTGGACGGCGTGGCGATCCGCGTCCCGACGCCGAACGTGTCGCTCGTCGATCTGAAATTCATCCCCGGCCGCGAGACGACGGCGGAGGAGGTCAACGCGGCGATGAAGAAGGCGGCCGAGGGCGAGTTGAAGGGCGTTCTCAGCGTCGTGACCGAACCGCTGGTGTCGATCGACTTCAACCATGACGCGCATTCCTCCAATTTCGACCTTTCCGGCACGCACGTTGTGGACGGCAGGCTGGTGCGCGTCATGTCGTGGTACGATAACGAATGGGGGTTCTCCTGCCGGATGGCCGACACGGCAGTGGCGATTTCCAAGACACTCTGACACGTATAAGGTGATGCGCGAGGGCGGTTCGATGACCAAAACTCCAGAGCTATACTTGCGCGTCCCGGCGACTGTCATATCCGAGGCAGGGGGGGGCGCCATCTCGGTCGCTGGCGCGGCCCCCGCCGCTTTTCTCGTCACCGGCACGGGCGGCGCGGAGAAGAACGCCTTGCGCACCTTCATCACCTGGGCGCGCAGCCAAAATGCCGCCGTTCTTATCGAAAATGATGCCCACCTCGCCAAAGACCTTGACGCCGACGGGGTGCATCTGCGAGCCCATAGTCAGCCGTTGAGAGAAGTGCGCGCGCTGCTCGGTGACGACAAGACCATTGGCGTATCCTGCGCCCTGTCGCGCCACGAGGCCATGGAAATGGCGGAGGCAGACGCGGATTACGTCGTCTTCGGCGAGGCGGGGGCGGACGGTACCGGCGAGATTGCCGAGATGATCCGGTGGTGGGATGAGCTGTTTGAAGTTCCTTGTGTGGCGTGGGTACGGGACCACTATGACGAAGAAGACATCGGTGCATATCGGCAGGCGGGCGCGGACTTTCTGGCCATGCCGAGCCGGTGCTCCGTCGCATCCGGCACCGTGGAGATCGCCGCATCCGGCAGTAACGCTTAGCGTATTGGCAGCCGTAGCGCTGCTCGCCTTTGTGCCGGCGCAGGCCGCCAGAAAGAAGCCCGATCAGGCAGCAAAGTCGTGGGCGGCGAATCAGGTCGCCTCGCCGTCAGGGCCAGCCGATCCGGCCTATGCCGCCTTCGATGCGGGCCGCTACATGGAGGCGCGAAAGCTCGCAGAGGCCGCCGCCGCCAAAGGCAACGGCCCGTCCCATACGATGCTCGGCCAGCTCTACGAGCAGGGACTGGGGGTACCTCAGGATCTGTCCAAGGCCGCCGACTACTACGCGAAAGGCGCGGCCCTCGGCGATGTCGACTCTCAGTTTTCGATCGGCGTGATGCTGGCTGCCGGGCAGGGAATAAAGAAAAACAAAAGCCAGGCGGTGCAATTTTTCGAGCTTGCAGCCAAGAAAAAACACCCCATCGCGCTTTACAATCTTGCGCTCATACACGCGGATGGACGCGAGCGCCCGCAGGATTTGAGGAAAGCCGCTGAATTGCTGGAAAAGGCGGCCAATCTCGACCACGCGCCGGCGCAGTATGATCTGGCGGGCTTCTACAAGGAAGGCCGGGCCATCGCCCCCGACGACAAGAAATATCTCTACTGGCTTAAACGCGCCGCGGAAAACGGGTTTACCACCGCCGAACTGGAGTATGGCATCGCGCTGTTCAGAGGCTACGGCCTGACGCCGGCGAACCACAAGGCAGGCGTCGCCATGATCCGCCGCGCCGCCGAGAAGGGCAATGCAGTAGCCCAGAACCGCCTGGCGCGTGCCTATGCTGTCGGGGCAGGCGCTCCGCTCGACAAAGTCAAGGCGGCGAAATGGCACCTGCTGTCCCGTTCTTCCGGCCTGAGCGATTTCAAGCTCGATCTCATTCTCGGCAACCTCAGCCCCGAGGACCGGAAGAAGGCGGAGAAGGCGGCGTTCGATTACCAGCAGCAGACCGACGCGCTCTTGCAGTAGCCCTGGCCCCTGTGCAGCGCAGCCCACAGCCGACCCTGGCCGAAGCGGCGGACCATCACCTGAATGACCGCAGCCCGCGCGACCGCCTTCCACCTCCCCAAGCCAAGGTAAACGGCAGAGCGACCCTGCCACACGAGGCGTCCCGCCCACCCGGCGAGGCAAACGCCAAGCCACCTAATACGCTTAACCCGCAGGAAATCCTGTGAATGCGTGCTGCACGCGGGTCAGGACTTCCTACGGGCTGTACTAGGGGGGAATTCGCGCCGCTCAGTCGCACAGCGCCTTGGCAGCCTCGATCAGCAGCGACTTCGGGATCACGACGGCAAACTCACCGTCACCCGTGCGCGTGCG
This sequence comes from Rhodomicrobiaceae bacterium, assembly GCA_050290865.1. Lineage (GTDB taxonomy): Bacteria > Pseudomonadota > Alphaproteobacteria > Rhizobiales > Rhodomicrobiaceae > JARRLC01. Next base: position 15,678 of record JBNKIW010000037.1, on the reverse strand, counting down.
CACCGTGGCGCTGTGCATCACCGTGTCGTCGATCTTGCCAACGATGACGAGTTCCTCAGTGTTCTCGCTCTCCAGAACGGTCGGACATCCGCAATCACAGCTTCCACACTTCGTCGCCAGAACCTTATAGGTCCGCACACCATCCATCTTCACATCCTCCGCTTACTCAACGTAATGATTGTACCACAATGGAACGCCGCCGCCATCCGCAGGGGTACTACTTAGACGGCAAGGGCCGCGGCTCCGATGTCGCAGTCTCGCCGCAATCGCAGCACGCCCCCTTCCGCGGCGAAGCCAGCGTCATGCCGCAATGCACGACCGCCATCAGGACATACATGAACCACATGCTGCTCAGGAAACCCAACGGCCCCGGCACCGTGCACAATGGCGAGGGCGCCAGATAGTTGAAATACGCCAACGCCAGAAACACCAGGGTCGCGATCATATGCATTGCCTTGCCTAACACACTCGCCGTTTTTCCATATCGTACCAACGCCTTTATACCCCCGTGCCCACCTTCGGATCGCTGCTGTTATTGTCGCAGTGATGGTATCCCATTACGGAACATCCCGGCTGAGTTGCGGCCGGCCGGAGGCACCGCGGATGTACACTTTATCCCGGCGGCAATCAGCAACGGTCCATGACTATCGTCAAAACCGCCCCCTGAGCCAGTGAGAAAACGGCATGGCCCCCCGCGCCGGAGCGCGCCAGCCCCCGTGGGCGGAAACAAAAACGGCAGGTATCAGAAGAGGCTACGCGCGGTCCACGTCGGGGCGGATATCATGATGCACCTGCCGCGTCGGCTCCGGTACCGGAGGAGGCGGGTGGCAGGAGACGGGGGAAAGCCTTCGCCGACACGCCCCCAGCCTTCAACGCGCCACCCGATCGGGCGACAGCCAGACGGCTGAGCCGGCGTCCCGCACGTGCCGCCAACGCTCGACAGACCGAGCCAGGACCCTGGCATCACGGCTGACGGCCGCGGCATGTGTATTCGACAGAACAGTCCCGGGGAGGCGGCCTGCCGGCCATTTCCCGGCCAGCGAGGCATCGCGCCTTCGCCCATCCTCATCGACTTGGCGGACCACCATGACTGCGAAATCCTCTCGCTCGGCCCATCCGCGCAGCCCTACGACCTCGGGTCTGCAACGCATCGAGTATAGCGGCGCGGAGCCAACCCGGCCGGGGAATGCCGGATCAACGTTGCCACTTATTTGACGGGCGAACCGGAAGAAGACGTGTGCCGGGAGGGCAGCCAACACATGCGTGTGTACGGATTGTCGCACCACTGTTGACTGTTGATATAGGTCAATTCGAATATAATGAAACGTGCATATACTTTGCGCGGATGGCCGCATCGGGAGGACGTCTGCCGTTCATTGGCGGCGGATGCAGGAAACGGCCTATACAAGGGGACAGACGCATGAAATACCCCAGTATTTCCTGGATCGTGCTCGCTTGCGCGGTCTTCATTGCACCGCTCGCCAGGGCGGAAAACGTATCATTCAAGCGTAACACCACCGCAGACCACAGTAAATTCAAGGAACTTCAACAGCCCTTCGCCTCCGGCCCCGATGTGACGGCGGCGTGCCTGAAGTGCCATACCGAGGCCGCCAAGCAGATACACCAGACCAAGCACTGGAAGTGGGAGTTTCTCAACCCGACTACCAAGCAGCGGCTTGGCAAGAAGAACGTCCTCAACAATTTCTGTATCTCGATCCCGTCGAACTACGCCTTCTGCACGGGTTGCCATATCGGCTACGGCTGGAAGGACGCCAATTTCGATTTCTCGTCCGAGAAGAACGTGGACTGCCTCACCTGCCACGACACCACGGGCTCCTATAAGAAATATCCGGGCTTTGCCGGACATCCGCTTTATAAGGACACGGAACTCCCGGCGGGTTCCGGCAGGGTTCTCAAGGCTCCCGACCTCTCCAAGATCGCGCAGAAGGTCGGCAAGACCAGCCGCGACACCTGCGGCGGCTGCCACTTCTACGGCGGCGGCGGCAATGGTGTGAAGCACGGCGACCTGGACTCATCGCTGTTCGCGCCTGACGAGGATCTGGACGTGCACATGGACGCCGCGGGGCTCGATTTCACCTGCGCGACCTGTCATCGCGGTTCGGGCCACGACGTGGCGGGCAGCCGCTACACGCCGACAGCGATAGACAAGGGCGGCGCGCTGATGCGCGGCAGGGGCGCTCACCGCAACCCCGCAACCTGTGTCTCATGCCACAGCAACACGCCGCACAAGCACCGCGACCGGCTCAATCTGCACGCGACCAAGATCGCCTGCCAGACCTGCCACGTGCCGAAAATCGCGCGCGGCGGAAACCCCACCAAGATGTTCTGGGACTGGTCGACGGCGGGCAAGCTGAAGAACGGCAAGCGGTTCCAGATCAAGGACGAGCACGGCCACGTCACCTATGACAGCCGCAAGGGCAACTTCACGCTCGCCGAGAACATCCCGCCCGAATACATCTGGTTCAATGGCGATGTGCGTTACACGCTGGTGACCGACAAGATCTCCAAGGAGAAACAGCCCGTCACCATCAACAAGCTGAGCGGCAGCCCCAACGACGGCAAGTCGCTGATCTGGCCCGTGAAATGGTTCCGCGGCATACAACCCTTCGACCCGGTGAACCAGACACTGGTGACGCCGCATGTCGCCGGCAACGACGACACCGCCTACTGGAAGAACTTCATCTGGGACAAGGCCATCGCCACCGGGATGAAGGTCAAAGGCGCGCCGTACTCCGGCAAGGTGGACTTCATCAAGACGCAGATGGCATGGCCGATCACACATATGGTCGCGCCGAAGGAGAAGGCGCTGCACTGCTCCTCCTGCCACGTGCGCGAAGGCGGGCGGCTAGCCAACATCGCCGGCGTCTACATGCCGGGCCGCGATCGCGTGGTGTGGTTCGACAATCTCATGTGGGCGCTGGTCGGGCTGACGATCCTCGCCGTCTTATGGCATGCGGGCATGCGCATCGTTTCCAGCCGCCGCAGGAATGGAGGAGCGTCATGATGGAGCGCGTCTATATCTTCAAGGGCTTCGAACGCTTCTGGCATTGGAGCCAGGGATTGCTGATCGTCTTCCTGATGCTCACCGGTTTCGAGATCCACGGCACCTATGCGCTGTTCGGCTTCGGCACGGCGGTCAATCTGCACACCATCGCCGCCTGGACGCTGGTCGGCTTGTGGGTGTTCGCCATCTTCTGGCACTTCACGACGGGCGAATGGCGGCAATATGCGCTGACACTCGAGAAAGCCGGCGCGTTGTGGCACTACTACACGCGCGGCATCTTCCGCGGTGAACATCATCCCGTGCACCCGACACCCATCCGCAAGTTCAACTCGCTGCAGCGCCTGTCCTATCTGGCGATCCTGGCGCTGGTCATGCCGCTGATCTGGATCACCGGCTGGCTGCAACTGTTCTACGGCGACTGGACGGCGTGGGGATTGAGCGGGTTCGATCTGGGATGGGTCGCGCTCGGACATACGTTCGGGGCGTACATCATCCTGATCTTCTTTATCGGGCACGTCTATCTCGCGACCACCGGCCGGACGCTGACCTCGCATATCCGGGCGATCGTCACCGGCTGGGAAGAGGTGGAGTGAGGCGCCAGCCGGGGTTGCGCGGCAGGGAAACGCAAAACCTCCGCCTGCCCCGGCGTTTCCACATTTGCACGCCATGCCCGGTCATCAAGCCGGGCATCTGTGGTCGAAGATGCAGCCCTTTGCTGCCCGGCATCCGCGAATTCGACAAGGGAAGGAGTACATCCATGAGCCGTCTTGCCATTGCCGCCCTGGCGCTGGCCGCAGTCGTCGGCACGGCGACCACCGCTTCCGCCTATGAGGCCAACTGGAAACGCGGGCGCGTCTATTTCCGCGGCGTGTGCACCAATTGCCACGAAAAGAAAGAGCCGATCGCGCCCAACGCTTACACCATTGCTGAGTGGACCGCCTATCTCGGTGCGGACAAGCACAACAAGGGCGCAGACACGGTGAAGCAGTATGTCTCCGTCGCCTACCGCGCCAGCATCAAGGACGGCAACAAGGTCGCCAGCAAGTTCGCCGAGGTTCCCGATGCCGAACTGCTGGAGGACGTGAAGGCGTTCGTACTCAAGGGCGCGAAAGACGGCGACGCGCCTGCGAGCTGCAACTAACCGGGAGATCGGTCCGGGAGTCTACGGCTCCTCCTTCGCCCGGCGTCTCGCACCGCGGTTCTCCCGAAGGGGAGAGTGTGGGCGCGAAACGGCCGGGTGCGGGCAGAGCAACGGGTATGGAGGGAGAGGCCATGAGCAAACCAGCGGCCGGGTTCAAGGCCGACTACCACAGCGTCTTCGTCGAGGAATGGCCGCCCTATCTCGGCGTCATCCTCCTCATCTTCGTCATCATCGCGCTGATGGCCAACGGGCTTTTTTGGGGCATTTTCGGCGGGCTGAAGCTCTGGGGCGACTGGTTCAACTCCGCCATCGGCCTCGGCGGCTTACTCGGACTTCCGGCCAGTCTCAAATCGCCGCTCATGCACCGCATCTCGCTGATGGACATCACGCTGGTCATCGGCGCGTTCACCGCGGCGCTCATGTCGCGGCAGTTCCTCATCAACCGCCCGCCGAAGCTCGAACTCGTCACCGGCGCCCTTGGCGGCACGCTCATGGGCACCGGCGCCGCGCTGGCAGGCGGCTGCACCACCGGCGGCTTTTTCACGCCCGTCATCCACTCCTCGCCGGCGGGATGGGCCATGTGGCTCGGACTGATCATCGGCGCGTTCGTGGGCGTCAAGGTGCTGTTCTGGATGCTTGAAAACGTCACCTGGGGCACGACGCCGCCCAAGCCGGTCACCATCCCGGCGAAGGTGCAGGCCGTCTATCCGTGGCTCGGACTGCTGATCGTGATCGGCATCCTGTTCTGGGCATCGCGATGGTACACGTCGCCCGACGCCAAGCTCGCCGCGCGCGCGATCCTCGTCCTCGCAGGCTTCGGGATCGGCTTCATCATGCACCGTTCGCGGCTGTGCTTCGCCCGCGCCTTCCGCGAGCCATTCGTTACCGGCGAAGGCTCGATGACCAAGGCCGTGATGCTGGGCATCCTGATCGGCGTGCCGATGGCGGCGTTGATGTTCAAGGCCAAGCTGCTCGATCCCTATATCGCCATCCCGCCGGTGTTCTGGGCCGGATCGCTGATCGGTGGCCTGATCTTCGGCTTCGGCATGATTTTCGCCGGCGGCTGCGCATCCGGCTCGCTGTGGCGCATGGGCGAGGGGCATCTAAAACTGTGGGTGGCGGCTTTCTTCTTCGCCTGGGCCGGGTCGATCGCCTACGCGATCTTCAAGAAGACCGGCCTGACGGCGGCGGAGATGAATCTCGATCTCGTGGAAGAGACGGCCCTCGGCATCCAGGTCTATCTGCCGAAGGCTCTGGAATCGTTCGGCGGCTGGGCCGCAGCGCTGGGACTGGCGGCTCTCGTGCTCGCCGTCTGGTATGCGCTCCTGCGCTACAATGAGTCGACGGGCAAGTTCACCGCGGTTTGATGGCTCTTCTCACGGGCAGGTTTTCGCACCGGACCGGCCCGCTCCACACCCCACCCGCGATTCTTCGTGGAACCGCGGCGATCGCGGTTGATCGTCCGCGCGCTTTTCGCGTAGTGTAACGGCTCTCATCGGAAAAAAATGGACAAACGCATGCGTCCGTCGAAGCGCGAATATGACATCCTCCGGCCGGTCGCAATCGAGCGCGCGGTCTCCCTCCACGCCGAAGGCTCCTGCCTGATCAAGTTTGGGCACACGCACGTTCTGTGTATGGCATCGGTCGAGGAACGCCTGCCGCCCTGGCTGAAGAACCAGGGGCGCGGCTGGGTCACCGCCGAATACGGCATGCTGCCGCGCGCCACCAACGAGCGCACCCGGCGGGAAGCCAGTCGGGGCCATCCTTCCGGGCGCAGCCAGGAGATTCAACGGCTTATCGGCCGTTCGCTCCGCGCCGTAGTCGATCTGCAGGCACTCGGCGAGCACCAGATCACCGTGGACTGCGACGTCATCCAGGCCGACGGCGGCACACGCACCGCATCCATCACGGGGGCGTGGGTCGCGCTGCATGACTGCCTGCAATGGATGCAGGCGCGCGACATGATCCATGCCAATGTGCTGAAGGACCAGGTGGCGGCGGTCTCCTGCGGGCTGTATCGCGGGCAGGCGGTTCTCGATCTCGACTATGAAGAGGACTCCGAGGCCGATGCCGACGCCAATTTCGTCATGACCGGCAAGGGCGGCATCGTCGAAATCCAGGGCACGGCGGAGCGCGAGCCCTTCTCCGAGGAGAAGTTCGACGAGCTGATGCATCTGGCGAAGAAGGGTATCCGTGAGTTGATCAGCCTGCAGAAGCTGACCATCGGCTGATGAGCAAGCGTTTCCAGCCCGGCGACCAGCTCGTTCTCGCCAGCCACAACAGGGGCAAAATCTTCGAAATCCGCGGCCTGCTCGCGCCTTACGGCGTGGACGTTCTGTCCTCCGGTCAGCTCGGCATCGATGAGCCGGAGGAGACCGGCGACAGCTTCACAGCCAACGCGCGCCTGAAGGCGGAGGCGACCGCGAAGGCCACCAGACTGCCCGCTCTGGCCGACGATTCAGGGATCGAGATCGAAGCGCTGGGCGGCGCGCCCGGCATCTACTCCGCGCGCTGGGCGGGCGAGGAACGCGACTTCAGCCACGCCATGGCGCGCGCCGAGGCGGAACTGATGGCCAAGGCGGCGCTCAAGCCCCAGCCACGCGCGAATTTCACCTGCGTCCTGTGCCTCGCGCTGCCGGACGGCACGAGCGAGATTTTCGAAGGCAAGGTCTTCGGCCACCTGGAATTCCCGCCGCGGGGAACGAACGGCTTCGGCTACGATCCGATCTTCGTCCCCGACAGCTACACGGAGACCTTCGGCGAAATGGACCCGGAGGCCAAGCAACTCATCTCGCACCGTTACGCCGCATTCAAGCGCTTCGCGGTGGCCTGCCTGGATTGATGCAAGCGCGATGAGCCGTGGGCCGCACCAGCAGTGCAGCGCTCACTTCTCGGTCAGCTTCAGCTCGATGCGGCGATTGCGGCGGAGCGCATCCTCGGACCTCCCGGTAACCATCGGCTGATTCTCACCAAAACCGGCCGCGACCAGCCGCTTGGCTTCGATTCCCCGGCTGATCAGATATTTCACCACCGAAATCGCGCGTGCCGAGGACAGTTCCCAATTCGACGCGAAAGCGGCGGTCGCGATCGGCCGGATATCGGTGTGACCGTCGATGCGCAGCACCCATTTGATCTCGCTCGGGATCTGCGTTTCAAGCTGCATCAGAGCCGCGGCGAGCTTGTCGAGCTGCGGATATGCCTCGGGATTGATCTCCGCGGAACCGCTGGCGAAAAACACCTCGGCCTGGAACACGAAGCGGTCGCCGACGATCTGGATATCCTCGCGCGCGCCCAGCACCTTGCGCAGTTCACCGAAGAAATCCGAGCGGTAGCGCGACAGCTCCTGCACACGCTGCGCAAGCGCCACGTTCAGGCGCTGGCCGAGATCGGCGATACGCGCCTGCGATTCCTTGTCGCGCTTCTCGGAAGCGTCCAGCGTCGCTTCCAGGGCCGCGATCTGTCGCCGCAGGGCCGCGATCTGCTGGTTCAGCAACTCGACCTGCGCCAGCGCCTGCGCCGAAATCTTCTTCTGCTCTTCAGCCTCCGAGGTCAGCGTCGCAATGCGGGAACTGGCGCTGTCGCCCGCAGCACCCGCGGCACCGAGCAGTCCTTGCAGCCGGGCTCTTTCCCTCTCGGCAGCGCTGAGTGTCACCTGCAACGCGGCGAGCTGGTCCTCGGCCGACTTCTTCTTCGACCGTTCCAGCGCCAGAAGCTCGGTCAGCGAGGCAATCTGCTTGTTGAGCCGGGAAAGCGCCGTATCCTTGCCGCTCGCCTCCTGCGTGGCGAGGTATTGCGCAATCATGAACATGGACATGAGGAAGGTGACGACGAGCAGCAGCGTCGACAGGACGTCGACGAAACCCGGCCAGTAGTGATGCTGGGCTTGGGCACGGCGGCCACGGCCGATCGCCATATCAGCGGCCTCCTGTCATCGATCAGCGCTCACCGCCGCCGCGCGGCGGCCTGGCGGCCACCTCGCGCAGGATGGTGGCGAGCTTGTTCTGCTCCCGCAGCACGCTGGAGAGTTCGGCCTGATGGTGGTGAGCCTGCTCGTCCAGCCACTCGCGGACCACCTTCTGCTCGGCGCGCATCTGCTTCACGAGCCGGTCGATGCCGCGCGAAAGCTCGATCATCGCGTCGCCCTGATTGTTGCGCGCCATGCCCGCTTCGATCCGCTCGGCAAGGTCGGCGACGCTGCGCTGCATGTCGAGCATGGCGAAACGGAGCTGCGCGGGCTGGCCCTGCGCGGCGGCGACACCGGCGCCTTCGGGCGCAAGCTCGGTGATACCGGAGAGCCATTCCTCCAGCTCATTGTAGAAACGTGTCTGCGCCTGCGACGCCTGCAGGTCGAGGAAGCCGACGATCAGCGAACCGGAAAGGCCGAACAGCGAGGCGGAGAAGGCCACACCCATGCCCTTCAATGGTGCGGCCAGACCGTTCTTCAGTTCCTCGAAGCTAACGCTCCCTTCGCCGGTCGGATTGAGCGTGTCGATGGTCGTGCCGACGGTGTGCACGGTCTGCATCAGCCCCCAGAAGGTGCCGAGCAGGCCGAGGAAGATGAGGAGGCCGACGAGATAGCGCGTCGTCTCACGTGATTCGTCCAGGCGTGAGGCGATGGAATCGAGCAGCGAGCGCATTCCCGTTGCCGACAGCGCCGCGTGGCCCTGCCGGCGCGCCAGCATGGTAGCCATGGGCGCGAGCATCACCGGCGCCCGGTCCGCAGCAATGCCGGGGTCGGACATACGGAAGCCGTTCACCCAGCGTATCTCGGGATAGAGCCGAAGAACCTGCTGAAAGGTGTAAAGAATGCCGAAAATCAGCGTCCCCACGATCAGCGTGTTGAGGCCAGGATTGGCCTTGAAGGCCACGAGAATGTCGTTCGAAAGGATGAAGACGACGAACGCCGCCAGCACGACGAACAGAAACATCCGCCAAACGAACACCTGGGGCTTCGACAACGTCTTATAATATAGAGCCTTTGTCATACTCACCAGACGCCTCCGCGGGGTATTTGCCGCCCCTGTCACCGCCACCTTACATAGCCGATTTATCCACAGGGAAAAACCGCTAGTTTGTTTCAGACCCACATTCTCGCGGGCCGGCGTGGCGCATCAGCCGACCAGCTTCAGCAGTCCGCGATGAACGAATTCATTGCCCCCCACGAGACCGCCGCTCTCGATCATCGCCTTGCCACCCGCCACGTCGGTGACCAAACCGCCAGCCTCGCGCAGGATGACGATACCCGCCGCCATATCCCACGGCCCCAGGCCTTCCTCCCAGAAACCGTCAAAGCGGCCTGCCGCCACCCACGCCAGATCGAGCGAGGCCGCACCGAACCGCCGGACACCCGCGCTCACGCCCATCACGCTGGCCAGTTGTTGGAGATACGACGCGTGATCGCCCCTGCCGCGATGCGGGATGCCGGTGGCAATCACGCATTCGTCCAGGTTCCTGCGCGCGGAAACGCGGATGCGGCGGTCATTGAAGAAAGCGCCCTTGCCGCGCTCGGCGGTGAAAATGTCGCCGGTCGCGGGGTTATAGATGATGCCCGCCACCAGTTCGTCCTCTCGCTGCAGGCCGACGGAAATGGCGAAATGCGGCAAGCCGTGGAGGAAATTGGTCGTGCCGTCGAGCGGATCGACGATCCAGGTGTGCGTCTTGTCCGGCCCCTCGACGCGCCCGCGCTCCTCCATGAGAAAGCCGTAGCCGTGGCGGGCCTTGGAAAGCTCCTCGAACAGCACCTGCTCGGCGCGCATATCGGCGGCGGTGACAAAATTCGACGGCCCCTTCATGGACACCTGAAGGTTGGCCACCTCGCCGAAATCGCGCGCAAGGCTCCGCCCGGCCTTGCGGACGGCGGCAAGCATCACGGTCATCAGCGCAGAGGCTGCCATCGTTCATCCCTTCGGGCCGGGCACCGGAGGAACCCGCGCACCCGCTCGTATATGTGCGCAAAAAGCGGTCATCGCGGGGCAGATACCTGTTTCCCCTGCGACATCTCCGCCAGTTCAGTCCGCGCGGCGGACATAGGTTATTTCGTTGGTATCGACGATCACGCGCTCGCCCGCGGTAATGAAGGGCGGCACCATGACGCGGACACCGTTTTCCAGCATCGCGGGTTTGTAGGACGACGCCGCCGTCTGCCCCTTCACCACGGGGTCGGCCTCGGTGATCGTCAGCGTCACCTGGTCGGGCAGCGACACGCCGAGCGGGCGGCCTTCATGGCTTTCGACCATGACCATCATGCCGTCCTGAAGGAACGCGGAGCGGTCGCCGATGAAATCGGTCGGGATTTCGAGCTGTTCGTAAGTCTCCGTGTCCATGAAGATGAGCATGTCATCCTGCTTGTAGAGGAACTGGTAGTCCTTCTGCTCAAGACGCACGCGCTCGACAGTCTCCGACGAGCGAAAACGTTCGTTCAGCTTCGACCCATTGATCAAATTCTTGAGTTCGACCTGATTATAAGCCGGACCTTTACCCGGTTTGACTGCCTGTGTCTTGACCGCAACCCACAGGCCGCCCTGGTGCTCGATCACATTGCCGGGGCGGATTTCATTACCGTTGATTTTCATATCCTCGCGAGCCTTGCTTTGCGCTCAATCAATCGCTGCTGCTGCATGTCTTTGGCCGTGCGAGCGCCCCGCTGTCAAGGGGCACGGTCCAAGAAACGGCGGCCAGCGGCGTCTCAACACCGCCCGCTGAGGCGGTAGGCGATGAGCCCGACCCATTCTTTCACCGCGAGGTCGATGCGGCGCCAGCCTTCCGAAGCACGCGGCGGCACACGCAGCAGGTCTTCGGTCCCGCGCGTGCGGTAGTCCACCGGCCAGGGTACGACCTCGAAACCCGCTTTGCGGAAACAGCGCGCCGCGCGCGGCATGTGAAAGGCCGAGGTCACCAGGAGCCAGCGCTGTCCGGGCGCGGGCTTCAGCAGGTCCCGAGTGTAGCGCGCGTTCTCGTGGGTATTGCGCGAGCGTCCCTCTAGCCGGACGCGGCTCTGGTCCACCCCCATGTCCTCGAAGAACCGCCGGGCGGCGTGCGCCTCCGGCATGCTTGCGTAGACGAGCGCGCCGTCACCGCCGGAGAACACGACCGGCATCGACGGGAAGCGGCGGGCCAGCGCCACGGCCGCGGTCATGCGCTCGGCGGCTTCGGAGAGCGCGATTTCGTCGCGCGCCGAGCCGGTCAGCGTGTCGATGGCGCCGCCGAGCACGATGATGCCGGCCGGGGTCTCTCCTGCTTTGAGCGCGGGGCGCGAGTAGACGCCTTCCAGCGGCAGGATCAGGGCATTGGGCACAGGGGTCAGCGCGCCGACGGCGTAGACCGCCACCGCCAGCGCGACAAGCCGCATCCCCCACCGCCCACGCCCGCGCCACAGGAGCAGGAGGCCCACAACCAGGACCAGGAGAAGGAAATTCGACGGCTGCGCGACGTACCACAGGATTTTCGAAGCGTAGAAGAACATGATGTCCCCGGTTCCGGGCGTGAATCTTTGAGATGCATCCAATACAGGCCAAGGCGCTCTTTGGCTATGCCAGAGCGGGGGGCCGCCCCCGGACGCCGGGGGATCAAGGAGGGGGTGTGCGTCCAGAGGCGGCGAGGGGAAAACGGGGGTGGCGAAGCGGACACCGGCCCAGAGGTCATGACCGGGCCGCTTCGCCGTCGCTCCAGGGGGCGTGGAGCGGGGGTTAACGGGCGGCGACGCCTAATATTTCTGCTGCGTCTTGTCCTTGTACTGACGGGCACGCATGACCTTGCGCTGCTTCTGCCAGTCCCGGCCCGTCAAGCTCTCGGCGTCCTTCTCGTTTTTCTGAGACAGGGCGCGCAGCGCTCCGGCGGAGGCGGCGGGGGCCTGCTTGGCCTCCCGGTTCAGATACGCCGCATTCTCCTTCAGCAGCTTGCGGGCTTCCTTAATGTTGCCCTTGTCGCGCAAGGAAACGGCCCGCTCATTGCGTTCGGTCGCAATCTGTGTCGCCACGGCAGATTTCACCTTGCGATTGACGCTGGCTTTGATCTCCGACTTGGAGGCGCTGAAGCGCACCGTAACCTTGCTGCCCGCCGTCTGGCGCTGCTTGGACGCCAGGTTCGTATACTTCACCTCGACTTTGGCGGCATCGGCGCTGCCCTTTGCGTGGGCCTTGTCGACGTCCAGCTCCACGACGACGTATTTTTCCTGTTTTCCGTAAACCTGGTTCAACTTCAGATGGACCCGCTGGCCGTCGATCCGCGCTTCACGGCCAAGGGCGCGCAAGGGGTGGAAACCGTCCGGGCATTCGATGATCACCTCGACATCGCTGCCGACCGCCGACAGGACATCGCCGAACTCGGCATCGAACACGCGCACCAGATCATCCGGCTCCTCGACAAAGGCGTGGCTGCCGTCGCTGGCGAGCGCCAGCCGTGTCATGAGGTCTTCGTTGTAGCCCAGCCCCAGACCGATGGTGGTCACCGAGATGCCGTCGCGCGCTGCCTCGCGCCCCAGCGCTTCCAGTTCTCCCGGGGTGGACGGGCCGACATTGGCCATGCCGTCGGACAAAAGAATGATGCGGTTGATCTTGTAGGGATCACGGTAGCGCCGCAACTGGTCGAGCGCCTTCTTCACACCGGCATGGAGCGCCGTGTTGCCCTCTGCCCGCAGATGACGGATGCGGGCACGCACGCTGTCCGTATCGCGAAGCGGCGCCGCCGGCGACAGGACATAGGCCTCGGTGGCATAGGCGACCACGCCCAGCACGTCGCCGCGATCCAGGCGATCGACGGCCATCAGCGCCGCCTCCCTGGCCTGCGCGATCCGTTCGCCGCGCATGGAGCCGGACTGATCGATGACGACGACGACATTGGCGGGGGCGCGGCGGCTCTCGTCCTCGGGCGCGATGCCTTCCAGGCCGACGCGCAGATAGACGTGACCATCCTCACCTTCGGGAAGCACGGACTGCGCAAGCTCGGCTTTGACGCGGATGGGGTCCGCCGCACGCGCCGCGGGTACGGCAAAGATGAGTGACGCAGCAGCTACAACCGCTGGAAGAAGAGTTGTGCGCATTCGAACCCCCTTGACTGTGGCTGCCGGGCAACCTGTTCAAGGGCAAACTAGACGGCACGAAATGAACCTGAAATTAACGAAAACGGAGGACGGCCCTTAGCCGCGCCGCCACGCCCCCGCAAAGCTACCGCCTTCGGGTGTATAGACTTTTAGTGAATGCTGCAGTGCAAGATTTACCTTGCAATGCGAGAAAAGATGGAAAACCATCGTGCCCACGATCGGTTTGACTGTGGCCCGCCGGGCAGCCTGTCCGCAGTGGGCGGTGTCCGCAGCATCCAACGGACGCGGAAACGCACCTGTCGCACGCTAGGAGTCCAGTGCATGTCAGAACGAGCCCCCTCGGCCATCCAAGGCGGTGAACCGCCTCTGAAGGACCTGTACGAGGTCGGGGAAATCCCCCCGCTCGGCCATGTACCGAAAAACATGTATGCCTGGGTGATCCGCAAGGAGCGCCACGGTCCGCCCGAGACCTCCATGCAGGTGGAAGTCGTGCCGACATGGACGCTCGACAGCCACGAGGTGCTGGTCCTGGTGATGGCCGCGGGCGTGAATTACAATGGCGTGTGGGCCGCGCTCGGCGTGCCCGTTTCCGTTCTCGATCAGCACAAGCAGCCCTATCACATCGCCGGATCCGACGCCGCGGGCATCGTCTGGGCCGTCGGCTCGAAAGTGAAGCGCTGGAAGGTCGGCGACGAGGTCGTCATCCACTGCAATCAGGACGACGGCGACGACGAGGAATGCAACGGCGGCGACCCGATGTTCTCCTCCAGCCAGCGCATCTGGGGCTACGAGACGCCGGACGGCTCGTTCGCGCAGTTCGCCCGCGTGCAGGACCGCCAGATCATGGAGCGGCCGCATCATCTGACCTGGGAGGAAAGCGCCTGCTACACGCTAACGCTGGCCACCGCCTACCGCATGCTGTTCGGCCACCGCCCGCATGTGCTGCGTCCCGGCCAGAACGTGCTGGTATGGGGCGCCTCGGGCGGCCTTGGCTCGATGGCGGTGCAGCTCATCGCCACGGCCGGCGCCAACGCCATCGGCGTGATCTCGGAAGACGACAAGCGCGAATTCGTGATGTCGCTGGGCGCCAAGGGCGTCATCAACCGCAAGAACTTCGAATGCTGGGGGCAGATGCCGACGGTCAACACCCCCGAATATGCCGCGTGGTTCAAGGAGGTGCGCAAATTCGGCGCCGCCATCTGGGAGCACACCGGCAAGGGCAACAATGTCGATTTCGTCTTCGAGCATCCGGGCGAGGCGACGCTCCCCGTTTCGGTGTTCGTGGTGAAGCGCGGCGGCATGGTCGTGCTCTGCGCCGGCACCACGGGCTACAATCTTACGCTCGACGCACGCTATCTCTGGATGCACCAGAAACGTCTGCAGGGCTCCCATTTCGCCAATCTGCTGCAGGCGAGCCAAGCCAACCGTCTCGTCATCGAACGGCACATCGACCCGTGCATGTCGGAAGTCTTTCCGTGGGACGACATTCCGAAGGCGCACATGCGCATGTGGAAGAACGAGCATCGCCCCGGAAACATGGCGGTGCTGGTGAACGCGCTGCAGCCCAATCTGCACAGCCTCGAAGATGTACAGGAAGTGGGCCAGCAGAAGTTCGGCAGGTAGCGCGGATAGCGGGCCGGAGACGGCGTTTTGATTCGGATGCCGTGTCCGCCCTTTGCGATTTTCCCGATTACGAGCTCATCACCCTCTCGCGCCGCCGCAGCAGAGGCCGGACCGGGGTGCAGGCATGATTTTTCGCTTGACCAAATGTCTTTTGCCGCGCTTTGGGCTGGTCCCCGCACGCAGATTGAGTAAACTGTCGCCCTAGATTCACCACATTAATAGATACGAGGGCGGAACAATGGATAATGGCGGGTCCAGTATTATTGGCGTAATCCGGGAATTGCGCGCGAAAGCAGCCGAACAATTGTCCGGCAACAGCTACTATATGGTCGTGCAGCAGCTCGATGCACTGACAAGTATTCCAGATCTCACGCCGGAGATCGCAGAACCGGTGATCGGTCCGATTGCCGCACAGCTCGGCGTGGAACGCGAAGCGGCACCGGCGCCTCGGGAAAAGACCTTGAGCGATACGATCCGGGATTTGCGTGTAAGGGCGGCGGAACAGCTCACCGGCAATACTTACTACATGGTCGTGCAGCAGCTCGATGCGCTGGCGGGGGTCGCCGGACTGACCGTCGAGGTCGCGCAGGCGGTCATCGGACCGATCACGGCGCAACTCGACGCCGCGAAACCAACCCCGCCGAAGGCCGAGGCGGTCGCTGATGAGGCCGCACCAGTCGAAGAGGCTCCGGTGGAGGCCGCCGCTGAAGAAGCTGCGCCGGTCGAAGAGGCTCAGGCCGAGGCCGTCGCCGAGGAAGCTGCGCCCGTCGAAGAGGCTCCGGTGGAGGCCGTCGCTGAGGAAGCTGCGCCAGTCGAAGAGGCTCCGGTGGAGGCCGTCGCTGAGGAAGCTGC
>JBNKIW010000036.1:0-27250 GCA_050290865.1 Rhodomicrobiaceae bacterium | reverse complement strand
CGGAACCATCCGTTCGAAACTGCTCAAGATCGGCGCTCTGGTGACGGTGAGCGTGAGGCGTGTCAAAGTTGCCATTGCTTCTGCCTTTCCGAGGAAAGATGTGTTCGCGCTCGCTCACTGCCGCCTCCGAAACATGGCGGCCTGAGACCGCCCGACCATCGCCCGAACGCCAACAACAGAGGATACATCGCCGAACCTGTCCAACCCGCCATTTGCGGTGACGGATGCGGTCGCCTGTTGGGCGCCTACAGAAAGCCGCACACGGAGCGCTGGACTGCTGAGCATCTTTGGGTACCGTCTGGTGAGATATCCAGGCTAGCGCCGGGGCGCCCCCCTCGCGGGGACGACCGGGGATGTGATTCGGACCGGCAGCTTCGCCTCGGTTGGCGAACTGGTGCGCCACATCAAGGCCTGTCTCGCTCAACGCAACGCCAATCCGAAGCTGTAGAAATGGCAGGCGATGGGCGAGAACATCCTTGAGAAGATCCGCTGCGCACGGGCTGTATTAGTGGAGGAAAAATGATTTCGAATCTGACACATTTTGCTGCCGAGAGCGTTCGTGACTTCCTCCGCGTTACTTTCCCTATCCAAAAGACGTCAAACCGGCTGAGGGACGATCCCATACACCTAGATGCGGCAGTTACCTTCATCCTGCGTTCGATAGAACACTGCGATGGGCGCGCGTCGTCGAAAGCGTATCTCGTCGGCAAAGGCTGGCTGCCTGCCTATCGAGAGACAACGGGGTATATTATACCAACACTCCTGGATCTCGCTGAGCACCTCAAGCGGCCACAGTTGGCCTCGATAGCAGAATGCATGGGCGATTGGCTCTCCCAAGTGCAGGAACCTGCCGGCGGCTTTATCGAGCATGATCTTCGTCAGGATACCAAGCCGATCGTCTTCAACACGGGCCAGATCCTTCACGGGTTCAACGCGCTGATCTTGCGGAGAGAACGGCAGGATCTTATCCCCTGCGCCCGGCGAGCAGGCGACTTCCTCGTCTCATCGGCCGACGAAACCGGATCCTTCACGCGAAATGAGCACTACGGCATCGCGCATGCCTACAACGTTAGGACCGCGTGGGCGCTCCTGACTTTGGGCCGGTTGCTCAGCGAGAATCGGTACGAAGCCGTTGCGCTCGCCAATGCTGATTGGACGGTGGCACAACAGAGCGCCCATGGTTTCTTTCTCAACAATGTTTTTCAGCCGGGCTGGAATGCCAACACACATGGCATCGCCTATGTGTTGCAAGGGCTGCTCGAGATTTTTTGCATCTCAGGACGTGAACAGTACCTCACGGCCGTTCGCCGAACGTGCGAGCGCATCGTCTCGGTCTACGGAGCTAAGCGCCGCCTAGTCTCAGAGATTGACGAAAACTGGGAGTTCGTCACCAGCCACTTGTGCTTGACGGGGTACGCGCAGCTGGCGATCGTGTTCTTCAAGCTTTACGGCATTGATGGAGACAAACGGTATCTCGATGCAGGGCTAAATCTGCTCGATGATGTCGCGGCCACCCAGCATCTGACGTCACCCGGAAAATCCCATTACGGAGGCATCAAGGGCTCCTTCCCCATCTACGGTCGCTATGCGCCGCTGCAATATCCAAACTGGGCGACTAAGTTCTTCATCGATGCGCTGCTTGCAAAACAAGGAGCGCTGAATGCCCCAGTGGATCGCTGTCCTTCTCAATTATCCGCTGGCTGATGCAGATTCCGACGAAGTCGCCCACCTATTTCGACTATCTCACCGCACGCGTCGTATCATGGCCGGGCGGCCTCGCGTGCTCTGTGCCGCCCCTGAGCGTCGTGGCCCGGACGTCGAAATAATGGCGGATCCGCTCCACGATTTTCTCAGCCGCGTGACCATCCCCGTAGGGGTTTCTGGCGGTGGCCATGAGGCGATAAGCAGCTTCGTCCGTGAGCAGTCGTGTGGCGTGCTTGACGATTGCCGTGGCATTCGCCCCGGTCAGCAACGCAGTGCCAGCAGCCACGCCCTCAGGGCGCTCGGTCGTGTCGCGCATCACCAGAACCGGCTTACCCAGTGATGGAGCCTCCTCCTGAATTCCCCCCGAGTCGGTCAGCACCAGCCGGCAATGCGCGAGGAGCGCTACGAAGTTGCGGTAGCCCTGAGGCGCGATGAGCCTGACGTTCGAAAGGCCGCCGAGCAGCCGATTGACATGCCCCAGCACTGAGGGGTTAAGGTGAACAGGGTACACGAAGCTCTGCTCCGGGAAGCGGCCGGCCAAAATGGCGACAGCCCGACAAATTTGCTCGATGCCGTCCCCGAAATTCTCGCGGCGATGCCCGGTGATGAGGACCATGGGGGCCTCCTCCCAGCCGACGCCCAAAGTCTGACTCAGCTCATGGCTGATCCTGGCGCGCAGTGCGGCATCGCCGACCTGGGCCGCACGCTCCATCTGCAATGCGTCGATGACTGTGTTTCCCGTCACCGAAACGGCGTCATCCCGAATACCCTCACGGAGGAGAGCCGTCCTGGCCGCCTCAGTGGGCGCGAAGTGGAGCGTCACCAGCGGAGTGGCCAGACGGCGGTTTGCCTCCTCTGGGAACGGCGACCAGATGTTCCCGGTCCGAAGCCCGGCCTCGACGTGGCCGATGGGAATGCGGCGGTAGAAGCAGGCCAGCGATGCCGTCAGGACGGTCGTGGTATCTCCCTGAACCAACGCCATAGCCGGCTGCGCGGATTCCAGCCAGCCGTCGATCCCGTCCAGGAGCCTGGTGGTAAGCCCTGCCAGAGTCTGGTTGGGACGCATTACATCGAGGTTGGCATCGACCGCGAAGCCGAAAGTGTCGGCGATCTGCTGGAACATCTCCCGGTGCTGGCCGGTCGCAACTACGGTGCACCGAAAGTCCTTCGCATTGGACAACGCAGCCACAACGGGGGCAAGCTTGATTGCCTCGGGGCGGGTCCCCATGAAGACCAGGATATTGTGCTGCGTGGTCACAATCCGCTCCCCCGCATCAACGCCAAGGGCGCAGGTGGCGAGCGATGATCTCGCGCCCGGCGAGCCAAATGAATTCGCTATTGGTGGTGAGATAACGTTTCCATAGCTTGCGGGGCTCCAGAAGGAGCCGCCAGAACCACTCCATTCCGCACGACTGGAGCCAGCGGGGAGCGCGCCGGATGAAGCCAGCAAGCACGTCAAAGCTGCCGCCAACCCCCACGATGACCGGTACCTCCAGGTGCTGGCGGTAGCGCTCGACCCAAGTCTCCTTGAAGGGGCTGGGCATGCCGACGAACAGCATATCGGCCCCGCTGGCCCGGATGTCCTCGACAATGGCCAAGTGATCATCGGGGCCGAAATAACCGTCGCGGAAGCCAGCGATTTCAAGGCTGGGGTACTGGGCTCGGCACTGCTCGACCAGAGCATTGACGACCTCGCGCTTGGCGCCGAGGTAATAGACGCTAAGCCGGTGCTTCTCGGCTGCCGCCAGGAGCTTCACCATCAGGTCCACCCCCGCCACTCGCTCCGGTGCCGGCTGGCCCGAGGCCCGCAGCGCCCAAACCACTGACATGCCGTCAGCAACAATGAGATCGGCCGCACGGCAGGCCTGTGCCAGTTCCAAGTCACGACGCTGCATGCACAGGTGCATCGCGTTTAACGTAACGACGGTGTGGGAGGCGCGCTCGGCACGGCAAAGGTCGAGGCAACGGGCTACGGCGGTCTCCATGGTCACGGCGGCGATGGAAACGCCCAGCAGTTCAGCCGTTTCGCTGCGTTTCATTGAGTATAGCCTTGTTCGCTGGCAGCCGCAGTCGCCGCGGCTTGCTTGTTGAGCTGGCATGGGGGGCTTGGGAAGAATTGTTCCGCCTTGACCGAAGCAAGAACCTGCTGCTTGAGCAGACGATCCATCACGTCGCGTGTCATCCCTCCGCGCCCCGGTCGCGCCACGCGCTCGGAAGTGGCCAGAGCGGCTGTTTGGCACTTCTCACGAGGCGAGACTAGTACGCCTCAGCTAAGAAGTCCTGACCCATTTGCCGCGAGTGCTTTCAGGACTTCTCGCGGATCAGGCGTACTAGCAACCTATTGAATCTAGTACAGCTTATCCGCAGCAAGTTCGTAAAATGAGCGTGCAACAAACTGAGTACAAACTTTCTGCGGGCTGCACTAGTATACCCCGACGCATTGCGCAGTCCAACGATTTTCGTTGTACGGAGGCTTGTTTTGGATTCCCCTTCGGAGCATAATTCGCGGCGCCCTCCTCTCAGCTTCGCAGCGCGCCGAACGCCGTTTTACTGCTGGATGACCGCTGGAGCTGCGAAGAGGCCGCGAAGACTCTTTATGTCGACGACGACACAGGGAAGGCTGGGGCGGGCCGTGCCAGCGTAGGCTGCTCAAACAACGATGCCTGCTGAGCATATTTCAACATAAGGCGGAACATTCCCCGGTGAGCATCACGGGAGAACAGAGTGATAGTATGTCAGAAGCCTCAACGCATCGCTTCGAGATCACGCGGCGTCAAGCCTCCGCTTCGACTTTTGATAGATTTGTAATTCTCCCCGTTTTGGCATGCGCTTATGCTGAAATAATATCACCGTTGTTACTTCACATCGCCACAGGGCCTATCGAAGGAGGAATGTGGACCGAGGCTCAGCAGGAGATCATATACGCGCCCCGGCTTGAGCATAAACTTTTCTGGCCTGCAATGGCTGCAATTTCTGTCATTTGGGCTGCACGAAACTGGTCCAGGCTCGTTCTGGCGCCCCACATTGTCTGTCTCTTCGCGTATCTGGCGTTTGCTGGAGCAAGTGTTTTGTGGGCTTTCAAACCCGAACTTTCATTCATTAGATATGCTCAACAAGCACTGATTATTATAACCATAGTTATACCTTCCATGCTGGCGGGTCGAACAGTGGATTTGATGCGCGGCGTATTCTTGTGCTTCGCAACAGCATCGATTATAAATTTCTTTTTTGTGCTGAATCAGGAACCCATGATTGTAGATGGGAGAATATGTTATGCAGGATATTTCACCTTCAAGGGCCTCCTGGGAGAATGCGCAGCATTCGGTTTACTACTATCACTTCGCGAAATATTATAC
This sequence comes from Rhodomicrobiaceae bacterium, assembly GCA_050290865.1. GTDB lineage: Bacteria > Pseudomonadota > Alphaproteobacteria > Rhizobiales > Rhodomicrobiaceae > JARRLC01. The sequence goes on along the minus strand of JBNKIW010000036.1, from coordinate 22,190 downwards.
TCAGGCTGGCGGCGCTTATTCGCTGTTATCGTTGCCGGTATCGCTGTCTATCTCGTCGTCATGAGCAATTCCAAGGGATCGCTCGGCTTAGTTCTGATCGCAATGTTGCTGTCTGGCCCCACATTATTTATCGCAAAGAAAATGCGCGTGTCCCCAGCGATTGTGCTGTTACCCTTGCCACTTTTCTACGCCCTGTTGTCCAGCGTAGTTGGCAATCTTATCAATCGCATATCATGGCATCTATACGGCAATTATGACTTGTCGGGTCGGGTCTTTATATGGGAGTTCGCGAAATTCGAGATCGCGCGTAAGCCGCTCCTGGGATGGGGGTACCAATCCTTCTGGCTCGCAGGCCCCGATGCACCCAGCATCGTTGACGCTCCGGGCTGGATCAAGACCATGCCATCCTCCCACAGCGGCTATTTGGATACGATGGTGGATATGGGGTACGTCGGCCTTATCCTCCTCGTAACCTTCATCTTCGCAACCCTGCACGCCATTGGCCGCGTGGTGGACCGGGACCCCGCCCGCGCGTGGCTTCTGCTCTCACTCGCCCTCTACCTTATTCTCACGAACTTCATCGAGACCGGGTGGATGCACGGCGCGGATGTGCTGTGGTTGATGTTCGTGATTGTTGCCGCCGATACAGCCCGATACTGGCAGCCTTTCCCTCCCGATCCCGTCGTCGCTGGACACCGCCCCGGCATTTCGCGCTCTAACGGCTCCGATAGGCTTGGCAGATCTTGAACGAGGTGCCGGTGACGACGATCTGCGATCCCGTCAAAGACGCAACATTGGATACCCCAGCGCTGGCGTACACCAGCCCGCCGCTCAGCCTGCGGGGACACCTCCCGGTGCTCGACGGGGTGCGGGGCCTGGCCGTCTCGATGGTGTTAATCTTCCACTTTGTTGGCCAAATGCAGACCACCAACTGGGCCGAGCGCGCCATCGTCGCCGTGACCAAGCACGGGCTCCTCGGCGTCGAACTGTTCTTTGTCCTGTCCGGCTTCCTCATCACTGGTATTCTGTACGATGCTCACCACAAACCGCACTACTTCCGCAACTTCTATATGCGGCGTATCCTGCGCATCTTCCCGCTCTACTACGGCGTGCTGGCGCTTGTCTTCTTCGTGGCCCCGCTTATCCCGCTGCTGCAGGGGCCTACGCTCGACCACCTTCTGGACCGTCAAGCCTGGGCATGGCTCTACGGCGTCAACGTCTACATCGCCAGAGAGGGGGATTGGTCCTTCTCGTACCTCAATCACTTCTGGTCACTCTCGGTCGAGGAGCACTTCTACCTCTTCTGGCCTCTGGTCGTGTTCTGGCTGGCGCGGCGGCCACGGGCTCTCTGCGCAGTGAGCTTGGTCATTTCCCTGTGTGCTATGCTGGCCCGCCCGATCGGATTGCTCATGGGGGTAAGCTGGTGGGCCACGGTGGTCCTGACGCCTTTCAAGTTCGACGGCCTGGCGCTGGGCGCCTCCCTGGCGGTACTGGCGCGCCAGCCCGGGGGCATGGCGTGGCTCACGCAGGCCCTGCCGCGGGTTGTGGCCGTTGCTGGCGGGCTAGCGGCAGTCACCTTCGTCTGGACTACTCTGGTGTCGCGCCAGGACCTGGAACTGGTGGCGTCAGTCCGGGCAGCCCTGTTCCAAATACTGCTGGCATGCCTGCTCGTTTGGACTTTGACCGCGCCGAAGGGCTCGGCCATCTCGCGTTTTTTCTGCAATCGCTCGCTGGTCTTTCTCGGCACCTACAGCTATGGCCTGTACGTTTACCATCATTTCTTCTCGTATTACCTGATAACCAACCGAACCGAACTGGAACTGGCCCGCTGGCTCGGCTCTCACGGGGCAGCGGTGGCACTGCAGGCCTCGCTTGGCGCGTTGGCCTCGCTGGCCCTCGCTTACCTGAGCTACGAACTGGTCGAGACGCAGTTCCTAAAACTGAAGCGGCGGTTCCAAACGCCCACGGAACCGGCACCTCATTCATCGCAGATGCCAGTACCGCCTTGAGGACACAGGGGCAGTCATCCAAAAGGCTTGGCCGATTTCAGAAGAGGCGCATATGACCACGCTCTCGGATACAGGTGCAGTGGTGACATCGGGCGCGCTGGGCGTGGCGGGTGCAAGCCTGCGCGGATTGCTGCGGATTTTTGCCCTTAAGGCTGGGACCAGTGCCTTTGGCTCGATGGCATTGGCCATCACAATCGTCTTTGGGGCTACGAACACGACCGCTGATGAGGGCGCCAGGTCAACGGCAGACGCCTCGAATGCTCCACCCGGCAGCCTGCTGCCCGCGGATCGCATGGTGAAGTGGAATCCCGGCCTTATGTCCGTCGGCGGCATTCCAAACCGCACGGCGATCTACAGGACACTCTCGCCAAGTGGACATGATGATTCAGCCGCAATCCAGGCGGCGCTGGAGAGCGCTCCCCTCGGACAGGTGGTGTTGCTCAGCCCCGGTACGTTTGTTGTCGACGATATCCTGCTCATCCGCAGACCCCTCACGCTGCGGGGCTCGGGCGCCGGCGTGACCAAGCTGGTCAAGACAAACGGGGGAAAACCCAGGACATCAACAATTATCAGCGGCACAAAGGGTATTTTGACGCCCGTTAATCCGGCGTCCTACAGCTATGACGCAAAACCGATCATCATTGTTGGCCCTTCGAGGTGGAACAACGGACCTGACAACACTGCATCGCAAAGCTTGACGGCCGATGGCGCTCAAGGATCGGATTCCATCACGATAGCCGATGCGAAGAACTTCAAGGCCGGGATGTTTGTTCTGCTTGACGAGGTCAGTGGAGCATCGTGGCAGCCGACCCCTGCGGGCATGCCGGGCGGCGCGCTGGTCTGGCAAGGAGACCGCGTAGCTTGGAACATGCACTATCCGAAGCTCCCGGGAGATGACAACGGCGCGTCGAATGCCCGAGGTCCGTATGACACGACCCCCGGCGTCCTGCCAGCATCCATGTCGTGGTTCTCACGAAGCGACCGGCCGATCAACGAGATCAAGCAGATCGCATCCATTTCCGGAAACACGATCACCTTTACTTCGCCGTTGACAATACGCTATCGCACCACTCATCGGGCGCAGCTTACTCCCTATACCACCGATACCAACACGAGAGGTCACGCGGCAAACAACCGCGATATTCATGTCAGCTATGCCGGCGTGGAAGACCTAAGCATATACGGCGGGGCCGATGGCGGGTTGAGATTTGAAACCGCCGCCTATTCATGGGCAAAAGCCATCGAGGTAACGCAATGGCTCGGCGAAGGCGTTGCAATTGACAATTCGTTCCGGATTGAGCTTCGCGACTCCTATATCCACACCGGTTCATGGCCAGAGCCGGGCGGGGCTGGGTACGCAGTCAGTCTCGCCAATGGCTCGTCGGAAGTCTTGATCGAAAACAACATTCTTCTCGATACATGCAAGAATATGGTTTTTCGTTCATCCGGGGCCGGGAGTGTCGTAGCGTACAATTACGTAGATGATTCATTTGACTTCGACACGCCCGCCTGGGTGGAAGTTGGCATTAATGCTTCTCACATGGCCGGTCCTCATCATGTGCTGTTCGAAGGCAATCTGTCTCACAATGCCGACAGCGACTATACCCACGGCAATTCGATCTACCTGACGTTCTTCCGCAATTACCTGACGGGGCAACGCCAGCACTTTATCGATGGAAGTAATGTCCGGGCCATTGGCCTGGCATATGGCTCATGGTGGGATTCGTTTGTCGGCAATGTGATGGGCCGCAAGGGCAAGATGGCCGGATGGTCTTACGAACCCCCAGCCATGAAAACAAATTCCGCAGCTTGGGGCGGCGGCGCCGGCAATATATGGATCCTGGGGTACGATGCCGAGCGGTGGGGAATGGCTCCCGATCCCAAAACGCTGTCAACGGTCATCCGCGGCGGTAACTTCGACTACCTCACGAACGAGGTGGTCTGGACGACCAACTTGCCTGCGCAGACGCTGCCCGCCTCGCTCTACCTGAAAGCCAAACCCAGCTTTTTCGGTAACCATGAATGGCCATGCGTAGATGCGGCCGGCGCCACTAAGGTCCATACGCTACCTGCCAGAGCCAGGCTGGATGCTGGCACACCCTTCGCACTGCCGGGGGCGGCGCCAACACGGTGAACCCCGCGTCTCGACTGAGCGCGTGCGGCATATGGGTCAGGATTCCTCGGCTGGCCGCAGTCCCAGCAGGTGGCAGATGGCGTAGACCAGATTGGCCCGATTCAGCGTGTAGAAATGGAAATCCTCCACGCCCTGCTCGGCGAGGCCCAGCACCTGCTCCGCCGCGACGGTCGCGGCCACGAGGCGCGTGGTCTCCTGATCGTCTTCCAGACCCTCGAAACGCCGCGCCATCCAGCCGGGAATGGACGCGCCGCATTGAGCCGCGAACCGCGCCACCTGCGCGAAATTGTGCACCGGAATGATGCCGGGAATGATCGGAATGGCGATGCCGCGCGCCCGCACGCGGTCCAAATAGCGGAAATACTGGTCGTTATCGAAGAAGAACTGCGTGATCGCGCGGCTGGCGCCCGCATCGATCTTCGCTTTCAGCATATCGATATCGGCATCGACGTCTGCCGAGTCCGGATGCTTTTCCGGATAGGCGGACACGGAGATCTCGAAATCGGCGATCCGCCTGATGCCCGCCGCCAGATCGGCCGCATTGGCGTAGCCGCCGGGATGCGGCATGTATCGTTCCCCCATCCCCTCCGGCGGGTCGCCGCGCAGCGCCACGATATGACGCACGCCCGCATCCCAATAGGAGCGGATGACATCGTCCACTTCCTCGCGCGTCGCGGCAACGCAGGTAAGATGCGCGGCCGGGCTCAGGTCCGTCTCGCGCACGATGCGGGCGACAGTGGAGTGGGTGCGCTCGCGCGTCGAGCCGCCAGCACCGTATGTGACGGAAACGAACACCGGCCGGAGCGGCCGCAGCCGCTGGATCGCGTTCCAGAGATTTTCCTCCATCTTCTGCGTCTTCGGAGGAAAGAATTCGAACGAGACACGGATGGCGTTGGCCTGCCGTTCCAGTTCGATGCGGTGGTCGGTCATGTCCGGTGCCTTCCTGATTTGATTGACGCCGTGTTCGCCGCGCGAAGGGCTAATCAGCCGCGGCTTCCATCGCTTTGGTTGCTTGCCGCGCCGCCTCGTCCGGCCTCGCCGCAAGCCACAGCGAAACCGTCAGCTTGCCCGCAGCCTCGCCCGCCTCCGGCTGTATCGCCTCATAATGCGCAGGCTGAAGACCAGCCCGCTGCAGCCAGCCTTCTACCAGGCCGCGTTCGAAGCCGAGCCGGCGGTGCGCGTAGTCGTTGCGCAGGCTTTCGATCGTGTGCGCCGCGAAATCCACGATCAGAAGCCGTCCCCCCGGCGCCAGCAGACGTGCCGCCTCGTCCACAGCCTTCGCGGGGTCGTCGAGAAAATGGAGCACCTGATGGAGGATGACCGCGTCGGCCACCCTGTCGTCCAGCGGCAGAGTAAGGATATCCCCGAGCCGCACCTGGGCGTTGTGCACACCGCTTGCCGCAAGGCGCGCCCGCGCATGGGCGAGCATCTCGCGATTGACGTCGAAGCCTATGGCGTGTCTGGCGCGGGGGGCGAAGAGTTCGAGGATGCGGCCTGTCCCCGCGCCAAGGTCAACGAGCAATCGGATGGGCCGCGGCCCCATGGCGGCAAGCATCGCCGCCTCGACCTCGGCTTCTGGCGCGTGCAGAGCGCGGATTTCGTTCCACGCCCCGGCATGAGCCTGGAAATAGGCCTGGGCGGCGGCGCATTTTTCCTGCCTGAGAACATCCGCGCGGGCGGCGTCGCGCCCCGTGCCCCCATCCAGCGGATCGATCGCATCGAGGAGGCGGGCTGCGAGACCGGCGGCGGACCCCTCGCTGGCGAATCGGTAGAAGACCGAGCTGCCCTCCTGAAAGCGCTCGATCAGGCCCGCTTCGGCAAGCAGCTTGAGGTGACGGCTGAGGCGAGGCTGGCTCTGCCCGAGAATGTGTGTCAGATCCTTGACATTGTACTCGGCACCGGCGAGCAGCACGAGCAGGCGCAGACGCGTGGTCTCGCCCGCGGCTCTCAGCATTTCGACCAGTTCCGCAGAGGATAAGACCTCCGGCATGAGCGCGCCCTGCATGACATAAAGATATCTTTATATCGTTTTTGCTGAGCCGCGTGTCAAGCATTGTCCGGTTGGCGCTCCAACCGCAGGGCACGCTATTCGGCTGCCACCTGCCGGTCATGGAGCATTGTGAACCTGGCAAGGTTCGCCCGCACGAAGTACGGCAGTTCCCTCAGATCATGGACCTCCTCCGTCGTCCGCAGCACCTCCGCAAGATATGCCTGCTCACTGTTGAACATGTGTCCCTTCTGCCAGTCGTCGTGCGCCACGGCACGGGCTTTGACGCGGACGCTGTCCCAATTGCCGATCGACGACAGATGCCAGCCTGCGTCGGGAACCTCGAAGATGCGATTGCCGATACCGCAGTTGATCCCGTTCACGACGCGCGTACGAATGCGTCTGGGTATGTTCCTCACCCACATGTAGAGCCGCGAAAGGGCTCCGCCGCGCGCCTTGCGGTCGAAACGGAACTTGCAGTTGCGCAGTTTCTGCGGCGACGTCAGGCGGCGGAGTTCGATCATGCGCGGGCCGAAAATCCACGTCGTGTCGCGGACCCGCCGGTTGATGAAAAAGCCGTAGAGCGGCATGGTGAAAACGGTCAGATCGCCACGGCGGCGGCTGGCGATGGCGTTGCGCAGCCGGTCGGCAGCGATGATCTCGTCCACGTCGGAGACGATGATGAGGTCGTTCGCCCGTGCGGCGGTGAGGCCGCGCTTGATCTGATCGCGCTGGTAGTTCTCGCGCGCCCACACGACGGTCGGGCATCGGCGCGAAACCATTCGCGACATATCCTCCGGGAATTCCACCACGACATGGAGCATCTTGTGATGGAACGCGGCGAAGCGATCCCTGTTCTGCGCGTAATAGAGCGGCTTCGGCTTCCCCTGGTGCGTCTTCGTCGCTTCGACGAGCACGAATCTGTCCACCACGGGAGACATCTCGTGCAGGCGCGCGTCGAGTATGTCCAGCTCGTTGAAGAAGGTGAAGCAGTCGTAAATCATGGCGGTCTCCGCTTTGACTGCCATGAGTTACTGCGCGGACCTTGTGCGGGACAAGGCGGCACCGACACGAATCCCCGCAAATCACAGTGAGAGAGCGGCTCAGCCTTCGAGCCCGGTGAGCAGCGCCGCGTTACCGCCCGCCGCCGCGGTGTTCACGCTCACCGTCTGCTCGGTTGCGAATCGCGGCAGGTAATGCGGCCCGCCCGCCTTCGGACCGGTGCCGGACAGGCCATGCCCGCCGAAGGGCTGCACCCCCACCACCGCGCCGATCATGTTGCGGTTCACATAGACATTGCCCACCGCCAGCCGCCGGAGCACATGCTCAAGCGCCCCGCTGATCCGCGAATGAATGCCGAGCGTCAGACCGTAGCCGCTGGCGCCGATGTCTTCGATCAGCGTGTCGAGCGCGCTGGCCTTGTAGCGCACCACGTGAAGGATGGGGCCGAAGACTTCGCTGTCGAGATCCTGCGGACGGGCGATTTCGAAGATGTGGGGCGCGATATAAGTCCCAGGAAGGGCGACCTCACCCGCCAGGTGGACGCGCGCCGTCCGGCTCATCGCGGCGATGTGCGCCTCCAGCCCGGCCTTTGCCGCGGCGTCGATCACCGGTCCGACATGCGTGGCCGGGTCGCGCGGGTCGCCGATCCTCAAAGCCTCCGCCGCGCCCTTGATCATGGCGAGCATGTGGTCCGCGACGTCTTCCTGCAAACAGAGCAGCCGCAGCGCCGAGCACCGCTGTCCCGCTGACCGGAAGGCGGAGATGACGACATCGTCGGCAACCTGCTCCGGCAGGGCGGTCGCGTCCACGATCATGGCGTTGATGCCGCCGGTCTCGGCGATGAACGGCACGATCGGCCCGGCCTTGGCGGCAAGCGCGCGGGCGATATGGCGCGCCACCTCCGTCGAGCCGGTGAAGGTGACACCCGCCACGGCCTCACGCGCCACCAGCGCCGCGCCGAGCCTCCCATCCCCCAGCGCCAGATGCAGCGCACCGGGCGGAGCGCCCGCTTCGTGCAGCAGCCGCACTGCTGCATGTGCGATGAGCGGCGTCTGTTCCGCGGGCTTGGCGATGACGCTGTTGCCCGCCATCAGCGCCGCCGCAATCTGGCCGACGAAAATGGCCAGCGGGAAATTCCACGGCGAGATGCACAGGAAGACACCGCGCCCGCGCAGGGTGAGGCGGTTGGACTCGCCCGTGGGGCCGGGAAGTTCGCGGCCTTCCCCGAAGAGTGCACGGCCCTCGGCGGCATAGTAGCGGCAGAAATCGGCCGCCTCGCGGACCTCCGCGAGCGCGTCATCGAGCGTCTTTCCGCCCTCTGCCTGGAGAAGATGGAGAAAGAGGCCCCGGCGTGCTTCGATGAGATCGGCGGCACGGTCGAGCACGGCGGCGCGGACCTCGGCCGGCACCACGGACCAGTCCGCGAAACCGGCCACGGCGGCGCTTGTAAAGCCGACAGCGGCGTCCGGCGCGGCCTCGGTTACGGTGCCGACGATGGTCGCGCCGTCGATCGGGCTGATGACACTGCGGGTCGTGCCCTCGAGCGCCGCGCCATCGATGAGCGGCGGGGCGTCGAAGCATGCCGCCCGATGCGGGCGCACCTCATCGAGAAGCTTCTCCAGCGCGTCCCGATCGCCGAATTCCACGCCCTGAGAATTGCGGCGGGCGGGTCCGTAAAGCTGTCCTGGCAGCGGAATACGGCGATGGCGCGCGTCTTCCGCCTTGTCGAGCACCTCCGCCGGGGATTTGAGCAGCGCCTCGACCGGCACCTCCGGGTCGGCCACCACGGAAACGAAGGACGAGTTGGCGCCATTCTCCAAGAGCCGCCGCACCAGATAGGCGAGCAGATCGCGATGCCCTCCCACGGGGGCGTAGACGCGGCAGGCAAGGCCGGGCGTGGTCTCCCTGAGCCGGTCATAGAGTTCGCTGCCCATGCCGTGGAGTAACTGGAATTCGAAGCCCTCCGTTCCCCCCGCCCGCTCCAGAACGGTCGCGACGGTCAGGGCGTTATGCGTGGCGAATTGCGGGAAGATGCGCGGGCGCAGGGCGAGCAACTGGTCGGCGCAGGCGATATAGTTAAGATCCGTCAGGCATTTACGCGTGAAGACCGGATAGTCGGCAAGCCCGCCCTCCTGCGCCAGCTTGATCTCGGTGTCCCAGTAGGCGCCCTTGACGAGGCGTATCGTCATGCGGCGGTCGAGCAGCGACGCGGCCTCGGCGGCCCAGGCGATGACCGCGCCGGCGCGTTTCTGATAGGCCTGGACGGCGAGGCCGAAGCCGTCCCATCCGCCGAGCGAGCGGTCCGCGAACACCGCGGCGATGACGTCAAGCGAAAGCTCCAGGCGCGCCGCCTCCTCCGCATCGACCGTCAATTGCAGGCCCCTGGCCTTCGCCTTCCGTGCGAGATCGAGGAGCCGGGGAACCAGGTCCGCCATAACGCTCTGGTGGCTGACCGCCTCGTACCGCGGATGCAGCGCCGACAGCTTCACCGAGATGCCAGGGCGCTCGGGCAGCGGCGTATCGCCCGCGGCCACGCCAATGGCCTCGATCGCGGCGGCGTAGGAGTCGAAATAGCGTGCCGCGTCGCCAGCGGTCCGCGCGCCCTCGCCGAGCATGTCGAAGGAATAAAGGTAGCCTTTGCACAACCCCGGCCGGGCGGCTCCCAGCGCGGCACCGATCGTCTCACCGAGCACGAAATGATGACCGAGGATACGCATCGCCTGGCGGGTGGCTGTGCGCAGCGTGGGCAGGCCTATGCGCTTCGCGAGCTGGCCGAGGACGCCCTCGGGGGTTTCCCCCGGCCGGATCAGCCGCGCCGACCACCCCAGCGCGACAGCCGAGGCGTTCACCAGGAGCGCCCGCGATCGGGACGCGTGATGCAGGAAATCGCCCTGGCCGAGCTTGTCCTCGATGAGCCGGTCGGCGGTAAGCGAGTCGGGAACACGCAGGAGCGCCTCGGCCAGCACCATCAGCGCCAGCCCTTCCCGCGTGGAGAGCGCGTATTCACGAAGGAGATCCTCCACGCCGCCAATGGTCCCGGTCCCGGCCCGGATGGCGAGGATAAGGTCGCGCGCCCGCTCTTCGATGGCGCGCTCGCGCTCGGGCGACAGCGTCGTGGCGGCGAGAACGGCCCGGGCGATGGTCGCGTCGTCCCCTGCATAAGGGGCCTCGAAGCGGGGAAGACCGGGCGCGTTTTCCATCGGCAGTTTTTCCGAGTTTGACTCACACAGTAGCAACCAAAAGCTGCAAAAGCCTGAAATACATCCGGGTTCTGGTGTATTGTCTCAAATCCGACCTTCTCCATCATATTTTCGGCGGTTCGCCGTTCTGCAAGGCGCCCCCGCGGAAAGTTGATGCACGCTTAACGTGCATGAAGACGCCGAACGAAATCTTAGGAGGAGACGAGTCAAGCTGGATGGCGAGACGCCTCAGCGCCGAAGGCCCGAGAATGACCATGGATGAGCAGAACAGGGACGGCTTGGCGGCCCTGATCCTGGAAGCCCTGGATTGTCTGCCGAACGGCATTGCGATCTTTGACGCGGAATTCCGGCCGGTCCTGACCAACCGTGTTGCCCGTATGGCATTCGCCGAGTTCTACGAGGAGGCGCGGCGCGGCCTCCCTTTGCGCGAGGCGCTTTTCGAGGCGACCCTGCGCGTTCTCCCCGACATGCCGCCGCACGAATGCCGCTCAAGAGCCGAAAATCTCGCCGTACGCATGGAGACAGGCAAGCCGTTCCATCTGACCTCGCGCGATGGCCGCGTCTTCAAGGTCACCCTCACCCCGATGAGCGGCAACCGTTATGTCGGCGTGGCCGCGGACGTCACCGAATTGCGCCAGCGTGAGAAGGAACTGGAGGTTTCCCGTGCGCAGGCCGAGGCCGCAAACGCCGCCAAATCGAGCTTTCTCGCCAATATGAGCCACGAGATCCGCACCCCCCTCAACGGCATTCTCGGCATGGCACAGGTGCTGATGCGTTCCACACTGCCGCAGGAGCAGCGCGAGCAGGCCGTCATCATTCTCGAGTCCGCCAAGATGCTCAAAGAGCTGCTCGACGATGTGCTGGATTTCTCCAAGATCGAGGCGGGCCGCATGGACGTCGCGCCGGTCGATCATGACCTGCGGCAGGTCCTCAACCGCCAGCACTGGCTGTGGCGGCCACGCGCGGAAGAAAAAGGGCTCGACCTCCGTCTGGAGATCGACGACGCGCTGCCCGAAAGGCTCAATTTCGATCCGAACCGTGTCGGCCAGTGCATTTCCAACCTGGTTTCGAACGCGATCAAGTTCACGCGGCGCGGCGAGGTGGTTGTCCACGCGTCCACCTTTCCCAGCCCGTCCGGACTGGGCGTTTCCATCACCGTTTCCGACACCGGCATCGGCATGGACCGGGAGACCATCAGCCACCTGTTCGCACCGTTCACGCAGGCCGACGCGTCGATCTCGCGTCAGTTCGGCGGCACCGGGCTGGGCCTTGCGATCACGCGCAAGCTTGCCAGGGCGATGGGCGGCGATGTGGAGGTGGAAAGCGAGCCGGGCAAAGGGTCGGTCTTCAAACTGACGATGCTCGTGGAGCCGGCCCGGACGGCGCCCGCCGCCGAGCTCCAGGACCAGCTTTGCGCACCCCGCCGCGTCGCCCGGCGTGGCCGGAGAATTCTGCTCGTCGACGACCACCCGCTCAACAGGCGGGTGGCGCGGCTGTTTCTCGAACCGGAAGGCTACGTCGTCACCGAGGCGGAAGACGGCCAGCAGGCACTTGAGCGGCTCCGCGAACAGCAATTCGATCTCGTTCTGCTCGACGCCCACATGCCGGTTCTCGACGGGATCGAAACGCTGAAGCGTATCCGGGCCTCGGGCGAGTCCTGGAAAGACATGCCGGTCGTCGCCCTGACCGCGGACGCGATGAGCGGCGATCGCGAGCGCTATCTCTCCGAGGGGATGGACGGCTATCTCGCCAAGCCGATCGAGCAGCGCGACCTTCTGACCGAGGTTGCCCGGCTGCTTGAGCGGAAATTGCCAACGCCCGGCAACCACCAGGCCCAACCGGCCGCGACACCTGTCTCAGGCCGCCTGGCGCCGCCAATCACGAAGGAAGACATCGACGCGCTCCTGACCGAAATGGACGGCCCCGCGGCACCTTGACCACCGCCGGCCACCGGACCGGGAAAGCGCTGACACGGCAACGAAACCTCATCTGCGTAGCGTAGGAAATCTGAGCCATGACCATGCCCTTCGACGCCACAGCCCAGTTGAACAAACTGAAGACCATCTGGTTCGCACAGGTCGTGCACGACTGCGAGCGCGCCGCGCAACTGATCGACTCCCTTGCCGATCCGGAGGAGGGGGACGAACGCGAGGTCCATGACGAACTCCATCGCATCTTCCACGACATGTCAGGACAGGCCGGACTGTTCGGCTATCTGCTATTGGCTTCGCTGGCGAGCCGCTTCTGCGCATACTGGCGGGACGTGGGCCATCTGGGCGCGCATGAAAAGGCGGTGGCCCGCGCCCATATCGTTGCAGCCCGCTTCGTGCTCGACCGGCAGATGGAAGGCAACTGCGGGGAGGCGGGACAGGCGATCATGGCCAAGCTCGACAAACTTCTCGCGGCGTGACGGCCGCTTCGAGAGCATCGCCACTGCCCGCGGTGTATCGGCGCCGCCGGGTGCGAAAGCGCCGGTTCTGAAAGGAGCGGACCGAACCCGGTTCCCCGCCCCGAACCTGCTCCGCTTACCCGACCTTCACTTCGACCGTTTTCGCCGTCACCGTTCCGTCATCGTCGATCCACGAGAATTCGAGCTTGGACGTTTCCTTCAGCCTAAGCCTGAAGCTGAGATAGGGATCGGCCGCCGTCGCCGGAAACAGGTCGGCGACGAACACCTCGCGGCCATTGGCCTTGCAGATGAATTTGTTGATGATTTTGCGCGGGATGGTCTTGCCCGAGGCATCCTTGCGCACCCCCGGCTCCATGGGATGCTTGAGAAGCGTCTTCACTTCGAACACTTCGCCCGGCTTCACCGAGGCGGGGACTTTGAGGCGGGGTTTTTCTGCCATAGATCCTGATCCGGTTCTGAATTCGTTTACGCTCAGAGACAGCCGCCGATGGTGACCTTCACCGCGCTCTTCGCCAGGTAGAAGCTGCCGTCGCTCATCGCCGCCAGGGCATAGACGTTCTGCGACTTCGCCAGCCGCATCCGGGCCGAGACCTCCGCAGCGCCGCAGTCCGGTGTAAGGTGAAAGGCGGCCGCCAGAGGGAAGATGTTGCCGTCGGCAAGAACGTAGATGGTCTTCACATGGTCGGCATCGGTCATCGGGCTGTCCACCTTCACCGTATACGGTACGGTCGCGCCGTTGTCGGCGACTTGAGGAATGGTCAGCTTGACCCGCCCCTCCTTCGGCTCGACGCCGTTCAGGTATTCCTTCATCGCCGCGCGGACGTCCTCCACCGAGGCAAGCGCGGGTATGGGCAAGCCAATGGCGGTCAGGGCCGCCAGCCCCAGTCCGGCGGTTGCCAGCGCCTCGCGGCGGCTGACTTGCTGAAGAGAATTTGCCACCTTCGATCTCCTTACTGACTTCATGATCGCTATGCGTCGCTGGACCGGCTCACTTCGGTTGGCCGCTGCCGCCCCCACCCCTTTCGGCCGGAAGGGTCTGGATGTAGGCGAGGATGCCCGCAGCGGCCTCGCGCGACACGGCGATCAGCGGCGGCATGGGCTCACCGGGGTGGCCGTTGAGTATCCCATGGAGCGCGCGCCAGGGATCGGATTTCGCGATCCGTCCCACCGGCGGCATCGTCCGCACCTCGCTCCCGTCAGCCCCGTGGCATGCCGCGCAGATCGTGTGGTAGTACGGTGCATAGCGGGTAGCGTCGCCGCGCGCCTTGAGCGTCTTGCCATCAATATAGGACTGCATGTCGATCTGGCCAAGCGCGACGAAGTTGGCGAGGTCGGCCACGTCGCGTGGAGACAGGAGCCGGGCGTAGCCGTGCTGCGCATCGAGGATCTTGGCGGCGATCGCGGAGGGATCGGCGCCGACCATGCCGTTGATGCCGATGATATCCGTCTTGTGTTCCGACCGTCCGTAAACACCGTCACGCCCGAGATAATCCCAGCCATGACATTCCTTGCAGCGCCAAGTGGTGCGCGTGTTGATGCTCTTGGGCGGCGTCCCCGGATAGGCGGGATGCACCGTGTCCGGAACCTTGCGGCCGTTCTCCTTGTACCAGGTGTCGTAGAGCCGCCCGCCGCGCACGATGGACGCCAGCCGGTCACGGGGCGGCAGCGTCTGCACGTAAGCGAGTGTGTCGAGCAGCATCGCCGGGTCGAGAACGCGCAAAGCGGGCATGGTGCCGCTCGGGTGCCCGTTGAGCAGCGTGTGCAAACCCTGCCACGGATTGCGGCGCGCCGTGTCGCCCAGAGGCTGAGCTTCGGCGATCTGCTGCCCGTCATTGCCGTGGCAGTTGGCACAGATGGTCTGGAAGAACACGTTGCCGGACGCCGCTCTGCCCTTGGCGAGCAGCGTTTCGCGGTCGATCATCGTGTCCATCGCCACGAGGCCCTTGGCGAGAAACTTCGCGAGATCGGCCCGGTCGGTTTCATTCAGGTATTCGCCATAGCCGTGCGTTTCATCGCCCAGAATCCGCGCGAGCCGCTCCTCGGTCACCCCTTTGATCCCGAGCAGCCCCTTTACCAGCGAGGAGCCGCCGACGCGCGAAGCCGGGCCGTCTTTGCCGCGATAATCCCAGCCATGGCAGTTGACGCACCGCCTCGGCCGCCGGACCGGCTTGTCGGACGACGCCTCGATCCGATGCAGGATGGTCGAACCGATCTCCTTGATCCAATTATCATAGAGCCTGCCGCCGCGGGCGATCCGCGCCGCCTCCTGCCCGCCCGCCGCCGCGAACGGCCCCAGCGCCAGCCAGAAAACCAGCATCGACAAGAAGCCGGCCAGGCCAAACCGAGGTGAAAACAATCTCATCGCCGTTCCATTGTCCGGTGGCAGCCCACTCAATCGCCCTCATAACCCGTCGGCAGTTCGTGCACGACGCCCTTGTGGCAGCCGATGCAGTGCTTGCCCTCCTGCTGGGCACGCGGGTGTTTCAGCCTCGCGCGCCGGCCCTGCTCATCGAGCTTCATGGCCGCGAGATCGTGACAGCGGCGGCATTCCCGCGACTGGGTCGCTTCCATCTTCGCCCACACCCGCCGCGCCATCTCCAGCCGCCGCGCCTCGTATTTCTGTGGCGTGTCGATGGTGCCCAGAAAGTGATGATAAACATCTTTCGCCGCCCAGAGCTTGGCTGCCAGTTTCGGGAAGAAGCTGTGCGGCACGTGGCAGTCCTGGCAGGTTACCCGCACACCGGTCCGGTTGTTATAGTGGAGCGTTTTCTTCAACTCGGCCAGATTCTGCTGCATCTCATGACACGACGTGCAGAATTCCACACTGCTGGTCTTCTCGGCAAGGAGATTGAAACCGCCGACGAATGCCGCCATGGCGAAGCCGCCGAAAACCAGGAGCGACAGGCCACCGAGAGCCGTCGCCGGGATCAGCATGCGGTGCAGACGTTTCACCACCGACCCTCTCCAAATCCAGACATTGAGGAACGCGAGAACCGCAGTTCCTGACCGCATCCAAAAGCCTCCGGCCGGGAGCTGCGACGGCGATCAGGCGGGAAGGGCGGGCCGCCACGGCCCACCCCTTTTTTTCATCAGCCCCAGATGTCCGCGACGATGTTATTGTACCAGCTATGCGCGTACTGAGCCTCGCGCTTGCGGGTCTCGTCGGACGCGTCCATCGGGGAAAGACCGCCAGACCCCTTCACCTTTGCGATCGCGTTCTTCTCGGCGTCATAGGTGTAGACGGCAGCAACCGAGAAGGCGTAGTCCTTCGCCGCGATCGAGTAGCAGGTGTTGACGTAAGCGGGCGTGGGCGCGGCCTGGCCTTTGAGCGCCGCGGCGACCGCCGCCGCACAGACCTTCGCCTGCGAATTGGCGGCATAGCCCGATTTCGGCATGGCGGCGGCGACAGCGGCATCGCCGAGCACGTGAATGCCCGCCACCTTGCTCGATTCGAACGTGCCCTTGTTCACCGGCGCCCAGTTGCCCTCGACCAGTCCGGCATCGAACGCGATTTTGCCGGCCCTCTGCGGCGGGATGACGTTGACCACCGCGGCCTTGAAGGTGTCGAAGTCGGTTGCGACCGACATTCCCGCCACGTCGATCTTGTCCACCTTGCCGCCCTTGGCCGCCGGCACCCACTCGATCAGGCTGTTCGGCGTGCCATAGCCGTAGAACTTCGCCCACGCCTGCTCGAACAGCTTCTTCTTGGAGAACGCGTCCTTGGCATCGAGGATGATCAGCTTGGACTTGGGCTTGTGCGCCTTGAGATAGGACGCAATCAGACTGGCCCGCTCATAGGGTCCGGGCGGACAGCGGAACGGGTTCGGCGGCGCCACGATGACGACGACACCGCCATCGTCCATGGCTTCGAGCTGCTTGCGCAGAAGCGCCGTCTGCGGACCGGCCTTCCACGCATGCGGCATTTTCTCGTAGGCTGCCTCGCTGTAGCCGTCGATGGCGTCGGCCATGAGGTCGATGCCGGGCGCAACGATGCAGCGGTCGAAGGCGAATTTCTGCCCCCCCTTGGTGGTCACCGTCTTGCCGGCGCCGTCGATGCCGGTGACCAGATCGTTCACCACTTTGATGCCGTGCTTCTTCAGGCCGTCATAGCCGACCTTGATGCCGTCCAGCGTGCGCTCGCCCGCCAGCACCTCGTTGCTCATGAAGCAGGTGTGATAGGCCTTGTTGGCTTCGATCAGCGTCACCTCGATGGAGGGATCGGCGCGGCGAAGATATTTTGCCGCCGTGGCGCCGCCCGGACCGCCACCGACGATGACGACCTTGCCGCTCGCCGCGCGGGCGATATGCGGTGCTCCGAGGACTCCGGCGGCAGCAGACGCACCGGCCAGCGTGAGAAATGTGCGGCGATTAAGTATGGTCATGACGTTCGCTCCCCCAATCTTATTTCACGCTGGCGTAGTAGTGCAGAATCGGCTGGAAGGCTTCCACTCCGCCCTGCTCGGCGATCAGCTTGTCGTATTTCTGTTTTTGCCGCCGTTCGAGTTCGCGTTTTCCGTCGAGAAAATCGGCGAGCGCGATCTGCATGTAGGGGAGCCACTGCCCCGCCAGCACGCCGACGCCCTCGCCGACCTTGCCCTCCTCCTCATGGCATGACGAGCAGTACTTCTTGGCCAGTTCCTTGCCGTTCTTGATCTTGGCGGCATCGACCGTCTGGATAGTGCGCACGAACGGCTTGGTCTCGAAATATTCGGCCATCGCTTTGATATCGGCATCCGAATAGCCCTTGGCGATGCGGGCCATAACCGTAGACGGGCGCTTACCCGACTTGAATTCCTTCATCGAGAAGATGAAATAGTCCGGCGAAAGCGAGGCGATCGTCGGCGTGACCGGCCCGCGGCTGGAACCGTCCGGACCGTGACACCCCGCGCAGGTGTTGGCCATCATTTCGGCCTTGTTGTCCGCAGCCATTGCCGACCCGGCAACAATCGCCGCCCCTAGCATGACTGCCACACCTGCGAATCGATGCAAACTCGACGTCGTCATGAGCAACCCCCTTGTTCTGGCGTTTCATCCTCCGTCCACGCCACTGCCGGGCGAGGTCCGGTTATTCTTCTAATTGCAGAAGATACCTCCGCAATCTGACCGAGGCTCTCCTGTCGTTGGAACGTGCCCCTGTTCCACCTCAGCTTATTGCCGAACGCCGGCGATCACCGCGCCCGGGAGCAACATCGTCGCCGTCTTCCGGCGAGAAACGGGACTGTATATGAAAAGCTGTATATTCAATAACTGTCATATAGGCTGCGACATGATGGCGATGCGGTCAAGTGTTTTTGTTACCAATTGCCGCAGGCTATCCGCTGACGGCGCAATATCAGCACACAACGTTGACACAGCCTGGGCAGAAATTGCCGCACATGGCGATCTTTCCCGGGCGTCATACTGCCATAAGTTGAGAATATTACTCGGGTTAAATCATGACGATTTGCCGCAGCCCGGGGCCAGACGGCGCCGGCAGCTTCGCGGAAGCAACGGGAAGTCATCCACGCACTTGACCCGGTGCCCCGCCCTCCCCTAACACTGGCGCAACGACAACACCGTCCCGCGCCGCCCGGACGGAAGCCAGCCAAAAACTGGAGCGCCTCATGACAGCCAGCTCGCCCGAATACGATCCGTCCAACATCTTCGCCAAAATCCTGCGTGGCGAAATGCCCTGCCACAAGGTCTACGAGGACGAGCAGACTTTCGTCTTCATGGACATCATGCCCCGCGCCGACGGCCACGCCCTGGTGCTGCCCAAAACCCCCTCGCGCAATATTCTCGACGCGGATCCCGACGATCTGCCGCATCTGATCAAAACCGTGCAACGCGTTGCACGCGCGGCCAAAGTTGCGTTCAGAGCCGATGGTGTCACGGTGCAGCAGTTTTCGGAATCCGCCGGCGGGCAGGTGATTTTTCATACCCATGTTCATGTGCTGCCGCGCTTTGACGGCGTGAACCTGCGCCCGCCGGGGATCAAGGGCGACGACAGCCGAATCGCGCACAACGCCGCAACGCTCGGGAAGGCGATGGCGGAGCTGGGGTGAACGCCTAATACAGGAAGTAGCGCTGCGCCAGGGGCCGGGCGTGCAGGTCGTGGCGTTGGTGCCCGCCGCCGGTCCGGTACCGCCGCCCATCATGGTGGTGATGCCGGAATAGAGCGCCTCATCGATCTGCTGGGGACAGATGAAGTGGATGTGCACGTCGAGCCCGCCCGCGGTGACGATCTTGCCCTCCGCGGCGATTGCCTCGGTGCCCGGCCCGATGACGATATCCACGTTGGCTTGCGTGTCCGGGTTGCGCGCCTTGCCGATGGCAGCGATACGCCCGTCCTTGATGCCGATATCTGCCTTGACGATGCCCCAGTGGTCGAGAATGAGCGCATTGGTAATCACGGTGTCCATGGCACCCTGGGCACGCGTCGCCTGTCCCTGGCCCATGCCGTCGCGAATGACCTTGCCGCCGCCGAATTTCACCTCCTCGACATAGGTGGTGAAATCCTTCTCCACCTCGATGATGAGGTCGGTATCGGCGAGCCGCACCTTGTCGCCAACGGTGGGGCCGTACATTCCGGCGTAGGCAGCGAGGGTGATTTTTGCTGGCATGGCGTCAGACCTTCCCCATCACCTTCTGATTGAACCCGTAAATCTCGCTGCGGCCCGCAAACGGCACCAGCCGCACCTCGCGCGCCTGCCCGGGCTCGAAGCGCACCGCCGTCCCCGCCGGGATGTCCAGCCTTGCCCCGCGCGCCGCCTCGCGGTAGAAGGCGAGCGCGGCGCTGTCTCGTAGAAATGGTAGTGGCTGCCGACCTGCACCGGGCGGTCGCCGGTATTGCCCACGGTCAGGGTGATGGCGTCACGGCCGGCGTTCAG
The DNA here is from genome assembly GCA_050290865.1 of Rhodomicrobiaceae bacterium. Lineage (GTDB taxonomy): Bacteria > Pseudomonadota > Alphaproteobacteria > Rhizobiales > Rhodomicrobiaceae > JARRLC01. The sequence goes on along the minus strand of JBNKIW010000036.1, from coordinate 2,579 downwards.
CTCGATCTCGCCCTCCGCGCAGATGATTTCGCCTGGGATCATGGCTTGCCCTCTCAACGAATCATCGCGGAGACTACGAACACGAACAGCTTGTAGTTCTCGACGCGGCAGCCGAGGAAGCGCGTGCGGCTTTCGGCGTCGCGGATGGCGGTGATCACGCGGCCGAGCTTGGAGGCGACGATCAGCCGGCAGAGGATGAACCCGGCTCCCAGCGCCACGCCCGAGGCAACGAACAGGCAGCTTCGTGTCGCGTCCGACTGCAAATTGAAGCCGAGGAGATCCTTGAAGTCGGTCAGGCCGTTATTGCCGCCGAACCCCATATTGTTGCGGAAGAAGGAGAGCATTAGTGCAAACGTCATCGCCTGGGTGATGATCGAGAGGTACACGCCCGTCACCCGCGAGCGAAAGGCGAACCAGCCGAAGACGAGCGCCAGGAGCCCCGGCACCAGCATCGCCATGACGGCCGCGAAGGGGACCAATCGAAGCCGTACCGGTACCAGGGCAGTTCCTTCCAGTTCAGGAACACCATGAAATCGGGCAGCGTGGTATTGCCGCAGACGCCGCGCCCGGCGATCGAGCACATCAGATACAAGCCCATCGCGTAGCCGCCGAGCGCGAAGAAAGCTCCATGTCCCAGATTTGGGATGCCGCAAAATCCCCAGACGGTATCGACCGACAGCGCCAGGAACGCGTAGGTGAGATATTTGCCGAGAAGCGTGACAGCATAAGTCGGGACATGGATAGCGGAGGCGGCGTCCGTGACCAGATTGAGCACCGGCGCGGCCACCGTCACCACGGCGAGCACCACGAGGAAAACCCAGCCCGCGGCATCGAGCGGCAGGCCGAAGAGCGGCGAGCGGCGTGTTGTCTCTTCCTGTCCTACCGCTTCGCTACTTGAGGATGTCTTTTGTTGTCCTACCGCTTCGCTACTTGAGGACATGGGTCAAGCCTCCACCGCGCGGCCCTTGAGCGCGAACAATCCGCGCGGCCGCCTTTGAATGAACAGGATGACGCCGGTCAGGGTCAGGATCTTGCCGAGCACCGCCCCGGCGTAAGGCTCCAGGAATTTATTGAGGATGCCGAGCGAAAGCGCGCCGACCAGCGTCCCCCAGAGATTGCCGACGCCACCGAATACCACGACCAGGAAGCTGTCGATGATGTAGGACTGGCCGAGATTGGGCGAGACGTTGTCGATCTGGCTGAGCGCGACACCCGCGACCCCGGCGATGCCTAAGCCGAGGCCGAAGGTCATGGCGTCCACCCAGACCGAACGGATGCCGACGGGGGCAGCCATCGCCCGGTTCTGCGTAACGGCGCGCATTTGCAGACAGAAAGTGGTGTAGCGCACGACCAGCATCAGCGCGACGAAGACGACGGCCGCGAAAACCACGATAGCGATGCGGTTGGAGGTCAGGATCAGGCCGCTGGAGACTTCCACCGTGCCGCTCATCCAGGACGGCGTGCCGACCTCGCGGTTCGATGGCCCGAACAGGGAGCGCACCAGTTGCTGCAACATGAGGCTGAGGCCCCAGGTGGCGAGCAGCGTCTCCAGAGGCCACCCGTAGAGGAAGCGGATGATGCCGCGCTCCAGCGCCATGCCCATCAGCCCGGCGATGGCGAAGGCCGCGGGCAGCGCCACGAACAGCGAGGCGTCGAACGCGCCCGGCGCATAGGCACGGAACAGTTCCTGCACCATGTAGGTGGTATATGCGCCGAGCATCACCATCTCGCCATGGGCCATGTTGATGACGCCCATCACACCGAAGATGATGGCGAGGCCGATGGCGGCGAGCAGCAGCACCGAGCCGAGCGCCCCCTCGATCGCGCGGCGGAGCGCGTTGTTGACCTTGATTTTGTCGAGTGCGCCCGCAGGGGCCTCACCAGCCGCCTTGCCTGTCACCGGGTCGGTGAGGCTATAACCGTCACCCGCCTCTTTGACGATAAACACCTTGCCGTCCGACTTGCGCGTGAATAGCTTTCTGCCCCTCAGCGCTTCGAGCACCGGCACCGCACGCGCATCGCCCGTTTCTCCATCAGGTAATCGACGGCAGGAATGGCCTGCTGGTTCGGCGCGGCACCGGTGTAGAAGACGTCCTTCGAGCTTTCCTCGCCCTCATACTGCACGGGATAGAACAGAAGACCGTTCAGCTCCTCGAACACCGGCAGCACGGATTTGCGCGAAACGGAGGTCCAGCAGCCGAACGTCGCCGCGACCTTGTCCTGGGAAATGAGCTGCCGGGCTTTTTAGGCGAAAAGCGGCCAGTTCGACGCCGGATCGACGACCACCGCTTCGAGCTTCTTGCCCAACAGGCCGCCTTTCTTGTTCAGCTCCTCGATGAGCATCAGCATGACGTCCTTGAGCGTCGTCTCGCTGATAGCCATGGTGCCTGAAAGCGAATGGAGAATACCGACCTTGATCGTGTCGGCGGCCTGCGCGGCTGAAAAACTGAGCAGGGCGCCGGAAAGCACCAATGCCCGCAACGCGAGCCTGGGTTAGAACATGGCGCTGTCTACATTGACTGTTGAACGCCACATGTTCCCTATATGTTCTGGATGGAGGGAGCTTATGAACGGCGCGA
>JBNKIW010000035.1:0-27326 GCA_050290865.1 Rhodomicrobiaceae bacterium | reverse complement strand
AGCGCGAAGGCGATGAACTGACCGCTCAGCGCTGTCTCCTGGCGGCACTGGCATGAGGCGCAACAGTCAATGTAAACGCCATCTTCTGGGCCGTCATTTGACTGGCGACGATGAGAAAAAAGTACAAAGTCGAGCTTAGAAGTCCTGATCCATTTGCCGCGAGCGCTCACAGGACTTCTTAGCGGTAAGGCGTACTAGCAAGCTATTGATTCTGGGACAGCTTTATCCGAAGTAAGTTCGCTTGCGCACATGCGGCAAATGGGGGTCGAACTTGCTTCGGGCTGTACTAGGCCGCTGTAGCCCGCGAGCGCGCCGGGCGCCAACTCGGCAGCCAGGAGCCGCGCCGGATCCGCCGGACCAGGCAGAACGATCTGTCCCTCCGGAATGGCGCGAAAACCCGCCCGCTGGTAATAGGGCGGATCACCGACGAGGATGATCAGATCGCAGCCCTTCGCGCGCGCCTCCGACATGCCGTCAATGATCAGCCGCATGCCGCAGCCCTTGTTCTGCCAGCAGGGCGCAATAGCCAGCGGGCCGAGCAGCGCGGCGCCCTGCCGTCCGCCGATGGTGACAGCCGTGAAATGGATGACACCCGCCAGGGTATCGCCGACCCAGGCGGTCAGCGCCACGACCGGCTTGGCCGCAGAGGCTTCGCGAATGCGGTAGGCGGTGCGCGCGAAACGCCCCGGACCGAAGACCTGGGCGTGAAGGAACTCGACAGCGCTGTCGTCGCCCGGCGCCTGATGCCGGAGAAAGAAGCTGGATGTCATGAAAGCGCCTGCTGCTTGGGAAGACTCTGGACCGGATCAGCTTCCGGCAGGCGCTCTTGGGGGGCCGTCAATTACGAAGGGCGGCCATGACCAGCGGCGCGCGGCGGAAGCGCAGAATCTCTTCCGCGTCGTCGAGCGCTTCGGGCACGTGGCGCTGGAAGCACGCCTATGGTGAGCGAAACTGTCATGGTGTCGTGCGCCATATCACAGCGGGAACGCCGCGTCCAGCAGAGCTTTGGTGGCCGATGAGTAATCCTGACGGCGCAAATGTGGACCGCCGTTTCAACGATCCTGCGGTTCTGCGCTTGCGACATCGACAGCGGCAAAGCTGTACGGTGGCCAGGGGCCAGTCACCTCGAGGCTGCATCCCTCCGCTTCGAGCGCCTCGCCAAGGTCGGCCATGGCTTGCTTGAACGTGGCCTCGCCGGCCTTCTCGACGAGATAGGCCGACTTCAAGATCAGCGCCGGCGCATAACCGTTCCAGCCCGCGCACAGGCCGTAAGAGGTATCCGGCGCCGCCTCGCGCGTCTTCGTGGTGATGAGGCGGTGGACGCTTTCGGCGCGGGCCTCCAGGTCTCGCAAGACCTCGCGGTCCAGATCGCGGGGCGCCTTGCGGCGAAGGAAGACGCTGATCGCGCTCGTACCGCCGGGGGCAGGGGAGGGGGGCTTCCGGGCCAGGGTGGCCCGCACCGCGGCGCGGCAGACATCGACATCGGCATGAAGCTTGATCCGCCATTCCCGCGCCCCTTCCGTCCGGGCGAGCGCGCGTTCGAAGAGGGCGGCGGAACGCGTGAGCGTGTCGAGGAGCTCGGCGAAGCTTCGGCAGGTGACGCCGAATCTCATCGGGGCAACTGTGCAGAAATGCGCCAGGTCGGCGAGAACGCGGTGATGAGCAAGCATGCGCTCGCTGGCAAGAGCGCCGGCTTCCTCGGCGCCTGCGCTACCGGATGTGAAGACGTCGCGGGGCACACGGCTGACCACGGCGGCAATCTTGCCTTCCGGGACGAGTTCGACGCAGGTTCCGGGAACGATACCCTCCACCAGTGCCGCGGCGCCCGGTGACATGGCGCCGACGCGTGTTATGCCGTAGACATAGATGAGGCTGCTGCCGAGTGGCGCGGCAGAGGCCGTGCTGGGGGAGACGCCTGTCGCGCGGCCCGGCCCCTCCCGTTTCATGCGGCGCTCTCCTGGTGGGAAGCGCAGCCGGACGGGGACTGCATCTGCTGACGGACGACGTTGATCATCACCAGGTCCGCGGCCGCGCTGGCATCGGCCAGCCAATCGATGGTCCCGGAGGGCGGGAATGTGATTTCCAAAGTCGCGAAGCTCGACGGCGGCAGAGGACCCGTGGCGTGGAATTTGACCTCCCCCGCCATCTCGGCGTCCAGGCGGTTCAGCATGCCTTCGAGCGAGCCCATGTCGGTTTTGTTGAGCAGGAGCGCGACATTGGCGGCCATCTGGTCGTTGGGCGGCGGCGTTGTGGCCATCTCGGTGGCGACCGTGCCGAGAACGTCGCAAACCTCGTCGGCAAGCGCGGCGCGGCGGCGTTCCAGCGCGGCCTTTACCGCCTGTTCTAGCCGGGTACTGCCTTCCTCACCCTCGGAGGCCTGCGCCTTTTCGCGCAGCCGGGCGATGTCGTGCTCGTTGGCGATTTCGGCAAAGACCTGGTCGAGCCGCCAAAGCACCGCGACTTCCATCTGCAGGTGATCGGTGAATTCGGCGAGACAGGCGTCAAGCGTGTCCTTGCCCTGGATCAATACGTGGCGGACCGCGTCTTCTTCCGGCGCTATCGTGCCGAACTTGACGGGCAGCACGGTTGTCTGAGCCATCGCCTCATCGAGCGCCTCCTGATGGCGGAGGAGGAAGCTCACGGCCTGCTCGCGCGGCAAGGCGGCCAGATCGCAATCCGGCACGTCGCCCACGATCGCGCCTGCGCCGTCTTCACCGATGACCCGCAGGCCACCTGCCAAGCCGCGGCCGTTGAAGCTCAGGGGCTTGGCCATGCTCACGACGCCGTAGATATAGAGACTGCTCATCGGCTCCGGCTCCATTCCGGCTGGCGGCACTTCCGCATCTTGGAGCGTGGCTAGCCGGTGAGGCTTGAGTGAAGCTTTCGCGCCCGGCCGAGCGTGGCCGTGGTCGGGACATCCGCGACAGGGCGCGAGGGGATCTCAAAGGTGGCGGGCGCCGGGCGATAGCGGGCGAGGATCGGTTCCTGCCTCTCGTCCGGCGCGCCGTGTTCAGTTCGAATCCGCCGCTAGTACGCCCCGCAGGAAATCCTGACCCACTTGCCGCGAGCGCTCACAGGATTTCCTAGCGGTTAAGCGTGCTAGCAACTTATTGATTCTAGTGCAGCTTTTCCGATGCAAGTTCGCTTGCGCATGTGCGGCGAATGGGGTGCGAACTTGCCTCGGGCTGTACTAGCACGAACGCGCCGGGGCGTTCGTGCGTGGCTGGTGGGCTCTGACGGCCGGTGGCGCGCAAGGCACGCTCACCAAAGCCGGGGCGCCGCTACCGGTAGATCCGGATCTGCTGGAAGTCGGTGGCGCGGCGGGCGCGCTGCGGCTTCGCAGCCCTGACTGCCTTCGGTTTCGCTGCCTTTTTCGTCGGAGCGCTGGCCATCCGTTTCAAAGCAACGGTTCCGTTGAGGCTCGACAGGCAGGCCTGAGACCTGGACGAAGCCCGCGATTTGGACGGCGCCCGCGACTTGGCGGAAGCCTGCGACCTGGGCCGGGCCGTCTTCGCAGGCGACCGCGACTGGGATGCAGCGCGCGACGCCGGCTTGCGAGCCGACTTCTGACCACTGGAGGACGACAGCGGGGCGCTTCCGCTCGAAGCTTTGGAAGCGGCCGGGCGGGACTGTGACCGCGCGCTAGCCCGAGCCTGCGACGGACGGCGGGCTGCCGCGCTGCGCCCCTGCGCGGACTTCGCTGCGGATTGCGCACGCGGTTTCGCGGCCCGGCTCGCCGGTTTCGCGGTCCGGCTTGCTGGTTTCGCGGCCCGGCTCGCCGGTTTCACGGTCCGGCTTGCTGGTTTCGCGGCCCGGCTCGCCGGTTTCGCGGCGCGGCTTGCTGGTTTCGCGGCCCGGCTCGCAGGCTTCGCAGCCCGGCTCGCAGGCTTCGCAGCCTGGCTCGCTGGTTTCGCGGCCCGGCTCGCCGGCTTCGCGGCCCGGCTTGCCGGTTTCGCAGCCCGGCTTGCCGGCTTCGCGGCCCGGCTTGCCGGTTTCGCAGCCTGGCTTGCTGGCATTGCCGCTCTGCTTGCCTGCGCCCGCTCGGCGGCTGGGCGGGATGCCGACTTCGCGGTCACCTTCGACCGGGCCGCCCCGGCCGTGGCCTTCGACGACGGCGAAGCCTTTCTGGCCGAAGCGATCGCGGCTTTGGCGGCAGCTTGCGACGGGATCGCCGTCCTGGCCGATATCGCCTTCCAGGGGGTCTTGCCGGCCGCGGACGAGGCGCGGCTCCTCGTTCCTGCGGAAGCTCTCGATCCTTTCGCAGCGTTGATGGCAGAGCGATTGTTGGTCATGATCTTCATGGTTTCGATCCGGGTTTGAGGGGCTGTTTCATCGGCATTCGCGAAGGCACGGCGTTTCGAGGCGGCTGGCCGCGCGTGCGAAAGCGCGGGGCTCGGCTGCCTGCTGCCGGGGGCTTCGCCAGACTTCATCGCCGACTGGTGCAGTGCCATGATGTAGCTTTGCAACTTGGCGATGAGTTCGCGCATGGCTTCGGAGTTCGCCGGCTTGCTGCCGCCGACCCGAGTCCTCGACGCCTTCCTGGCAGCGGCTTTTCCGAGCCTCCTGCCAAAGTCTTTCGCCTGTATCGGGCGTTTGGGAAGAGTTGCGCCGAAGCCTTCGTCTGCCCGGCGTGTCGGGTTGGACCATTTCCGCGCGGGCGGCGTTCTGCCGTTTCCCGAAGCTACGCGAAAGCGGTTAAAGGTCTGCGGAGACCGCATATTTCCTTCCTTCCTCGCCGGCTCTGCGGCGTGCGGCAGGTCAGATGCGCTGGGAAAGCGGTCTGGTCCTGCAGCACGCAAGCTGCCAGGACGCTGGCCACGCACTGCCGTTAGAGTTCGCTGTTCCGGCACGGCCGGTCGAAACCGGTACGTTCCCATGCACGAATGCTTTACTCTAATGGGAAGGAACAATACGTTATTTAGCAAAGATCATAAATATAGGGCGAACAGACCAACCTATGGTGCGAACCATAGGGGAGTTATATTTGTAGAAAACGAACTGGAAACAACAATAAGTCTATAGATCAACTGCTATGGGTGCGCTTAGTGCTATTTTAATAAAGCGCTGCCTGTTGCTTCGCACTGTCCCGGTTTGGTGCAAACGAGACCAAGCGCCGCGGAAACTGGCGCTGGCGATGCGGCGCGTGCCTGTGTTTGATGGCTGAGGAACCGTTGGCGGAAATTTATCGCCAGAGGCTAATCGTCAGCCGGCGAAGTGTCGAAAAAACTTGGAATTCTCACTCGCTCGCCCGCCGTAATTCAAAAACAGCCCGAATATTCCCGTAATACAGCGCCGTCACATGAGACGCATCGCCGCAGAATAAGTAATATCCAGTATGTTGCTGAGGGTGCTAAGAAATAGGCATTGGCGGGTTTGCGGCGCCGTGCCGCACTTGCGATGATTTTCCTTTTGTGGACGACAATGGATAAATTCCAGATGCGTCTTCTCGGAATTATTTTGTCTGCTTCCCTCGCAGGGCTGGTTGTGGATGCCCGAGCGCAGAATGATACCGGTGCGGGACCGGCGTCCGATGCTCGCGTCACGGCCGCCGCCAGTCAAGCCGGGGGCGGTTTCGCCGTCGAAGATGCTGCGGGACTGCCGGGGACGGAGATCCCGCTGAAAATCCGGCTGCCGGCCTCCCTTCGCAGTGGTGGCTCTTCAAAATCCACCTACACCTTTATGATGTTCAAAGGCATTCCTGAAGGCTTCGTGCTGAGCGGAGGCTTCTACACGCGCAACACCTGGATCGTTTCCGTAGGTGACAGCGGCGATCTGAAGATGACCGCTCCACAAGCGTTCCGGGGAGCGTTCAACGCCGATCTGCATCTCTACCGCGGGGAACACATAGCTCCCATCAAACGCACCTTCCACGTCCGTATATCGGATGCGATGGACACACAGCCAAATTCTGCGGACCACACTGCCGTGCCTTCCGCCGACGAGCAGCCGCTCTCCAAGGAGGAGGAAGCGAAGCTTTTCGAGCAGGGCGAGGCGCATCTACGCAACGGTAACGTTGCGTATGCCCGGCTGGCGTTCGAGGAGCTTGTCTCGCACGGTAATGTGCGCGGCCTTTTCGCCCTCGCCCGAACCTACGATCCCGCTGTCCTGCGGCAGCTCGGTGCTGTCGGCCTGCGGGGGGATCCCGAAAAAGCGAAAGAACTGTACCGAAGGGCCACCGAGTTCGCAGGCGTTCCACCGCCGGAACAAAGCGGCGCGCAAGAGAGATAATGCCATGTTCGGAACCTGCGGAAAATCGAGTGTCTGCCTCTTCCTGGCGGCGGCATTCCTGTCGGGATGGGTATCGCCGCCCTGCGCCCAGGAGACGGCCGCCGCAGCAGGCGAACCACTGGTTCTGGCGCAGGCGCCGACGCAGACGAGACCAGCCCCTCCCGGCAGCCGGGAGCGGATGAACGCATGGACCATCGGCCTCGCGTCAGGACTTCCCGAAGGCGCGCCGCTGCGCTTTGCCTCCGAAATCGCCCGTGCGCTCAACGATGGCGACGAGATGCGGATCATCCCCATGGTGACGCGCGGCGTTGGCGACAACCTGAAAGATCTGCTGTATCTGCGCGGGGTCGATGTGGCCATCGTCTATGGCGACTCGCTGGGCGAGTTGAGCAACCGGCCGGAGGTGCGGCGCAAGGTGAACTACATCGCAAGCCTCTTCCCCGCCGAATTGCACGTTCTGGCGCGCCCCGAGATCAGGACGCTTCAGGATCTGAACGGCAAGACGGTGAATTTCAACACCAAAGGAACGCCGGCGGCCTATACGGGTCCGTTGATCTTCGACAAGCTCAATATCAAGGCCAAATACACATTCAACCCGCATCCGGTCGTCGCCAGGCAGATGATGAGCGGGCGCGGCGACTATGCGGCGGTGGTGCTCCTGTCGTCGAAGCCGCTCGATGCCTTCGTAGCCAAGAAATGGCCCGCAGGGTTCCATTTCCTCCCGGTACCCTACAGTTTCAAGCTGGGACAATACTATATGCCGAGCGCGCTCAAGAGCCGCGATTACCCCAATCTCATCGCCAAGGGCAAACAGGTGCGCACGATCGCCGTTCCGGCGGTGCTGGCGGCTTTCGATTGGAAGAGGGGCAGCGATCGCTACCGCCGGATGGAGCGTTTCGTTCAGCGTCTGTTCTCCAGGCTGGTGATTCTGCAGACCCGGCCGGGCAGTCATCCCAAATGGAAGGACGTGAACCTCGCGGGCAAGGTGCCGGGCTGGGACCGCTTCCCGCCCGCCAAGGCCGAACTCGAGAAGCTGTCCTCGCCCGCGAGCCTGGAACGCTTTCGCTCCGAGGCCGTCAAGGCGATCCCCGGCGATCCCGAGGCGCAGGAACGTCTGTTCCAGGAATTCTTGAAATGGGCCAGGGATCCCGCCGTCCGCCGCCAGGGGGGGCGATAGCCGGACGGGCGCGCGCCCGACGCGCGCTCGCGTCGGGTCAGCCAGAGACGACACCGCGAGATGGCGCACGGGGCTATCTGCCGCAACCCGCCGGTCTTGCTCTTGCCAACCTCGTTCAACAATAACCCTGACGTTCCGTCTGCGTGGTTTTTGCGGCGGGTATGACCGGACAACTGGAAGAAGTGAGTGAAATAATGAGACTGAAAACTCTGGTAATCGCTGCGGCTCTCGTCATGACGGCGCTGCCGGGCAGTGCCGCCTGGGCGGTCGACGCGTCTGCGGTGGCTGCAAAGAAGCAGACGAAGGCAAAGCTCTATCTCGGTGCGGAGGAGGTGCCGGGCTTCCTTACCTCCAAGAAGGGCAAGGTGCTGTTCATCGATGTGCGGACCCCCGCCGAGGTGCAGTTTGTGGGCAGTACACCGCTGATGGATGCCAATGTGCCGTTCAAGCTCGGCCCGACGGCAAAATGGAACCAGAAGAAGGGCATGCTTGCGCTCGATCCCAATCCGGATTTCGTCGCGCAGGTGGAGGCACGTCTGGCAGCAAAGTCGCTGACCAAGACCGATCCGGTCGTGTTGATGTGCCGTTCCGGCAGCCGCAGCGCGAAAGCCGCCAACGCGCTTACCGATGCCGGGTTCAAGGCCGTGTATTCGGTGGTGGACGGGTTCGAGGGTGACATGGCCAAGAAGGGCCCGAATGCCGGCCGGCGCGCGGTCAACGGCTGGAAGAACAAGAACCCGTCCTGGGGCTACAAGGTGGAAAAAAGCAAACTGACGCTATCCGCGGCGAAGTGATCGGCGGACGATGAGTTCACGCGGGAGCGTCTTTCCGGAGTCGCTCCCGTGTCGGAATGAAGATTGCCGGGGCGGGATCGCCCCATTCTTGCCGCTGTGGTTGTGTTGTTAGTCATGCGCGTGCTGGGTCACGACCAGCGGCGTGCCGCGAGGCGCCGAATCTGGTACGGGACAGGTGCTGGGATTGCAAAAAAGGCGCCACATACGCGGCTTGTGATCCGCGCCGCATACGCTGGTTTCGGCCTCGTCGGCGACAATAGGAAACAACTTGAGAGCGAGTGAGAGATATGGGTCTGATCAAGTTTCTTTTCGCCGTCGTTATTCTGGCGGCGATCGTGGCGGGCGGCTTCTGGCTTGCCGGCATTTACACGCCGTATGTCTCGCCGGAAGACGAGAAGTGGGTCATGCTGAACGGCAACCTGCCCGAGCCCGCCCGTGCCTGGGCCTGCGCGGAGTTGAAAGCCCGCGGCGCCATGGCGCCTGCCCACTGCCCTCAGTAAGCGCCTGAATTCAGGTCGTGGACGTTCCAGAGCGCGGCGCAGTGTTGCGTCGCGCGCGGGTGTGTGCGGCAGCGCAGGTCCTTGACGTGAGCCCGGCGCGGGTGTTACCGCCACGCCATGACCGACACCATCCTCATCATCGATTTCGGCAGCCAGGTTACGCAGCTCATCGCGCGGCGCGTGCGCGAATCCGGAGTGTACTCGGAAGTCGTGCCCTTCCAATCCGCAGCCGGAGCGCTGGAGCGGCTGAAGCCCAAAGGCATCATCCTCTCCGGGGGCCCTGCCAGTGTCATCGACGCGGGGACGCCGCGCGCGCCGGAGGCCGTTTTCACGAGTGGCCTGCCGGTGCTCGGGGTCTGCTACGGCCAGCAGACCATGGTCGCGCAGCTCGGCGGTGAGGTGTCGCCCTCGGCGGAGCGGGAATTCGGCCGTGCCGATGTCGAGATAACTGGCGTTTGCCCGCTGTTCGAAGGGCTGGCGAAGCCGGGCGAGTCTTTGCGCGTCTGGATGAGCCACGGCGACCGGGCGACGGCGCTGCCGGGGGGGTTCGAGGTGGTGGGCGTGTCGGAAAACGCACCGTTTGCCGTGATCCAGGATGAGGCGCGCAAATTCTACGGCCTGATGTTTCATCCCGAAGTCGTGCACACGCCGCAGGGCGCGGCCATGCTGCGCAATTTCACGCACAACGTCGCGGGCTGCGCAGGTGACTGGACGATGGCGCGCTTCCGCGACGAGATGATCCCCCGGATCCGGCAGCAGGTGGGGGATGCGCGCGTCATCTGCGGGCTGTCGGGCGGCGTGGACTCCGCTGTGGCCGCGGTGCTCATTCACGAGGCCATCGGCGATCAGCTCACCTGCATTTTCGTCGATCACGGCCTGATGCGCGAGGGCGAGGCGGAGGAAGTGGTCGGGCTGTTCCGCGGCTCTTTCAACATCCCGCTGGTGCATGTCGATGTTTCAGGGCGCTTTCTCGGTGCGCTTGAGGGTGTCATCGATCCGGAAAGCAAGCGCAAGATCATCGGCGGGCTGTTCATCGATGTGTTCCAGGCCGAGGCTACAAGGCTGGGCGGCGCGGATTTCCTCGCCCAGGGCACGCTCTATCCCGACGTCATCGAGAGCGTATCCTTCACGGGCGGGCCGTCGGTGACCATCAAATCGCACCACAATGTCGGCGGGCTGCCCGAGCGGATGCATCTGAAACTCCTGGAACCCTTACGCGAGCTGTTCAAGGACGAGGTGCGCGCGCTCGGCCACGAATTGGGCCTGCCGGATCATTTCATCGGGCGTCATCCATTCCCCGGACCGGGCCTCGCCATCCGCGTTCCCGGCGGCGTTACGCCGGAGCGCGTCGCTATTCTGCGCAAGGCGGATGCGATCTATCTCGAAGAGATCCGCAAGGCGGGGCTTTACGACAAGATCTGGCAGGCTTTTGCGGTGCTTTTGCCGGTGCAGACGGTGGGCGTGATGGGCGACGCGCGCACCTACGACTATGTCTGCGCCCTGCGCGCGGTCACCTCGACGGATGGCATGACCGCTGATTATTACGACTTCAGCCACGAATTCCTGGGCCGCACGGCGACACGCCTCATCAACGAGGTGAAGGGCATCAACCGCGTCGTGTACGACATAACGTCCAAGCCGCCGGGCACGATCGAGTGGGAGTGATGCCGCCGCCGCCCGGCTGAGCGGTCAGGCCGCCGGGTCGGGCTTGCCACCGATCCGCCGCGCCAGCGTTTTGAACGCCTCCAGCACCGGCGAATGGGGCTCGCGGCGCTCCAGCACGAGGCCGATGCGGTGCGTGGCCACCGGCTCGACCAGCGCAATGGCCTTGAGCGCCGATGGCTCGTCGAACGTTTCCACGAAGCGCGCCGGGATGATGCTCGCCCATTGGCCGGTCCTCACATGCGCATAAAGGACGAGCATGGAGTTTGACTCCAGGGTCGGTTTCTGCCGGCCAGGTGCTTCCCCTTCCGGCGGCACGCCGCGCGCCTCGGCCAGATGCCGGTCGATGATGCGGCGGTTTTGCATGTCGGGTGTCAGCAGGCAGAGAGGCAGCTCGCCCGCCTCACGCCAGGAAATGGACACCCTTTTGGCCAGGGGACTGCCCGGCGCCACCAGCAATGCGTAATGCTCCTCATAAAGCGGCACATGTTGCACGCGCCCGAGCGGTTCGTTGTCGATATAGGTCAGCCCGGCGTCGATCTCGAGGTTCTCCAGCCGGTCGAGGACGGCATCGGAATTGAGCGAATAGACCGTGAACGAGACATTCGGGTAGAGCTTGCGAAAGGGCACCGAGAGCTTTGCCACGAACGAAAGCGTGGTCGGGATGGCGCCAAGCCGCAGATGGCCGGAGAGGCCGCGCTTCAGCGCGCTGATTTCCTGGCGCATGGTCCGCACGTCGCCCACCAGCTTGCGCGCCCATTGCAGCACGCGCTGGCCTTCCGGCGTGAAGCCGCGGAAGCGCTGGCCACGCTCGACGATCTGCACCCCGAGCTGATCCTCGAGGCTCTTCACCGCCGAAGACAGCGTCGGCTGGGTCACACCCGCCGCTTCCGCCGCGCGTCCGAAATGCTTTTCCTGCGCGAGGTGAAGAAGGAATTCCAGCTTGTCGATCATGGATTGAGTATGCAGATGCCATGAGGTGCGTCAAATCGTACCGTGTCCGAGGCGCGATGGTCTACTTCCCCCAGACGAGGAACAGGCCGATATCGCCCATGAAACCACCGGGGAAGTCGATGACGCGTGCCGCGATGTGGAAGCCCTTCTGTTTGAGCTCGTGTTCCCAGCGCACATAGACCTCCGCCGCCTCGCCGCGCAGTGTCGTCGGCCAGTCCGGCTCGGGGGCGTTGATCGCCCGGCCGCCATCGCTGCACAGATCGTGCGGGAAACGGAGAATGAGGAGTTCCGTCGCGCCGCACGCCGCCGCTTCGCGGGCGCGGTGCAGCATGTTCTGCCAGGCCGCCTCCCCGAGGTGGTGGCCGGTCAGTTGCTGGACGGCGGCGGCCCTCAGCGCGTCAGCGGCCCGGCGTTCGGCCTCGCGGCGCTCGTCCGCCATATGCTCGAAATCCTGCACCAGGTCGCGGAAGCCGTCGGCGGACAATTCCTTCGGGGCCGCGGGTTCCTCTTTTTTCGCTGCCTCCGCCCCCGCTGGTTCCGGCGCCTGAGGCTGCGCTTGCGGCGTCGGCATCGGCGGGCCGCGGTGGGGAGAGAGTGGTGCGCCTTGTTCTACGAGAAATGCGCGCACGAGATCGGCGCGGCTCACAACGCCTACGACGCGGCCATCCTCGACCACCGGCGCGCGCTTGATACGATGGGCGGTGAAAAGCTCGGCGACATCGCCCACCGTGTTCTCCGGCGTCACCGTGATGACGGGCGCCGACATGATGTCCCGCGCGGTATGCTCGACCGCTTCACTGGTGGCAGGCTTGTCCACCGTCGCTCCGCCGCCCGCGATGAGCCTCAGCCACCACGACCGGCGCGCCCGGCGGTCTTCCTCGGCGCGGCCGATGAGGTCGCCATCGCTGACGATGCCGATGGGGGCGCCCGTGGTGTCCACGACGGGGACCGCACTGATGCCGTGCGAGTCGAGAAGGCTGGCGATATCCGCGACCGGCGTCGCCGGTTCGACCGTGAGAGCGGGTGAGGTCATCACGGCGCGTGCGGTCAGCCGGCGCGCCTCAACGTCCTGAGCGGCTTCGCGGTTGTGGGACAGGAATTCGAAAAGAGCCATGTCATGTCCGCAGTCTGTGACCAGGGGTTGTTTCGGACCGGTCAGCCATTGCCGTCACCGCTCGAAGACGTAGGTGCCGGGAGCGGGGTTGAGCGGCGGATAGCCCATCTCGGATGCGCCCATCTGCGGGGGCGGCTTCGGCGTTCCCGATCGCTCGGCCAGCCAGGCGATCCATGCCGCCCACCATGAGCCTTCCTGGCGTTCGGCGCCCGCGAGCCAGCTCTCCGAATCGACGTAGCAGCAGCCCTTGTGGCGCGTGGAGATGCGGTACGATCTGTTGGGCCGTCCGGAACGGCGCTCCCCCAATCCCAGGATGCCGACATTGTGTCCGCCCGCCGTGAGCAGGAATGTCGCGTCGGTGTTGGTCAGCAGCAGGACCTTGTACACCGACCGCCAGGGCGCCACGTGATCGGTCTCCGTCCCCACCGCGAAGATGGGCACCTCGATATCCGAAAGGACCACGGGCCTGCCGTCCACTTTGTAGCGTCCTTCGGCGAAGTCGTTCCTCAGGAACAGGTATCGCAGATATTCGGAATGCATCCGGTACGGCATCCGGGTGGCGTCGGCGTTCCAGGCCATGAGGTCGGTCAGCTTCGGGCGCTGGCCGAGCATGTACTGGCGCATCCCCTGCGACCAGATCAGGTCGTTGGAGCGCAGGAGCTGAAAGGCCTGCGCCATCTGCCGTGTGTCGAGATAGCCCCGCTCCCACATGACGTCTTCGAGATAGGCGACCTGGCTGTCGTTGATGAACAGCATGAGCTCGCCCGCCTCGCGGAAGTCGACCTGCGCGGCGAACATCGTCATCGAAGCGAGCTGTTCGTTCCGGTCCCGCGCCATTTCCGCCGCGGCGATGGCCAGGAGCGTGCCGCCGAGGCAATAGCCCGTGGCATGCACCTTTTCGTCCGGACAGACGGCGGCGATGGCGTTGAGCGCGGCCATGACGCCGAGGCGGCGGTAGTCGTCCATGCCCAAATCGCGGAGTTCGGCGCCCGGGTTGCGCCAGGAGATCATGAACACCGTGAAGCCGCTGTCCACCAGCGTTTTCACCAGCGAATTCTCGGGCGAGAGATCGAGGATGTAATATTTCATGATCCACGCCGGAACGATCAGCACGGGTTCGGGCCGCACCGTTTCCGTGGTGGGACTGTATTGGATGAGTTCGATCAGTTCGTTGCGGTAGATCACCCGGCCGGGCGTCGCGGCAGTCTGTTTGCCGGGGATGAAGTTCTCGGCGCCGATAGGCGGGCGGTCGAAGATGACCCGGGTCCAGTCTTCGAGGAAGTTGTGCAGGCCCTTGACGAGGTTGGTGCCGCCCTCCTTGAGTGTCGTCTCGGTTACCATCGGGTTGGTGAGCGGGTAGTTCGACGGTGCGTAGATGTCGAGGATCTGGCGCACGACGAATTCCACCATGCGCTCGTGGCTGGGGCTGACGCCGCTGACGCCGGTGACCGCGTCGCGCCAGAACATCTGCCAGTTGAGGAACGTCTGGGCGAAGACGTTGTAGGGGAACTGGCCCCAGCCTTCGTGGTTGAAGCGGCGGTCTCCGGGGAACGGCCTGATGCAGGGCTCGGCTTCGACGCCCTGGCAGCATTCGAGGGTGTATCGGCACAATTCGAGCCATCGGCGTGCCGCTTTTTCCATGACGGCCTGCTGATGACCCGGCGCATTGGCCATGTGCAGCGCCCAGTCGCAGAAGGCCAGCGTCAGCGCGACGGGCGATCCCGAATTGGTGAGGCGTGCCTGCCAGGCGCGCTGGAGCAGGTCGAGGGGCCGTCTCGCCACGGCGCCGTCGGCAGACGGACCGGGCTTGGCGAGTGCTGCATCGGGAACTGCGGTGCTCGGGGGCACGAGCGAGCATGCCTTGGTCTTGGGCAGGAATTCGAACAACATTGAACTCACCTCTCGGCCTGATCGGCGCGTTTGGCTGAGCCTGTTCTTCCATCCCCACGGGGGAAGACGTCAGACGCTCGCCCGGTAACGCCGCCCGCAACCTGCGTGCATGGCGTTGCTGATGTGCTGGCCTTCCGCAGCACCGCGATGGCAGAACCGGCCGCCATCTCGATCGCGCCATTTATCGCATTCGTATGTTTAGAGAGGCCGAAAGACGGGCCGGGCAATCGAATCAAATCCGACGCGAAGGCTTCCGCTACGCCGCGAGGCTCGCATCAGTACGGCTTTCCGAAGCAAGTGCGTCAGGACTTCCCGCGGGGCGCGCCAGGTGGCCAGCGTCCGGCCCAGGGCTGCGCCCGCTCCAGCTCATAGGCGAGTTCGAGAAGCGTGCGTTCATCGCCCGTCCGCGCGGCAAAATGGGCGCCGATGGGAAGGCCGTCCGCGCTCATCGACAGCGGCACGGACATTGCGGGGGTGCCGACCGCGTTGTGCAGCGGCGTGTAGGTGATATGGCCGATGCATCTGTCCAGCAGCGTGGCAAACGGGACCGTGGGAGCGAATTCGCCCAGCTTCGCAGGCAGCCGCCGCAGGACGGGGGTCAGATGGACGTCGTAGCGCGAGAAGAACTCGTCCATCTCGGTGCTCGCATCGCGGAAGAACGCAGCCGCCCTCGCCAGCATACCAGGGTTCCGCCGCTCCTCGGTGTCGAACCAGTCGGCGAGGCCGAGCGTCCACGGCTCCAGAAGCGCGGTGATTGGCCTCGTGCTGAATGTCTTGAGCCGTAGCATCCAGAAATTCCGCACCATAAAAGAGGGGCCGTACGCCCAGAAGGCGAGGAAGTTCCCGATGGCCTCTTCGCCATTGATGCGCGGCGCCGCTTCCTCGACCGTGTGGCCGAGGGATGTGCAGAGCTTCACGGCGTCGTCCAGCGCGGCTCTCACCTCCGGATCGGGTTCCTGGCCGAGCAGGTTCGCCGACGACCATGCGATGCGCAGCCGCCGGGGCGACGGCCCCGCAACGAAACCGAGCGGCGGAAGAACGGTGGCCTTGCCCCGCTGCTCGCTGATTTCGAGGAACCGCGCAGTGTCGCGGACGCTGCGGCTCAGGCACAAATTGACAGCGGTGTCGCCCGGCGTCTTTCGCATCGTCGGCACGGCGCGGCCACGGCTCGGTTTCAGGCCGAACACGCCGCAGCACGACGCCGGAATGCGGATCGAGCCGCCGCCATCACCGCCCTGCGCGATGGGGACCAGCCCCGAGGCGACGGCCGCGGCCGACCCGCCGCTCGATCCTCCCGGGCTGTAAGCCAGGTTCCACGGATTGTGTGTCGGTCCCCAGAGGAGCGGCTCCGTGGTCGGCAGGAGACCGAATTCAGCGGTGTTGGTCTTGCCCAGAATGACGAACCCTGCCTGCAATGCGCGCGCGGTGATGGCCTCGTTGTGGACGGCCCGGTTCGTCGCAAACAGGCGGCATCCATAGCTCAGCGTTGCGCCGCGGACCGCCGACAGGTCCTTGATGAGGAACGGAACGCCTTTGAACGGCCCGTCGGGCAGAGGACCGCTGGCGGCTTTCCGCGCCCGGTCGAAAAGCCGGACGGTGACGGCGTTGAGCTGGCCGTCAAGCGCATCGATGCGGGCGATCGCCGCGTCGACGAGTTCCAGCGGGGTCACGGCGCCGGATTTCACCAGTTCCGCCTGCGCGGTCGCATCAATGTGAAAGAATGTGTCCATGCCTGCCGTTGTACTCGCCGTTAAGATATTTACCATAGCGCCGGACGCTTGCCGGAATCTGCGGGGTTCGAACATTCTCTGTGGCCGTCTCTCTCGCCGCCACATTCCGGTCATAAGTTGGTTAGAGCAGAGTATGGATGAACGAAACCCGTATCCGGGCAATACGGGATTTCGGGCGGCGCGTAATCGCAGGGGGTGTTGAGAGTACCATGAAGCCGCTTCTTTCCATTCTCGCTGCGGGCGTCCTCGCGCTGCACGTTCTTCCCGGGCCGGTTCACGCGCAAGCCCAGGGGGAAGCGGCGCCAGCGGTCAAGAGAGCGGACTGGCGCCCTTTGCCCGCCGACAGCGTCACGCATCACGACCCCGGCGGACATGGCGGCCGGCTGGCCTATACGGCCACCGCGGGCAGCCTGCCCCTCGCCGACGCCAAGGGCACCGTGAGTGCCAAGATCTATTACACCGCCTATGTTCTCGACCGGAAAGAGAGCCCGCGGCCCATAACCTTCGTGTTCAACGGCGGGCCTGGTGCCGCCTCGGCTTTTCTGCATCTCGGCGCCCTGGGGCCGCGCGTAATCAACTTCGACTCGAAGGGCGCCGGCCCGGTCCAGCCTGTTCAACTCGCGAGCAATCCCGATAGCTGGATCGGCTTCACGGACCTCGTCTTCATCGATCCGCCGGGAACGGGGTTCAGCCGCGCCACCGTGGCCGGCGAGGAGGCAAGGCGCCGGTTCTACAACCCCGAGAGCGACGCGGACGCGATGGCCGATATCATCCGCCTCTATCTCGGCCGAAACGGGCGCACGCTGGCGCCGGTCTTCCTGGCCGGAGAAAGTTACGGCGGGTTCCGCGCGCTCCTGGTCATGGCGCGCCTGCTGCAAAATGGCGTTCAGGTGCAGGGGGCGACGCTGATCTCGCCGATGCTGGAACGCCGCGTGACGTTTGGTGACGATTTCCTTCCCCATGCGCTCCGTCTGCCCTCGATAGCTGCGGCGAACATCGAACTGCGAACCGGCGGCGAGGCGTCGCAGGATTTCCTCACCGAGGTCGAGCGCTTCACCTTCGGCCGCTACCTTCCCCATCTGCTGGCGGGCGCGGCCAGCCAGGATACCGGCATTGGCGCCGAACTGGCGCGCTTCACGGGGCTCGATCCGAAAGCGCTCGATCTGCATCAGAACCGTGTCTCCCTGCGTCTGTTCATCGAGGATTATCAGCGGCGGAGCGGCCGCCTCCTCAGCCGGTATGACGGCACCGTCACGGCTGCCGGACCACAGCCTCCCGATCACCCGGATTTCGACCCGGTGCTCGATGGCGCCCTGACGGTCCTGACGCCGGTCATGGTCCATTACACCGCTGGGGAACTCGGTTTCCGTACCGATCTTCCCTACCTGTTGCTCAACCGCAAGGTCGCCCGCGTCTGGGACCGCAGCGGCACGGGGGCGGCGGCAAGCGCGCTCGATGAACTGGAAGAGGCGCGCGTTCAGAATCCGCGTCTCCGCGTGCTGATCGTGCACGGTTACACCGATCTGGTAACGACCTATGGTGCCACGCGCTATCTGCTGGCGCATCTCAGCCGTATCGAGGGGGCGGAGCCGGTCAGGCTCAAGGTCTATCGCGGCGGGCACATGATGTATCTGCGCCCCGATTCGCGGCGCCAGCTCCAGGCGGATGCCCGCGAACTCTACCACTCCGCCATCGGCGGGGCGCCTGACTGAATGTTCGTCCCGCCGGTTGCGACAAGCAGTCCTGTTGCAAAATGGCCTAAACCGCGTCGTTTGATGACCTCCGATTAGCACTCCATTCTTGATTTCCCCGTATTTATGCAAAAACAAATGACAACCCCAGCTTTGCGTTTCTCAAGAGGTAGCATGTTGCGTGTGTTCGACATTGGCGCCATCTGGCGGCGCTTTGCGTTGTCAGTCCGCTGGGATGCGTTGATCGCTTCCATGCTCATCGCCTGTCTGGCCGTAGCGTCGGCCGATCCAGCCGCGGCGCGGCGCAGGAACCGTTCGCATCACGACAGTCATCGCACAGAGAAGAAGCAAAAGCGGTCCGGCCCGCTTTTCGCCATCGTTTCCATCGGCGATCAGCACGTGTCCTTCTACGGCGTCGAGGGCCTCGTGGCGCGCGCGCCAGTATCGACCGGCCAGCGGGGACACCGGACACCGACGGGTGTGTTCTCCATTCTTCAGAAGAAGAGGGTCCACTATTCGAACATCTATCATGGCGCGTCGATGCCTTATATGCAGCGCATCACCTGGACCGGCGTGGCCATGCATGCGGGGGTGTTGCCCGGTTATCCGGCGTCGCACGGCTGCATTCGCATGCCGCATTCCTTCGCGCGGCGGATCTTCCGGTTGACGAAGATCGGTCAGCGCGTGCTGGTTGTGCCGCGCGACATCGCTCCCGCCGGGATCACGCATGGCAACCTGCCCGTACCCACGATGCATCCCGCCCGGGACGAGCCGGACCCGGCCATCAAGGCGGAAGCGAGCGGCGAGGAGACGCGCGTTGTGGTCGCCGAGGCCGAGGTCGAGGCCGTTCGGGATGCCGAGGCCGGGCCGGCTCAACCCGCCATTGTGAAGGCCGAAGCCCCGTCCGCGAAACTGCTCAATCCCATGGAATATGCTCGGGCTTTGTGGAAAGAGGCCGATGCCCAGGGGGGCGACGCGGTCGAGGCCGTGAAGGAAACGTCCGCCGCGCTCTCTGCTGCGAAAAAGGAAGAGCGCACCGCGGCCGGGGCGCTCCGGCTGGCGGAAAAGGCTGTCGAGAACAAGGAACGCGAGCTTGCCGGCATCGATCGCAGGATCGCGCGTTTCCTCGCCGACGAGGAGACCGCGAAACGCGTGATGGCGGGCAAGGGCGTGGCCGAAGGCAAGATTGCCGAGGCGGAGAAGGCCCTCGCAGCAGCGCATGAGGCCAGGGAGCTGAAAGACAAGGAACTGGAGGCTGCCCGCGAGGCGAAGGATCTGAGGGAACGGGACTTGAAGGCCGCCCGTGAGGCTGAGGCGTTGAAGGCCAAGGAGCTCAAAGCCGCGCGAGAGGCGAAGGCGCAGCAGGACAAGGAACTGGAGGCCGCGCGCGAGGCGGCGGACAAAGCCCGATCCGAAAGCCGTGCCGCGAAGGCGGAGGATGAAACAGCTCAGGCCGGGAAGAAGGAAGATCAGGCGGAGGCTGCGGACAAACCGGCTGAGGAAGAGAATGAAGAGGCCCGGGCTGCTGTCGAGGCGGTAAAGGCCCGCGAGCAGGAAGCGCGGTCTGCTGACGAGACGGTGAAAGCGCGTGAGGAAGACGCGGAAGCCGCGGCCAGGGCGGTGAAAGCCGGGGAGGAAAGCGCGCGGGCTGCCGCCAGGGCCGTCGATGCCCGGGAGGATGAAGTCCGGGCTGCGGCCAAGGCGGTAAGGGCCGCTGAGGCGGCGCTGAAGACTGCCAAGCACCGGGCGAAGGTGGCGGCCCGCAGGGCGGCGCGAGCCGAGGAGGACAAGGCGGACACCGAGCGCGCCAGGGCTCGCAAGGAAGAGGCGAAGGCGGCTCTTGAGGTCGAGATCGCCGAGGCCCGCAAGGTCGTGGAGGAGGCCAGGCAGGTCAAGGATGCGGCGGATCGGCAAGTCGAGGCGGCGGACAAGGCCGCCCGGGACGCAGAAACCGTCGCGGAGACTTTGTTCGCCAGGATCAGGGAAGCCAAACGGCGGCTGAAGCCGGTCTCCGTGTTCATCAGCCGCAAGACCGGGCGGCTCTATGTACGGCAGGCGTTCAAGCCCGTATTCGATGTCCCCGTGAGCATAAAGGATCCGGAACGCCCGATCGGCACGCATGTCTATGTTGCGCTCGACTCGGCCCCGGACGGACGGACGTTGAAATGGTCGGCGGTGTCGGTGCCGGATGCCGAGCGGAAGAAGAAGCGGCGGCGGAGAAAGCGCCACCGGAGGTCGGCGGACGACAGCGTGCCCGAGACGACGGCGTCCATCGAACTGCCGCCCGAGACCGCGGCCGGTGCGCTCGACCGCGTGGAGATCCCGGAGGATGCGGCGAAGCGCATCTCCGAGCTGGCATGGGTTGGCGCGTCGGTGATCATTTCCGACCGGCGCATGAGCGGTGAGACCAACGACAGCACCGATTTCATCATCAAGACACGGGGGCGCTGAGCGGGAGCACCGTTTCACGCGCCCCGCTACGCCTTCCGGCCGGAGCGTGACGCCAGCGTCACCCCGGCCAGGATGAGCGCGAATCCGCCCAGATGGAAGAGATACAGCGTCTCGCCGAGGATCAGCATTGCCAGCACCGCGCCGAACATCGGCATGAGGTTCATGAACGCGCCCGCGCGGTTGGCGCCCATCAGTTCGACGCCGCGAATGAAGAAGATCTGTGCCACGATGCTGGGCAGGGTCGAGACATAGGCGATGCCGATGAAGGCCGTGAGGGTGGGCTGCATCTGCCGGACGAACAGGTATTCGAGCGCGAAGGGCACGGTGTTCACGGCCGAGGCGACGAAGAACATGATCCAGGCAAAGCTCAGCCAGTGCATGGCCGGCTGTTCGCGCAGGAGAGCGGTGTAGACCGCCCACACGACCATCGAGCCGAGAATCCACAGATCCCCAGGGTTCAGATCGAGCGCCAGGAGCGCCGCCGGATCGCCCTTGCCGAGCACGGTCAGCACGCCGGCGAGCGACAGGGCGATGCCGGTCGCCTGCAAGGCGGACAGGCGGTCGCGGTATAGTGCGTAGGATGTGATCGGAATGAGGATCGGGACGCCGGTGTTGATGACCAGGGCGTTGATCGCCGATGTCTGCGTCAGGCCGTAGTAATAGATGGTGACGAAGCTTCCCGCCCCGATCGCCCCAAGCAGAAACAGGATGCGCCAATGTGCGCGGATGACGGGGAGATCGCGCTTGAGATACGGCCAGGCGAAAGGCAGCACGATGAGCGCCGCGATCGTCCACCGCATCCAGGCCAGCGTCAGCGGCGGGACCACATCCTTGACGCCGCGTCCGGCGACGGAATTGCCTGCCCAGAACAGCATGGTGAGCGTGAGGAGCAGGTGAGGATTGGCGAAACAGCGCGATGCCAAGCCGGGTTTCGCTTCGGGACGGACGGCTTCCTGCATCGGTTGGCGGCCTGAAATCGCTGTTACTGTGCCAGGAGCCGGGTAAACATCCGCCCCTGATTTACGAGTGGAGGAAACGCCGGTTTCGACTGGCGTGAATCTCCCCGTTTGGGAAGATGTGCGAATGTTACACGGAAGGCGCGGCGGCGGGCGGCGCTTTTCGCACCAGTCAGTAGCCGGATGCTCAAATGATCGTGATGCGGGACGATGATGGGAGCGCCGGCGCCGCGCCGTTGATCAGGTTTCCGTGGCGGCCGAGAGCAGGGCGCAGAACCGCGCTGCGGCTTCGGCGAGATTGCCGGAGTTGTCCACCTCGCTCATCCAGGGCGCGGGGGGCAGCGGGATGTCCCTGTTGCGATGCAGGCGCTCGCCGATGCCGTCCGCAGTCTCGCGCCCGCGTGCGGCCAGCCGCGCGCTGAGCACCTCGGGCCGCGCCGTCACCTGGATGACGCCGGTTCGCGGCCACCTGTCGCGCGCCTCGCCAATGATCCGCCGCGAGACGTTCGCCACCACCGTCCGCCCCGCCTGGAGCGCTTCGAGCGCGTCGGAGCCGATGCCGTAGCACAGGCCGTGCGCCTGCCAGCTCAGGAAGAACCGCCCGGATGCGGCCATGTGCCGGAATTCGCCCTCCGTCACCGCGGTGTGCGTCTCGCCGGTCATGTCGGCGCGCGTTATGAAACGGCGGCAGAAATGAATGCGGGTGGCGGGGCCGAAATGCGCGCGCGCAGCCTCGAGAAGCGTGTCCTTGCCGGCGCCCGACGGTCCGACGACGAGAACGAGTGTGCCCGTACCGGTCATGGCGTTGAGCGCATGCGCGCCTTTTTCACCGGGGGAGGCTGGCCGGGGGTCAGGCAATTTTCGCCGCTCCCCGCCATACGTCGCGGATGACCGGCGCGCCGCTCCGCCCGTTGCGGTACCGCACGAGGTCGGCGCGCAGACCGGTGGCGATCTCGCCGCGGTCGTCGAGTCCGCCCGCGCGCGCGGGATTGCGCGTCACCGCCGCCACCGCCTGCGGCAGCGTGATGTTTGCGGCGGCGGTCTCGAGCAGCACCGCGCCGTGCAGCAGCGACCCCGGTACGTAGTCGCTGGAGAGGATGTCGAGCACGCCACGCCTGCCCAGTTCGGCGGCGGGGATATTGCCTGAATGCGATTTCCCGCGCACGACGTTCGGCGCGCCCATCAGCACCTGCAAGCCCGCTTCGTGCGACGCCTTTGCCGCCTCGATCGTGGTCGGAAATTCGGCGATGGTCATGCCGTCGCGCACCGCCTCGTCCACATGCGTGGCCGTGGCGTCGTCGTGGCTGGCGATGATCAGGCTGCGGTCCCGCGCGATCCCGACCACCGCGCTGCGGTTGCGGACGCTGTGCTGGCGCTGATCGGCCATGCGCTCATCGATGAAGGCCTGCAGTTCCTCGTCCGTCATGCGGAACTTGCCCTGGTAATATTCGCCGTAGCGGGCGACATCCCGGAACTGGCGCTGGCCCGGCGTATGGTCCATCACCGAGAGCATGCGCAGACGCCCGTGACCGAGAAGCGGCTCCAGAAGGTCGAGGAGGCCGCCATAGCTGATTTCGCAGCGCCAGTGGAAGTAGTGGTCCACCTTCAGCGCGCCGTCGGCCATCTGCGTCTCGATGGCATCGCTCATCTCGCTGAGGAGTTCTACGCGCCCCGAGCGGCTGTGCACCTCGCCGACGCAGAGCGCATTGAAGACGGTCGTGATGCCCGCCGCGGCGATCTCGCGGTCGTGACCCAGGACGGCGGCATCGGCTGGCCAGAAGGCTTCCGGGCGCGGCATGACGTGGCGTTCGAGGTTGTCGGTGTGCAGTTCGATCAGGCCGGGGATGATGAAATCGCCCTCGCAGTCGATGGCGGCGGGCAGATGCGACCGCCCCGCGCCAATATCGGCGATGGTGTCGCCCTTCGCGACCAGCGTCCCGTCCAGGATCTCGCCGGCCAGCACGAGCCGGGCGTTCGTAAGGATTGCTGTCTTCATAGCTTCCAGGGGATGGCAGTAATTCCGTGCCACGTCCTTCGTGGCATATTAGATATCCATTATTAGAAGATGGTGATTACATGAAATTCCCTGCCCTTCGTTCACTTTTCGCAAGCTGTTTCACACGCTCCGCCGCCTAATCGCCAGAATTACCGCGATATGTTGGTTTCGTAGTCGTGACAACTCTGTCTCTGTTCGCGTTCGTGGGCGGAACGACCGGCCTTTATATAGGATGGGCGCCGGATCATAGCCACCGCGCGTGACATTTTTTTAGCAGCCCTTGGCTGGCGGCGCATGATAAATCTTGACAATATGGGTCATGAATTGTCTTCTGGATGGTGCGATATCATTGTGCGGCGTCTGCCTTTCTGCGCCTGATTGGGACTTGAATAACCGATCGGTGGTATACAACTTCGTGGGCCGAGGCAGGAAGCCGTGGCCGCCGATGCGCCGCGTGGCTGCGCGTTGCCGTTTACCAATTGACCTTACTTTTATTCGCTTATGGCTAAAATCATCAATCTGAATGCCGACGTGGCCGAAGGCTGGGGCACCTACGATATTGGCGACGACGCCGCATTGATGAAAATCGTCCGGTCGGCGAACGTTGCCTGCGGCTTTCACGCGGGCGATGCCAACACCATGCACAGGCTGGTCGTGCTGGCCGGCGAGGCGGGTGTGAGCATCGGTGCTCACCCCGGTTTCAACGATCTTTGGGGGTTCGGCCGGCGCGCCATTCGCATGAACCCCGCGGAACTCGAATACATGGTCGCCTATCAGACCGGGGCGCTGCAGGCGCTCGGCGCGTATGGCGGCCTCAGGGTCACGCATTTGAAGGCCCACGGCATGCTCTACAACATGGCCGCGGAAGACGAGGGCTACGCGATGGCCATCGGCCGCGCGATCAGGACGGTCGATCCCGCCATCATCTATGTCGGGCTCGCGGGCTCGCAGATGGTGCGGGCGGCGGAGAGGCTCGGCCTGCGGATCGCGCGCGAGGGCTTCTGCGACCGGCAGTATGCGGAGGACGGCACGCTCGTGCCGCGGGCCGTGCCCGGCAGCGTGGTCAGGGATGCGGAGCGGGCCTGTGAACAGGCGCTCGGCATCGTACTGCGCGGCGAGGCTGTGGCTCTGAGCGGCAAGAGAATCAACTTGGAGGTGGATACACTGTGCGTTCATGGAGACGAACCGATGGCGGCAGCCGTAGCGGGCAGGGTGAAAGAGGCGCTGGAGGATGGCGGCGTCCGGATCGTTACGCTTCCGGAAATGATCGCCTGACCAACGGCGCTGCGCCCGTGCTGGCCATCATCGGCGGCACCGGAGCGCTGGGGGCCGGCCTGGCACGCCGCCTATTCTACGCGGGATACCCGGTGATCATCGGCTCGCGCGATCCCGCCAGGGCGAAGGCGGCGGCGGCGGACATCGAGGTGGCCGAGGGCGACTCGCTGCCGCAAGGGCTGTCGAATGCGGAGGCGGCGAAAGCGGCGGATATCATCATCCTCGCCGTGCCCTTTTCCGGACAGGCGGAAATCGCCGCGGAAATCAAGCCGCATATCGGGCGCAAGCTCGTCATCGACACGACCGTGCCGCTGGTCCCGCCGCGGCTGACACATGTCCAGCTACCGGGCAGCGATTCCGCGGCGGTCTCGTTGCGCAGTCTGCTTGGCGAAGGGGCGCGCGTCGTATCGGCGTTCCACAACGTTCCGGCGCGCAAGATGCGGGGCAGCGCCCCGATCGACTGCGACGTGCTGGTCTTCGGTGACGATCCGGGGGACAGGCAGGCTGTCATGTCGCTGGTGGAGGCAGCGGGCGCGCGCGGTGTGCATGGCGGGCCGCTGGTCAATTCGACGGCGGCGGAGGCACTGACCTCGGTGCTGATCGGTATCGGGCAGATTTACAAGGTCGACGGGGCGGGCATCCGCATCACCGGGCTGGATTGACGCTCGTTCCGGCGCTGACGCCTGGCTCACGGACGCCAGCCCGGAGCACGCGTCAAGTTTGTGCTCATTCGCAGACTGCCTTGTGGCGGCGCGGGATCAGGTCGAGGTGGAAGTGGTTGCGGTGCGCCTCGTTCGCCTCGGGGCCCAGCACCGTGCCAAAGATGCCGCAGGCGCCCTTGTGGATCTCCCGCAGGAACGCCGCGCGCTCGTCCCCCGTATTCCAGTGCTCGACCACGCGGATGTGCTCGCCCTTGGCGGTGACGAATTCGGCGAGGTCGATGGCGTTGGCGTAGGCATGCTGGCTGATGCGTGTGTTCGGGCTGCCATAACGGGCGCGGCAGTCATATCCGGCGAGGTTGACGACGCGAATGACGGTTGCGTCCAGGAGGGTCTTGGCCCTGGGTTGCACCACCTCGCGCAGCCAGCGCTCCAGCGCGTCACTCATGCGGCAGTTGATCGTGGCGGCGGGGCGAAGTTCGAGCCTCGGCACGTGATTGATGTATTTCAGGGCCACCGGGGCCGGTGTGCCGCAGGCGCCCTGGCGGATCGGAGGCAGGCTTTTGGCTTCGAAACGGTCTCCGGCGAACAGGCGCCCGCATTCGAAGGCGGCGTCGCGGATCTCGGCTTCGCTCCAACTGGGCGGCGGCGGTTCCGGTCCGAGCGGCTCCTTCACCGAGGCAGGTTTCCCGCCGGCGGTTGGCGGGGCGCGCTCAGGTAATGGCGGTATGGCGCTCGTCGCGGGGTGCCGTGTCGGTTCCTCCGGCTTGGCCTGCGCCTTCGCGGGCCTGCGTCTCGCCGCGGCCTTCAGGATGGGCGTTGCGCCCGGCGCTGCCATGTCCACCGGCTGGCTTGCGCGCGGCGCGCATCTCGCATAATCCGAACCGGTGACGAGTGCCAGCCCACCGAGCGCCAGTGATATCTTCAGCGCCACAAGAAAACGCAACAGACTTTTCCCCACCGGCCGCCGCGGGGCGGCCATTGCACTTGCCCCTTACCCCAGCGCATATATAGCCAGCCACAGGCGGTTCGCCGCAAGCCTTTTGAACATCGCCAGTCCCGCCACATACCCAATCCCAGGAGCTCCGATGAACGATCAGTCCGCCCCTGCCGCCGAAGTCCTCACCCGTGAGGAAGGCCGTGCCGGTTTCATTACGCTCAATCGCCCGGCGGTGCTCAACGCTCTGACCCCCGGCATGGTTCGGACGATGGAAGGGTGTTATGTGAAATGGGCGGCGACGCCGCGCATTTACGGTGTCGTCGTCGAAGCGGTGCCGGGACGCGCGTTCTGCGGCGGCGGCGACATCCGCGCCGTGTCCGAGGAGGCGAAAAGCGATCCGAAATCCGTCCTCGGCTTCTTCCGCGACGAATACCAGCTCAACTGGTCGCTGGAGTGCTTCACCAAACCGAATGTGGCATTGATCGACGGGATTTGCATGGGCGGTGGTGTGGGGATCTCGATCTTCGGCACCCACCGCGTCGCGGGGGAGAACTTCCGCTTCGCCATGCCGGAAACGGGCATCGGCTTCTTCCCCGACATCGGCGGCGGCTTCTTCCTGTCACGATTCCCGGGCGAGATGGGCGTCTATCTGGGACTGACGGGGCGGAGTATCGGCCGCGCCGACGCCTGCTATCTCGGCATTTCCACGCATTGCATTGACGCCGGGGACTTCCCGAAGATCCGCGCCGCGATGATCGAGTCCGATCCCGTCGATCCGGTTCTCGATGCGCTACACCGTCATCCGGGGGAGAGCGAACTGGCCGCGCTGCAGGATGCGGTCGACCGGGTCTTCTCGGCGCCCACCGTCGAGGAGATCCTTTCGAGGCTCGATGCCGAAACAGGCGCCCATGCCGACTGGGCGCGCGAGACGGCGGCTGCGATTCGGCGCAGCGCGCCTTTCAGCGTGAAGGTGACACTGCGCCAGATCCGTGAGGCTCGTACTCTGCCGCGGCTGAAGGAGGCGCTCGTCACCGATTTCCGCCTGACCAGCCGGTTCATGGCCTCCCCCGATTTCCACGAAGGCGTGCGCGCGGCGCTCATCGACAAGGACCGCACGCCGAAATGGCAGCCGCAAACGCTGGAGGAGGTGACGGATGCGATGGTGGATGGGTATTTCGCGCCGCTCGGCGAGGAGGAGGAACTGCAACTCATCGACCGCTGGACGCTGGTTTCCTAGTACCAGGAGTCATAAATCGCTAAGACGGCGTCCTTTCACGCGGCGCTGGTGAACTTCGGATTTGGTCCACAC
>JBNKIW010000034.1:0-29229 GCA_050290865.1 Rhodomicrobiaceae bacterium | reverse complement strand
CACGGCGCTGAAGCTGCCCGCCAATCCCGGCGGGACGCAGCAGACGCTCATCTGAGCACGCGCGGCCATCCCGCCACCACCCCTGCGAGCCAACGCAAGTGTAGTGCCAAACGCCCGTGGTTCAGAGGCTTAAGTCTTGGATTTAAAACGACTCTGCAGGGCCAAATGGCGAAGATGGGCTACGAAAACGCCGGGGGAAAACCGGGGGCCCGGGCCAGAATTGGCGAAGATGGGGTAGGTAACACCCCCTATGGGGCGAACTATCGTATATACACTGGGGTAGTTATGTATCATCATTTGTATCAGGTCTCGGGGGGATGAGGAGAAACCAGAATGTAGCGAGAGGCAAATAGCGTGGCGGACCGTTCAGAACTCATCATCGTTACTGGTGGATTAGGCTTTATCGGCAAGTATTTCGTCAGGCGTGCGCTGTCGGATGGAAAATATGTCCGAAATTTTGATAATATCAGCTACGCTGCGGACCATGTCATCAATTCTGAGTTCATTGGCCAGAAACGATATCAGTTTTACGAAAGGGATATCTCCGGACTTGATTTCCTTCCGGAGGCGGACGTCTTCATAAACTTCGCTGCGGAAAGTCATGTCGATAACGCGATTACCAATGCCTCGAAATTCTGCAATACGAATTTTCTGGGTGTACAGAATTGCCTCGAATTGATCCGCCGCAAGGCGCCATGTGAGCGCCCTCTGTTCGTTCAGGTCAGCACCGACGAGGTTTATGGCGACATCCGTGAGGGTATGCACAAGGAGACGGATATGCTCATACCGTCGAATCCCTATTCGGCAACCAAGGCGGCCGCCGATATGCTGGTCATGAGCTGGGGGCGGACATATAACATGCCGTGGAATATTGTCAGGCCAAGCAACAATTACGGCCGGCATCAATATCCCGAGAAGCTCATCCCCAAGAGCACATGGCGCATGCTGCGCGGCCTGCCTGCGCTCATGCACGGGGACGGCAGTTATGTCCGGTCCTGGCTACATGCGGAGGATACGGTTGACGCCATCTTCGCCATAATCGAGAAGGGGAACCGCAACGAGGTTTACAACATCACCAGCGGCGAGGAATTGCAGAACAGGGACGTCCTCACGCAGATTGCGGCGGTTATCAACGTTCCAGCGGAGAAGGCCTGGACCGCGGTCGAGGACCGGTCTGGTCAGGACATCCGCTACAGCCTCGATGACGGCAAGCTTCGCGCTCTTGGCTGGAAACCCCGGCGCCGCTTCAAAGAGGAACTGCCGGACATCGTCCGCAGCTTCGACCCCTCGCGGTTCAACTGACGGTGCAGGGGGATGGCGCGGATGAAGGTGAGCTTTTACCGGCACGGACTGTCTGCCGCCGATGCGGGGGGCATGCTCGAAGTCCTCAACTCCGACTTCCTGACGACCGGGCGCGTCGCAAAAGTCGTGGAAAACCAGCTTGCCACCTATTTCGGCACGCCTCACGCCCTGCTGACAAACAGTTGGACGAACGGCGCGCTCGCGCTGCTCATTGCGCTCGACCTGAAGCCCGGCGACGAGGTTGTCGTCCCGGCGATGACGTTTATCGCCTGTGCAAATGTGGTGCTGCTCGGGGGAGCCACTCCCGTCTTTGCCGACGTCGATCCGGCAACGTTGCTGATGACGCCGGAGGCCATGGATAAGGCTTTCACGAACCGCACCCGCGCCGTCATGCCCGTCCATCTCTACGGCCAGATGTGCGACATGCGCGGCATCGCCGCTGCCGTGGCGCAGCATCGGGGCACGGGAGGCAAGGCGGTGATCATCGAGGATTGCGCCCACTGCTTCGAAGGCACGCGGAGCGGCGAGCGGCCCGGCACCCATTCCAGCGCCGCCGTTTTCTCATTCTACGCCACGAAGAACATCACCTGCGGCGAGGGCGGCGCCATCATCACCAGGGATGCCGAGTTGTTCGCGCGTACCGGCGAGACGCGGCTTCATGGTATGACGGCGCTTGCCGCTGATCGCTTTTCCGGCGGCCGCTACAATCACTGGGACATGATGCGGCTCGGAACCAAGGCCAATCTGCCCGATCTCCTCGCAGCGCTGCTGCCGGAGCAGATTGCCACCATCGACGCGCGGCTCCCCCGGCGACAGGCGCTGGCGAGCCGCTACCGGGAGGCTTTCAAGGATGGCCCTCTCCGCCTCGTGCAAGCGGCGGCAGAAT
Organism: Rhodomicrobiaceae bacterium; assembly: GCA_050290865.1. Classification (GTDB taxonomy): domain Bacteria; phylum Pseudomonadota; class Alphaproteobacteria; order Rhizobiales; family Rhodomicrobiaceae; genus JARRLC01. The sequence continues at coordinate 27,041 of JBNKIW010000034.1, read as the reverse complement.
GCAGCAGCGCGGAGCATCTCTTTGCCATCGGCGTCCCCGGCGGCCAGCGCGACAACGCTATCCGCGTCCTTAACGAGGCGGGCATCGGCGTGACGGTCAACTATCGCGCCGTGACGGAGACCACATATTACAAAAGGTGCTTCCCGGCGGCGTCCACCGCCTGTCCCGTTGCGCGGCGATGGGGTGAGGAGACGCTGTGCCTACCCCTCTATCCCGGCATCCGCGACGAGGAGCAGGATTATGTGATCGAGACCGTTCGGCGCGCGGTGTATCCGCTGGTGTGACGCCGCCCAAGGCGCTGCACGGCCAGCGTAGCGCTCTCGCCGGGGGTGCAGGCTATGTTGGTCATCATCCGCCGTCATCCACAGGCCCTCCTTCTCCTGTTCATCAATGCCCGCTTCCCCCGTTTTGACTGTTGCACGCAAGTACAACGCGTGGTTATGTCGGCAGGTAATCTCGCGTGAAAAACAGTATTCAAGTGCGCTAGGAATCCGAAATGCAAACACCCGCAAAGACTATGCCCCATGGTTCAGATTTCGGTCGTCGCCCCGGTCTACAACGAGCAAGATCCCACGCTGAACAAACTGGTGCGGTGTGTGATGTGCGCTGCCGCCAGCATAGCGACAGACTGCGAGATCATTCTCAGGCTGTCGGAGGCGGGTTTTGCCCGTGAGCAAATGAGGGCAGCGGACGCGTCCGTTCGGCCTGCTTCAGGGGGGTGAGAGCGGACATGCTTCAACCCTCGCGTTTCGATGAAGAATTTCTGGGTGTCCAGTGCTTCCGCCTGACGCCGCCGATGGTCCGGGATGATTGGGACGTGCGCAGCGCTCCCAGGCGCCATTGGTCCACCTCTGTGATGTGTTCTGGAAGATTGAGGGGGGGCATGAATGGCTCAGATGACTCTCGAAGAGATTAAGCGGTTTTGGACGTCTCAGGCCATCCGGGAAGGGCAAGACCATGCAGCATCGTGGGGAGACCGGCCGGTCATTGAACTGGAGATCAAAGAAATCGGCGGCCATTTGCGGGACGGACAACGTGTCATCGATATTGGTTGCGCTAACGGATACTCTACGGTGCAGTATGCGGCACAGCGAAAGATCTCGATAAAAGGCGTAGATTATGTGCCGGAGATGGTAAATTGCGCGATTGAGCGATTGGCCGGGATAAAGTCTCAACTTTCTGGTTTCGTCGAATTCGCAGTCGGCGACATCACTGACTTGCACGGCGAGCAAGATAATTCGTATGACAGCGCCATCGTCACTAGGGTGATCATCAATCTTCCAAATGCCGAGTCTCAAGCCGATGGCCTCAGTGAATGCGCTCGCATCGTGAGGCCCGGGGGTCTGTTACTGTTATCGGAAGCAACGGTGGAAGGTTGGGAACGCCTCAATGCGTTCCGGCAGGAATGGAATCTGCCGCCCATACCACAGCCTTCCTTCAACACCTATGTGCGCCAACCAGCGCTGGTTGAGGCACTGTCTCAAGTGATGAATCTCGAAGCAGTCATAGACTTCTCAAGTAGCTATTACGTTGCGACACGCGTATTTAAGCCTCTTCTTGCGCAACTATCAGGAAATAAAGCCGAAGTTGCGAATACAAATATGGAATTCAATCGCTTTTCTGCACTACTCCCCCCCTGTGGCGATTATGGGGTCCAGAAGCTGTTCGTCTTTCGGAAATATTCATGACAACAATCGCCATTTCCGCTCACCCGCCCAGTTCTCCGGCTAAGCGCTACCGCGAGGCTGTACGGCTCGATCTGCTCCCAAACGTCGCGGCAGTCAGCGACATTTGGCACTGGCTCATTCTTGGCGCCGCGACGGTCGCTGCTGCGGCGATGCGGCTGGGGAGGCATGCACTGGCAGGCATTGGCACCTGTGCCATAACGCTCGTGGTCTATCCCAGCTTCAACGGCACCGGACATCAACTGCGTCTCAGCGGCGCCGAAGACCGCGCAGTCAAGGAGGGGGACGTGTACAAAGGCGCGCTGTTCCTTCAGAGGTTCATCGGTCTCCATGTGCCCCCACAGGTCCCGCTCGGATTCTGGTACAGCAGCACGCCCACCCGTGGGGCGCGACCGATCGCGGTATGCCGCACATCGACGGAGGCATAAGAACGGCGATCGCTGGCAAATCCGTCATTGCCTTGCTGGCCCGGAGCGACGGCGATGTGGACCGCGGCCTGGCGGCACTCGCGGCGGCACAGATCCTCTGCCGCGAGTTCAAAAGGGTCGCCTTTCAAGGCGAAAAGCGGGGCTGCACCATCGCGCTCGTGGATATTGCGAAGGCACCCGCGCCCGCAAAAAAAATCCTCAGCGGGGGCGCTGGCGGTTTCGCAATGAGCAGGTCAAATCGAAGGCTGAAACAACATGTGCCGTGTGCATAAGCGATTGAATCACCGTCTTGGCCGACCGCTGAGGTGTGCTGCGTGTCACAACTGCGTGGCTGACCGATGAACAACCCTGCCGCAGAGCACGCGCTCCTGTCGCGGGCCGGAACCGGACTGGTCGAGATCGCAGACCGGTTTTGGATCGCGAACCGCGAAACGCAGGTTTCCTACCCTGCCGAAGCGCACCTCAGCCTGGCGCAGATCGAGGAAACGTCCTTCTGGTTTGGCCATCGGAACGCCATCATCAGTGCCGTCCTCTCGCGCTTCGCCCCGGCGGGGCCAATCGTGGACATCGGCGGCGGCAACGGGTTCGTGTCCTGGGGACTGGCCCGGCGCGGGCATTCCTGCATCGTCATCGAACCGGGAGACGATGCCGCGCACACCGCTCATCGCCGTGGGCTGACGGTGGTGAAGGCTCCCTTCGATCGCATGCTGTTCCGTCAGGAAAGCCTCGCTGCGCTTGGGCTATTCGACGTGGTGGAGCACATAGCCGATGATCACGGCTTTCTCGCAGACTGCCGGGATGTGCTCGCGCCGCGTGGCCTCATCTACATCACCGTCCCGGCGTTGCGGTGGCTCTGGTCGTCGGATGACGCCTACGCCGGGCATCAGCGCCGCTACACGCGAGCCTCCCTCGCGCGCGTCCTCGCCTGCGCCGGATTTGATGTGCGCTTCATCACATATTTCTTCTCGGTTCTGGTGCCGCCAGTGCTCGCGTTGCGCACACTGCCAAGCAAGCTGGGCCTGCGCAAAGTAACGACACCGCAAGAGGTTGTTGGACATCACGGTGCGGGCAGCGCGCTGGCAGAACTCGCCACGCGGGCCTTCGCATTCGAGCGCGCCGCAATCCACCGCGGCGTAGCGCTGCCTTTCGGCACGTCGCTCATCGCCGTGGGAAGCAAGCGCGCCCCATGACGGGAAACGGCGCCGGTCGCTGCACACGCGGAAGCGGTGCGTCAAAACGAATACCCGCCGTTTGAGCTGTTTCGGGCAGTCCTGCAGATTCCGGCGTGAACGCGCCCACCATTCCAAGATGATGTCGCCCGCCATTCCGGGATTTCTCCGCCCGGCTGGGTCAAATTCAATCCGCCCCAGCTCTGGGTAGCGCCGTTTGGTTGCGGCCGCGCTATTTATGACTGATCAATACTACGCCAAACCCGCAGGAAATCCTGTGAGTGCGTGCGGCATATGGGGTAGGATTTCCGGCGGGGTGTACTACGGTCTGAGGCTGCAGGGGCGGGCGACGATGCTGCAGCGCTGCAAACGCAGCGAACGCATACTGCCACCAACGCGCACTGTCCGGCAGCGCCTCTTGACCCTGCGCGCAAGTGCGAGCTCGGCGAAACGCTCGCCGTGCGTCTCGATTACCCGCTGCCGCCACGCCCTGGCAGCATTCTTCTTGGCCTTGGAGATCCTGATCGCCGCGTCGCCTGAGACTTTGACCCGAGCTTTGCATTCGCGATCGCTCTTCCTCGACCGCGCGTCGGCCATGGACACTGCCATGCAAAGCGCTGCACAAACGATTAATAGCTTTCTCAAGGTCGCCTCCTTTCTCGAACTCTGCAGGTGCATCTGCGTAGCATTTTCTAACCCCGACGGAAAACAGACATTGTTCATTCCTGTGGATCGCAGGTGTCGCCGGAAGGGCGGAAATTTTCTGCAACTAGGTCCAATGCGGACTGTCAGATGGCGCTCCGGCTTGGCAAGGATCTCAAGACGGAGAGTGCAATTCAGGCAGGACTTGACCTCCGGAAGTTAGCGGTTGCGCTTGAGGTACTTCGGCTGCTGAAGCTGGCCAGACAGGATCAAGCGGAGAAGTGGCATGCGACCGCGCGCGGGCAGACATGCCGCTTTGGCACCGTTCCAAATCGGGAACGCCGCACGCGAAAGGGCTTGTGAGATTCGGTGGACCGGCCCATGGGGCGGAACTTCCGGCGAGCCGTATCGGCGACGAAAGGGAACGCCATGGCGCCCAACCATCAACCTCATCCCGCGAGCCGTTGCCCCCGCCGCCCCTTTCAATCTTCCGGCAGGAGTTGGTAGACCGCTTGCTCCAGGTTGTCGAACTGGGCGCTGGGCGCGGGGTCAAGCCCTTCAGCAGCACCAGGCCGCCACTTGCCGGTCCGGACCAGCACGCCGGTCAGCCCCGCTTTCACCGCCGCACTCGCATCGAATTCCGCATCGTCACCGATCATGGCTGCTTCGGCTGCCGCGAGGCCCATCGACTTGACGGCAAGTCGAAAGAAATCTGGGGACGGTTTGCCCAGCACCTTCGCCCGTTTGCCGCTCCCGAATTCTAGCGCGGCGACAAATGCCCCGGCATCGAGACACATCTCACCATCGTCGCCGAGGAATTTTCGATTATTGGCGAGCGCGATCAGTTCGGCTCCAGCCTCAACTTGGCGAAAGGCGGTATTCAGACTGCTGTACGTGAAGCCGTCCCCCGCGTCGCCAACGATGACCGCAGGCATGGCGCCCGGGGGCACATCCGCAAAATCTTCGTAGAGTGCGGGCGTTATCAGAAAATGGGGCTTGAGGTCGTGGTCGATGATATAGGTCCGGGCGGCCTGGGCCGGCGTGAATATTTCGTGGCTTTCGACGGACACGCCGATGTCCAGCAGCTTGCTCAGAATGCTGCGTTTGGGCTTGCTGGTCGTGTTCGTCAAAAAGCGGAATGGAACGCCGGCCTTCCTGAGCCGTTTGATAGCTTCTATCGAACCGGGCAGTGGCTCATTCCCCTGATAGACGACGCCACCCAGGTCGATAAGGAAGCCTTTGATTTCTTGCATTTCGGAAACCTGATCATTTGCCGCGTGGCCATGGGGCGAGGACTTCCCCGTGCCGGTCAAACTTCGTCCGTCGGTGCGTCCGTCGGTTCGCTTCGCGGCCAGACACCTAAGGGGTATTACCTAACAGGGTGATCAAAACGTCAATGGCAAATGCCGGTTGACGGCCAATGTCTGATTGTGGTGCCGCGCAAGATGCGACTTAGACGAGCGCCAAACGCCCCGTCGAACGGCGCCGCCCAGGGTATTGTAATCATTGCTGGTCCGAGAGATCCCGGGCGAAGACGGCTATCCCGGCGTCCAGTCCTTCGGTGCCAATTCGAAGCCCGCGAAGTCGAAGCCGGGAGCAACGGTGCAGCCCACCAGGGACCATGATCCGAGACTCTCCGCGCTTTGCCATACGTTTGCGGGCACGACCATCTGTGGCCGTTCGCCGACTGCGAAAACGAAGCCGAGGCGCAGCAGCGCAATGTCGGCGCCGGCCTCTTCCTCCGCCATGCTGAGCACGAGCGGCGCACCTGCGTACCAAGGCTGCGGAGGCCCCCACCAGTCTGAAGAGTCGATAATTTCCGCCTCATCTCCCCAAAGCCCTTTCGGGTTCTCGCACGAACGACGTATATTGCCGCGCGCCCGCACAGCCAGGAGAGACAGACCATGTCCGCCGCTAACGTCCCCTTTCCAGCCCATCTGATCCGCCCGGCCATCGAGGCCGCGCTCGCCGAGGATCTGGGGCTCGCCGGCGACATTACCACCAACACCATCATTCCCGCATCAGCCATGCTTTCGGCAGTCATCGCCGCGCGGGACGCCGGCCGCATCGCCGGGCTGCCGCTCGCCGAAGCCGCCTTTCGCCATCTCGATCCGGCCGTGACGTTTCGCGTGGTCACCGGTGACGGCGAGGACGTGGCGGCGGGCGGGACCATTGCCGAAGTGTCGGGCAAGGCACGCGCGCTGTTGTCGGCGGAGCGCGTGGCGCTCAACTTTCTCGGGGCTCTGAGCGGCATCGCCACCCACACGCATGCCTTCGCCGAGGCGATCGCGGGCACGAGCGCGCGCATCTGCTGCACGCGCAAGACGACGCCGGGTCTGCGTGCCTTCCAGAAATACGCCGTGCGCATGGGTGGTGGCGTCAACCATCGCTTCGGCCTGTTCGACGCTATCCTCATCAAGGACAATCACGTCGCGGCGGCGGGCGGCGTCGGCGCGGCGATTGTCCAGGCGAAACGTGCGTGCGGTCATCTCGTCAAGATCGAGGTCGAGGTGGATCGTCTCGCCCAGCTCGAAGAAGCGCTCCGCTACCCCATCGATGTTGCCCTGCTCGACAACATGAGCGCCGCGGACATGCGTCAGGCCGTCGCCATGGCAAAAGACCGGGCGGTGCTTGAGGCGTCGGGTGGCGTGACCCTCGCCACGGTGCGCGAAATCGCCGAGACCGGCGTGGATCTCATCTCGGTTGGAGCGCTGACGCACTCTTCGCCCGTGCTCGATCTGGGGCTGGATTTCGCGGGATAACGACCACAGCCGGACGCGTTTCCGCCTGATGTCTCGCCCGGATATTGCGTTGCAGCACTATTCATGCGCCGCAGCAAAATAAAAGCTGAGGGTTTTGATAAGAATTAGCGCGTCAACAATTCCTGTTTCCGTCTATTACAAGGACAAGACAACCTCTTGCCAACCTTCTTACACCTTGTCACCATGTGCAATCCAAGCGTGCGAGAACCGCACCTCATGAAGGTTACTGTTCCCATGTAACGATCCGGCACACATCCCCACCCTTTTGCGAAGGAGGACAATTATGGGCTCGTCAAGCGGCCATGCATCCAGAAGCCCCCGCTGCATTGCATTGGTCGGTCCTTATGTAAGCGGAAAGACCTCTCTCCTTGAAGCCATCCTGGCGCGCACCGACGTGATCAACCGCCAGGGCACCGCAGCCGCGGGCAACATGGTGGGCGATGCGACCCCCGAAGCCCGCGATCACGGCATGAGCGTCGCGCTGAACGTTGCCGACGTCACTTATCTCGACGAGAAGTTCACCTTCCTCGACTGTCCCGGTTCCATCGAGTTTCAGTATGAGATGCAATCGGCGCTGACGGCTTGCGATGCCGCCGTCGTCGTCTGTGAAGCCGACGAGAAGAAGATCCCCGCTCTGCAGCTCATCCTCAAGCAGTTGGAAGACCGACAGATTCCGCACTTCATGTTCCTAAACAAGATCGACAAGGAGAACGTGGCCGTCCGCGATATCCTGCCGATGCTCCAGCCGGCCAGCGGACTGCCCCTTGTCGTGCGCCAGATCCCGATCTGGCAGAAGGGCATCGCCACCGGGTTCGTCGATCTGGCGCTCGAACGCGCTTTCATCTACCGCGAGCACGCACCGAGCGAGGTGGTGGAGATTCCCGCCGACATGACGCAGTCCGAGGCCGAGGAACGCTTCTCGATGCTGGAGAAGCTCGCCGATTACGACGACGAGCTGATGGAGCAGTTGCTGAGCGATATCCCGCCGCCGCAGGACAAAGTGTTCGCCGATCTTTCCCAGGATTTGCGCGACGGTAAGATTTGTCCGGTGCTTCTCGGTTCGGCGGAACACGGCCACGGCGTCACGCGGCTTCTGAAAGCGCTCCGCCATGAGGCGCCTACGGTGGAAAAGACGGCAGCGCGTCTGGGCGTTACCGGGGAGTCGCCCTGCGCGCAGGTCATCAAGACCTACCACACCGCACATGCGGGGAAGCTGTCGCTGGTGCGGGTGCTCAAAGGCAACTTCGCCGACGGTATGACTGTGACGACGCCGCATGGCGAGGAGCGTATCTCCGGCGTCTTCTCCCTGCTCGGCCAGGAGCCGAAGAAACGCGATGGCGCGTCACCCGGCGAAACCGTCGGTCTGGGCCGGCTGGAGAGTGTCAAGACAGGCGAAACCCTGACGACCGAGAAGAAGGTGGTCACGCAGGTCGCCGCACCGCTGCCATCCTCTCCGGTCTATGGCCTCGCTCTCGCGGCGGCGGAGCGGAAGGATGAAATCAAGCTTACGGCCTCGCTCGGAAAGATCACCGAAGAAGACCCGTCTCTGGCGCTCGTTCATTCCCAGGATACGGGTGAGATGGTCCTGTGGGGCCAGGGCGAGATGCATCTGCGCGTCGCTCTCAAACAACTGCTGCGGCGCTATGGCGTGAATGCGGAGACACGGCAGCGCCAGATCCCCTACAAGGAAACGATCCGGAAATCCGTCGAGATACGCGGGCGGCATAAGAAGCAGTCGGGCGGGCACGGGCAGTTCGGTGATGTCGTCGTCGAGATCAAGCCTCTGGAGCGCGGCGCCGGCTTCGCGTTCTCCGAGGTGATCACGGGCGGCGCCGTGCCACGGCAGTACATCCCTTCGGTCGAATATGGCGTGCGCGACTATCTCGGTACCGGTCCGCTGGGATTCCCCGTCGTGGATGTTGCCGTGTGTCTCAAGGACGGCTCCTATCACACGGTCGACTCCTCGGACATGGCCTTCCGCGCCGCCGGGCGTCTGGCGATGCAGGAGGGAATGCCGAAATGCTCGCCGGTCCTGCTGGAGCCGGTCGTGGCAGTGGAAATCTCGGTGCCCAGCGATGCCACGGCCAAGACCAACGCCATCATTTCTTCGCGGCGCGGTCAGATCCTCGGCTTCGACCCCAAACCGGGCTGGCCGGGCTGGGACGTCGTGCGCGCCCACATCCCGGAGGCGGAGATGCAGGACGTGATCATTGAGCTGCGCTCGGCCACGGCGGGCGCGGGCTCCTATGAAGCCCGGTTCGACCATCTCGCCGAGTTGACCGGCAAGCTGGCCGATCAGGTTCTGGCCCTGCATTCGGCCGCGGCCTGACAGGGCGCAATTTCCACCGGGCGTGACTTTGGATCCGAACCACGCCCGGTGATGTTATCGCATCTCACGAACATCGTGCTCCTTATCGCCATATGTTGCCATGTGGCGATATTTTTTGGCCAACCGCCGGAATCCCAAGTGAAAATGCCTATGCGTTTTCACGGATAGGCGCGTTCACGGCAACGCGCTACTGAAAGCAGCTAAGGGATTAACCCGACCGGGCAATCCCTGTCCGAAAAGTCACTACATGTGCGGCCACTTATCCGATTCAACAAGTCGGATATTGTCTTGTTTCACCAAGTGGGTAAGCTGGTGATTGAAGCGGCTTGGCGAAAATGGCCATTGAGAAACCATTGGGATCATCCGTAGACGCGGGACGTAGCGTGGGGAGGAGTTACAATGGCGACAGGCACGGTTTGGTGGAACGAGTTGCGCACCCCTGATGAGGAGGGGGCCATCAACTTCTATTCGCGCCTCGTTGGCTGGCAGCCGTTCAGGATCAGCGCGAAAGATGCGCACGCGGCGCCGGCAGAGGGCGATGAGCTGTATACCGTCTGGATGATGGGGTGGAACCAGGTCGGCGGCATGATGAAGCTGTCCTCGCGCGTGCCCGTGGGTGAGGCGCTGTGGTTTCCATTCATTGCCGTGGACGACGTTGACGAATGCGCGCGGCAGGCGGTGGAACTCGGTGGGTGCGTCATCGAGGAGCCGTTCGATATACCCAATGCCGGGCGTTTTGCGCTGTTGCGTGATCCGCAAGGGGCGGCCTTCGGTGTTGGCAAGCCGGGGCCTGAGGGCACCGAGCCGAAATAGCGCTGGGCGTGCGGTGCTCGCCTTCGCCATGCAAAAAAACGCCAGCGGCTGAAACCGCTGGCGCGAAAGAATGAAGACCGATAGGGAGGGAGGAACCGGCCTTCCGCACTTGGCGTGCGTCACCTATTAAGATGGTCCACTCTGCCGCGTTGCACAATCCACCATTTCGCATGTCATCCATGCGAATCGGCATAGCTGGAAATGCATTATTATTCCTACGGTTAGCGGCAATTTGTCTCAATTGCTGCAATGCAACATCAACCATCTCTCCGGCACGCGCGCCGCCGCGTCTTTACGGCCTGTGCCGTCCCGATGCGGGACGCTATTCCTCGGACGCAGGGCTTGACGCAGCGCGGCTGCCCCCGCGCCAATTTCGCGCTTGCGCGGGAGGGCACAGTCCGCCAAGGATGCGCAGCGCGGCATTCGAGGCAGGACCGGGCGGCGGGAACGAGCCCGCTTCGTGGCGCGGCTGTTTGAAGGTTGCTATAAACGTAGTTTTACTTATCCTGCCGGTGCGTGAGGCGCTCCAGCGGTGCCCGGCCATATTGACGCGGCAAGTTGCAGACGCACGGCGTTTGGCTCATCTTGGGGCGAACCTCGTCAAGCGCGATGCATTTTCTGGGTGACGAGAGCGGCAAGCTGTTATGGGTGCTACGAATTATTACGCAGTACTGGGAATCGGCCGGGATGCCGATGACGAGGCGGTCAAACAGGCCTTCCGCGAGCGCGCGAAGGAATGCCACCCCGATCTCAATCCCGACGCGGCTACGGCCGAGCAGTTCAAACTCGTCAATACGGCTTACGAAGCCCTGAAAGATGCCTCCCGGCGCGAGGCATACAACGAATGGCTCGCATTCGCCGAGACGCGCGAGCGCTCCCGCGTGAGACAGTGGGCACGCCTCGCAGCGCTGATTGCCGTACTCGTCACGGCGCCGGTCGTGCTGTTCCTGCTTGTCAGCGGTGGCGCGCAACTGGCAGCGCCGGAAGGACCGACCCAACCGGCGAAGGCGGATAAGGCGGTCCGCAGGCAGGCGGAATCCGTTCCGACCGCTCCCGCGAGCCGCAAAGCCGCAAATACCGCCCGCGTGGAGCCGGTCCGCGTGGAAAAAGCGCCGGCGAAAGAAACACCCGAAAAGCAGGATGTCGCGGCGAGCCCCGGAGCGGCCAGCGGCGACGATCCTGCCGCGACGGCTCCGCGCGACGCGGTGGTCGAAAACGACGCGGCAAAGGCTACGGCGCGCGCGCAGTCTCGCGCTGAGCCGGTGGGGCCAGCCGAAAACACTGGCCCAGTCCGGGAAGCGCCACGTACCGCCGCCTCGGGAAAGCCGCGGGTTGACAAACCTCAAGGCAGGGATGAGCGGCAGCCGATGAATTCCGCTGCTCGTACCACCCAGCCGGAACCCACGCCACGGCGCGAGAAGACGCCGGCGAAGACGGATCCGGCTGCCGTGGGCAGCCTGCCGCAGGACCGGCACGCGGCGCTATCCCGCGAGGAACTCCGCCCGGACCAGGCCCCCGCGGCAGAGCCGCCGATCGAACCGGGCCGGGGGCAGGGCGGGCTGAGCCAATTCGCAGACTGCGACGGCTGTCCGGTCATGGCGGTTCTTCCGAGCGAAGCGCGGGCCGGAACGGCCGCTCGCCGCGCCACGCCGCGGAAGCGGCGGAGAACCGTCGCCATCAGCCGGTCGGAAATCACGATCGCGGAATGGAACGTCTGTGTCGCCGACGGTGCATGCGCGCGCTATAGCAGCGCTGGCGGCACCGATCCACACCGGCCGGTGCGCGGCATCAGGCCTCGCGAGGCCGACGCCTTCATCAAATGGCTATCCCGGAAGACGGGGCATCCCTACCGCCTGGTTTCAGCCGGGGAGGCCGAAAGAAGGCAGCGCGCGGCATTCGACAGCGGCAAACGGAAATGCACGGGATGGGAGTGGCTGGAGGACAACCCTCGCAGTTGCACGCGGGGCGGCGTACGCTCTGCGGCGAAGGCGAAGCCCCCCGAGGCGCTGGACGGCCTCCGCGTCATGCGCCCGTTGCGGCCAATCGCGGAATGAAAGGTGGGCGGCGCGGTTTCCCGGCGCCGGGCTGACGCGGTCTCAGGCCGCAACCGTCATGTGCCGCCCTTGACATTGACCTTGACAGTCTGAGCCATGCCGGAAGAGGCGCCGCTGGCATCCGTCACCGAGATATCGAAGTTGGCCGCAGCCGCCTCACCGTCGTGAACGAAGAGGACCTTGCTGTTCTCGATATCGGCCTGAGTGAAGGCAGCTATTTCCTTGCTCCTGGCACCGGCGAACGCCAGATGCCCGCCCTCGGCCCTCGCGATGGAATAGACCAGGTCGCTGGCGACGTCATCTGGGTCGATCGCGGTCAGGTCTTCCGTCGTGATGGCCACTGAGCCGCCTTTGGTCACGGTCAGGTCGAGATCGCCCGCGATCCGGGGCGGGACGTTGCTGACATGCGCGCTGAGATTGGCGCCCATTTCCATCGCGAGCTGGCCGTATTGAACGTTGCCGTTAACGGTACCCGAGCTACGAATGTTGATCAGGTTGCGCACGAAGACCTCGCCTTGCACGGTGCCGAGGATATCGGCACTGTTGGTCTTCACCGTACCATAAAGCGTTCCGCCATCATGAACGAGGATGGTCTCAGCGCCAAGTTGTCCTTCAACATACCCATGAATTTCAATCTGGCTGCAGTTGCGGATTTCACCCTTTATGATCGTATCCTTTTGAATGACTGTTTTACGCTGACTCTCTACCACTGTCTCCCCCCCCTTTCACGCCGGCGGTTGCGGGTACGGCCCGGGTGGTCCCTGCCTTTGAGGCTTGTCCATAGCACATACGGCGGCAAATGACGCAAGTTTTCAGCGGCTCGCATGACGTTGCCACGCGCCCGAGGAGCACGGTGTTCGGCATCCGTGACCGTACAGTCACAGCCGCGATTGCCGCGGGACTTGGATTACCGGCGAATTGTGGCTGTTTTCATGGAAACCAGGGGCCCGGCCCTGTCAATCGCCCGCGAGCATGGCGGCGATCTCATCCCCCTCGGCGATATCAATGACAAGCTCCATCGGCACCCTGGTCGTCTCGTGGACCGCTTCGCGCAGCCGCCCCACCACGGTGTCGCGCACCTGCGTGGCCGTCGTCTCGGGAAAACCGGCGATCGCGGCGTTCGCGCCGAGCGTTCCGACGAAATCGCTGTCGCGCAGAACGCCGATCATGGCGTGGAGCGCGGCGTGATGGACATCTTCGGTCGCCTGCGGGCCGATCTGGCGGCTGAGGGCGCCGAGATTGGCGAAAATGACCCGTGCCGTCGCGAAGGGACGGCTGTAGCGCTGTGCCACGCGCAGTTCATGCGTGACGAGCAGGCGGAATTCATCGGGCGTATACGCGCGCGCGCGATCCTCGTCCGCGCCAGGCTGAAAGAAGAGCGTGGACGCGCTGGCCACGACGTGGAGGAAGGCCGGTGCGCGCAGCATGCGCCGGAAGGTTTCGATGTCCCGTGCGAGCCGGGTATCGAGCATCGCATCACCCGACTGCCCCTTCGCGAACGGCAGTGCCCCAAGCTCACTCTCATCGTCGTCGATTATAAGGACGCGCCTGGAGAGGAGATCCGCGCGGCGTTCCGAGAACAACTCGAGCAAACGCCGCATATTCTCATGGTCCTTCCTCGCGATGATGATCAGTTTTCGCCGCCCAAGGACGTCGGGGCTGACTTGCGGCATGATCAGGAGATCGTAGATCTGAACGAGATTTTCTTCCGCAAAGGTTCGGTATTCCCTGACGATACGGTTGTACATCTGGCCGCCGGGCGCCTTCGATCCCTTGGTCAGGATGACGGCGGCATCGAAGCCTTTGTCGAAGCCGAGCGCCATGATGCCGAGGAAGGCGCGTATCTTGCCCGATTTGATCTCGCCGGGCACCAGGCCGGCCCCCTTTTCCGGCCCTGAGCAGATGAGTTGCTCGACCGTCCTGCGCACGCAGACCTCGTATTCGGGGCTGTCGGGATGGCCGGTTCGCGCCCGCTCCGCCTTGAGCCTCTCGTAAAGTCCCGCCGGTTCGTCCATCTCGTATTCCCAGTACGCCCCCAAGGTAATGCTGCCCCACTCGCTGCACGCTCTCACGGGATTTCTTGGCGGTGGAGCGTACTCGCAACTCATTGAGGCCAGTACGGCTTTTCGGAAAGCAGGTTCGCCTGCGCACGCGCGGCAAATGGGGTGCGGGCGCACCCTTCGAGGGATATCCCATCGGCGTTGAGAAGACGTTAGGGGACAGCGGCACAAGACCGAATGACAGGACCGCCGACGAACAGCGGGCTCAGCCGGGAATGCCTTCCGCGCGGGGCGTGATGGCCACGGACTCGCCACAGCCGCAGGCGCCGGTCTGGTTCGGGTTGTTGAACACGAACGAAGCGGAGAACTTGTCGCGTTTGAAATCAAGCTCGGTGCCGAGCAGGAACAGCACGGCTTTCGACTCGATGAAGATGGTGACGCCCTTGTCCTCGACGACCTCATCGCCGGGATCGGCCGCTTCGGCATAGTCCATCGTGTATTCCAGGCCGGCGCAGCCGCCTTTCTTGACGCCAAGGCGCAAACCCGCAACCGGTTTGCTGCTCGCCGCGATGATCTCCTTGACCCGCGCGGCAGCGGCGTCCGTGAGTTTTACGATCTTGGGGCGTTCCCCGGCCATGCGTCACCTCATGCGTTACCGGTAATATGGGCGCTACGCGGCCCGGATTGCAAGGGGAGACCTCCGTGGCGCCTCCAGGGTTCCGCCGGTGCCTCAACTCGTAACGTTGCAGCGCTGCCACAGTTCGGATTGCGCCGCCCCTGCGCGTGTCAGTTGCAAGGCCTCCTCGCTGAGAAGCTGCATCCTGACTTCGGAGCCTGCCTCCGCTTCGCCGGCGGGGATGATATAGGCGAAGGAATGGCGCGTGTAGAGGCCCACGACCCGGCTGCCGGCCGGGGTGACGATGTGCGGTCCTTCGATGGTGAAACTGGACGCGCCGTGGCACCAACTGCCGTCAATCTTATCGGCGAGCGCCGTGCCGGGGAAGGACAGGGTTGCCGCACAGACGACAAACCAAGCCGCGGGTGCGACGTCTCTGACAGACATGCCGATCATGCTCCCTTTCGATCAGGAGCATAACATGAACGCATCAGGGTTTGTACGGATTGCCCCGGTTCACGTTCTTGTTATCTTCTGGCCCTGGCAGTGACGGACTCGCCCAAACGATAGCCCCGGCTTTACGCCGCCGTCGCTTCCTCCCACCGTGCGTCTTCCGACACCGAAGGCGCTGCCCCCGGCCGGTTGAGGGGTTGAGACATGACCTCATACCGGCCGGGCCTCTTTTTTCCCCGGCGGCCCTGCGGCTTCCACGCGTTGTCAATTCTGCGCGTCGGTGACGCCGCTGATGATGTTTTCCTGCCATAGGGCCTCGGTCAACGCGGCTTCGGCGTCGCGCCAGGGGTGAATGCCGTTATTCAGGCCGGTCAGCCACGCTTGGTGCACGCGCAGCGCGGCCACGGCTTCTTCATGGCTGACGGCCTGAAAATGCACCGTCGCGCCGGGAGCGATCCGGCCCAGGGCGGGCCGGTCGGCACTGATGACAGTGGCAATTTTCGGGTAGCCGCCCGTGGTGCCGCGGTCGGGCATGAGGATGATCGGCTGCCCGGAGCCAGGAACCTGGATGGCGCCGAGCACGGTGCCGTCGGAAATGATATCGGCGCTTTTGGCGTGGCGCAGCGGCTCACCCTCCAGGCGCAGGCCGACGCGGTTCGAGGCGGCCGAGACTGTGTAGCCTTGCGCCAGAAATGCGGCGATGCTTGCTGGCGTAAAATGGTCGTCCTGTGGCCCGAGAATGACGCGCAGGCATTCGGACACGCCGAGCGTCGGTGGCCGCATGACCTGCTCGCTGCTGCCAGCGGCGGGCACGCACCGCAAGGGCAGACGATCTCCCTTGGCCAGAGCGCGGCCGCTGAGGCCACCCAGACCGGCCATGGCGAGTGTTGAGATGCTGCCCAGTTCCGGCGTGACGTCGAATCCCCCATCCACCGCCAGATAGCACGCCGCGCCGCCACGCAATGCTATCCGAAACCGCTGTCCGGGCGCGAATGTGGCGCTGCGAAAGGCGGGTATAAAATCGGCGTCCGACGGCCCGAAGCGGATTTCAGCGCCGCTGCCCGCCACCGCCACGCGCGCCGCCGCTCCATGGACTTCGAAAGCCGGACCGCTGAAGCGCATCTCGATCGCGCCCTCGCCGCCGCTGTTTCCCACGAGCCAGTTGGCGATGTGCAGCGCATCCGGATCCAGCGCACCCGAGACGGGCACGCCAAGGGCCTGATGGCCCGTCCGCCCCGTGTCCTGAAGGGTCGCGGCGAGGCCGGGCGCGATGACGAGCAGGCTGGCCGTCATGCCGCCTCCGTCTGCAGGACTGCACCACCATGCGGCTGGCGCGCGCTGATGCCATATTCATCCGCCGAAACCGGTTTGAAGCGCACCAAATCGCCGGGTGCCAGCAGCACTGCGTCCTGCGCATGGGGATCGAAGAGAACCGCGGGCGTCCGCCCGATGATGTGCCAGCCGCCGGGACTTTCCAATGGATAGACCGCCGTGAAACGCGCCGCGATGGCGACCGCGCCCTTGGGCACACGGGTGCGTGGATCGGTCCGGCGCGGCAGGCGCAGGCACGCGGGAAGGTCGCCCATATAGCCGAAGCCCGGCAGGAAACCGAGCATATACACGTAATACGTCTCGCTGCTGTGGCGTTCGATGAGCTGTCCGGGCGTGAATCCGGCCATCGCGGCGGCTCCGGCGAGATCCATCGCGGCCTCGCCCTCATAGCAGACGGGAAGCAGCCAGCGGCGCGACGGCGGCGGGACATCGCCCATGGCGCCGACCATGGTCTCAAGCGCCGCGCGTAGCTCGGAAGGCGATGTTTGCAACGGGTCGTACTGAACGAGGACCGAGCGGAAAGCCGGAAAAGTCTCGATGACGCCCGGAGGCGGGGCGTCTGCCAGGGCGCGATGCAGGCTCAGGGCGCGGGCGTTCACATGCCGATCGACATCCGGCCCAAGCTCGACGGTCAGCGCCGCGTCGCCGCAGGGCAGAAATCGCGGCCATGCGCCTGTCTCTGGTTGGTTCGGCGGAGCCATGGGTCTGCGTGATCACTCCGTTTCCTGGGGAAGACGTCTTACGTGATACGCAACACTCTCCTTCAAGCCGGAGAGGGGAGGAACAGCGCCTGTGGAAACTCGGCGGAACGATGCGGCCTCTGAAGAGGGACGCCCTCGACGCGGCTACGGTTAAAGCGCGGTTACAGATTATGCTGAACTGCGGGCACCCGGGCCGGTTCGATCACCGCCTTGGCGATCGGCTCACCGGTGCCGCTGCACGCCGTCACCGCGAGGTCGATTTTCGGCAAGGTCTCAGCCTTCGGCCCACTGGCCGGGTGGGCACCGATGATGCTGAAGGAAAGCGTCTGGCCGCCCTTCGTCGTTACCGTGATGCAGTCGCCCGCAGAGAGCCGGTTCCACGCGGCCGGCGATACGTTGGCGAGCGCGCCGGTCCCGGCTGCCTCCGAGGCGGCGCGGTCGGCTGCGGCCTGTATGCCCGGCGAGGTGAACACTTCGCCGTTGACACCGCGCAGCACCGTCATGGATCGCAGCTCCGGCCCCGATGTCGCATCGCCGCCGAAGGTCCCACGCCCTTCGGTCTGCGCTGCGGCGGTACGCCAGGCGTAGTCGAAGACGAGGCCCTGCAACTGCCCGGCCGCAGCGTGGAGCGCCGCACCTCCGGTCAGACCGGCGAGCGCCCAGAGGGTAACCGCGGTCTTCGTGAACCGCCGCGCGCAAGCGGAGCTGTGGGACGAATGCGGCACTGTGACGGACGGCTTGGGCATGGTCATCTCCTTGCGCGGCGAACATAGCGCCGGATCGAATGCCGGGCAATAAGCCACATGGCATCGGCACAGCTGAATTCCCAGCGAGCGATGGCAGAATAATATGACTATTCGGAGACCTGACAGGGACTGGCTGCGGCGCGGCGCGCAGTGTAGCAGGACCGCCTGACGTACGCTAAACCAAACGTCAGGAGGCCCCGTCCACGGGGCCCCGCATCTGTGCATCCATCATCTGAGCGTGATCGTCGACACGGAGATGAAGGGTTCAGCAGCTACGTACCCCTGAAAGACACCCTCTTTATAGCATCAATCTTTTGCAAGACAAACAGGCTTCCGCGGCAAGTGTCAAAAAAGCGGGAAAAAATGCATCTTCGGATGATAATTGCGTTCAAATTGGCACAGCTTCAAATTCCTGACAGAATCAGAAAGAAGTCATTGGAAACAACACCACTTCTGCGCGAATATTGCAACCATCGGTTGATATTGCTGAACGATAGGGCGGGAATGTGGCGTTTTGACTGCGACGGGGAACAACACCGGGACGGTGCGAGCCGATGGCCGCCTTCGGGGAGAACGGACGGCGCAGCCACTGGTTTTCCAACGCCGCCGGCGGTCGAGCGCTCGTGTCAGCCCCCCTGTTTCAGCGAGAGAAATCTGGCACAGGGGGAAACAACTTGACGGCTCATGTTCCGACGGGACCGGCTGACGGCGCCTTGCCGTAGATGGCGTCGGCACGCGCCTCGAAGGCCGCGGCGAATTTGCGGAAGGCGCGGTCGAACACGGCGCCCATCACCGAGCTGAGGATCTTCGAGCGGAACTCGTAGGTTATGGCAAATTCGACATTGCATGCGCGCGGGCCGGTGTCCTTGAACCTCCAGCGGTTTTCGAGAAAGCGGAACGGCCCGTTGAGATAGGACACGCGAATTTCCCCCGCTTCGCGGTCGAGGACGACACGGCTCGTGAAGCTCTCGCGAAACATCTTGTAGGACACCGTCATGGTGGCGACGATGGCATCGCAGGCGCCCTCCTTCTCACGGTCGCGGATCTTCATCGCCTCGCACAGCGGCACGAACTCGGGGTAGCGCTCGATGTCGGCGACGAGGTCGAACATGTCGGCCGCGCTGTGCTGGACGCGGCGCCGTGTTTCAAAATGAGGCATGTCCCTCCTTCAAGGGTTTGTCAGCCATGTTCCCTCAAGCATAGACGCACTGGAAAGTCGAGCCACACGAATGTATTAATGCGCGGCATTGTGGCGCCGGAGGGCTGTCCGCGCTGGCGTGGCGCTTATCGCGCCGCCCGCCGCAGTTGCCGGCCGAGCAGCCTCACCATCTCCGCGAGCGCAGGGCCGCCGCATTCCGCCATTCTCGCGGGCAGCACGATCCGCCGCTCCCGCGGATAAGCGGCGAGAAGTGCCGGATGCTGCAACAGCGCGGCGCC
This sequence comes from Rhodomicrobiaceae bacterium, assembly GCA_050290865.1. Classification (GTDB taxonomy): domain Bacteria; phylum Pseudomonadota; class Alphaproteobacteria; order Rhizobiales; family Rhodomicrobiaceae; genus JARRLC01. Next base: position 7,874 of record JBNKIW010000034.1, on the reverse strand, counting down.
TTGATCCGGAGCCCCCGGCTGGCCGCCGGACAGGATCAATGCGCCTGGGCGCGCTTTCAACACCGCCTCCAGCGAGACGGCCCCGACACCCGCGATGCCCAGCGCGTCTGCGGCGTTCGTCACGCCCATGCGCCGCAGGATATCGCCAGCGAGGGTGCGGCCGCCGGAGGCATAGCCGCGTCGCTGCATTTGCAATGCCGTCATCCGGCCGGAGGCGAAATGGGGGGCTGCGGCGAGTGCCGTCTCGATATCGCGGACCAGCGCCGCGCCGCGATCGGTCTGGCCGGTGAGGCGGGCGACTCTCCGGATTGCGGCGAGTGACGTCTCCACGCTGACCTCGGGCGTGAAGACTTCGAGCGCAACGCCGCGCTCCGTGAGCTGCGCGCGCGTGGCGGTCTTCGTCCAGGCACCCGCAAGCACCAGATCGGGCTTCAGTTTCAGCACCTCCTCGACACTGCCCGAAATCAGCGGGATGCCGCGCGCCTTCACCGCCGTCGCATAACGGGAAAAAGCGGGGTTCGCGGCATAGTGCGAGAGTGCCGTGATCTGAGCGGGCGTTGCGATCTCGAACAGGAGTTGATCGGTGCAGGCGTTGATGGAGACGATGCGCTGCGGGGGCGGCGCAGCCTGCAGCCCGCCCGCAAGGGCGAGGCCCAGAATGAGGGAAAACGCATATGCGCCTGCCTTGACGTGAGGGCGCGCGCGGCGGCGCGGCGCCGCACTCATCTCACGCCCTGGTGCCGTGCGCGGCAGGCCGGGCTACGCGCTCGACGCCATTGGCCTTTGCGCCCTCGCCCGTTTCGTATTCGTTAATCAGCCTGCGAAGATCGGCGGCGAAGCGCGGCGCGAGTTCCGGATGATCGAGCGCAAACGCCGCGTTGGCGGTGAGGAAGCCGAGCTTGGAGCCGCAGTCATAGCTTCTGCCGGAGTATTTGTAGGCGAAGAACTTCTGCGTCTTCATCATTGTACGCATGGCGTCGGTGATCTGGATTTCATTGCCCGCGCCACGGCTCTGGCTGGAGAGAATGTCGAAAATCTCCGGCTGCAGGATGTAGCGTCCCATGATGATGAGGTTGCTCGGCGCATAGCCGCGTGCCGGCTTTTCGACCATGGCGTTGATGGGCCACAGCGGCGCCTCGCCGGACTCGATGCCGACCACGCCGTAGCTCGAGACTTCGTCCGCAGACACTTCCTCCACGGCGACAAGATTGACCTTGCCTTCCTTTGCCGAGAGTTCTTTGTATGCGGCCATCATCTGCGCCATGCAACTCAGGGTGGGGGATTTCACGAGCACGTCCGGCAACAGCAGCGCGAAAGGCTCGTTGCCAACGAGATCGCGCGCGCACCACACGGCGTGCCCCAGCCCCAGAGGCTCCTGCTGGCGCGTGAAACTGGTCTGACCGGGGTCGGGCAGAAACTTGTGCAATTCTTCCAGCGAGTCGTGCTTCTCGCGCTCCCGCAGCGTGTGTTCGAGTTCGAAGGGACGGTCGAAATGGTCTTCGATGACACCCTTGTTCCGGCCGGTCACGAAAATAAGGTGCTCGGCACCGCCCTCGCGCGCCTCGTCGACGACGTGCTGGATGACCGGACGGTCAACGACGGTAAGCATTTCCTTGGGCATCGCCTTGGTTGCGGGCAGAAAGCGCGTGCCCAGACCTGCGACGGGAAAGACTGCCTTGCGGATCGTTTTCATCATTTGTGAGCTTTAACCTGGAGGTTTGGCGATCAATTAGGGCATGAGTGTCGGTAAATTTAGGCTGCAAAGGGGCAAGACGTCCAGCGGATATATGAGCACATGGTTAGTCTGAGTGTAATCTCGGCGGAGGCAACCCTCGCGTGATCCATTGCCGGGCGTCTGGCTGCTGCCGTTCCAGTTGGAACACGGTACCGGTACAATTTGTGCCACGTCAGGCGATGCGTTCTTGACACATTGCCGCAGCACGGGCTGATAACCGGTGAGGGATAAGTTCAAGGAACTGGAATGCCCCGTCCGGATACGCATCGGATCGTGCTGGCCGCTTTCGGCATGCTGCTCTGCGCCAGCGTCGTGGTGTCCGCCACCGCGGGTCACGCCGTGGCAGCAGAGCGTTTCGCGCAATGGGTCGCACGATTGTGGCCGGAAGCGAAGGCCCGCGGCATATCCCGCGCCACCTTCGATCGCGCCTTTGCGGGCATGACCCCGGATTGCGGGCAGCCGGATGTCTTCTGCGGCCGCCGCGGGGGCGCCCGGCCCACAGCGCCAACGCCCCGCTCCCGGGGCTCCGGCCTGCCCGAGAGCTGCAACCGCGTATCGCAGAAAGAGTTTCTGGAGCCGTCGAAATATTTCCCGCCCAACCATTTGCGGCATCTGAGCCGCCGCGGGCGCGAGATCCTGGCGGACATCAAGTCCCGTCAGCCGCAGGCATACCGGCACATTCGAAATATCGAGAAGAACTTCCGCATCTCCCGCTACACACTGATGGGGCTGTGGGGACGCGAGACATCGTTCGGCGATGCGCGGCTTGATCATAACGCGGTGCGGGCGCTCGCGTCGTCGGCCTTCGCGGGGATCAGGAGCCGCCGCCGCTGGAGCAGGCGTCAACTGCTTGCGGCGCTGAAGATGGTGGATCGCGGCGACGTGACGCTGGCGGCTTTCCGCTCGTCCTACGCCGGGGCCACCGGCCTCACCCAGATCATGCCCGGGGAATATCTTCGCTTCGCCGTCGATGGCGACCTCGACGGGCGCAGGGACATCTGGACCTCGATCGCCGACTCGATGGCGACTACCGCCAACATTCTCAAGGACCGGGGCTGGCGGAGCCGGGAGCGGAGTTGGGGCTACGAGGTCGTGCAGCGGCGTGGACGCCCTCTCCTGTGCACGATGGAAGGCAGCGCCAACCGCTGGCCGATCCGGCGGTGGATGAAGGAATACGGTCTCGTCCGCGTGCCGCGGCGCGATATCGAGCGCCCGGTCTTCCCCAATTCGCGCAATCGCGGCTACCTCCTGATGCCCGCGGGGGCGCGTGGCCCCGCTTTCATCGTGACCGCCAATTTCGACGTGCTGCGGAGATACAACCCGTCGGAACTTTATGCGCTGTTCGTCGGCCATCTCGGTGATCGCGTGGGTTGCGATACCGACAAGAGGGAATGCAGGTTTTACACACCCTGGCCGCGCCCCGGTCCGGACGATTTCGACTTCTCGGTGGCCAATCTGTGCCGCCTGCAGATGGCGCTGATACGGCGCGGCTTTCTGGACGGCCCGCCCGACGGGCTGTTCGGTCCGCTGACGCGTGTCGCCATCGGCCGTTATCAAACGAGCCGGAACCGCCGGCCGGACTGCTACCCCAGCAAGACGCTGTTCGACGAGTTGGTGAATGGAATTCGCACGAGGGCGGCCGTCCCATGAAGCCGGTTCGCGTGTTCCCGCCTTCCGATTACGCCTCCGGCGTGCATAGAGGAATTTACGGCTTCGGTGCTGCGGCAATCCACTATATACTCCCGCGCGTTAGCGACCGGGAGCGAAGGCCCGGCGGCACAGTGCCGGCAGCTTGGATAAGGATTGGACGCTTGATCATGATGCGCAAGGGGGGCGTGTTTGTTCTGGCTCTGGCGGCGGTGCTCGCCATGGCGCCGCAGTTTGCGTCCGCGCAGGCGCCGGCTTTATCCTTCCGCTCGCGCAGCTTCATCAATCCCTTCCCCCAGACCGACCGCTACAATCTCTATGTCTTTGGCGACGGCTTGGCCGACGGCCTGGCCCGTGGCCTGGAGCAGGCATTCCGGACGGACGGTACGCTCAGGGTCATCAACGCCGCGCATGTCTCGACCAGCCTGGCCCGCCGCATCAACCGGGACTGGGGACGGTACATCGACGAAATCACGACCCGGCCGATGCATATCGCGGTTGTAATGCTCGGCACCAACGACTTGCGCAACATCCGCACGAATTCGGGCTATGCGCGCTGGGGCGCCGACGCTTGGCGCAAGGCCTATGCCGGGGCAATCGACACGCTCATCAAGGCGTTGAAGGATCGCGGCGTCGCTGTCTACTGGGTCGGTCTCCCGGTGATGTCCAAGCAGAAGACCAGCGAGGCGATGAGCGTCCTCAACGACATCTTCCGCGAGCGCACCTATATCGGCAACGTCAAATTCATTGACAGTTGGAACGGCTTTACCGATCAATCCGGCGGATTTACCGCCTACGGCCCGGATCTGAGCGGTCAGACGAGGCGTCTTCGCGAGCCGGACGGCATGTCCTTTACGGCGCGGGGAAATCGCAAACTCGCCAATTACGTCGAGGTCCTGGTGCGGCGCGATCTGGCGGAGGCGCGGGCCGAGCGTAACATCCCGCTTGCCGGTGATGAGGACGAGCAGGCGCGGCTCGTGCGCAAACAGGGCGCCACGAAGGAAAAGAAGGACGCCAAAGATACCGAAAACGATGCGAAGAGTGCCGTGCCGTCCTGGGAGGCCGAAGTGAAGAAGGACGGCAGCCCGGCGGCCGGAGCAGGCGGAAAGAAGTTGCCGCGGCCGGAACCTCAGAAGGCCGCTTCCACCGAGCCAGTGGCAAGGCGCCAGCCGGCAAGGGCATCGTTTCGTGCGGGCGATACGCCGCCCGGACAGACCATCATGGGCGATCTCAGCGATGATGTCACTTCGCTGGCCACGGTATCGCCGATGGCGGATCTCAACGCCGCCATCGATGCCGGGGAGAGGCGCCTGCCGCTGGCCAAGCGGCTCTACTACCGGGTACTGGTGAAAGGAGAAGCGCTCAAGCCCAAGCCAGGACGGGCAGACGATTTCAAATGGCCGCGGGGCTGAAAAGCTACGCGGGAAGCGTTGGTTGAGTGAGTTCGAGTGGAGTGTCGGTTCGAAAATGGTATGGACGTATCGCCGACAGAGGCGTCACCTTGCGCGCATGGCGGTCATTGTGGGCGTGGCGTCAGCCACCGCGGCCTGTCTCCCACAGGACCAACCGGAAAACAGTTCCGCATCAGGACCGGCGATGGGATACGCCGGCGGGGAAGGCGGTGCCATCAACCGGTCCGGAAAGGGCGATACGTTTCAGGACGCCGCGTCGACCGCATCCAAGTCGTTTCATGACGCTGCCGGGAAACCGGTCCGCGAGGGAGAAATCATCACTGCATCGACGACGCAGACCTCGCAGGGCCTCCGCCGCGGCGGGCGGGCCGAAAGAATTGTGGACACACCCGCCAACGCTGCGCTCGGCAGCTTTTTCCAGGCGCTGGCCGCCACCAGGAGCGGCACCGGCGGGACCGTCACGATCGTGCATCTGGGCGACAGCCACATCGCTGCCGACCGCTTTTCCGGAGACCTGCGCGAGGCGTTTCAGCGGCGCTTCGGCAACGCCGGGCGCGGCATGGTGATGCCCGGGCTCTATCTCGCACGTGGCGTGAAATTCGAGCGGGGTGGACGGTGGCAGGCGGCATTGAGCACGGAGGGAGCGACTGGCCCCTTCGGCTTGACCGGCGCAACGCTTTCGGCTGACAACCGCAACGCCTGGCTGCGGCTCACGGCCACCGGGCAACCGTTCTCATGGGCCGAGATAACGCTGCAGAACGGTCCGGGGGCGGGGGGAGCGCTCATCGGCGTGAATGGGGAGCTATGGTCTTTCCCGCCGGGGCGGGGCCAGCGCGGTTCGCGGACGGTGCGGATAAAGAAGTCCGGGCAGGAAATCCTCATCAAGCCACGTGGCAACGGGCGGGTCACCGTGCATTCCATCAGAATCGGCGCACCGGAACCCGGGGTACGCTATGTGAATTTCGGTCTGTCCGGCGCGACGGCGGCCACGCCCCTGTCATGGGACGGTCCGCAATTATCAGCAGACATGAGACGCCTGGCACCGCATCTGATCATTCTCGGCTACGGGACCGAGGAGGCTTTCGATGACCGGCTCGACCTGACGGACTACGAGAAAAAGGTGACCGCGACGCTCGCCCGCCTGCGGCAGGCGGCGCCAAAGGCGTCCGTCCTCGTCATCGGACCGCCGGACGTGGCGCGGCGGCCGGCTTTCGCAGCAAGCGCGGGCCCCTCTGGAGACGTTTGTCGTGCCATCGGCAAGAAGGAGCGCCGAATTTATGCGCGTCTCTTGCGAAAGCGTGATCGACGCGTGGCGCATTGGCATCCGCCCCTGCGGCTCGACGGCGTGCGGGCCGTCCTGCGGCGTGTCGCGGCAGCGAACCACGCCTATTTCTGGGACTGGTCGAAACTGATGGGTGGCACCTGCGGCATTCATGCCTGGGTCCATGCCAGCCCACCGCTCGCCGCAAACAATCACATCCATCTGACCGCCGAAGGGTCTAAACGCTCCGCAAGACACTTGTTTCGGGAGCTCATGACGGCCTACGACGCTTTCGAACGCGCGATCGCTGCGGCGGGCGCGCGCAAGAAGTGACATCGCCAAGGAAACCACTACTGTCCGGTTAAGGCCGGGGCGCGCCCAGAATTGTGACGTCCGAGCAATGGCTTGCGGTCGATTTCGGCTGGCGTCGCGCAGTGCTGACGTCTTGGAGACACGGCAGAGGCAGTCCTCGAACCAGGATTTCAGTTTCTCGAATTCGGGCCGGGACTTCGCCTAGCGGACAGCATTTCGTTCATTCGGCGGCCGTCCGCGGATTTCTTCTCTGATCTCGTACAACTTCCGTATGCGTGCCAACGCTTCCGAGGCGATGGGCGCCGGGCCTTTGGCGGCGATCTCGTAAAACCGTCGTCGCAGGTGCGCCTTATCTTGAGCTCAAGATAAGTCCCATTATCTGGAGTTCGATTTTATCTGGAGCAGCGTACTGACGCCGCAATCCTGGCCGACGAGATCACGGCGCCGGACTCAGCATAATTTTCGCCTCCGTTGGGCGTTTTGCCGGCGCGAAGGAGAATGTTGTTGCAGATCCCGCTGCGCACATCGTCGAGTGCCGACACGTACGTCAGGAACCGCGAATGGCGTGGAGCCCAATTGTCCGGGTGCCCCCTGCATCCTCTGGGCGGCTGCTCGTTTGCCCGTCATGGCAGCTATGCGCGGGTAACACCGCGAGGGTTACGCATCGCGCGGTGGTATTGCCCAGAAGGCCGTCGAACATTCAGCCTGCTGCCGGACTTCCTAGCCGCCAGGCGGTCTCAGTGTCCGTTCAGAAAGTTGTGGAGTCGCATGAATCTGTTGTGGAATTGGGGGAATCTGCTGTGATTCAAGGGAGTCGACCTGGATAGGGAGGGGGCCGACGATGTGGACGGCCACGAACCGCAAACGCTACGACCGCAGCCAATTGCGCTATCCCAGCGACCTGACAGATCCGGTCTTATGTAGCACCCTCCACCGCGGTTGCGTTGGCGGCTGCCTGCAATCGAACGAAGCATGAACATTTCCCTTCCCACGACGCCGCGAAGCTTGTACTCTCATGCGATCCTCCCGATCCGGAGACACGCATGGCACAGCATTTCCTGTTGTCGGCTGCCGCCCGCACTCTCAGTCTGCGACAGGTGATGCGCATGGAAGAGTCCGAAGCGTGGCAGGCGTTCCGCAAGGTGCGCTGGCCGGACACGGATGGCGAGCCGGTCTGTCCGCGTTGCGATTGTCCGTCCTGCTGGGAATGCCCGCGCCCCAATGGTGCGCCGCGATCCCGCTGCAAGGCCTGCAGGTATGACTTCTCGCCGACAAGCGGGACACTGTTTGCCCATCACAAGCTGCCGATCCGCGATTATCTCGCCGCCATTGCCATTTTCTGCAACGAAGTCAAAGGCAAGAGTGCTTTGGCATTATCACGGGACCTCGGCGTTCAGTTTTCGCTTGTCCTACCGCTTCGCTGCTTGAGGACGGGACAAAACCACCTTCGTCCTTGCGCATAAGATCCGTGAGGCGATGGGCGCGGCAAGGAAGAGGGAGCGCATCG
>JBNKIW010000033.1:0-29406 GCA_050290865.1 Rhodomicrobiaceae bacterium | reverse complement strand
AATGATTCGTTTGTCATCCCAACTGGGAATCACAGACGATTCTTGGGGTCAAGAAAATACGTTAGCGCGAATGGGGGCTCACCCTGTCAATGCCAGCGCGCCGGAAAAGCGCACCGCGCCGCCACCGCCGTCACGAGGGGCGAGCCTGCCGATGACGGTGGCCGTTTCGCCCTTCCGTTCAAGGAAGCCGCAGAGCGCGGCGGCATCGGTGTCCGCACAAACCGCGATCATGCCGGTGCCGCAGTTGAACGTGCGCAGCATTTCGGTCTCGGCGATACCGCCCAGCCTGGCGAGCCAGCCGAAAACGGGCGGTGCCGCGATTTTCGTCAGGTCGATTTCGGCGGCGAGCGCGGCGGGAAGCACGCGCGGCAGATTCTCGGGCAGGCCGCCGCCGGTGATGTGGGCCAGCGCCTTCACCGCGCCGGTCTCGCGAAAGGCCGCGAGCAGGGGCTTGACATAAATGCGCGTCGGCTCAAGCAGAGCCTCGCCGAGGGGCCGGCCCGGTGCGAAAGGCGCAGGGGCGTCCCAGCTCAGCCCGGCATCGGCAACGAGACGGCGCACCAGCGAGAAACCGTTGGAGTGCACGCCGGATGCGGCGACGCCGATCAGCACGTCGCCGGCCTTGATGTCGCTGCGCGGAAGCAGCGTGCCGCGCTCGGCCGCCCCGACGGCAAATCCCGCGAGATCATAGTCACCTGCGGCGTATAGCCCCGGCATTTCCGCCGTCTCACCGCCAATGAGCGCCGCGCCCGCCTCCGTACAGCCGGCAGCAATCCCCGCGACAACGTCCCTGGCGATGGCCAGGTCCAGCTTTCCGCTGGCGAAATAGTCGAGGAAGAACAGCGGCTCCGCGCCCTGCACGATAAGATCGTTGACGCACATGGCCACGAGGTCGATGCCGATGGTGGTGTGGTGCCCGGCCTCGATGGCGATCTTCACCTTGGTGCCGACGCCGTCATTGGCGGCCACGAGCACCGGGTCGTCGAAGCCCGCCGCCTTCAGGTCGAACAACGCTCCAAAACCGCCGAGCTGCGCGCCCGCGCCCGCCCGCGCGGTGGCCTTGGCGAGGGGTTTGATGGCCTCCACCAGCGCGTTTCCAGCGTCGATATCGACACCGGCCTTCGCGTAGGTCATGCCCCCGCGGCCCTCGTCCGTGCTCTCCGCCATGCGTTCTCCCAGGATGTCCCTCGCGAGACAAAACCCGGCTGGCCGTCACAGTCAACTTTTCTGTTTTTCTGTGCACGCTATCCCGGTTTTGCCCTGCAAACAGCGCCGCGGCCCGGAATTTGGGCGTTTCACTCTTTTGGCGGCGCGAAAAGCACGCTAATCTCGCCGCAATGTTTGGACATTGGTGCGGCTGATCCGGGCTTTGCGGGTTCCGGCTGGTGGCATTTGGGTATTCGGCTATGGTGAGACCGGCGTTATTGACAATCCTTGCAGCGGCTCTGGCGTGGGCCGGTCCGGTGCTGGCCAGACGGGCGCCTACCCCTTACACGGTTGCCAAAGTGTCCGTCGTCGCCGACGCCAAGGACGCCGTCGTGGCCAAGAAGAACGCGCTGGCCAAGGCGCAGCAGGATGCGCTGCGCATCCTGATGAAGCGTATGACGCACTGGCGCGCCCACGGCCGCCTGCCGGTGCTGCGGAATGCGATGGTCGATCGCATGGTCAACGGCTTTTCGGTCCGCCGCGAAAGCAACTCCACGACGCGCTACATGGCGACACTCGATTTCGATTTCGAACCCCACGCCGTGCGTGACCTCCTCAACCGCTTCGGCCTCCCCTATGTCGATCAGCAGGCGCCGCAGGTGCTGCTCCTGCCGGTCATGCTCGAAGCGGGGGGGCTGAAAAGAGGCACGAGCAATCCGTGGTATGCGGCGCTCGCCGCCGTCGATGGCGAACATGCGCTGACGCCGGTCAAGCTGGCCCCGCCGCGCTCGGATTTCTCGCCGTCGATGATCGAAAACCTTGCCAAGCACTCGCGCGAGCTGTTCGAAACGCTAAAATACCAGTATCGCGCGGAAAATCTGGTGCTGGCCGCCGCTGAGGTGGACGCCCAGGCGACGCAGCTTCAGGTGCGGCTCGTGGGCCATGACGCGGTGGGCAATTTCACCCTCTCGCGGACCTATCGCGTTTATGACCGCGACATCCACGAAGCCGCGGCGATTGCCGCCGAAGTGTCCGTCAAGATCATCGAGGGGCGCTGGAAAACGACGCGGCTGGCGAGCATCGGTGCGCTTGCCGAGCCGGTGCCGGTGGAGCCCGTGGCGCTGACGGCGCAGTTCTCCGGCTTGAGGGAATGGCGCGCGATGCGGGCGCGGCTGCAGAAAGTGCCGGGGGTTCAAGCACTCGATATCAAGGCGCTGAATGCGCGGGCTGCGGAACTCACGCTTGATTTTCCGGGGGGGGCGGCCGGACTGGCGCGGGCCTCTCAGTCGCAGGGGCTGGCTGTCGAGCAGCGCGGCCGGGCATGGGTTCTGGTGACGCGGTGAGGGGGACGTTTTCCATTTCATGTGGGGAAATGGTAGCGCGGGGCGGGGGCGCAACCGCTGGCCGATGTTCATGATCGCTTTGCCCGGAACACCGGAGCCAACTGGAGTCTCGCGCCCGTGTATCTACCGAACATTATAAGTGTTCTGCGCCTCTTTCTCGCGCCGTTCATCATCTGGCTCATCGTTTCCGGCAACATGTTCGGCGCCTTCGTGGTGTTCGTGCTGGCGGGCATCTCCGACGCCCTCGACGGCTTCATCGCCCGCCGTTTCAATCTGCAGACGGAACTTGGCGCCTATCTCGACCCGATCGCCGACAAGGCCCTGCTCATGGGCTCCTACGTCGCCCTCGGTTTCCTCAACTATCTGCCCGCGTGGCTCGCCATTCTCGTCGTCAGCCGCGACGTGCTCATCATCGGTGCGGTGATGCTGTCCTGGCTGATGGGACGGCCTGTCGCCGTCAAGCCGTCGAAGATCAGCAAGCTCAACACCGTCATGCAGATCGCGCTCGCTCTGCTGGTGCTCGCCGAGAACGGCATGAGCCTCGGATTGTCGGCCTACATCCTCCCGGGAATCTGGGCGACGGGCGCGACGACGGCCGCGTCGGCGGTCTTGTATCTCGTCATATGGCTGAGCTATATGGCGACGTATGACATCGATGGCCGCAAGGTGTCGTCCGGGTCTGCGGCGGATGGCGAGCGCGGGAGCCGGTAGGCGGCGGTTGGCAGCGGGGAGAGGCAATGCATCGTCAGCTCACGCTTGAGCTTCCGCACATACCCGCCCTCGGCCGCGAGGATTTCTTCATCAGCGCCTCCAACGAGCAGGCCGCCCGTCTCGTCAACGCCTGGCCGGACTGGCCGAACCCGGTCTCGATCGTCGCCGGGCCGGAAGGCGCGGGGAAAACCCATCTCGTGAATGTCTGGCTGGCGCGATCCGGTGCGGCCTGCCACATGGCGGACGCGATCGAGGCTGCGGTCGCGGGCGCGGTGGAAAGCCCCGGCCCCGTCGCCATCGAGGACATGGATGGCAGCCTCGCCAACGAGCACGCCGCGTTTCACCTTCTCAATCTGGCACGCGAGCACCGTTTCGACGTTCTCATTACGGCACGCCGCCCGCCCGGCGAGTGGGCGATCTCGCTGCCCGACCTGCGCTCGCGGCTGCGCTCGGCGGCGCTCGTCAACATCGGCGAACCGGACGAAACTTTGCTGCGCGCCGTACTGGTAAAATTGTTTGCGGATCGCCAACTTAGTATCGCGCCCGATATCATCGACTACCTCATGCTCCGCATGGAGCGCTCCATGGCCTCGGCTCAGAACCTCGTTGCGGCATTGGACAGGGCCGCCCTGGCGGAGCGGAGGGCTGTGACACGGGCGCTGGCTTCAAAGGTGCTCCCGGGGACGAGCGAGCAGCCAGAGCAAGAAACGCAGCGATAAGGAATGGGCGTTACCCTTTACGCACCGCGGCGAATTGCGCAAGTGACAGTCCTCACAATGTAACGAGTTGGGACGGGCAATGGCGGCAGTGGGACGAGGTACGCGAGGCAGGCCGAAAGCCATGGCCGAAGCGGCGGGCCAGAGAGCTGTCTCGAAGCCCGACCAGCGGCGAGGAAAAACGCCGGACCCGAAAACGCCAGGCCAGAAGAAACCCGCGCTGGCCCCGGCGGCGGGCGGCCAGGCTCCGCTGCCGGCGATCGCTGATTTCGGTCCGTCCCGCTTCTACAACCGGGAACTGTCCTGGCTCCAGTTCAACAGCCGTGTTCTCGCGGAGGCGGAAGGAAAGCATCCCCTTCTGGAACTCGTGCGTTTTCTGTCCATTTCCGCTTCGAACCTGGACGAATTCTACATGGTGCGCGTGGCGGGCATCATCGGTCAGATCGCCGCCAATGTCACCACGCCGAGCGAGGACGGTCTGACGCCTCGCGAGCAGCTCAAGCAGATCAACGCGGTCGTGGCTTCACTCACCGGGATGCAGCAGCGAAGCTGGGCCTCCCTCCGAGCGAAACTGGCGCAGAGCGGCATCCTGCTCGTGGAGCCGGACAAGCTTGCGGCCTCCGAACGCGACTGGCTCGAGTCGCATTTCATGAACTATGTTTTCCCGGTCCTGACGCCGATCGCCATCGACCCGGCGCATCCCTTCCCCTTCATTCCGACGAAGGGCTTCGTCCTGTGCCTCGAGTGTGAGAAGAAGAACGCGCCGGGCAACCGGATGAACAGCATCCTGCCGATCCCGAGGCAGCTCAGCCGTTTCATCCGGCTGCCGCCCGAGCCTAGGCGCGACGGTGCGGCGCAGCCCATCCGCTTCATCCGCCTCGAATCGCTCGTTGCCATGTTCGCCGAGCGGCTGTTCGCCGGTTTTTGCGTGAAAGGGATCGGCGCGTTCCGCGTGCTGCGCGACTCGGAAATCGAGATCAACGAGAAGTCGGAAGATCTGGTGCTCACCTTCGAGGCGGCGCTGAGAAAACGGCGTCAGGGCAGCGTGATCCGGCTGGAAGTCGAGGCCACGATGCCGCCCGGCTTGCGCAACTTCGTCGTCCGGCAGCTCGAAGTCGAGCCGGAGGAAACCTCGATCCAGGAAGGCATCCTGGCGCTGGCCGATGTCTCGCAGCTCATCGTCGATGAGCGCCCCGATCTGCAGTTCAAGCCGTTCGTCCTGCGCCACCCGGAACGCATCCGCGAATATGGCGGCGACTGCTTCGCGGCCATCCAGAAGAAGGATATCGTCGTCCACCACCCCTACGAGGCGTTCGACGTCGTCCTGAAATATCTGCGGCAGGCCGCCTCCGATCCGAATGTCGTCGCGATCAAATGGACGCTCTACCGCACCTCCCGCAAATCGCCGATCGTCGAGGCGCTGAAGGAGGCCGCCGACAACGGCAAGGTGGTCACCGCGCTTGTGGAGATCAAGGCGCGTTTCGACGAGGCGGCCAACCTCCAGGTGGCGCGCGACCTGGAAAAAGCCGGCGTACACGTTGTCTTCGGCTTCATCCAGCTCAAGACGCACGCCAAGCTCGGGCAGGTGGTCCGCCGCGAGGAGGGGCAGCTTACGACCTATTGCCACATCGGCACCGGCAACTACCATCCGCAGACCGCGCGGGTGTACACTGACCTGTCCTACTTCACCGCCGACCCGGTGATCGGCCGGGACGTGACGCGCATTTTCAATTTCATCACCGGCTATTCCGATCCCGCCGAGCTGGAGGTCATGGCGACGTCGCCCAATGGCATCCGCGCCCGGATCATGGATCATATCCGCGAGGAAATCGAACATGCGCGCACCGAACGCCCCGCCGTCATCTGGATGAAGATGAACGCCCTTGTCGACCCCGGAATTATTGACGCACTCTACCAAGCGAGCCGGGCCGGTGTGCATATCGAGCTGGTCGTGCGCGGGATCTGCTGTCTGCGGCCGGGCGTGCCGGGGCTTTCAGACAATATCCGGGCGAAAAGTATTATCGGCCGCTTCCTCGAACACTCAAGGATTTATTGTTTCGGGGGCGGCTATACGCTTCCGTCGCCCAATGCGCACGTCTATATCAGTTCTGCGGATATGATGCCGCGCAATCTCGACAGACGTGTCGAGGCCATGGTACCTATCCTCAATGCGACAGTGCACGAGCAGATTCTTGGGCAAATCATGGCTGCCAACCTGAAGGACAATCTGCAGAGCTGGCGGGTGAAGCCGGACGGCACGTCGGTCCGTAGTTGCCCCGATCCGGGAGAGGAGCCTTTCAGCGCCCACGAGCACTTCATGACCAATCCGAGCCTGTCCGGCCGGGGCGAAGCGCTTCTCAAGAGCTTCCCGCACCGCGTTTACGTCGGCGGGCCTGACGATATGCCCGATTGAGTGGTCCAGTGAATTTCACAGGCATACGCCGTCCTGCGTCGAACGCCCCAGTCGCCGTCATCGATATCGGCTCCAATTCCATCCGCCTTGTGGTCTACGAAGCCGCGGTGCGCAGTCCGACGCTGCTTTTCAACGAGAAGATCCTGTGCGGGCTGGGACGCAAGCTGGCCTCGACCGGGCGTCTGAGCGGGCGGGCGGTGGAGCGCGCCCTCGCCGCGCTGCGGCGGTTTCACAAGATCTGCGAGCAGATCGGTGTGACGCATGCTGTGGCCATCGCCACGGAGGCGGTGCGCCGCGCAGAGAACGGCCAGGAATTCATTTTGCGGGCGGAGAAATGCTGCTCCACGTCCATCCGCATTCTGAAGGGTGGGGAGGAAGCGCAGCTTGCCGCGGCGGGGATAGCGGCCGGATTCGTCGATCCCGACGGCATAGCGGGCGATCTTGGCGGCGGCAGTCTGGAACTGGTCGATATCAATGGCAGCGGTGTGCGCAACGAGATCTCCGCGCCGATCGGCAGCCTCAATCTCATGGATATTGCGGATGGCGATGTGAACCGCGCTTCGTCGGTCGTCATGCGCCACCTGGACACCATACCCTGGCTCGCCGACACCCGCGGACGCGCGATATACGCCATCGGCGGCACCTGGCGGTCTGTGGCCAGACTGCACATGCTGGAGACGGGTTATCCGCTGAGTATCGTTCAGCACTACACGATGACGGCCAAGCAGCTCGACGGCCTCTTCGCCAGTGTCATCGAGCGGCGTGCGGGCATCAAGGAGAGTCTGGCCAAGATCTCCACTGACCGGCGTGAAATGCTGCCCTACGGTCTTCTCGTTCTCAAGCGTCTGGCTGACAGGATGCGTGCGTCCCGTGTCATTTTCTCCGCTTACGGCGTGCGCGAGGGCCTCCTCTACGACCTTCTCGGCGACGACGAGAAGACGCACGATCCGCTGATTGCCGCCTGCGAGGAAATGGCGGCGCGGCGCGCCCGCTCGCCGGCGTACGGTCACGAGCTTTTCCATTGGATGAGTGGTCTGTTCAAGGTGCCGGGCCTCGCCGAGACCAGGGAGGAGCGGCGGCTTCGCATGGCGGCATGCCTTCTCAACGATGTGGGCTGGCGCGGCCATCCGGATTACCGCGGCGAAAAGGTGCTCGGGCTGATCGCGCAGTCGTCCTTTGTCGGCATCAGCCATCCGGAGCGCGCATTTCTGGCCTTGACGGTCTACTACAACCATCAGACGAGCCTTACCGGCGATTTCAGCCCGGCGCTGCGCAAGCTGATCGGCCGGAAATGGAACCACCTCGCCAAAGTCATCGCCATGGCCGCCCGCACCGCAAACCGCTTGTCGGGAAACATGCCGGGCATTATCAATGAGACCGTGTTGGGCTATGATGACGGGCATCTGGTGCTTCACGTGCCGCGAAAGTTGGAAGGCCTGGACGGCGAATCGGTACGCCGCCGCTTCAAGGCGCTTGCGCAACTCCTGAATTGCGAGCCGGAAATCCAAATCGAGTCGCGGCGGCGGCCCGCCCGGGTTTCCCGCGCGCTGGAGTCACGCTGAGTGTTTCCGCCACGCGCGAATCACCATCTATGTGTCCCGGCACGAACCAGACGTGCCGGTACGACATGGCAGCAAGAATCGGGTGTGAAACATGATGGCACGTTTTGTGCGTTCCTGCTCCTGCCCCAATTGCTCCCCAATAATCGCCGCACGGGCAAAGTGAGTCTTGGGACATGGATCACGATCTATACCGCATTTTGGGCGTGAAGCGCAGCGCCTCACATGACGAGATTCGCGGCGCCTACCGCAACCTTGCGAAAGAGTGCCATCCCGATCGAAATCCTGGCGATAAGGCAGCCGAGGAAAAGTTCAAGCACGTCTCGGCCGCCTTCGATATTCTCGGCGATCCCGAGAAGCGCAAGCGCTATGACGCGGGCGAGATCGATGACGCCGGGCGGGATACCGCCGCGGGCTACCGCTATCGCCCGTCCGAGAATTTCGGCGATTTTGGCGACATCTTCGGCGATTTCTTCGGTCGCACCGGGCCCGGCCCGCGCGGCGGTTTCAACATGCGCGGCATGGACTACCGCTACAATCTCGAAATCGAGTTTCTGGAAGCGGTCAATGGCCTCAAGAAGCGCGTGCTGCTGCCCGAAGGCGAGACGCTGGATATCAACGTCCCGTCCGGTGTCGTGCAGGGGCAGGTGTTGCGGTTGAAGGGCAAGGGCGGCCCGGGCGTCGGGCGCGGGCAGGGGGGCGATGCGCTGATCGAGCTGCGCATCAAGCCGCATCCCTATTTCGAGCGCGAGGGCGACGACATCATCCTTGATCTTCCGATCGGCATTCATGAGGCCGTCACGGGGGGCAAGGTCGAAGCGCCGACCATCCACGGGCGCGTGTCGCTGACCATTCCGCGCGGCGCCTCCGGAGGGCAGATCCTGCGTCTGCGCGGCAAGGGCGTGACCAATGCGCAAACGGGTAATACCGGCGACCAGCTTGTGAAACTGCGCATCGTCATGCCGCAGCGCGTGGATCGCGAACTCCAGGAGTTCATGGAGAACTGGCGCGAACTGCACGCCTACGACCCGCGCGCCAAACTGAAAGAGACGATATAGGGCGCATTCTTCCGTCTCTTCCTCGTTTCCTGCCGAATGGCGCGCGAAGATGCCTCCAGATCGGCGTCCGATTTTGCCCCCTTCCTGCAGGAATACGTCGCCCATAAGGCTTGTATTTCAACACCTTAGTATCTGCGCGGGAAACGCGTGCGCTTGATCGCTCACCGGCCGTAAGGCGACAGTCAATGACTCCAATCCACATTTCACCAGGCCGGAAGCGCTTTCAGGCGCGAGTCCACCCCGCCCTCAGACACCATTTCGCTTCCCCGCCGCCCATGCTATGCAACCCCGGCGTCCGACGACCGGGAACATCGCATGAAAGATATCATCCACGAACTTGAACGCCGCCGCGCCGAAGCCCGCGCTGGCGGTGGCCAGAAACGCATCGACGCCCAGCACACCCGCGGCAAGCTCACCGCGCGCGAGCGCATCGAGCTGCTCCTCGACGACAAGTCGTTCGAGGAATACGGCATGTATGTCGAGCACCGCTGCACCGATTTCGGCATGGAGGCGACGAAAATCCCCGGCGACGGCGTGGTGACCGGCTGGGGCACGATCAACGGCCGCGTGGTCTACATTTTCGCCAAGGATTTCACGGTATTCGGCGGTTCGCTGTCGGAGGCGCACGCGCAGAAGATCACCAAGATCCAGGACATGGCGCTCAGGAACCGCGCGCCGATCATCGGCCTGTTCGACGCGGGCGGCGCGCGCATTCAGGAGGGCGTGGCCGCGCTCGGCGGCTATGGTGAGGTTTTCCTGCGCAATGTGCTCGCCTCCGGCGTCATCCCGCAGATTTCGGTGATCATGGGGCCGTGCGCGGGCGGCGACGTCTATTCGCCAGCCATGACCGACTTCATCTTCATGGTGAAGGATACGAGCTACATGTTCGTGACCGGCCCGGACGTGGTGAAGACGGTGACGAACGAGGAGGTCACGGCCGAGGAACTGGGCGGCGCCAGTGTTCACACCACGAAATCCTCCATCGCCGACCGCGCTTACGAGAACGACGTCGAATGCATCCTGCAGATGCGGCGGCTCATGGATTTCCTGCCGTCCAACAATCTCGCGGGCGTGCCCGAACTGCCGACGCGCGACCCCTCCAGCCGCGAGGAGCTGTCGCTCGATACCCTCATCCCGGACAACCCGAACAAGCCCTACGACATCAAGGAATTGATCATCAAGGTCGTTGACGAGGGCGATTTCTTTGAAATTCAGGAGGCGTTCGCGGGCAATATCGTCACCGGCTTCGGGCGTATCCAGGGCCGGACCGTGGGCTTCGTTGCCAATCAGCCGACGGTGCTGGCGGGGGTTCTCGACTCGGACGCCAGCCGCAAGGGCGCGCGTTTCGTCCGCTTCTGCGACTGTTTCAATATCCCTGTCGTGACATTCGTGGACGTGCCCGGCTTCCTCCCCGGCACCGCGCAGGAATATGGCGGGCTGATCAAGCACGGCGCCAAGCTCCTTTTCGCCTTCGCCGAGGCGACCATCCCGAAGGTGACCATCATCACGCGGAAAGCCTATGGCGGCGCCTACGACGTCATGTCGTCCAAGCACATCCGCGGCGATGTGAACTATGCCTGGCCGTCGGCCGAAATCGCGGTGATGGGGCCGAAGGGCGCGGCGGAGATCCTCTATCGCACCGAGTTGAGCGACCCGGAGAAGATCGCCGCGCGTATCAAGGAGTATCAGGACCGCTTCGCCAACCCGTTTGTGGCCGCCGAGCGCGGCTACATTGACGAAGTGATCCGCCCGCGCCACACGCGGATGCGTATCGCCCGCGCGCTCAACATGCTGCGCGACAAGACCGTCGAAAACCCCTGGAAGAAGCATGACAATATTCCGCTGTAGGGGGCGGTTTTGCACAGTATGTACACAGCCCGCCTGTGGGTAGCGGGGAGAAGCCTCTGCGCGCGTTGACAACTTAAGAGTGTGTTTGCAATATATACACGTCAGAGCCGGTAGGCCGTGACGGATCTCAGATGACAGGTTGCCTGCCCTTTCTCCCTCACCGTTGGCACGTTCGCCTGCCAAGCCCTGGGCAATCGTCTTCTGATCCTCCCCGCTATCCGGGATTGCCGTGTTCTTGGCTGACACGCCTTCCCGCATTGAGCCTTCCGCTCATCCGACTGCCGGTGCGCTGACACGCATTGGGATCAATGTGCGCAAAGCTGGGGCGGGCTGCTGGCGGGGCAGCCCGCGACTTTGCGTTCAGCTACAGCGGTTATCGCTGCCGCAGGCCATGGCTTCGGCAAGCACTGGCTTCGGCAGGGCTCGGCGTCGCTTGTCGCGTACGGCGAACGCTCAGAATGGCCGTCGCGGGCCGAGCGAATCCCAGAGCAGCCCCATCCCGATCAGCATGACCAGGAGCGAGCCGCCTATGGCCGCTACATTATGGATGCGCCCCGTCCAACGGCTGTCCGCAACGCCCACCGCCGCCGCACGCGATCCCGCCGCCAGAGACGCCAGCGCCGACACGGTGATCGATGTTCCGAGCGCCATGATGAACGTCGCCGCCACGCCGGCCCAGAAGACCGCCAATTGCCATGACATCAGAAGGGCCATGAGCGCGCCCGTGCAAGGGCGGATGCCCACGGCAAAGACGATGGCCGCTGATTCGCGGAGTGACAGGCGCTTGGCGAGGACATGCGCGTCCGGCGCATGGCTGTGTCCGCAGCCACACGTCTCACCGTGTGCGTGCCCGTCATGCGTATGGCCGTCATCGGCGTCCGCACCTCGCCCAGCGAGGCGGCGCACATGGCCGACGAAAAACCAGAGCCCGGCGGCGGCGATCAGCAGCGCGCTCACCATGTCGAGGCGGTTCATCACCTGGCTGTCGCGCAGGATGGCGTTCATGACGACGACGAGCACCGTGAAGATTGCGACGGCCGAAAATGCCTGCATCAACCCGGCGAGGAAGGAGAGCAGGATGCCGCGCCTCAGCGTCGCCTTGTTGGCCAGCACGTAGGACGAAATCACGGCCTTGCCGTGCCCCGGGCCGACGGCGTGGATGATGCCGTAAAGGAAGCTTACCGTCATCAGCGCAATGGCGGCGGGCAGGGTATCACCGCGCTTCGCGCCGCGGACCGCGCCAGCCAGCCGCCTCCGCAAATCCCGCTCGATGGCCATGACCGCCTGCCACCAGTTCGCCGATGCTTCTGCGGCGGCCGGAGCGGCCTGCTCCCGCCCCGCGGCTCCCGAGAAGGCGGGCTTCGACACCGGCGGCACGCCCTGCCCGAAAGGGTTCGTCTGTGCCGAAGCAGGCAGCGCCGCCAGGGTGAACAGAATTGCGAGGGTCGCAGCCGCTATGCGTGTCATGGGTGTCCGGCTTCTTATGTGACGGGGCATCTTATGCTGATGATCTTGGCGTATTGCGCCGCGATGCTGTTTGCGGCGTCCGGATTGCTGAAGAACGCCTCGCCGAGCCGTTGCACCGCCACACCCGACGGCTTCGGGTTCTTGAGGACCGGCTCGCAGGACGAAGGCGCGCCGCTCAGGCGGACGGGGGCCGTCTTCGACGGGGCAAGATCGACATAGAATGACGGGTCGTACACGGTCACGCTGAAGTCTTTCACGCTCGCCCCTGGAACCGGCTTGACGAGAGGTAGCGTGAAATTCAGCGTCAGAATACCATCCTTGTAATCCAGCCAGTAATCGCGCGGCGCCTTGCGCTCGATCACCGTCCCGGACAGCTTCGGATAGGTGAAATAACCGTACTCCTTCATCGCGGAAATATTGACTTGCGCCAATTCCTGCAGTTCTGCGCGGTCGTATTTGCCGTCCCTGTTCTTGTCGAGCCCCTGGATGGCGAAACTCGTATACAGTTCGTCGAACGCCCAGCGGTGACGGAAGCCGGTGACGGCTTTGTTCTTGTCGTAAACGACCTCGATTTCGAACGTTATCCAGACGTGGGGGTGTGCCGCAGCCTGCGTGGCCGCCGCCGCGCCGAGGATGCTCAGCGTCGCAAAAAGGGCCGTTCGTCTTCTGCTGCCGCGTGATCGCATGGGCTGGTCCGCTCGCGAGACATCAACCTAGTAAAGTACTCGGAAATAGCAGTCCAGCGGTCTATCTGCAAATTTTGACCGAAGCAGGGCTGCTTATACCGGTTGAAAACGTCGCCGGTCTGGATAACGCTCTGGCATTACCGCACAAAAAGGCGGCAGAATCGGGCCGAAGGCGGGCGGACGGCACAGGCGGCAAAAGAAAAGGGGAGCCCGGCCCCCCTTTCCACAATTCCGAACCGCGGCGCATGCCTCAACGTTTCGAGAACTGGAAGCTGCGGCGAGCCTTGGCCTTGCCGAACTTCTTGCGCTCGACGACGCGGCTGTCGCGCGTCAGGAACCCGGCCTTCTTCAGCGTGGCGCGCAGCTCGGGCTCGTAATAGGTGAGCGCCTTCGAGATGCCGTGGCGCACCGCACCCGCCTGACCGGAAAGCCCGCCGCCCGTGACCGTGCAGATGATATCGAACTGGCTGGCGCGGTCCGTGAGGACCAGCGGCTGCCGCATGATCATCTGCAGCACCGGGCGGGAAAAATAGTCCGCATATTCTTTGCCGTTCACGGTGATCTTGCCCGGGCCGGGCTTCACCCACACGCGGGCGATGGCGTTCTTGCGCTTGCCGGTGGCGTAGGCGCGGCCGTATTTGTCGAGCTTCTGCTCATGCACTGGCGCAGAGGAAACGGGTGCGGCCTCGGTCTGGCCCAGCTCACTCATCGACTTCAATTCGGTCGCGGCCATCAGTCTTTCCTTCCGGTATTCTTCGGGTTGAGCGCGGCGATGTCGAGCGGCTGCGGCTGCTGTGCTTCGTGCGGGTGCTCAGGCCCACCATAAATCTTCAGATTCTTCATCTGGCGGCGAGAAAGCGGGCCGCCGGGCATCATGCGCAGCACGGCCTTCTCAAGCACGCGCTCGGGAAACCGCCCGTCCAGGATTTTGTCAGCCGAGCGCTCCTTGATGCCGCCAGGATGGCCCGTGTGCCAGTAATACACCTTGTCCGTGCGCTTATTGCCGGTGAACTTCACGTTCTTGGCATTGATCACGATGACGTTATCGCCATCGTCCATATGCGGCGTGTAGGTCGCCTTGTGCTTGCCGCGCAGGCGGTTGGCGATGAGCGCTGCGACGCGCCCGACCACCAGGCCGTCCGCATCGATCAGCACCCATTTCTTTTCGATATCGGAGGGCTTTGCCGAATAGGTTTTCATCGTCTAATCCATGGTTTTAACTTGGCATCGGCGCATCAGCGCCGACGTTTGGCCCGCCTGAGCGACGCTTGTCTGGTCGCGATCAGCAAGCACCACTCCATAAGCCCCGCGCCGGACGGATGTCCGGCGTCGCACAAAATTTCGGGATGATTGCGGAAGCGAAGGTCCGCAGCCAGTCGTCACGTTTCTATCCGCTTCGAAACGCGGCGTCAAGGTGAAGATTTTTAGAAAACAACGTAAAAACAATGCGTTACGCATGTGGTAATATTTTACCACAGAACTGTGCCCGAATGCGCGGCGGACGGCGCGACCTGCGGAGGCGGAGGGGACAGGATGCAGGAAATTAACGAGCGTTCGCCAGGAAGTGGACGGGATGATGTTTGGAGGCGTAAAAGCCTTGGCGAGAGGCACATTCATCCGGGGGCTGCCATGGATAGACGACGCGAGACCATTAAGCTGCTCGTGCGCTGCGAGGATGAGCGGAAGAAAGCTCGGAACAACGGGAAGAATGAGGACGCCGCGCATAAAGACGCCAAGGCCATGTGGAATGGCGAGATAGAAAAACTGGCTGCCAACACCGGGGGGGAGGGAGACGAAAAAAAATTGGCGGTGGATTTCTCCAACTGCAAGTTCGTGCTTCAGTCGAAGAATGACCAAACGAAATCGCAAGATGGACAATGTGGTTGTATTTCCTGCCATTGCACTAAGACAATTAAGATGAGCGGGGAACGAATTCGGTTCGACGGCTTCATTTTCCCAAAAGATACAAGTTTCTATAAAGCCTGCTTTTTGAATGATGTTACGTTCCGCCATGCAGTGTTCTGTCGCAGAGCGCGTTTCGACGAGACGCAGTTTTTGGGTGAGGCGCGGTTCAAGGACGTGAAGTTCTACGGCAGAGCGTTGTTTCACGGCGCGCAATTCTCCGGCGACGCCGAATTTGGCGGGGCGCAGTTTTTCGGCAGGGCCTTGTTCAAACCATATGTGGAAGAAGAAGAAGATAAGAAAGTTGAAAAGCGGACGCGGTTCTCCCGCAATGCTACGTTCGATTGGGTGCAATTTAGAAACGGCGCATTTTTCGAAAAGGCGCTTCTTGAAGCTGACGCCCGATTTTTCCTAGCGCAGTTCAACGATTTCGCAGACTTCACGGGAGCAGATTTCAGAGGGGATGCGAATTTTTACGCCATCCTCAGCGAGCGGGGATTCTCCCTAACCGAGGCGAAGTTCAAGACCGTGCCGAATTTCGTCCAGGCGCATTTTGCGGAGGCTCCCCGCCTGGACGACATCCCGGCGTGCCAGCAACCTCAGGTAGGCTGCCAAAACGATAATGAGCTTCAGGAGAACGAGAAGAGCAAGTTTGGCAAAGCGGATATCGCGTCGAAGTACCGAGCATTGAAGAAACTTGCCGCCCAGGGCAACGATCATGAGCACGAACATAAATTCTTCATATCTGAATTGCGTGCCCGATGGTCAGGAAAACCTGGTGCTAGGCATTTCCGCGCAGCCATCTGGCTATACGGCTGTGTTTCCGGCTTTGGAGGGTCGTTCCTTCGTCCTTTCTTGGGATGGTGCATTTTGTTAGTCGCATGTTATGGTATCTATTTGTGCAGCGCGTGCACACCAGCATGCACTGCTGGCCACTGGTCCTCCGCCTTCCGCCTGTCATGGGAAAATGCAGTCCCTGGTCTTGGCGGCATCAAGGATGAGCGCGTCGCCGCCTCATATGAATTTCTTTACGGCAAGCGACGTGAAATCCCGCCGACTGGTTCCAATCGCCCGTCGCGACAGACAGGAACCATCGAAAGACCGAAGATCCCCGGGTTCATCACCGTGATGGAGAACCTCCAATCGTTCATCAGCATCGTCCTGCTGTTTTTGATGGCATTGGGTTTGAGAAACCTTTTCAGAATTAGGTGAGTGCTCGTCAAACGACAATGATCACCGCCCCCGGCCCCAGCATCGACAGCACCTTCAGCATATCCCGCCGCGACAGCGCCACGCAGCCCGCCGTCGGCTCGTAGCCCGGCCTCGCAAGATGCATGAAGATGGCGCTGCCCCGGCCTTGGGCGCGCGGCCGGTCGTTGTAGCCGAGCACGGCTACGAGGTCGTAAAGCCCGTCATCGCGCCACATGCGCTCCGCGCTCGTCGCATGCGGGTGCCGTACGAGACGGTTGTAATTGGCATCCCACGGCGTGTCGCACCAGCCGAGCGATGGCGTGAGCGGCGACACGGGGAGCGCGGTCCTGGGTCTCATCATGCGATCGGGACGATAGAATACACGCCGCACCGCCCAGCGCCCGGCAGGCGTCACGCCGTCACCCTCGCGCCGCTTGAACCCGCGTCCCGACCGTCCGACCGCGCAGGGAAAACTCAACGGTCCCAGTTCGAGCTTGCCTTGCGTCCGCGCCCGCGATAATCCCCTGATAAGCACTCGTGGCATCGTTATCCCTCGCTGGCTCATTCCGGGACACTGCGAGAAGCCGTTGCGAAACCTCCCGGAAAACCGCGATACTTTAGCCACGAACTTCTTCTTCCGGGAGATGCGAATGAGCGCTGCGCGAAAAATCCTTGTTGTTGATGACGATGCAGACCTTCGGGAGTCTCTGACGGAGCAGATCGCCCTTTATGAGGAATTCGAAACCGCCTCCGCGGAGAACGCGGCGGAGGGGATCTCCAAGGCGCGCTCCGAAAATATCGACCTCGTGCTGATGGATGTCGGACTCCCCGATATGGACGGCCGCGAGGCCTGCAAGGTGCTGCGCAAGAATGGCTATAAAGGGCCGGTGATCATGCTCACGGCGCAGGACTCCGACTCCGACACCATTCTGGGGCTCGAGTCCGGCGCCAACGATTACGTCACCAAGCCGTTCAAATTCGCCGTGCTTCTTGCGCGCATCCGGGCTCAGCTTCGCCAGCACGAGCAGAGCGAGGACGCCGTGTTTACCATCGGCAGCTATACGTTCAAGCCCGCATCGAAGATCCTCATCGACGAAAAGGGAAGCAAGATCCGGCTGACGGAGAAGGAAACCTCGATCCTGAAATATCTGTACCGCGCAGGCGAGAAGGTGGTATCGCGCGAGGTGCTGCTGCATGAGGTGTGGGGCTATAATGCCGGGGTGACAACCCACACGCTGGAGACCCACATCTACCGCCTGCGCCAGAAGGTCGAGAAAGATCCGTCCAACGCCGAACTGCTGGTCACGGAGACGGGCGGGTACAAGCTGGTGCCTTGACGGGACAGCCGCCCCGGGCGGGGATTTCCACGGCGAACGCGCCGGAGAGGACGCCCGCAGCCATGTCCGATATGCCCCTGGCCACCCCGCTGGAGACGACCGAAGACGCCTTCCTTGGCGGCGCGCTGAATATCCTCCAGCCGCGCGAGGGACCGCGGGCCGGGCTGGACGCCGTGTTCCTCGCCGCCGCCTGCCCGGCTGCGTCCGGTCAGCGCGTGCTCGATGCGGGCACGGGCAGCGGGATTGTGGCGCTGGCGGTGGCGCGGCGCATGGCGGATGCCATGGTCACCGGGGTGGAGATCGATACCCGCCTGGTCCGGCTCGCGGAGATGAATGCGGCCCGCAATGGCCTCGGTGATCGCGCGGCTTTCGTGCCGGGCGACGTCACCGGCCCGGCAGCGGCACTCCAGGCCGCCGGGCTGGCGCTCGAAGGTTTCGATCACGTACTGGCCAATCCGCCGTTTCTCAATATTGGTGAAGCGCGCCTGCCGCCCGAACCGATGCGCCGCCGCGCGCACGCTCTGGCGCCCGACGAACTGGCGCGCTGGGTCAAATGCCTCGCCGCTTTTTGCAGACCGAAGGGCACCGCGACCATCGTGCACCGCGCCGATGCCCTGCTACGGCTCCTTGGCCAGCTTGAAGGGCGGTTCGGCGGGCTGACCGTTTATCCGCTCTACCCTCGCGAGGGCGAGCCTGCGTCGCGCATCCTCATTCACGGCAGGAAAGGCAGCCGCGCGGGCGTGACGCTCGCTCGCGGCATGGTGCTCCACGGCGCGGACAACGGGTTCACGCCCGCCGCCAGCGCGATCTTGCGCGACGGTGCGCGCCTCGTCATCGGCTGACGAACGGCATTCGTCTAAAATCGAGACATCTTCACTTTTAATTAAATACCTCGCGGGAAACTCGGCACCCTGTAAGGAGTGCCACCCATGCGTATTATGTTGCGTATTGTCCGTCCGGGCCGCGCGCGCGCCTGCTTCGCCCGGTTCTTCGCAGTCGTTGCTCTCGCGGCCGCTCTGGGCGCGGTTGCCGGCGCGCCAGCCGCTCTGGCAGGCGACGATTTCGAAGCTTTTTCAGCCCGCCCATTGTTCTATTTTCCTAAGGACAGCCGAGGTTACAGCCGTCTGTTCCCCATCCAGCATTCCGGCGGTGACCTGAAAGCGCCGGGACTGCCCGAGCAGGACAGCCGTTTCAATGCGCTCGATGCGCTTGGCCGCACCATGGTCGAAGAGGGCGATCCAGACGATCCGGCCGGGGACAGCGAGCTGCCCTCCGGCTACGTCTATTTCGCCCAGTTCATCGATCACGACATCACGTTCGATGCCTCCAGCCAGCTCGGCCGCAAGATCCGCAGCGACGAGGAACTGGAGAATGCGCGCACGCCCGATCTCGACCTCGACAGCCTCTACGGGGCCGGACCGGCGCGCTCACCCTATCTCTATAACCTGCCTTACCTGCGGGTCGGCCGCCTCGTCGCCAGCAACGGCACCGAGCGCTACGACCTGTTGAGAACGGCGGGCAGACGCGGCCACGGCCCCAGCGGCGGACGGCCGGTGGCCCTCACCGGCGACCCGCGCAATGACGAAAACATCGTGTGCTCGCAGATTCACGCGGCGTTCGTCGCCTTCCACAACCGCACGGTCGATATCCTCGTGGCCCGGCACTATGGCGAAGGTCGCAGGCGTTACTGCCGCAGGGGACGCTGCGACACGCACGCGGTGGCCGCTCACCTGCCGGACAGCGTCAAAGCCCGGATCTTCGAAGCCGCCCGCGCTCACGTCATTCACTATTACCACCGGGCGATCCTGGAGGATTTCCTGCCGCGCTTCATCGGCGAACGGCGGGTGGTGGATATCCTCCGCCACGGGCGCGATTTCTACTACCCGCAAGGGTTCCGCGACGAGAGCGGGCGCCTGCAGGAGGCGACGATCCCGGTGGAGTTCGCGGCGGCGGCCTACCGCTTCGGCCATAGCCAGGTGCGCAACTTCTACACGCTGAGCGAGGATGTGCGTGTGAACATCTTCGGCGACAGGCACGCGGGCACCGGCCAGCGCGCCTTTGAGCCGCTCAATCCCCGCTATGTCATCGACTGGCGCTATTTCTTCGACATCGATCCCGCGCCGCCGCGCGGCTTCAATTATGCGCGCCGTATCGACCCGATGGTAACGCGGGCGCTGCACCGTCTCGGATCGGCGAAGGTGGTGAGCAAGGAGGACGTGTGGTCGCTGCCGGCCCGCAATCTGGTGCGCGGCCGCACCTGGCACCTTCCCGTGGGACAGGACGTGGCCGAGCGCATTCTGCCGGTGCTCTGGGATCGCGGTGTTCTCCGTCAATGGCGGCCGGGACCGCGCAGGCGGCACGGTGGCTGGCAGGCCTATCTGCTGGCGCCGGACAAGCGCACGGAGCACTTCCTTGGCCGCGAGGGGACGCCGCTCTGGTACTACGTGCTGCAGGAGGCGGCCGTGTTTGGCTCGCGGACGAATCTGCAAAGCATCCCGAGCGGGGCGATTGCCGGCGACTGGGACGACTTCCGCCGCCGTGGACGCAAGGGGGGGCGTCGGCGCGCCGGTTCCTGGCGTCCGGCGGCCTTCGAGGATCATGCCTGGTCCGATGCGCCCCGCCATCGGCCGCGCGACGGCGGTCATCGCCTCGGCCCCGTCGGCGGGACGATCGTCGGCGAGGTGCTCATCGGCCTTCTGGAGCATTACCGCGAGAAGACGGGGAAAGGGCTGGCGTTCCGTCCCTCAATCCGCGGCAGCGCCTCGCTGTTCGGTCCGTGGGACGGTGGCCGGGCACCGCGTGAGCGCTACATGATGCGCAACCTTCTTGTGGATGCGCACGTCGCATACCCGCCGAACTGAGGACGGTGAGGCGCCGGGCGATGCCGCTCCCGGTGCCGCCGTCCGCCTATTCCGGGCGCCGGAACATCCGGTTCCACCGCAGATTGTCGAAGGCACGCGTCCAGTCTTCGGAGCCCGTGATTTTTTGTGCCGAGAAGTAAACCAGCACGACCCTGCCGATCAGAGCCTCGGCGGGGATGAAACCGATCTGCGGGTAGCGCGAATCCAGCGAGTTATCGCGGTTGTCGCCCATCACGAAATAGTGTCCGGCGGGGACATTGAAGACCGCCGTATCGTCGCCGAGGCTCCGCTGCTCTGTGTCCAGGATGGTATGGGATGCGCCGCCCGGCAGCGTTTCCCTGTAGCGCGCGCCCACCTGGCCGTCCGCAGTTTCGACGTCCGCCAGCCGCTCAAGCCGCGCAGACCGGCCGTTGACGAACAGCGTGCCGCCCCGCATCTGGATTTCGTCGCCGGGCAGGCCAACCAGCCGTTTCACATAGTCAACCGGCTTGTGTGTGCCGATACCGCTCTTCGGTGACATCCGGAAAACGACGAGATCGCCCCGCCGCGGCTCGGAGGCCAATATGCGCCCGAAGGACGGCACACCCCCGACGGCCGGACCGGCGATGGGAAAGGTGGCCGGTCCATAGCCGTAGCTCCACTTGCTGACGAGGATGTGGTCGCCGGTGAGGATCGTCGGTTCCATGGAACTGCTGGCGACGTTGAAGGGCTGATACAAGAATGTGCGGACCGGCATGACGATCGCGAAAAGCATCACGAATTCCAGCACATAACTCACGATGGAACGGAGCAGGCCGAAATTCTGCACCGCGCCGGTCGCGCGAATTCTCAAGGCGACCATCCAGCTGACGGCGATGAGCGCCGCAAAACCGACCACGGGATGTACGAAGAAGTCCTGGCGGAGCACGAACAGGGCGGCGATTGCGGGCGCGACCAGAAGGACATAGGGCACCGCCGACCACGCCACGACCGCCCGCATATCGCGATAGCTCGCGCGCCCGCCGAGCATGCGGCAGGCAAAGCCCGCCATCGCGCCATCCAGATAGAGGCCCATCACCCCCACGGCCAGTCCGCTCGGAACGCTGACCGCGAGCACTGCAACCCAGTGGAGACTGCGATCGCTCGCGCCCTGGGCGAGCAGCACCAGAACGGAGAGCACGGCGCTCAGCGCCGCGAGCACCAGCATGCTGGCGGAACCATAGTGGCGGACGACGTAGCGGATTGTCGCCTGCGGCCGGATCAGAACCGACAGAAGCGGAACGAGGATTGCAGGCCGCCTGTCGCTGTGATTCATCATTTCCTCAAAAATGGAACGCTGATACCGCTAAATGTACGGGCTTCGCACCGCGCCGGTTGTCGCAGTCTCGCTCGCGGACTCCAGACTATCGGTACCCTGAGCATATATCGAGGCGCCGCGGAATCTCCGCCCCCCCATCACAGCCAATCAAAAACAGTTGACCGCTTCGTGACGTAACACCCAGGCG
This sequence comes from Rhodomicrobiaceae bacterium, assembly GCA_050290865.1. Taxonomy (GTDB): domain Bacteria; phylum Pseudomonadota; class Alphaproteobacteria; order Rhizobiales; family Rhodomicrobiaceae; genus JARRLC01. The sequence goes on along the minus strand of JBNKIW010000033.1, from coordinate 7,684 downwards.
ATCCGGGCCGAATCCCCCACAATGCCGTCGCAAGGCATCTCGGGACTGGCGGCATGCGACACGACGCCCGAGGCGTGCAATCAAATGAGGAGATCGACGATGAAACTTGCCAACCGTTCCGGTGCTACCATTGCCGCCGCTGCCGCCGCGCTGTTCCTCGCGGGTGCCGCCGCTGCTCCGGCTGCTTATGCCGACGACGCCAAGGGCCACTGCGTGGGCGCCAATGCGTGTAAGGGCCAGGGCGCGTGTAAGAGCGCCAGCAACGCTTGCAAGGGGCAGAACGCCTGCAAGGGCAAGGGCTTCCTGGCGATGACGAAGGCCGATTGCGCCAAGATCGAAGGTGCCAAGTTCGAGATGGCGAAATAATCCCAACGGCAACGAGGGAGGGATGGCCGCTTGCGCCAACCCTCGCCTCTTTCTTCGGCGATAAGGGCTCGTAGGACATGACCGTCACCAGCGACACCTTCCCCTATCTCGGTTTCGGCCTGGGGCTTCGCCCGCAGCATTACGGCGAAATCCTCGATGGCGATCCCCCCATCGACTGGTTCGAGATCATCTCGGAGAACTACATGGTGCCCGGCGGACGCCCGCTCGCCATGCTGGAAAAGATCCGTGCGCGCTACCCCATCGTGATGCACGGCGTGTCGCTCTCCATCGCTTCCACCGCGCCGCTGGACCGGGACTATCTGGCGGCGCTCAAGACCCTGGCCGAACGGGTCGAGCCGCGATGGATTTCGGACCATCTCTGCTGGACCGGCGTGCACGGCGTGAACCTGCACGACCTGCTGCCAGTCCCCTATACGCATGAAGCCCTGCAGCATGTCTGCGCCCGCGTGCAGGAGGTACAGGAGGTGCTGGGGCGGCCGCTCACCATCGAGAACGTATCGAGTTATGTGCGCTTCGGTGAGGCGGACATGACCGAATGGGAATTCTTGAGCGAACTGGTGCGCCGCACCGGCTGCCGCCTGCTGTTCGATGTGAACAACATCTTCGTCGGCGCCTTCAATCACGGCTACGATCCGCTGGACTTCATCCGAGGCGTTCCGGCGGAGGCTGTCGTGCAGATGCATCTGGCCGGCCATACCGATCTCGGCACCCACATCATCGACACGCACGACCATCCCGTCCGCGACGAGGTGTGGGAGCTTTACCGGGCTTCCGTCGAGCGCTTCGGGGCGGTGTCCACCATGATCGAGCGCGACGACAACATTCCGCCGCTGGCGGAACTGGTGGCGGAACTGGACCAGGCACGCACCATCGCCGCCGGCGCGCTCGCGCCGGGGGATGCGCCGCTGCTGCTGCGCGCCGCCGGATAGGGGGAGGATTTTACCATGACCGCGTCAAATCGTACCGCAGGCGCTCAGGACACGCGCATGACTCTGTCCGAGCTTCAAGACGCATTCCAAAGCGCGCTGTTGAAGGGTGACGGCGGTATTTTCGCTGCGCTTGCCGACGGTGCGCGCGAGTCTAAAGAGGCACTGCTCGGCGTCTACCGCGATGGCTACATGCTGCGCCTGATCGAATTCGCAGAGAACGATCACGAACTTCTGCACGCCTATCTCGGCGACGAGGCGTTCGAGGCGATGGTCCGCGCCTATGCGGCCGCGAACCCCTCGCGCACGCGCAACGCCCGCTACTTTTGCGCGCGCCTGCCAGAGTTCCTGGCCGCCGCCGCGCCCTACGATGGGCATCCGCAACTCGCCGAGCTGGCCGCGCTGGAAAAAGCGTTGAACGATGCTTTCGATGCCCCTGACGCGCCGCCGCTGGAGACCGCCGCCTTCGCCGTTGTCCCAGCCGCCGACTGGCCGGAGCTGACTTTCACGCCTCATCCGTCGGCATCCCGGCTGAATTTCGCGACCAACGCCGCCGCCATCTGGCGGGCGCTGAAGGACGAAAGCGACCCGCCGGAGGAATGCCGTCTCGACGAGCCGGACCGTCTCCTGGTCTGGCGCCAGGATGTCGCGAAATTCCGGAGCCTGAACGCGGAGGAAGCCATGCTGTGGGACGAGGCGGCCAAAGGCGCGCGCTTCGCCGCTCTGTGCGAACTGGCGGCGATGTACGACGATCCGGATGGTGCCGCCCTGCGCGCGGCGCGCAGTCTGCACCAATGGTCCGCCTCCGACCTGCTGGCGGCGCCGGTGTAGCCGGAGCGGTTCCTCGCCGACCTTTTCCGTGCGAAGGTGGTCTGCCAGGGTGGAAAGGGGAGGGGAGGTCACGCCATGTCAGAGACGATCGCTGTTCGCGCCTGCGTCTTCGATGCCTACGGAACACTGTTCGACTTCGCCTCGGCTGCCGCCAACTGCCCGGACGTCCCCGCCGGGAAGGCCAGCGTGCTGACCGCGCTGTGGCGTGAGAAGCAGTTGCAGTACACTTGGCTGCGCGGCCTGCAGGGCCGTCACGCCGACTTCTGGCAGGTGACGGGCGACGCGCTCGATTTCGCGCTCGAGGCGCTGGACATGAACGACCCGGCGCTCCGATCGCGGCTCATGGATCTCTACCGGACACTGGCATGCTTCCCCGAGGTGCCTGAGACACTGCGTCAGCTCAAGGGGGCGGGTTTTGCTACCGCGATCCTATCGAACGGCTCGCCGTCCATGCTTCACGATGCCGTCGCCGCCTCCGGTCTGGGGAGCCTCATCGACCATGTCCTGTCGGTGGAGGAGGTCGGCGTCTACAAGCCGCATCCACGGGTGTACCAGCTTGCAGTGGACCGGCTCGGCGTGGCGGCGGACGCGATAGTCTTCCAGTCTTCGAATGCTTGGGATGCGTATGCTGCGTCCGCATTCGGTATGCGCGTCGTGTGGTGCGACCGCTACGGCCAGCGTGAGGAGCGGCTGCCTGGTGCGCCAGACAGAAAGATCGGAACGCTCGCCGAGCTTCCCCCGCTTCTCAGCTACGCGTGAAGGGGTGGAGTTGTTCCACGGCCCGACGCAGGTCATGCCGCTGTTTCATCCACAGGCGCACCTTCTTCTGTTCATTATTGCCCGGCATCGGCAACTTTGCTGATGCACACCAGCACAACCCGTGCTTGTCTACTGTCAACGCCCCTCGCGCAATAGTGGTGAGCATGCCGTGCAGGGCGTTTTCAGCAACGCAAATGAGTGCGCCCACCCATGGTCCGGATTTCGGTTGTCGCCCCGGTTTACAACGAGCAAGCATCCACACTGAACGAATTGGTGCGGCGTGTCGGCCGGGCAGTCGGTACTATCGCCGGGGATTATGAGATCATTCTCGTTGATGACGGCAGCAGGATAGAAACGTGGCATGCCATAGCGGCGCTCGCCAGGGTTTCGCCGCGGATCAGGGGCATTCGTTTTGCCCGCAATTTCGGACAGCATCCCGCCATCAGTGCCGGATTGGAGTATGCCCGTGGCGACTGGATCGTGGTCATGGATTCGGACCTCCAGGATCGGCCCGAAGTCATCCCGAGGCTTTTCGCCAAGACACGGGAGGGCTACGAGGTCGTTTTCGTCAACCGCCTGCGGCGGTCGGAGAGCGCATTCTACTTATGGCTTTCTGGATGGTTTTATAGAACACTCAATTTACTTGCGAATTCATCTTACAACAGGATGCAAAGTAATTTTTCGATCATCAGTAAAGGTGTTCTGGAAGCTTTCCGCCGTGTCCCCGACCGGGACAGATTCTACGGCGGGACGATCCGCTGGCTGGGCTTTCGCGTCGGTACGATCAATGCGGAGCATGGAACCCGGTATTTGGGCCGGACGGCTTACAGTTTTCTGGGGCGGCTGCGGTTCGCCCGCCGGATCATCGTTGGACACAGCACGCGGCTTTTGTATGTCGCGCCCGTGCTGGGCGGCCTCATGGCCCTGACAGGGCTGGTGATGTCGGCCATCATCGTCATCACCAAGTTGAGCAGCCCGGAGATGCCCACCCCCGGCTGGGCAAGCGTGATGACGGCCGTCTTCTTCGCCGGCGGCGTTACCAATATCATGCTGGGCCTGATGGGGCTGTATCTCGCGGAGCTGTTCGACTGGTCGAAGGGGCGGCCGCGCTATGTTGTCAGCCAGATCGCCGGATCGCTGCCCCACATGCCGGAAATGGTGCGCGGCGCGGACGGGACAGCCGGGAACGCAATAACCGGGGCGACGGTGGCGGCGGCGGGCCTCGGCCATGAACCGGGGGAGGTGACCAGAGCGCCCGGCGGATCCGCCCCCAATTGGTGAGGCCCGTGCTGGCCCCTTCGCATTCTACGTGTCCCTCCGAGCACTGAACCTCGCCGTCGCGGTCGCCGCCAGCGTCGCGTGCCTGCGGCGCTTCGACGTGCCGCGCGCCGGCCGGGCGCCGCTCAGCTCATGGTGAACGGAGCCCTTTCGGGAGCGGCATCACATCTCGCTTCACCGGCTGTCGAACTCGCGGACGGCGGCGGCATCGCGCGGCGAGAGTTCCGGGAACTCTGGATCGCTGCCGACATCGGGCACAATCCGCCATGAGCGGGCGCATTTCTTGCCCTTGGCCAGAGCGGGCACGACTCCGACGCCCGGCACGTCCTCAAGCCGGAACGCGTCGCCCGGCGTGTGCCCGGCATGGAGCACTGCATCGCTCGTGATGCTGATTTCCGCCCAGTCCTCATGCTGCGCGAGCGCGTAGAGCTTGTCGTCCTCGATATAGATCACGGGCGCAGCTTCGAGGCTCGACCCGATGCGCTTTTCGCGCCGCTCGACTTCCAGCGCGCCGGTGACGACGCGGCGGATCTCTCGGATCTTCGCCCACTTCTCGGCCAGAGCGGGGTCACGCCATTCCGTGGGAATTTCGGGTGCAACCTTGAGGTGCACCGAATCGTCCGCATCGGGAAAGCGCGCGAGGTAGGCTTCCTCGGTCGTGAAGCACATCAGCGGCGAAAGCCACGCGGTCAGGCAATTGAACAGCTCATCGAGGACGGTCAGGCAGGCCCGGCGCTTCGCGCTCGAATAGGGCTCGCAGTAGAGCGCGTCCTTGCGGATGTCGAGATACAGCGAGGACAGATCGACCGTACAAAAATTGAACAGCGTGGCGAACACGCGCTTGAAATCGAAGCCGTCATAGGCCCGGCGCACCACGCCGTCGAGTTCGCTCAGGCGATGCAGGATGTAGCGCTCCAGTTCCGGCATGTCCTGATACGCGACGCGCAAGGACGGCTCGTAATGCGCGAGCGTGCCGAGCATGAAGCGCAGCGTGTTGCGCAGCTTACGGTAGGCATCCACCGCCGACTGCATGATGGTCGGGCCGAAGCGCAGGTCCGCCGAATAGTCGGATGATGCCACCCACAGCCGCAGGATTTCCGCGCCATACTGCTTGACGACGTGGTCCGGAGCGGCGGCGTTGCCCTCCGACTTCGACATCTTCTCGCCCTTCTCGTTGAGGATGAAGCCATGCGTCAGCACAGCGTCATAGGGCGCACGGCCGCGTGTGGCGCAGGACTCCAGGAGCGAGGAATGGAACCAGCCGCGGTGCTGGTCCGAGCCTTCGAGATAGAGCGCTGCCGGCCAGCCCAGGTCTTTCTTGCGCGGCTCCAGGACGAAGGCATGCGTCGAGCCGGACTCGAACCATACATCGAGAATGTCGGTGACCTGTTCCCACTCGGACGGATCGGCGACGAGGCCCTCGAGGAAGCGTTCCCGCGCCCCCTTTTTGAACCAGGCATCCGCGCCTTCCTCCGCGAACGCCGTGGTGATGCGGCCCATCAATTCCTTGGCGCTGTTGAATTTGGCGTTGGGGATGACTTCGCCGGTCTTCTCGTTGAGGAACACCGTGATCGGCACGCCCCAGGCGCGCTGGCGCGAGATCACCCAGTCGGGCCGCGCTTCGATCATGCCGCGCAGACGGTTCTGGCCGGTTTGCGGCACGAAGCGTGTGGCGTCGATGGCGGCAAGGGCCAGATCGCGGACAGTCTTGTTCCCCTTGACGCCTTTGGCCTTCACCGGCTTGTCGATGGAGATGAACCATTGCGGCGTGTTGCGGAAGATGACCGGCGCTTTCGACCGCCAGCTATGCGGATAGTCGTGGCGCAAACGGCCACGCGCGACGAGCGCGTTCGCCTTGACCAGTTCGTCGATGACCGCCTGATTCGCGTCGCCCCATTTTCCGTGATCGTCGATGACGCGCTTGGGGGTCTTGCCACCGAACAGGGGGACATGCTCGAAATAATAGCCGTCCTCGCCGACCGTGTGGGGCACTTCGGGGATGCCGGCGGCCTCGAAATCCTTGCGATGCTTGACGTAAAGCTCGTAGTCATCGCCGCCGTGGCCCGGCGCGCAGTGCACGAAGCCGGTGCCGGTGTCCTCGGTGACGAAATCGGCTTCGAAGAGGCGGACTTCGAAGTCGTAGCCGTGTTCGTGGAAGGGATGCTTGCACACCTTGACGGCTGCCGGATCGACGTCGCCAAGCCGCTTCCATTCCTCGATGCGCGCCGCGCTCTTCAGATTTTCCGCCAGACCGTCAGCGATAACCAGCCGATCGCCTTTCTGCGCCCAGTTGTCCTCGGGCGCGTCCGTCACCTCATATAGGCCGTACTCGATCCGCGACGAAAAGGCGATGGCGCGGTTGCCGGGCACCGTCCATGGCGTAGTCGTCCAGATGACGACGGACGCACTTCTTATTTCACGTGTTTTTGCCCAAGCCTTCTCCAGACTGGTGTCCCCAGCGCCAGCGGCCTCAATGGGGAACTTCACAAAGATCGTATGGCTGGTGTGCTCCTTGTACTCCACCTCCGCCTCGGCCAGCGCGGTCCGCTCGACCACCGACCACATCACCGGCTTCGACCCCTGATAGAGCGAGCCGTTCATGGCGAACTTCATCAGCTCTGCCGCGATCACCGCCTCGGCGTCGAAGGTCATCGTGGAGTAGGGGCACTGCCAGTCGCCCTCGACGCCCAGCCGCTTGAACTCCTCGCGCTGCACGCCGATCCAGTGCTCGGCGAACTCACGGCATTCGCGGCGGAATTCGAGGATCGGCACCTCGTTCTTATCCTTGCCCTTCTTGCGGTACTGCTCCTCGATCTTCCATTCGATGGGCAGGCCGTGGCAGTCCCAGCCCGGCACGTAATTCGAATCCTTGCCCAGCACCGTCTGCGAGCGGGATACCATATCCTTCAGGATCTTGTTCAGCGCGTGCCCGATATGGATGTTGCCGTTGGCGTAGGGCGGGCCGTCGTGGAGGGTGAATTTCGCGCGCCCCTTGGCGGCTTCGCGCATGCGCTCGAACAGCTTCATCTTCTCCCAGCGTTCCAGGAGTTTCGGCTCAAGCTGCGGAAGGCCCGCTTTCATCGGGAAATCGGTTTGGGGCAGAAAGAGCGTCTTGCGCCAGTCGCGGCCTTCAGCGGCAGCCTCTGCGGCAGGGGCCTGTTTGCTGGCCTTGGGGGCCGCGTTCCGTTTCTTTTGCATGGGAAGCAATCCTTGGCAGATCAATCATTTGGTCCTGGCGCGCCGTCGACGCGGAAGGAATGCGGAGCTTATATTTGTCCTCTCGTTTCACGACATGAGGACAACCTTCCCGGCGCCCTCAGGCGACCGGGCCGCAAATTCGTCTTATAATGATCGCGCAAGGCATGATTTTCATGGCGCCTGGGTACACCAATTTGCCGCCGCTCGCAAGCGCGGGGCTGCGACCCACCAGGGCAATCGCACGAAATAACAGCTGACAGATCGACCATATTCTGAATCGCTCGGGTGATCTTTGATTCGTGAAA
>JBNKIW010000032.1:0-31746 GCA_050290865.1 Rhodomicrobiaceae bacterium | reverse complement strand
CAGCGCCAACACCGCCCGCCAGCCTCCGAATACCGCTCGCACCTGCCGCCTGACTTCTGGCGACGCCGACGCTTGCCTGCCTGTTGCCGGAAAAGCCGTCCCAGAGGCAGAACGCGCCGGCTTTCCGCCTCTGCGGTCTTCATCCGAACCGCCCACAGTGCCGAGACCGGCCACTACGGAGCGGTCTCACGCTGTGGCCGCGGCCCCGAACGCGCGGAGAGGCCGCGTACAATCCCCATAGCGCGGCACCCAGTCCCCGCGGCTTCCTACATCGGAGGTTTGAAGACATCCCCGCAACGGTGCCTGGGGCAGCCGTCGTCGAGCGGGGATATCTTCAAACCTCAACGAAAGGAGCCGTTGATGATCAGAACCGCGAGCGGCCGGTTTCGCACATCTATCGTTCGCGGGCACTGAGTTCACGGACCCGCACGTTCGGCAACTTGAAATGCGGCGAGACATACAGTGTGGGAATGCGTATGGTTTCTCGCACGCGAATGTCGGGGGGGACAACCGCGAGCATGCGTTTTCGAGACGCCCTCCTCCAGTCTTGTCGCGCGGCTGCCTGCCACTGCAATTTTGCCGCGGTCCGGGCGTGCGGCATCAGGAACACGACGTGTTCATCGATAACCTCGCTGAAGTCTGCTGGTCGAGCTGCGGTATCGTCGATGACTGCAGTCCACGGGCGTGCGCCTCGCCGCAGTCAACAGAACAGCTCATAGCGCCCCAGACCTAGCGCCGTGTGGCCTCCGACGCGCATAGTTGTCCCCAGAGCCAAGAGCGGCATCAGGGCCTCGTGCGGCATAATGATATCCAGCGTGCCGATCAGCCCCGCCATTGGGATCCGCCGCCCCCCTTGCCCCCCCGAACGCCGATGCCACACGCAAGGCAGCATACCAGCATCAACGAATTTGGTGCGCTCAGCAAGCTGCCGCCACGCTCCCAAATCAGGATCGACACGCACCCCCTGCCACCGCGCGAAGCGCGCCGCCCGTTCCGCCAGCGACACGACAAGATCCGGCCAGCGGCTGCCAAGTGCGCGCCGTGGCCCCAGCCTTACCGGTGTGTGAAATAAGAGGCGCGCATAGGATGTCGGCGCTCGTGGCACTGAAATGCTCTCCTGTCTTGTCCACCCAGCATCGTGCACCACCCAGGGGTGACGGAACCCCTTGCGTCCTGGCACGACCGCGATCCCGTCGGCCACTGCAGCAATAAGCGCATCGAACGCTTCCTGACGCCAAGCGTCGGCAATTCCGAACAGCGTCAATTCGACAATGATAGCGTTGCCTTCGTAACTCACGCCGAATGCGAACGGTGGCGGCACGCTGCGCCTGGCCACAATTTGCCCCAACGCCGAAAAGAACACCTGGACTGCTGGAACGGCCGTGCCGTCTGTTTTCTGCTTCAGGAGCTGGCGTCCCCATGCACCTCGCACGGCTGCCGGAACCCAGGGTCCCTCTTCAAACAGGTGCGGCCTCTCGCAGAGGATCTGAAGGGTCGATTGCCGCCAGTGGCGTGGCAAATCGTCGAATGTGCAGGTGGAGCCCGGCTGAAGCAGCAAATTCAACAAATCATTGAGGCTGGGTCCCATGGAAAGCTTCATGCCTTTGGAATTGGCCCGAAAAATCTATACACTGACATCCGTACTGAAGTGCCTGCCGCTGGCCGGGCGAATTGCTGTGTCTTGCTGCTTTCTGGCCCATTCATGCAAAATGTAAATCCCGAAAAAGTGCTTTCTCCGTTCGACAGGATAGCATCGCTTGAGCGGTTGCGCGCCGCCTGGCATATGGTTCTTCTCCGCGGCGGCGGTCCAGGTGGCGATGGCGAGAGAATTGCCGAATTCGCGCCAGTCGCGGAAGTCCGGCTCGAGCGGCTGTCGCGCGAACTTCAGATGGGGTTTTACCGCCCTGGTCCCCTTCGGCACTCGGGCATGCCGAAGAAATCCGGCGGTACTCGCCCCCTGGATATTCCATGCGTTATCGATCGTGTGGCACAGAGAAGTGCCGCCGATGTCCTGTCCGAAATGCTCGAGCCGCACTTTGAGGACGTAAGTTTCGGATACCGGCCCGGGCGTTCGGTGCAACAGGCTGTCGCCAAGGTCGCCTCACTGCGCCGGGATGGCTATCATTGGGTCGTAGACGGTGATATTCGCAGCTTTTTCGAAAATGTTCCCCACGATATGGTGTTGGCGCGCCTGGGCGCGCACGTGCCGGACAACCGGACAATCCAGCTCGTCTCGCTCTGGCTCGAGAGCTTCTCGGCCACGGGGCGCGGTCTTGCGCAGGGCTCGCCCTTGTCGCCCCTGCTCTCCAATCTGCACCTGGACGCCATTGACGAAGCCATGGATGGATCGGGAGCGCGGCTGGTCCGCTTTGCTGATGACTTTCTGATCCTCACCAAGAGTGAGCCAAAGGCGGAAGCGGCTTTGAGCAGGATGGCAAAGCTGCTGGCCCAGCACGGTCTCGAGCTGAATCGGGACAAGACGCGGATCGTCAGCTTCGACCAGGCGTTTCATTTCCTCGGCTATCTTTTCGTCAGGTCGATGGTGATGCCCGCGAAGGAAGATGAACCGCGATATTGGGCGGGAACGCCATACGCCTGCCTGGAAGACGAAACCGAAAAACGCGTTGCGCCTCCGCCGGTTCCGCAGGACACCACCCCGGCGCCAAGCCAGGAAACCACGCCGCAACCCCGACTTATCAGACGCAAGCCGCCGGACCCGCTGCTGCCCTTCGAGCCGGACCGGGACGCGGATGACTTTGCGGCAGGCCTCGCACCGCTCTACGTTCTTGAACCCGGCCGCCGCCTCACCGTCGAAGGGGAGTGTTTCGCGGTGACCGAGGATGACCGGCGGCTCGTCGCCATTCCGGCGCACATGACCGGCCGCATTGATCTCGGCCCCCTGGTGGAAGCCGACGACAGGGCGCTCCGGCTGGCAACGGTCTTTGGCGTTCCGGTGCATTTCCTGGACGGTTACGGGCAGGTTCAAGGGGTGCTGCTGCCCGCCGCGGTGTCCGACGGTGCGCTGCATCTGTGTCAGGCACAACTTGTGCTGGACGAGGAGCGCAGCCTGGATTACGCGCGCACCCTCGTGGCCGGCCGACTGCGGAATGCGCAGGCGCTTCTGAAACGCCTGAACCGCCGCCGCAAGGACGGCGAGGTCGATGCTGCCACGGACAAGCTCCATTACGCGCGCCGGAAGGCGGCACACGCGCCCTCGGTAGATGTTGCCCGCGGCATCGAAGGCGAAGGCACAGCGACCTATTGGCACGCCCTGGCGCATTGCCTCGAACATGATTGGACACTGGATAAGCGCAGGCGCGAGGGACGGAAGGATGCCGTGAACGCAATTCTGGACTGGACGTCCAGCATGCTCACGCGCGATGTCCGTGCCGCTGTGCTGCGCGCGGGCCTGCACCCTGGCATCGGCGTGTTGCATGCTTCTGGCGATAATCGCGATGCCTGCGCGTATGACCTTATCGAGGAGTTTCGCGCGCCGCTCGCCGAAGCCCTGACCGTCTATATGTTCAACAACCGGATACTGACGCGGGACGATTTCGGCCTGCGGGATGAAGTGACGCGCGTCGTGGGCGAGGGGGGGCGGAAAGTCATCAAGTCCTACGAAGGCTGGCTGGCGCGGCCGGTCAGGAATCCGAGGACGCGACGCTATACAAACTGGCGCGGCATGATCCTTCAGCAGGCGCGGCTGCTGACAAGATGCGTCCGCGAGCAGACCCCTTACGAAACCTATAAGCTGGACTTCTGAAGTGAGCCGCCGGAGAGGGCACTCATGAGTGAAAAGCCTGTTTTGCGTGTCATCGTTTATGACATCTCATCCGATCACCGGCGGCGGAGAATTGCCGGCGTTCTGGAGGACCGGGCGGTGCGTGTGCAGGAGAGCGTCTTCGAGGCGCGGCTGACGCATCGGCAGGCGGCAAGTCTGATGAACCTGCTGGGGCGGATGACGGCAAAGGGGGATTCGCTCCGGCTTTACACCGTCCCGGATTCGATGCTGCCGCGGTGTCAGGAGGTTGGCGGGCCGCTCATCGCGGGCGCGGCGCGCTACTGGCTGCTTTAGTGGTGAACCCAGTGGAAAAATAACGCTATGTTAAACATAGGTAATTTTCGTAGGTGGACTGATTGTGCCGATTCTTGGCCAAAAACTTCCCAACCCAGTGGAAAATGGCTTCGGGAATCGTTGCTTGACAGGAAGTTCTGGATGGGGGAGGCTGAGCCGTCGGCGCAGAACGCCGCCGATGGAAACGCGCCCCTTTCCGCAGACTTTGTTACACTACAGTCAAGGCTGAGCCGTCGGCGCAGAACGCCGCCGATGGAAACAAAGGCCGAAGTTGCAAAGTGTCCCAGTTCGAGGCTGAGCCGTCGGCGCAGAACGCCGCCGATGGAAACGTTCCGTACATCCGGACCCCCTTTCTTGGGCTGAGCCGTCGGCGCAGAACGCCGCCGATGGAAACTCATCCATACTCCTTTCTGGCATCTTCTGAGGCTGAGCCGTCGGCGCAGAACGCCGCCGATGGAGACGCTTCAGGGGTGTTTTCTTCTATCTGCAGGCGTCATGTCCCGCTTGTGATGTGCGGACACTGACTGACTTGTGGGAGGAAGTGATAACGCCGCCGCACGTGACGCGAGCGGCCGCTGCCGGGCAACCGGGCATGCTCATACGGCACGGCTGAAACGGAAATGCGGGGGCAGTATTCCGCGGGCGTTATCGCCCGCCGCGTCTCGGGGAATTCCCTCCGGGAGCAGGAAGGCTCTCAAGAGGTGGTATTTCATTACTGCTGCCGATGGGCTGGAGGCGGTGGCGGGGCGCTTCGTGCGGCCTCCGGGGGGTGTTGCTGGCGTGCCACCCGTAGGTGTCCTGCTCGCGATCACCGGCGTTCGGGGAAGCGAACTGCTCGTCGGTCAGCGGCGCGACAACCGGTTCGCTGTATTGCACCGTCGCCTCATCATGATTTGTCTCCCCCAGCACCAGAAGTGCGTGAATGGCATCGCGCCAGCGGGAAGCCTCAGACGCCCAGACCTTGTATTCCGCGGCACGGTCAACGAGGCTTATGGTCTGGTCGTTTGCGGCCCGCTGCACATCCGGCTGGTAACACTGGGGAACCGCTGCCGCTGGCGATATCGATTTCCGGTGCCATCGTATCAAGGAAAACGGGTCTTCTTCGCTGTAGCGTTTGCCTCGATCGATCAGCAGAAGGGCCACCGGATCAATGCGTACCGTACCCAGACCAACCGGCTTGCCCATACCCAGTTTGTGGCGGAAGAGCTCGGTTGGCCGTAGCGAGAAGGCCAGCAGATTGATTTCGCGTTCAGTAAGGTTGTCGAAGTCGAGATGAAAGACAAAGCTGGTGCCGGGTTTGATCGGGCGCACGGCGTTTTTGAGTTTCCGCTGCTCGATCTCCGCCGGGTCGTTCTTAGGTAGCTTTGTCCTCCAGGGCTGCTGTTCAGGCGCGCTCGCATCGGTCCGGTGATGCAGGTAGAATTTGCGGCCCTGCGGTTCGTCCGGCAGCTCGAGCGGCTTTTCGCGTCTGCCGTTGTGAGGCTTGAAATACAGTGCCGGGGAGGGCAGCTTGGGGCTGCCGAGCACTTTGAGCCGGGTATGCGGCACGCCTTCCGCGTCAGGCTGATCACACCCTTCGGCCTCCGTGGCCAGGAACACGCTGTCGTCACCCGGATCGTTTTCCAGCGTCGCAATCGAGAAGCGCACGCGCCCGGCGTACGCGATTTTCTTCACCCTCGCTGCGCGCTCGTCCTTCTTGGTGGAGCTCACAAAGCCGAACAGCCGCTCGGCAGGCGTCAGATGCTCCCGCCCATCGTGATAGGGAACGAGTTCGGGATCAATTGCACGAAAGAAGTCGTGCACGCCCTGATGACCATGGTCATCTTCCGGGCAGTCTCGCCAGATTGCCGAGAATGAGACGGCCGTGACGCAGGGTTGAGCGCCTTTGGCGATGTCGAAATAGACGACTTGGCCGGGCCGCAGCCGCGGCACCACCGGCCCTTTGTCAGGTACCGCCCAGTCGGCCGTTTCTGCTGCGTCTGTGTTGAAGGGCAGATAGGGAACGCGCTGCCTGGGCGGCCTGGGGGTGCCAATCGGGGCACCCCCGGCTGGTTCATCGCGGTTGTCATCACTGTCCTCGGCGCGTTGTCTGGCGAGGGCATTGAATTTCTTTACGACACTCGCGGGAATAGGAAGGGAAGGGACGAGGTCTCCGATCTCCTCTGGATACGGAATGAAAAGCTCATGTTTCTTGTTGTTGGGGATTTGTCTGCCCTCGGTGCCGAGTACGCGGATTATCCCGCGCACGAAATCCGGCGGCGAACCGCGGTTCAGAAACTCGTCCGCAGTCAAGATTTCGCCTTGTGCCCCATCACTGGGTTTTTGTGCGAACACCGTAAACAGTGTTTGTTCGCGATTCCAGCGGCCATTCAGGTCCGCAGGTAAGTTGGCCAAGAAGCCGGACAACGGCCCCCCAGGTGATACGCGCATATAACAATGCGTATTAATGCCGCCAAGTGGATCGTCTTGCTGAGGTGTTATGGGCAGATTCCTGGCAAAGTTCTCAGCGGTAACATTGGCAGGTTCGGGCAGTTCATCACGGCGGAGCCGCCTTCCAAGTCTCTTTTCCGCATCTTCTCGCAACTGCTGCAGCAGCTCCGGATAGCTCCCGATGTAGACCTTCAGGTTCGCGTAGTTCGCGAAAATACTGCGCCAGGGACGCTTGTTGTCCGCCAGCCGTCCATTACGGCCGGCATCGTGCTGCAAGAGCGGCAGAGTAAGCGGCCGGATAGCCAGCTCGCCCGCATTTTCTCCTGGAACGATCATCCCGAGCGCATGCAGCGCACCGCCCATGGGCTGCCGGAATCCAAGCGGTTTCCGGTTGTTGAGCACTCGCAGGGCGGAGCCGCTGGCTGCTTCGGCAATAGATGAAATCATCCCTTTGAGCGTGGTCGCGGGGATGGCAGGCCGGCCCCGCCAGCGATAGGGCTTCACGTAGGCGTAGTCTTCACCATCATTTCCTCGCTGTGACTGCTCACCGCCCACCACGAGCGGTGTCTGTGCCGTCAGGCGGCAGATGATGCGGCCGCTCCACCGCGCGTCATCCCCAACCGAGAAAGCATAGCGATCATGGGCATCGCCGTTATCAGGCCCATGCGCCTGAAACCGGCGCGCGTCTGTCCGCCAGTCGTCTTCAGATTGCTGTCTGCTCACCGGGACGAAATGATAGGTGTTGCGGAATCTCGTCATGACGCCTTCCTGTCCCTGGCAGCGCCGGTCCTCGCGGCCGTTCTGAACGCTTCAACAGCGGCCTTCACCACCACTCTGAATTCTTCGTTTGAAGCCAGCCATTGATCGGGGCTGGGCACCGACTTTCCCAGCATCTTTCGAAGATACTCTAGCGGTGCCCGTCCAATGCTTACGACGGAGAAGCAGCAGCGCCCGAAACCTTTTCTGCTGCCGTATCCGCCGGTGCTGTCACCTTCGACAGCGTCACGCCAGACGAGGCAGAGGAGACCAAGCGCCGCCGCGCTGAACGGCCGTGTACCCGGGAAGTCAATGCGCAGCCGCACCACGCCTTCAAACGCCGGTCCTTGCGCCGCCGCAATTGCGAATTTTGCCTTGTCCGCGGAGCCACCAGTAGGGCGGTCGATGGCGACCAAGTCCTGGCGAGGGATGTTAGCATGGCCGATTGGCTCGAAATCTCCAACTGTCAGAGCGCCTTTCCAGCCGGTCTTGCCAAACACTTCCTCGAACACCGTTTCGATTGCTGAGGCCTTGGTGGTCGGCGCGGCTCCACAGAAAACCGTTCGGAATATTCGCCCAGCCTGCGCGCTGATGACACCATGGAGGGAAGAACCGGGAAGGATCACCTCCTCCGTTCCCGGTTTCCGCAGCGGTTCCAGATCGACCTCCTCCCCCTCACGAGACCTGCCGTTTCTCTGCTTGGTGGCATCGGCAACGAGGAATGGGCTGTCGAACGTGATGCGCAACCTCGCCACGATCTCCGCGGGACGGCTGATTTGTTTGAGCAGTTCCTGCACCTTCTGATCGAGGGTGGCGTGCTCGCCAGAACTAAGCGGGTGATTTTCGATGGCGGTTTTCCAACCAACGATTGTCTCTGCGTTCATCCACTTTACAATGTCAGCGGCATCCATGCGGCAGACCCGGAGGCCGGCGAATTCACAGATACCGCGCCCTACGCCCGTTCCGCCCCCCAATGCCGTGCCATTGCCATCGAAAACCTTCAGGCCCGCCACGAGCAGAGCGACATCGTCGAGGCTGGCGCGCTCCACCATCACGCCCACCTCGAACACGGTCCCGGGCATGGTGGCGCGGCTGGTGCGCAGACTGGCATCGTCAGCTGTGCAGGTTGGGCGATCTACGCGCGTCTGAGTGAACGTCGTGCAAAGATCCTGTGCTGGACTTCGCGGGGACAGATGACAGTCCCAAAATTCGGCCCTGCCGCCCAACGGCATTCCAGAAGAACGGCCCGCGGAACCGTCGCCAAGAAGCCGGGACAAACAAGACTGCGCTGCAGCCCCAAGTGCTATTTCGAGGTTGCTGCGAACCGCGCCTTTCAGGCTGGAGCCGGGGATATACGGGCGCCCTCCGAAATCCGTTTCGATCGCCCAGATCTTGGCCTCTCCCGCGGTGCCGCTACCTTCTTCCGGTTCGCCAGTCCGGATTTGCAGCGGGGAATTTGCCGTCAACGTCCCGCATATGAGCCAACGATTAATCGCCGTCATGCCTTAGCCCTCACAAAGCCGGCAATTGCCACTTCGCCGAAGCCGTTCTGACTGATAAACGGACATTGATTCCAAAGCCCCGCTTCGTCGGCGCCAGTCAATCCATAAAACGCGCGTACATTCTGGGGTAGGCCGAGGCCTTTGGTTGCGAATTCGGTGAGTTTGTCACTCGCGTTGCCGATCGCTTCCACAACGAAGACAGTGCCCGGCTCGGTCAGTAGCCAGGGTTTATACTCACGGTTCTTCCAGTAGCGGTTGGCCATGAAGCTCGCGCCCGACAAGCGTTCAGTCGCGAAATGGCGAACGTATTTCAGTGTGCCGCCGCTGAGATCATGTATGCTCCGCTGATAACCCTCGGCGGGATCGTGAAGGGCGGGCTCGTGAATCCCGGGGGCGCGCAGCAACGCTGGCGTTTGCAGTATGATGGTGAACAGATCGGCGTTTGGGGCAAGAGGGACGGACCGTGCTGCCGACGCCCAACTATCCTGTGCCAGCGTCGCGAACGACTGGCTGCGGCCGATGCCCGGCAAGCCGCGCGCCAGTATCGCGGACAACTCGCTTATCAGGGCATTGTGGTCGGCGTCAGGAACATCCTCCAGTCCTATTTCCCCCAGCCACACATGGTCGCTGACAGCGAGCATCTCATACGCGAACAAGGCTTCTTCTTCTGCGCGCAACTCGTCGAAATTGATTGCCGTGCGCACGCGCAGAGTGCGTTTAACATGCGGCCACCCGACAAGGCCATTCGCCGTCGCGTAATGCTTGCCTTTCCAATCATGGCAGAAGGTGGGGGCGTGGCCATTGAGCAGCTTGGGCTTCTCCCAAAGCGCCGCATCGTGGAAATTGCCGTCTGTGTCGACGACGAGCGAGCGCGACCAGCGTGACGGACGTACCGGATGTTCCATCGGGGCTGGGAACAGATGGCTGAACCGCAATTTCGAGAAATGCTGACTGAGCTTCGGAAATGCCAAGCCGCTCGTTACGGCGGTACCGGGCTGGTTGCCTTCGGCCGCGGCAATCAGATTGGCGATGGCGCCCTTGATAACTCCGCCCGGCACGGCGTCGCTGGTGGTAAACGTGTTTCCGCTGTTCCGCGTTTCGGCGATACACACGGGATCGTGAAAGCGGAGAGCGAGGCGGAGGAGCTTGGTGCCAGTGGCGGGCGGCGGCAGCACCTTCGCTACTCTTGCGCTCGTGGCCCCCAGGTCAGCATTCAGCACACGCCCGAAGCCGATGGTCCGCAATCCTCCAACCTGGCTAATCCAGTTCAATCCTGCGCGCAGAGCCGCAGCCATTGCCGCACGGTCACTGGCGGGGCCGAGAAGGTGGACCTCACCGGTGAATGCGATGGGCTCACCGCTACGATAGGGCATTTCCAGCGTTTGCAGGGCGCCCTCTTCGGCAGCATCGCGATCATTATCGATGGCGATGCGCGTCCTGGTGCCATCGGCATTACCACCGGCAGCGGCTTTCAGGTCAGAGATGAAGAGGCGGCGACGCTTGGTGTATCCCTCGGCCTCGTCGCCCGTACCGCCGAACCATTTCTCCAGAAAATCAGATGGAACCGGCCCTGCAGCCTTGGCGGCGCCCTGGGCCTCCAGCAGAGACAGCAGGACGTGACGCACCTTACCGAGGATGTGGCTGCCCGCCAGATAGGGCGTGCCGTCATCGAGCCGTGCTGCAGGTGCATCCACTCCGAAACCGCCAATTGCTGTGGCGCGCGTTAGAACCGGTCCCTGAACCGTTATCGTGAGGGGCAAGGTGGAGAGCATCATGCGCCCTCCTTCAGCGGGATCAGATAATCCCATAGCTCTTCAAGGTGGTAGATGAGTGCAGCCTGCTTCACCGCTTCATCGGAAGCGCCTGGAGCCATCAATTGGACCGCGGCCGCGGGCGATGTGGCGTCGAAATAACCCTTCTGCTCCTCCAACATCGCTTTATAACTCTCGCGGTGTATGCCCTCCGCACTGTGAAGTATGCGCGCGAGCGCTTTCAGCCGACGGCGGGCGAACGGCTCCAATTCTGTTGCCGGGTCCGGAGCCGCCAGAAAAGCCGCAGCCTCCTGGATCGGGGCCAGCGCCTCGCCTGGGATGACCAGATGCTCGGGTTTCAAACCCTTCGGACAGCGCAGATTCCAGAAATGGTCAAGGTCCGCGCCGATGTGATCGAACGACTCCAGCGCCAGCGGCATGAGCAGGTCGCGCTCCCGGTCGCAATCCTTGGCGAACTCCGCAAGCCCTTCTTTCGCCAGTTGGCGGATGCGGGCGATGGGGGCGTTATGGTGGCAGAACACGAGCGCAGCGGCGTGGCGGAGCTGCGTGCCACCAAGGCTCCACGGCTCGGGGCGTGGCAATGTCCGGCCCACGGTGGCGACGTCGCTGTCTTTGCCGTTGGCGGTATCGAAAAACAGCTGCGCTATCCGCCACCCGAGGCGCGCTGGAAGGGCGAACAGGAACTCGTCGCCACCCCAGAGCAGCGTTTCGATGCGGACCACGTCCTCGGCGGCCGCCCCTTTGCAGTGCTCGGCACGCTCCTCGATTTCGCCCTCGTCCGGCGCTCCAACAGCTTTTTCCGCAAGCAGCGTGTGGAGAAGACGCCAGAGGAAATCGCGGCGAAAGTCTTTCAGCTTTTCGTTCAACGCTTTTTGCCGCGCTGCTGCATCCCGGCCGAGGCCCGCCGCCGAGGTATCGCCGATGAGCCGGTCGATCGTTTGCGTGAACTTGTTGCCGTCAGCGTAGAACACGGCAATCTTGCTTTGTAGCGACGGCTTCAGGCGCGGAAATTTCGGTTCGGCAATCGAAGCGAAATGCATCGGAAAGGGCCGGGCGCCGCCGCCCCGCGGAATTGCGCCAGGAAGCTGGAGCTGCCCGCGCTCCTCGACTTCCTCCCGGTAGAACCCGAACTTCTGCTTCAGGCCATATCCACGCCGCGCGTAAACCGATTGACTGACAGCCTGGCGCTCCCCCTTTATCGCTTTCGTGTCCGCCAGCGCCGGACGCTTCAGGTCGAGTTCGCAAACCCGCTTGTCCGCCCTCCCTGGGAGCGGGGCCGGAGGACTGGGATAAATGAACGAGGGCTCCTGCATCTGGCGCCACCGGTTGTGCGCCATGAGCGTTTCGCGGGCTTCGATGAAATTGTCAGGATTGCCGTCATCCGGAACGATATCGACCGCAAAGGTCGCAAACTTCGCAGCATCCAGCGCGGTGCGCATTTCGCCCGGCATCTCCGCTCCCTGCCCGAGCCATTCACGGACGGCACCGGCCACTCTTTCCGCGGCTTTCTCATCGGCTGCCTCAATGCGCCATAACCCGATGGACGCACCCGACATAATGCGCTCTGGCCTGCCGGTGCCATCCCGATTGCGGCGGGCGTAGGCTGCGAGCTTCGACCCGATTTTGTCGATCACGCCGAGCAGCATCAGTGAGCTGCCGCGGATGGTGGAAAGGTCCTGCGTATCGTCGAAAATCTGGGAGAGATTGATCCCCTCCACACGCAAGTAATACTTGCTCATTTATTGCCCCGTTACGCCTCACGAAACAACGCGTGAAATGTTCTGAAAGAACGATCGTTCTG
This sequence comes from Rhodomicrobiaceae bacterium, assembly GCA_050290865.1. Classification (GTDB taxonomy): domain Bacteria; phylum Pseudomonadota; class Alphaproteobacteria; order Rhizobiales; family Rhodomicrobiaceae; genus JARRLC01. Next base: position 19,410 of record JBNKIW010000032.1, on the reverse strand, counting down.
ACTGCCGGTACGGGTATGCGGAGGCAGGCGGAACAGCCGCGCCCCTCAATCTGAATTATGACGAAAACCATCTTGTCCGCAACTCTTTCCAGTGCAGCATCCGGAAACCATCGACGGCGTTCTGCGCCGACGGCTCAGCCCGCAAGCAGATTGTAACAATGCTGATGGCTAGTTTCCATCGGCGGCGTTCTGCGCCGACGGCTCAGCCAAGAATACGTGGTATTGGAACCGGTCAAAAAGTTTCCATCGGCGGCGTTCTGCGCCGACGGCTCAGCCCGTATCGGACGAAGGTATGTCGCCGCGCATGGTTTCCATCGGCGGCGTTCTGCGCCGACGGCTCAGCCTCCCCCATCCAGAACTTCCTGTCAAGCAACGATTCCCGAAGCCGTTTTCCACTGGGTGGTGTGCTTTTGGAGCCAGATTCGGCATATTTCGCATACTGACGAAAATTATTTATGTTTAACATAGCGTTATTTTTCCACTGGGTCAGCTGTAGCAAAGACCAAGGAGTGTCCACGCTGCTCCACCGGCTGCAAGTGACGCAGGCACTGCCCAGCGCCACCACTTCGCGCGCAGGCATCGCGCTGTCCTGGCCAGCCAGTGTCCCTCGCCGTCAAACTCTCGCGGATAGACCGCAGCCATCAAGCCCGTCACTCCCAGACCGGTCATCGCAAGCGCACCCCAGGCCACCCGCCCGGCGACGGCCTGCTCGCCAAGCAGGGCCAGGGCAGTTACCGCTCCAACGGCCGACAACGCCCAAAGCATCCGTCCCAGCAGACGGAATTGCGGGCTGGAGCTGCGCTTCGCGGGTTTGGCAGCACCGTCCGTGAAGTAGGACACTATCAGGGCCAGCAACGCGGTCGCGCCGATGGTGACCAGTGCGATCGCGGCACCGTCCCACCAGCGCCCCGTCCTGAACGGCTGGAGGAACATGTCGCCAAACAGCGCCAGCCACGCAGCGGGCAGGCCCACCGCCGCTGCCAGGGTGGCGATGACGGTGAGTTTCATGGTGGCCTCGGCCTGGGTCGCCTGCTCCTCGGCGTCGAGCACCTGCCATGCATCGCCCAGTTGTTTGGCGACCTCCTGGTACAACTCCTCCGTACCGATTTCCTTCCGCCAGCGGGCGTACATCTCGCGTGCCTGGAGCTGGTTCGATACGTTCGTGAACCAACAACGCTGCATGAAGGCGAGGAAGCGGCGCTCAAAATCACGCATGACGTTGCGGAAGATCTCTGTCTGGCCGTGGACGCTGAACGCCTTGACCGCTTCAGATGACCATGACGACAGGGCGAGCAGTGCGGCGAACTGGAAGTAGTTCAGGAAGCCCATCTGGAAATACTGCCGCCGGAAATGGTGCTGCACATATGTTGGAAAAAAGTCCTCCGGCTCATTTGCATCGGTTGTGCCCACCGCTGCGAAGGCATGGCTGGCGAAGAGGTAGCGCGTACCATAATGCGGCTTCATCCAATGCATATCAAAGCAGTGGCGTTGCTCAAACCCCTCCAGCCAACTCTGCGAATATGGCGCCCCGCTCCCTGCTTCATCCACGAAGCAGATACGTTGCCAATCATGTTCTGCGAACTGCATCGCCCCTGGCGCGCCGAGATACAGGAACGTCGGCATCCGGTCGTCGAGAATCTGATGCCAGGACCATCCTGCCTCCCCCGGTGCCCCGCGTAGGGTCAGCGGTTCGAGTGCCTGCTGCCAGACTGGGGCAAGCGGGATGGCCGGCGCGCGCTGAAAAGCTCCCAGATAGTCATCGGCGCCATGGTCGTCCGCCGGGTATTCGGTTGTGCCAATCCATTGTCGCAGAGTGGGATACTCCCGCAGTCCCCGACGGCAGGTGAAATAGGGGGGGTAGGCGCGGCGCAAGGCGTTGCTCAAGGACAGCAGATGATCGAGATTCAGATCTTCACACGTGTTGCCATTAATGGTGACAGCCTGCCGCGGCGGCATGGACAATTCGACCATGAAGATTGCCACACCGGATGCAAAAAGGCGCAGTTGCATCCGCTCCACCGCCAACACGCAAGACAGTGTCTGCTTCTCGTACGGTCCACCGGCCGGAACAAGGCTTATTTTGAGCTGGGTCAGATCCTTACGTTCATACAGGTTCTGAGCCCATGGGTCCGTGGATCTGGCCGCCTTCTGCTCCTGCACTGGGCGGATATCATAAAGAAAATCCTGAATGAACCCGTGGAAATACAGAAACTCTTGATACGCATCCTGGTCGAGCGCCCCAAGATGTTCAAGGCGCTCAGGCAGATGTTTCCATTTGCCGCTGGCGGTCAACTTCGCCTTGAGTTCCTCGACGATGTCCTCGGGTTCCTCCTCCGCCTGGAGCGCCTCCACGCCCTGGTGCAGGATAAGCGGCAGGAGCAGGATTTCGCGATAGTGTGAAATGGAACGGTCCGGCTTTTCTTCGAGTAGCGCATCACTGGCCATGTTGATCAGCCCTAATGATTCGATATTATGGGTAAAATGCGTGCGATAAAGTCAGCTCCGCAGAACGGGCTATAAGCGTCGTTGGATGGACACAAACAGCGTTCTTTTGCAGCGACTTCTCGGGGCGGTGAGGATAACGGCGTTTTCCGCATAATGCAGCAGGAATGTCGCCCTCGCGGAAGTGGATTGGGGGTCGTAACGCCTCACGGCCCCGCTCGCGGTGAGCGGCAGAGCCGGGGCGTTTCGCCGGTGTTGCGCTTTCATCGTCCGCGCGAATCATCTACCTGCTGCCTGCGGAGGGAGTAATCGCCGAAAGTGGCAAAGCTGTCGCGCTTGGCATGTTTCTGTGAATGGTGGCCGCAATGGCTAGAACGATCGGCGAGGGGTTCAGGAAGCTTCGCGAGAATCTCGAAATCACGGGACTTCAAGAGGCTACCGTATCGACACGCCAGAAGAACGTCCGAGCAGCCCTCGAAGGCGACTTTGTGGTGAAGGATTCGTTTCTCACAGGCTCCTATCGCCGGAATACAATGATCGCTCCACTGTCTACAGCAGACGTGGACATATTCATCGTGCTCGCCCCGAAGTACTACAGCCCCAACGGACAGGCGGCTCTGCTCGAAAGCGTCAAGGCGGCTTTGCGCAAGACGTACAGCAAGACGCCCGAGATTAGGCCGGATGGGCAGGCTGTCACAATAGTCTTCACCGACTTCAAAGTTGATGTGGTCCCCGCCTTCGTTCGCAACGGCGGCGGATACCTGATCCCCAACGTCAGCCTCGGGCGCTGGATCGGCACGGACCCCAAGATGCATGTCGAACTTTGGACCGCGTCAAACAAGTGGCACAACGGCGACCTCGTTCCGTTAATAAAGATGCTCAAAGGATGGAACAAGAGTCGAGCTGTATTCAAGTCCTTCCACCTGGAAGCGCTTACGCGTCACGTATTGACAAACGTTACCATTAGCAACTTTCCCAGTGGCCTTCGGTACGTGTTCGATAAAGCTCGCGACCTTATCAAGGTGAAGCTTCCCGATCCGGCCGGATACAACGACGACGTTGGCGCGCACGTCAACACGCAGGCGGTTATGGACGGGATCATAGAGAAGCTAACTTATGCATATGACGTGGCCGTCGAGGCTGAGAGACTGGGCGAGTCCGCTGCGGCCTTCGACAAATGGCGTATCTTGCTGCCGGATTATTTTCCTGCCTATGGTTAGGATCGAACTTGGGTTGAAACCGTTGTGTCGTTCGATATCGTGGTTGGGGGGCTGTGGCAGCGATAAGGGCGTTTTTTCCGCAGGGCTGTTTTATGAGGACGACTTCGACGGACGGCGCCTGCAAGCCCGATTGACAGCGGTGTCGATGCGCACCAATAGTGCGGTAGCCTGCACCAGCCATCGCATCGCCAGCAGCCTTGACGGCACACCATTATGGTGTATCATCCGCTATGACGGAAAAGCGAAAGCCGACTTACGATTTGGCCGCTTTCAAAGCCGCCTTCGATGACGTGGACAAGCTCAACGTCACCGGCTCGGCAGTGCGCAGCGCTGCGGCTTTGGGTTTTGGGCGCGCCGAAATCGTAGCAACAGTCCAGACCATGCAGCGCAAGCATTTTTATAAGTCGATGACATCATATGCCGATCATCGCGTCTGGCAGGATGTGTACCACGTGCCATCGGAAATCGGGATGCTTTACGTCAAATTCACCGCGGATGTGGTGACTGAGTTTTTGTTGCTGTCATTCAAGGGAAAAGACGATGAATAATCCAGTCTGCCCGAAGACAGGCGTCCCTATGCGACGGGGCATGCGTCCGATGACGCTTGAATATAAGGGTGCGCGAACGACTTTCGATATGCCGGGGTGGTACTGCGATGCCTCGGACGAAAGCATCCATATCGGTAAAGACATGAAAGTGTCGGACCGCGCCCTCAATCGCCTTAAGGCAAGTATCGACGGCCTGCTGTTGCCGGAAGATATCAAACGTATTCGCAAGAAGCTGCACCTGACCCAAGAGGCCGCTGGAGAATTGATCGGTGGCGGGCCGCGCGCATTCCAAAAATATGAAGCCGGCGACCTTTTGCCGAGCCGTGCAATCAGCAGCGCCCTCGCGCTACTTGATCGCGATCCGTCGGGACTTGCCGTACTTCATAAGCGTTCGCCCGAACCGGCGCAGTCTTAATGGAGACCATCGAAGCCGCCAGACCGCCCTCACATCACATTCGATCTCGTCTGCCATATCCATTGCGGCCGCACGGACGGCGTCACCGAGGCCGCCGTCCGGCCGTGCCTCAACGCAAGTGCACAAGGTGCCGCCTCCGAGTGCCGCTACCAGAAAGAGCGCAACATCGGCGATCTCGCTGGCTTCGCCGTAGCGGCGCATAGGCGTGCCAGCCTGCCAGCGCGCCAGCGCTTCCTCGCGGCTGATGCGAAGGCGCTCCACCTCGATCTGCAAGCCCAGTTCGACACGCTCGGTCAATTTCGTGGCCAGGTTGATGCCGTTGATGCGAATACCACAGCGGGCGTAATGCCGCGCAAGGCCGATCGTCGCCAGCATCAAGGCAGCATTCGCTGCGCCGCCGGGCAAAGCCTCGCAGCGCGGCTTTGCGAACTGCCGTCCGCAGCGGGAGGTTTGGGCGCCATGGCGGTGGAGCGAAGCGATTGCCGAGCAGGTCGCGCAAGAGTGGATCTCAGCAGTCGGGGCAGACCGCGCGCATGTGGCCATCAGCGGACGCGATGAGGCATGCGCTTTGGTGCGGCACAGGATTGGCATTTGGCCGGCTGCCACGTCGCGCGAACTGAGACGCAGATAAACTCACCGCGCAGTAGACGCGGCGGCCTCGACTTTGCGCTCATCTTGGCAACCGCACTGGCGAGCCGCGTGACGGTGGCAGGGAGCGGCACCGTGCCTTCCTCCCGGCCCCGACTTCACCGGCCGCTGCATGGGCCGCTGATCCGCAGCTTGCCGCCGACCTTTGCGCATGCGCCGGTGTTCGGGTAAAATTCATGCCATAAACGCGTTTCGTTCCATTTATTGCATACGGGTGGGCGGGCATGGCGGCGAAGTATTACCCGGAAGGCTCGCCGGAGGGCCTCGCGGAGGCCCGGCGACGCATCGCGGAAGCCAGGCGCACGGACGCTGAAGAACTTGACATTGGCGGGCTCGGGCTTGCCGAGGTTCCCGCGGAGCTGTTCGAGCTGGGGCAGCTCAAGGTACTCTATCTTGGCTTGCCCAAGACAGCTGCCGAAAAGCCATGGTGGCAGCGTACCCAGGATGACAAAAAAACATGCAATGCGGTGAGAGCGCTGCCTCCCGCCCTCTTCGCTTCACTGCTTCACCTCGCGAAGCTGCATCTTGAGCATAATCTGCTGACGAGCTTACCGGACACGATCCGCCGGGCGACACAATTGAGGTTACTAGATCTCGGCGGCGATTATGATCGAGGCAACCAGATCGGCGACGGCGGCGCGCGGGCGCTCAGCCCCCTCGTCAGCCTCACCAGCCTCGACCTCAGGGGCAACCAGATCGGCGATGACGGCGCGCGGGTCCTCGGTGCCCTCGTCAGCCTCACCAGCCTCGACCTCAGGGACAACCGGCTCGGCGACGACGGCGCACGGGCGCTCGGCACCCTCGTCAACCTCACCAGCCTCAACCTGGGGGGCAACCGGATCGGCGATGACGGCGCGCGGGCACTCGGCGCCCTCGTCAACCTCACCTGGCTCGGCCTCCGGCGCAACTATATTGCCCTCCTCGATCCGCAAGCGCTGCGCACTCTTGTCAACCTCACCAGCCTTGATCTCGGATGGAACCTCATCGACGCCAAGGGCGCTCGGGCGCTGTCCAGCCTCGTCAATCTCACCGGCCTTTATCTCGGGATCAACATCATCGGCGCCGAGGGCGCGCGGGCGCTTTCCGGTCTCATCAATCTCACCAGCCTTCACCTTGAGAGCAACCACATTGGTGCCGAGGGCGCACGGGCGCTGTCCGGTCTTACCAATCTCACCAGCCTCGGCCTCGGGAACAACGACCTAAACAACGACGGCGCGCGGGCACTGTCCAGTCTCGTCAATCTTGCCAGTCTTAACCTTGAGAACAACCACATTGGTGCCGAGGGCGCACGGGCGCTGTCCGGTCTCATCAATCTTACCAGCCTTTTTCTTGACAATAATGACATCGGAGCCGAGGGCGTTCGGGCGCTATCCAGCCTCGGCAATCTCGCCCACCTCAGCCTCGCGCTCAACAGCGTCGAGATCCTGCCCACCGGTTGCAAGCGCGGGCACAACGGCTTCGGCGATGACGGCGCGCGGGCGCTCGGCGGTCTCGCCAATCTCACCAACCTCAACCTGCACGGTACTGACGTAGCCAATCTGTCGCCGCTGTTGAGCCTCACTAAGCTGGAGAGCTTGGACTGTTCAGGCTGCGAGTTGGCTGACGCTTTCGTTGAACTTTGGGAAATGCCGTCGCTGCGGAAGCTGATCCTCCACGAAGCCACCTTGCCAGGCGTGCCCGCCGAAGTGCTGTCTAAGCACGAAGACGACGATTGCCTCGGTCGCCTGCGCGCGCATTTCACCGATCTTGCCGCAGGAAGCAGCAAACTGACCGAAGTAAAGCTCATGCTCCTCGGCAATGGCCGGGTGGGGAAGACGCAGATCGCCCGCCGCCTCCGGGGCGAGGATTACGACGATCGCGAGCCGTCCACCCACGGCTTCCGCGTCAGCTCCGCGTCCCTGCCGCTGGCGCCCGGCGACTCCGCCACCCTCAAAATCTGGGATTTCGGCGGCCAGGACATCTATCACGGCACGCACGCGCTGTTCCTGAAGACGCGCGCCGCATTTCTCCTGGCTTGGACACCCGGCTCCGAGGCCGTCCGATTTCACGACCATAATGGCCTCACCTTCCGCAACGAGCCCCTCGGCTATTGGCTCGCCTATGTGCGCCACTTCAGCGGGGCGCGGGCGCCCATGCTCATCGTGCAGACGCAGTGCGACCGGCCCGAGCACGAAGTCCTGTGCCCGCCGCTCCCCGGCGAAGCGCTCGACGATTTCCCCTTCAAAAAGGTGCTACATTACAGCGCCAGGGAAGATCGTGGCCGTCCAGCACTCGATGATGGACTGGCACAGGCCGTGTACTGGCTGCGCGAGCATCAACGCGTTGCCCTGATCGGCAAGGGCCGCGCCGCGGTGAAGGCGAAGCTGGAAAAGCTTTACGCCAGAGGCAAACGCCTCATAACCCAGGCCGAATTCCTGAAACTCTGTGAGAGGGCGGACGGTATCAGTTCGCCACCCGCCCTCCTCGACTATCTCCATAATATCGATACGGTGTTCTACCGCAAAGGGCTGTTCGGCGATGCCATCATCCTCGATCAGTCCTGGGCGCTCGATGCCGTCTACGCAGTGTTCGACCGTGACTCCAAAGCATTCAAGAATATCGAGCGCGCGGGCGGACGCTTTCGCCGCTCGGAGCTCGCTGAATGGGTATGGAAACAGCACGGCGAGGAGGAGCAGAAACTGTTCATCAGCTTTATGGAGCAATGCGACATCTGCTTCGTCCACCGCAAAGGCGACGGCCGCGTCGAGGCCGAATACATCGCGCCGGATATGCTGCACTCGCGCGACGATCCAGTGATTGCCGCCCAGCTGCGCGACAAGTGGGGCGATGCTCCTTGCGACGCGGAAGCCTCGTTTGAGTACGAGTTGCTGCCGCCAGGGCTGATGCGCTCGCTGATCGCTAAGGTGGGCGCCGAGGCCGGGCTCGCCGCCGAGTATTGGCGCGACGGCTTTTATTTCTACGACGAGGAGACCCGCAGCCGCGTACTTGTCGAGCAGAGCTTGAACAGCGAATGGGCGGGCGAAATCCGCGTGCAGACACGCGATGGCCAGGCGGAGGCGCTCCTGGAACACCTGCTGAAATTCATCGACGAACGTCACGACGCGCTCGGTGCCCGGACCAGCGGGCGGCAGATCGCAGCACACGAGCCGGAGCCCCGCGCCGCGCTCATCAGGCCAGCGCACGAGCCTGCGAAGGAGCCAGAATGGTATGTCTCCTACGCCTGGAATGACGTTACCAACGCCATGCGCGAGGCCGAGGTCGATAAGCTTTGCACGGAGGCCGCCACCCGCGGCATCAAGATCATCCGCGACAAGACCGACATGCGCAACGGCGACCGCATTGCGAAATTCATGGATAGCATCGGCCGCGGCGACCGCGTCTTTATCTTCCTCAGCGACAAATATCTGCGGTCAGCCTATTGCATGTGCGAGCTGTTCGATGTCTGGCGGAATTGCCGCGAAGACCCCGCCGAGTTCATCGACCGCACGCGAGTGTTCGTGCTGCCCTGCGCGAAGATCGGCACGGTGGGCCAGCGCGCGCAATATGCCAAGCACTGGCGCAAGACGTTCGCGGAAATCGACGCGCTAGTGAAGGAAGACGGCCTCGACGTCATCGGCGACAAAGGCGTCGCGGATTACCGCTGGATGTCACGCTTCGTCCATGAGACGGCGAACATACTGGAACTGGTGCAAGACGTGCTGTCCCCGCGCGATTTCGACGCCTTCCTGCAATACGGCTTCGACGCCCCACATACCGACGAGGCATGACATACGCAGCGCAGCCGACGGTACGGCCCAACGCTTTTTGGATGGGCGAAAGAACTGCTCGATGCGTGCTTCAGTGGTTCGTATTTCGAATGACCGTTGTTAGGGCTATAGCGATCCTGTCTTGAAGACCGAGCAGGCGTCCGCTTATGGAGCGAAACGGCAGTTAAACTTGACGAAGCCAGTTTTCGCACGCTAGCCCTTCGACGCGGCCAAATTCGCGGCTGTTGTCAGTTACGATCGTGAGGCCGAGCGTCACGGCCTGCGCGGCGATGAGGAGATCGTTAGCGCCGATGGGCTTCCCCGCCTGCTCAAGTTGCGCGCGGAGCATACCGTAAACCTTGTCGGCGGGTGCCTCGAAAGGCAGCACATCCAGCGCGCCAAGCACAGCTTCAAGCTGCGTGGCGAGCCGCTGCGATCCCTTTTTCGCCGCCCCGTAACGCAATTCCGCGGCGACGATGATGCTGGTAGAAACCCTCGCCTCGCCGACCTCGCGGATACGTTGTGTCACGCACCCTCGCGGGTTGCGAACGAGATTAGAGACGATGTTGGTGTCAAGGAGGTAGTGCGTCAAAGTTCGACGGGCTCCGGCTGCCGGTCCGCGATCGGCGGAAACTCCTCATCGAGCGGCTCAAGGGTTGCCAGCAGCGCCAGCAGAGATTTCGGCGGCGCCGGTTCGATCACAAGCCGGTCCCCCTCCTTGCGCATGATGGCATCCTCGCCGGGAAGTTCGAATTCGCGAGGAATGCGCACCGCTTGGTTCCGGCCATTCTTAAACAGCTTAACGTGTCGTTCGGGGAACATTCTGACCTCCGCTAGCATATGTCGTAGCATATGCCAGATTGCGCGAATTGTCCAGTTCCAGAGTGTTCGCAATTAGATTTGTTCCGTTTGCCCCCGCCACACCTATTCCCGTAGGCCGGAAGCGGATAGCGAACGGCGGCAGTCCTGCGATCACTACGGTGCCCCACCCCATCTTCTTGGCACTCAGAAGGCGTCTCGCTGGTAGACGTCGGCGCGGCCCCCACCTGCTCGCCGCGGTGATGCCTAGCATCCAAGCATCATCCGTGAATACTGCAACTGCCCCCGCAGTAAGCAACCGCTATACAAGTCAGAGCTGCGAGCGCGGCGCCCTCATTGCGCCATCGCTCCGTGTGCAAATGATACTGACCCTCGGTCATAGCATTGCGGGAGAATACATGGCGCGGACGTGGATTGGGCGGGGTGCGGCCCGTGGCTTGTGGATTGTAGTGCTGGCGCTGTGGCTCCCGGCCGCGGCCGACGCACAGACGAAGGCCCCCTATCAGCTTGAGAAGCTGGCCTCCGAGTCCCACAAGGCGGGCAAGGACCGCGAGGCTCTGGCCGCCGCGGAACGCCGGGTTCGACTGGTGGAGCAACACAAGGAGGCGAGGGGCGCGCTGGCGTCAGCACTGGTTGGCGCGGCTTGGTACGCGCTTTTCGCCAGGCAACCTGAAAAGGCTCTTGTCGCTTCCGAACGGGCACTGAAATTTGCTCCGCACAACTTGGTCATCGAAACCAATCACGCACACGCGCTCTTATTCCTTGGCCGGACTGAGGAAGCCCGCGCCATTTACGTCGGCCACAAAGGCGAGCGCATCGGAAAAAGCAAATGGGAGGCCGCTATTGCGCAGGACTTCAAGGAATTCCGTGCGCGCGGCCTCGGCCATCCCGCAATGGCCGCCGTTGAAAAATCCCTGGCGACCCTCCCCGACAGCGCGCTGGCGCAGTCCACCGCTGAACTCCACGCGCTCATTGACCACATCGGCAAGCTTCGCGAAAAGAGGAAATATGCCGAGGCGATCCCACTTGCGGAGAAGTTGCGGGCGACCTGCGAGCGGGTGCTGGGCAAGGAGCACCCTGTCACGCTCGCGAGCGTCAGCAATCTGGCGATGTTGCACTACCAGCAGGGGCAATACGCGAAGGCCGAGCCGCTCTTCCGCCGCGTGCTCAAGATACGCAAACGGGTGCAGGGCGAAGAACATCCCGACACACTCATGAGCGTCAACGATCTGGCGGGGTTGTATAGTGGCCAGGGCCGCTACGCCGAGGCGGAGCCGCTTTTTCGCCGCGCGCTCGAAGCGAGAGAGCGGATGCAGGGCGAGGAGCACCCCGACACGCTCACTAGCGTCAACAATCTGGCGGGGTTGTACAAGGCCCAGGGGCGCTACGGCGAGGCCGAGCCGCTTTACCAGCGCGCGCTTGAGGCCAGTGAGCGGGTGCTGGGCAAGGAGCATCCCGACACGCTCATGAGCGTCAATAATCTGGCGACGCTGTATGAGGATCAGGGGCGCTACGCGGAGGCCGAACCGCTTTACCACCGTGCCCTCGAGACTTCAAAGCGGGTGCTGGGCGAAGTACATCCCTTGACAATCACAAGCGTCAACAACCTAGCGGGGCTGTACAGCCACCAGGGGCGCTATGCCGACGCCGAGCCGCTTTACCGGCGCGCGCTTGAGGCTTTCGAGCGGGTGAAGGGCAAGGAGCATCCGGACACGCTCACAAGCGTCAACAATCTGGCGACGCTGTATGAGGATCAGGGCCGCTACGCCGACGCCGAACCGCTTTACCGCCGTGCCCTCGAGACCTCCAAGCGGGTGTTGGGGAGCGACCATCCCTTGACACTGACAGGCGTGAACAACCTGGCGGGGCTGTATCAGGCCCAGGGGCGCTACGCCGAGGCCGAGACGCTCTACCGTCGCGTGATCGAGTCCTTGGATCGGGTGCTGGGCAAGGAGCACCCCAAGACGCTCGGAAGCGTCAACAATCTGGCGGTGCTGTGTAGCGACCAGGGCCGCTACGCCGAGGCTGAGTTGCTTCACCGGCGTGCGCTTGAGGCCAGAGAGAGGGTGTTGGGCAAGGAGCACCCCAAGACGCTCGCAAGCGTCAACAATCTGGCGGTGCTGTATCGCGCGCAGGGCCGGTATGGTGAGGCGGAGTCGCTTTTTCGTCGTGCTTTCAAGACCTTCAAGCGAGTACTGGGTGATGAGCACCCCGACACACTTCTGAGCGTCAACAATCTGGCGGAGCTGTACCGCACTCAGGGCCGTTACGGCGAGGCCGAGCCGCTTTACCGCCGCGCACTCGCAGTCTCAGAGCGGGTACTGGGCAAGGACCACCCAATGACGCTCACCAGCGTCGGCAATTTGGCTATGCTCCTCAGCGCTCAGGGCCGCTACAGCGAGGCTAAACTGCTCCTTCGCGGCACACTTGAGGCGAGGGAGCGGGTGCTGGGTGATGAGCATCCCGATACACTTCTGAGCGTCAACAATCTGGCGGAGCTGTACCGCGCTCAGGGCCGCTACGGCAACGCCGAGCCGCTTTACCGCCGCGCGCTCGCAGTCTCAGAACGGGTACTGGGCAGGGACCACCCATTAACGCTCACCAGCGTCGGCAATCTAGCGACGCTGTGCCACAACCGTGGCCGCTACGGCGAGGCCGAGAGGCTCTACCGCCGCGCGCTCGAGGCTTCGGAGCGGGTGCTCGGGAAAGAGCATCCGGATACGTTTCTGGTCGTCAACAATCTGGGGATGTTGTTTCAGGCACAAGAGCGTTACCGCGAGGCCGAGTCGCTGTTCCGCCGTGTCCTCGCGGGCTTCGAGCGGGTCTACGGCAAGGACCACCCTTTGACGCTCACAGGCGCAAACAATCTGGCGGCGCTGTACGATAATCAGGGACGTTATGCCGAGGCCGAGCCGCTCTATCGCCGCACGCTTGAGACGAGGGAGCGGGTGCTCGGCAAGGAACACCCGGACACCCTCAGGAGTGTCAACAACCTGGGGTTCGTCTATCAGGCACAGGGCCGCTATGGCGAGGCAGAGCCGCTTTTCCGCCGCGCGCGAGAGACACAAGAGCGGGTGCTCGGCGGCGACCACCCCCTCACGCTCACAACCGTCAACAATCTGGCGGTGCTGCATACGGTTCAGGGCCGCTACGCCGAGGCCAAACCGCTTTACCGCCGCGCGCTCAAGACGAGGGAGCGGGCTTTGGGCAAGACACACCCCGATACGCTCATGAGCATCAACAATCTGGCGTCCCTGTACTTCGTGCAACACGATTGGAGCCGTGCCGTAGGGCTCTGGCGTCGCAGCACCGCCGCCATCACTGAGCGCACGCTACGCAGCGCGGCCGGCACCAGCGTAGCAGGAAAGAAGAAGAGCGAGGCCGAACGAGGAATCGCCCTCTTCCGCTGGCTTGTGAGGGCGGGGTACCGTCTCGCTGCTGAAAACGGCGGTCGGGAGGCACTTTCGCGCGAGATGTTCCAAACCGCTCAGTGGGCGATTACCTCTGAGGCCGCGCAGTCGCTGGCGCAAATGGCGGCGCGCGGCGCGTCGGGCAATCCAAAGCTCGAGGTGATCGTGCGCGAGCGCCAGGACTTGGTCGGCCAATGGCAGAAGCTCGATGCCTGGCGTAATGCCGCACTGGGCCAAGACGCCGGCAAGCGCGACGCCAAGGCGGAGGCAGAGAATACCTCCCAGCTCACCGCCATCGACACGCGCATAGCGGAGATCGGCAAACGGTTGGCGGCGGAGTTCCCGGATTATGCCGCGCTTGCAAATGCGGCCCCGCTGACGGTGGAGGAGGTGCAGGCGCAACTGGGTGCGGGTGAGGCGCTGGTGCTGTTCTTCGACATGCCGGAACCCACTATCAAGTCGACGCCTGAAGAAACCTTCATCTGGGTGGTCACTAAAACCGGTGTTCGTTGGGAGCGCTCCGATCTCGGCACCAAGGCGCTTTCCCGCGAGGTGCAGGCGCTACGGTGTGGCCTCGACCGCACTGCGTGGAGCGAACCGCATTGCGCCAAGCTTACAGGCACAACTTACGATTACATGAATAGCAGAAGCGCGCCCCCCTTCGACCGCGCCCGCGCGCACGCGCTCTATACGGCGCTATTCGGCCAGGTTGAAGATTTCATCAATGGCAAGCACCTGCTCATCGTGCCGTCCGGGCCATTGACGCAATTGCCATTCCAGGTCCTGGTGACGGCGCCGCCCGCCGGCGGTGGGCTTAAATCCGCCGTCTGGCTCGCCCGCAACCACGCCGTGACGATCTTGCCCGCGGTCTCCTCATTGAAAGCCTTGCGCCGCACCGCCCGTCCCAGTACCGCCGCCAAGCCCATGATCGGTTTCGGCAATCCGCTGCTGGACGGCCAGCAAAACCATCCCAATCCGAGATTTGCAGAGTACTTCAAGAAACGCGCCCAGCTCGCCCGCGACAGCCAGCATTGTCCCAAGACCGCCTTTCGGCGCGCGGCAGCGCTCCTTGGCTGGCGCGGCGGCGTGAAAACGGTGGAGAGCCGTGGCGGGCTGGCGCAAGTCTCGCAGATCCGCGTGCAGACGCCGCTGCCGGAGACGGCGGACGAACTCTGCGCTGTCGCCCGCGATCTCAAGGCTGATGTCGGCGAACTCCGCCTCGGCGCCCGCGCCACCGAGCACGAGGTCAAAGCTCTGAGCGCGTCGGGCCAACTCGCGCAATACCGTATAGTGCATTTTGCCACCCACGGTGCGCTGGCGGGTGAACTCAGAGGCACCAGCGAACCCGGTCTCATCCTCACACCGCCCGCCACAGCCAGCGGGGATGACGACGGCTATCTGTCGGCGGGCGAGATCGCAGGGCTGAGGCTCGATGCCGACTGGGTAATCCTCTCGGCCTGCAACACCGCAGCAGGCGGCTCTGCTGACGCGCAAGCTCTATCCGGCTTGGCCCGTGCCTTCATCTATGCGCAAGCCCGCGCCCTGCTGGTCTCGCACTGGTCAGTCGACTCTGCCACCACGGTGAAGCTCATCAGCACTGCCATGCGCGAAATGTCCCGCGACAGCAACACGGGCCGCGCCGAAGCCGTCCGCCGCGCCATGCTCGCCCTCATCGACAAAGGTGAGGCCAAGGAAGCGCACCCGGCTTACTGGGCGCCGTTCGTGGTGGTGGGGGAAGGAGCGTGGTGATGTGGAGATCGTGAAGTTCTTATACAATCTATAGACCAGATCGGCATAAGTATCTCCTCAAGGCCGAAACCAGTCCCTCGGGATGTAAGCTGTGAGCGACGGAAGTTGCGAGTATCGCGACTATTTGCCGTGCCGAGCACTAAATGCAAGCGAGCTTATCTCCAATCCCCCCAATCGCCCTTTGGGCCTACCGAATGGGATATCCGACATTTCATTGTCATGACTTGATGTCCGGAGTGGCAAAAATCCTTGGAAGTGCTGCTGGTGCACTCAGCATCGTAAGAAGAAAAAACGACATCGGCGCGTAATACGCGTATGTAAAATCAAGCTTTAACCGCTGGATAGTGGGTTGCACCGCACGGCTGGAGCATGTACGCAAGAATCGTGAAAAAGATAGATGCCCCGGTGAGTAGGGCTATGCGACGGCCTCGATTCATCCACCTTTAGAGAGCGTCGCCTCTATTCGTGTTGTACGTCCTAGCCACAAGCACCTGTATCGCTTGTGCGCGTGCTACCCCATCTTTCTCCTTGGCGGCCGCTTCCAAGGCATCGAAGAAGACGTGTATATCACTATGCTCCGCCAATACCCGATCTAGGTGTTTCTTACTATTACCGGAGAATGTTCCCATATGCGCTGCGCCGTGAGGTGATTGGAAATAGTGTCTAGCTAGCTCATGCATCCATATTTCAAATATTGTTGGATCGATTAGACCGCGCATACTAAAATTAACTTCAGCGATTAAGAGTTCAAAATACCTGTACCACCACAAATTGCGGTCCATTTCCGAAGCGCTTTCTGCGGGGAGTGCACTCATGATTTGAAAGTATACACTCGAAAAGTGAGAAAATGAGTCGACAAAAACAGATTGACCTGCTATCTTAACCTCTTCTGTTTGCAACTTCACTTGCTGCGATAGGCTTTTAATTTGTTTCTTTTGTTGACCTATGCTCCAGCCTGCAAACAATATTGTTATTATCTGCACAAGTCCTAATAAGACAGCAAGCGTATTGTAGGTCTCGGCCCCCATTTGGAGGGAAAGTGGCAAATTCATGGCTCCTCCCAGGGCAATGAAATTTGTACGCAAGGTTGCGCCAATAATTGGTTAGAATTGAGGCTACGCAGGCGTGCTTCTTCCAATTCTTGGTTGGTCCGCTACCGTGAGTTAAGCAACTGCACATGAAAATCACGCCGATGTCCGCAAACGACCCGGAGTGCAGAACGCCCGCGATAAACCGCGCGCCCGCGTCAAATCGGGTTCAACAGATCGATGACGTGAGAGATACCTTCGCTGTCCTTCACAACCCACCGGTCATGCCGGGTCCCCACCCCGCCTATCCCGTCGCAGCCAGCCATTCTCGCAGCTTGGACCAGCGGCGGCGTCCGCGGATGCTGCGCACGGCGATCGTCG
The DNA here is from genome assembly GCA_050290865.1 of Rhodomicrobiaceae bacterium. Lineage (GTDB taxonomy): Bacteria > Pseudomonadota > Alphaproteobacteria > Rhizobiales > Rhodomicrobiaceae > JARRLC01. Next base: position 3,004 of record JBNKIW010000032.1, on the reverse strand, counting down.
CCGCCTTCCGCTGCCCGACGATGACCCCGAGGCGCTTGCCGCGCGTGATGCCGCTGTAGAGCAGGTTCCGCTGCACCATGGGGTAGTGCTGGGTGACGACGGGGATGTCCGCCGCATAAGGCCGTCAAATGATCCGTGCCCCACAATGAAGAGTGGGCAATTGCGGCGGCAGGAGGTGTACTGTCTCGCCACCCGTTCGCGGCTGCCCTATACTCCGCAGATGACTCTCGACGAAATCATCGCAACGCTCAAGACAGGCGAGGATACAGCCGCGCTGACGGCTGGCGTCGCGCATGCCGGCGAACTGGCGCCGGCGGTCTACACAATCGCCGATAAGTTCTGCCAGGGCGTCCATCTGCTGCCTGACGACAATGAGCTGCTGTTCAATGGCCTGCACGTTCTCGCCGCCGCCAGGCATCCGGGCCTCTGCTACCACCTGATCTACATCGCGCAGCAACCGGCCGGCCAGGTGGACACGCTGTTCCCGGACCACGCCACGGTCAGCCTGGCGCGTCTGCTGCTGAGCGTCTGGGATCGCAACGCGGGCGAGTTGTTCGATTTGATCGAGCATGCCGATATGGCGACCGACGCCACGTGGGCGCTCTATGAAGTGCTGGCTCGCCTGACCCTCGATGGCCGGATATCGCGCCAAGAGACGGCTGACTTCCTGGCCCGCATCGAACGGGACGACCTGATCGCGGACGGCGACATGGCCTGGTGGGGCTGGGAGCAGGCGGTCGTCAAGCTCGGGCTCGTCGAGCTTGAAGGAGCGTTGCGCCGGGTATGGTCGAAGCTGATTTATGAACACCACGAGGAGGCTGACCACAATGCCATGCTCGACAGGCTGAAGCTTGCGGCGGCCGACCTGTCGGATCCCCGTTTGTTCGACGCGGAGGATATTCGGGCCATCGACGATCCCGTCGAGGGCATCGCCTGGATCGCGCGGCGGGCCGAGATGATGGCCAAGTGGGCGGCCGAGCGCGGCGGTGACAACGAAACCGACAACGATGCCGCCGAGGCGGTCCGGCTCACTGATCAAGAACAGGACTGGCTGGGCGGGTTTCTATCCTGCCCACAGGTGCCCGATGGCACCATGTCGCTGGAGATGCTCGACGGCTTTTTCACCGCCCTCGTCATCGGCCCCGAATTGGTCATGCCGTCTGAATATCTGCCCTTGATCTGGGGCGAGGACGACGAGGGACCGGACTGGGACAGCCCGGAACAGGCCGAGTATGTGTTTGGCCTGTTGGCGAAGCACTGGAACGCCATCGCCGAGCGCAGGCTTGCCGATGCCGAGCACCGGCCGATCATCGACACCTTCGGCATGGCGATGCCAGGTGAGGAGTGGACGGAGGGTTTCCTGAGGGGCATCGATATGGTGGCGGAAGCATGGGATCCGCTGTTCGATGACCGCCGGGTCGACCATATCGTCCTGTCGATCCTGGCGCTGTGTGAAGGCACGCCGGAGGAAGTTCAGGAGCAGCTCACGGAGGAGATGCGCGATACGATCCTCGCCCAGCTTCCTGTGACGCTACAAATGATCGCCGCCTATTGGCGAGGTCAGGACCAGGGGCTTCCGCGAGGCGAACCCATTCGGTCAGCCAAGGTCGGGCGCAATGAGCCTTGCCCCTGCGGTTCCGGCAAGAAGTTCAAGAAATGCTGCGGCTCGGCAACGCCGCCAACGGTGCATTGAGCTGGCTCCGGCTCCCGATTAGGGACACGGATCGATGTCGAAGAAGCAAAAACCGCCTGCACCCGCCCAGTTGCAGCCGTGGATCGACGCCCGGCGGAAGTTTGGGCTTTCGCACGCCCATGTGCAGATGGCGCGTGATTTGGGGCTCAATCCAACGAAGCTCGGCAAGCTTGACAACCGCGATCAAGAGCCGTGGAAACTGCCTTTGCCGGAGTTCATTGCGAAGTTGTACCGCGAGCGTTACGGCAAGGATCGGCCGGATACTGTGCGCAGTATCGAAGAGATCGCTGCGGCAAAGCGCGCGAAGAAGCTGGCGAAGAAGGCCGGGAAGCCGCAAGCGGCGTCTGCGCAGGCTCCGGTACAAAGCACGGCAGGTACCAACCTCGGCCTTTCCGAACCGACAGTTTCCTGATGATGCTGACGCTGCGGACGATCCTAACGCGCAGCCTGTTCAACGAGATGGACAACCATCAGGCCATGAGCGGAAATGGTACACTCACGGGATTCCCACGTGGGGAGGCCGAAAGTCGCTGTCTGAAGCCTGGCGGAATGCCCGTGCATGCATCTTTGCAGGGCGCTGTTGCGACGCCTCGTTTCGGGCCTTCGACGGGGCAGGCTTCAATGCGTTCCGAATCCTGCGCGATGCGTCGTTGACGCCACAACCAGAGACGTCAACGGACGCATCCGCTCTGCGGTAGGAGCGCTTGAAGTAAGCAATGTCTCGTTTGATTTCTCGAAGGTAGAGACCTTTCTCATGATCCGTCAGTTTCTTTTGTAGTGGGCGGGATTCGATGTCGTAGAAAGTAATTCTTCTGAGAATATTTTCCGGTGTATCGTGAAGCACGATAGTGGTGGCGTCTCGCGTGCCGCTGATAACTTTCCAGACAGCACCCATTAGCCCACTTGGCGGCAGCGCAATGACGCAGTTATAGCTGTCCTCCCTGGAGAGAACGTGTTTCAAAGCTTGAGATGTCGCGATGCGAAAATCGTGCGCCGCCAGATAACGGTTTCGAAGACGCTCAATCGAGGTTCCGAAATAACGCTCGGTCTCGATATCCAAGTCGAAAAACTGAAATTCGAGGAGCCGGGCCAACTGTGCGCCTATCGTGGTCTTACCGACGCAGCTTACACCAGTGATGAATATGCGCATATTGCACCGTTCGATAGAGCCGTGCCATTCCTAGGGGATCATAGCTGATTCGTGCCGACCGCCGTGATTGGCTGCATCGAAGTGCCAGGGCAATCGCACGAAATAACAGCTGACAGATCGACCATATTCTGAATCGCTCGGGTGATCTTTGATTCGTGAAA
>JBNKIW010000031.1:0-35970 GCA_050290865.1 Rhodomicrobiaceae bacterium | reverse complement strand
TCGCCGAGCATGGCCATCAGATGCTGGAATTTCGCGCCGTTCATAAGCTCCCTCCATCCAGAACATATAGGGAACATGTGGCGTTCAACAGTCAATGTAGACAGCGCCTCCCCTAAAGGGGCGCAAGGCTAACCCGCCAAAAGATCACCCAACTGCACCGCCGCCACCCTTCCACAGGGTGGCCGGATGTTCCGGAATCGGTGGCCGGATCAGATCGGAATCACTGGCCGGATGTCGCCGGAATGCGCAACAACTATACCGCTAAACCGCGTAGCCGAAGATTCGGCTGATGCGCGCCAGCGTTGGATACGAGGACCAGTCGACGGTATAAGTCTCCAATGCCTTTAGGACACCGAAATATGTGTCCCGATACGGCCTCGTGCTAGACGTATTCGAGCGAATGATGTTGTCGCAGAAATCACCGAAAATGCGGGAGATTGTAGACTTTATAGCGGTGTCGCCGTCCTCAATCCGATAAAAGATAGTTGGGTATTTCCGGCGCTCAGAACATAATTCATAAACATAGTTATTTTGGCAAAGCATTGCGTCAAATTCGTCTAAGTCTATGTCATGCAGGTGCATAAATTCACGCTTCCACCAGAATTCCAATTTTCTGAGTTCATCTGATATATTCAATCTAACAATTTCTGTCACAGCTTCTTGTGACATGCTTAGTGACATAAATACGTATCCATTGAGCTGGAATATCATAGATATTGCTTGTGCGAGAGGTTCTCGAACGCCGCAAATCACAAAACATCTCTGAGAAGAATCTCTAAACAATGAATATGTCGTCCTCTTCCTTCGGAGAGAAGCGGAGTTCAATTGCATCAAGATTTCTGATGTGCAGCGATGCGTGCTTTGGGCTAGAGATGGCAAGTTGACAAAATGATCTCGCGATACGACCGCGCGTTTCGTCATATGCAGAGTATCCGCCAGAGATATTGATCCAGTCTTTCCGTACGTGTGTATGAATATACTTGCGTCCGATTTAGATGCTGCAGAGTGGCAATGTCCTATAGTTGGATCTATGGCTTTTCGGAATGGTTCATAGCGAATGGAAGAGACTTGGAGGTCGTGAATGACGCTGTCATTGGTAGCATTGCGTATTGCGATCGATGTTGCTCGGGGTGGTAGAAACACTTCGGCATCGATTGTCGTGTCGTTGGATACATGCAACAACTCTCCAGTCTCTATCTCGTTGGCGGAGGCAGCATAGAGCCCGACGAGTGGACATCTTGTGCGCAAAGAAACCATCGCGATGCAACTATCTTCGTAGTTGCGGTCATTTGGTAATTCTATTCTCAGAAACTCTGCCTGTGCGGGCACTCTGGCTTTCGTGGCCTGTATTGATGGTGTGGAAGCGCAAGCATTGTTTTCCGGTGGATCCTGCCTTCGCGTCATGAGTTTCGACATCAGTGTGCGCAAGTGAACTCCTCCTTTTGGGCGAGCCGATACGAGCTATACGTGACGTGAGACCGGCCGCGTCGAAGTTGAACGATGAACCGCAGGAAGGATAGTCAGGCCGGGGCACGGTACCTACGTCGCTGTGTTGCGGGGCATTCCCAGCCTGCCGATACAGGCATCAGGGGCATCCGTAGCCAAGTTCCTCATAAATGGCCCATGCCTCATCTTTGACGACCTTCCTGATCACGTCCTCTTCAAAGGCGGATATCTCGTTCCTCTTCGCGCGCCTGTTCTCCGGATTCGACCTCACGGTTCTCGCGGCCCAATCGGCGCGTCGTGGGACAGTTCCGGAAGAGATGTGGTCTACCAGGCTCAGAAGGCTCTCGGGCGTCGATGTGAGATCCTCGGACCTGAAGATAGGAGCGATATGACGTTCCTCCAGGATGGTGTTGAGCATATTTGCACCGTGGAAGGTCAGTTTCTTTCGGTAGTCGAATGCTTCGGGGTCGTAGCCGGTCTCCCGGATCAGGGGAGCCAGGTAGCTGAGATCCCCCCAGCTTTCGAGATCGGCATACCGGTCGAACAGGGCGAACTGGCTCAGCAGGCGGGATACGGGATCGCGGACGACGATTACGGCTTGGAAGCGTTCTCCCAGGGCGGCCGACAGCGCCGGGACTTCGTGGCGGCTTACGCCGTGGACGTCGCCCGCGAGACGCGCCACGTGGCCCATGGCTCCTACCAGTCTCATATAGTCCAGGCCGTCCAGCCGCGACCCGCCTGCGAGGCGCCACAATTTATTGTTGCCCGCATGCAGACAGAATATGTCGGGATGGCTGTTTAATGCCCCTGCCAACCAAGCCGTGGCGGCGTTGCCCCAACTGACGACGGCAAACAATCGCCGGGGCGCGTATTGCGTGAGATAGCGGCGCTGATATTCCGTGAGAGGGCCGAAAGCTTCAGGCGGAATTGCCTCGGCAGGTGTCTCATCCGTCCGTTTGCCCGGCAGCATTGTCACCCCGTTGGAGAAGAAGGCGCGATATTCCGAAGGGAAAACTCGACAGGTGCATCGCCTTGCAGAAAACGCGAGAAAACGTCGGAAGCAGTCCCATTCATTACAAGTCAGCAATAATTCACTTCTGCGAATATATGCTCACTGATGTAGCTCATATGGCTGAGCATGGAAATAAATACGGGAAAGGCAAGGGGCTGAGCAACTCTATGCAGGCGAAATATGAACAGGATGAATTCGCTTGCGAACAGATTAACTGAGTTTCATTGACTTCGCTGGCAAAACGACCTTAAAACACACCGAAAAGTTGCATGCGTTCCGTGTGGTGCATCCTGGCTCATAAAAGGGGCTTGGCATTTCTGTTGCGAGGCGTTAGTTAAAGCGAACAACCCGTCGCATTTGACGAACTCGTTCGATAATTGAGAAAAAAGAGCATGAGCACCACCTTCCAACGCCCAGCCGCAGCCGGCCCACTGCTGTTGCACCCCCCGCATGCCCCGTCCCACGAGCTCTACGTGCCCGCCGATCAGGTCGAGCCCCTGCGCAACGAAGGCGGCACGCTGCGGTCCTGGAACCTCACACCGCGCCAGCTCTGCGACATCGAACTCCTCCTGAACGGCGGCTTCTCGCCGCTCACCGGTTTTCTCAATCAGGGCGATTATGAGCGCGTCCTCGACGGGATGCGGCTCGAAAACGGCGCGCTGTGGCCGATCCCCGTGACGCTCGACGTCAGCGCTGAATTTGCCGCCACCCTCCAACCCGGGCAGCGCATCGCCCTGCGCGATCCCGAATACGTCATCACCGCGCTTCTCGAAGTGCAGTCGGTCTGGCGGCCGGACAAAGAGCGCGAGGCTACCGCCGCGTTCGGCAGCAACGATCTCGCCCACCCCGCGGTGCGCTATCTGCACGACATCGCAGGCACCCATTATGTCGGCGGCCGCCTCATCGGCCTGCAGGCGCCCGCGCATTACGACTTCCGCCAGCAGCGCCACACGCCGAACGAGCTGAAGGCGGCGCTCCGCGCCTGGGGCTGGGAGCGCATCGTCGCCTTCCAGACGCGCAACCCGCTGCATCGCGCGCATCAGGAATTGACCCGCCGCGCCGCCGAGCAGGCGGACGCCAATCTGCTGCTGCATCCCGTCGTCGGTATGACCAAGCCGGGCGACGTGGACCACTACACCCGCGTGCGCTGCTACGAGGCCGTCATCCCGGAATATCCACAGGGGCGGAGTGCGGCGCTCAGCCTGCTCAATCTCGCCATGCGCATGGCTGGTCCGCGCGAGGCCCTGTGGCATGCTCTCATCCGCCGCAATCACGGCTGCACACATTTCATCGTTGGCCGCGACCACGCCGGGCCGGGTAAGGACAGTCGCGGCAAACCGTTCTACGGACCGTACGACGCGCAGGACCTCGTCGCGCAACACCGGGAAGAAATCGGCATCGAAATGGTGGCGTTCCGGGAGATGGTCTATGTGCAGAACCGCAAGGAATACGCGGCTGCCGACGAGGTCCAGACCGGCGAAGCCATCCTCAATCTTTCGGGAACCGAGTTGCGCCGCCGTCTGCAGACCGGCGAGGACATTCCCGAGTGGTTTTCCTTCCCCGGTGTGCTCGCGGAGCTCCGCCGGACGCACCCGCCGCGTCACGAGCAGGGCTTCACCGTGTTTTTCACCGGCCTGTCGGGCTCGGGCAAGACGACGATCGCCAATGCGCTCATGGCCAAGCTGATGGAGATCGGCGGGCGCCCCCTGACGCTGCTCGACGGCGACCACGTGCGCAAGCATCTGAGTTCCGAACTCGGCTTTTCCAAAGAGCACCGCAATTTGAACATCCTGCGCATCGGCTATGTCGCTTCGGAAATCACCAAGAACGGCGGCATCGCGATCTGCGCGCCGATCGCGCCCTACGCGGGGACACGGCGGCAGGTGCGCGACATGATCGAACCGCTCGGCGCTTTCGTCGAGGTGCATGTGGCCACGCCCCTGGATGAGTGCGAGCGCCGCGACCGGAAGGGGTTGTACAAGCTCGCGCGTGAAGGCAAGATCAAGCAGTTTACCGGCATCGACGACCCCTATGAGGCACCGGAAACGCCGGAGGTGTCCATCGACACGCTGGCGCTTTCGCCCGACGAGGCGGCGGAGCAGATCCTCGCCAAGCTCTGGGAACTGGGGCTGCTGGTCGGCCGCGGCCTGAGCGACCCGGCGGAAGCGCAATCCGCGGCGTCCGCGTAAGGCGCAAGAAGGCGCGTGGGTTGTGGTTCGCGCGCTTTCCCCCCGCTGCGCGGCGCTTGACGCATCCCGCGCCCGTCTTTATAAACGCGGAAACGGTCACTGCATTCGCGGTGGCCTCTATGTTCATCCGCAATTTTTTGCAGGTTTCAGCGAGCTGGAGATCACCATGTCGCGCCGGTGCGAGCTTACGGGCAAGAATGCCCTGGTCGGCCACCTTGTCAGTCACTCGCAGATCAAGACCAAACGGCGTTTTCTGCCGAATCTCTGCGAAGTGACGCTCATGAGCGAAGCGCTGGGCCGCAGCGTGCGCCTGAGGATCAGCGCCCACGCGCTGCGTTCGGTCGAGCATCGTGGCGGGCTGGACGCTTTCCTGCTGAAGGCGAGGGATACGGAGCTGTCGGACCGCGTCCTGCGTCTGAAGCGCGAAATCGTGAAGGCGAAAGCGGTAGCCGCCGAGGAGCCCGCGGCGTAATCTGGCGGGCGGTCAAAACCGCCGCACGCCAATAAGGATTACGCCATGACGATGATGAGCCCGCCGCTGACCCGCCGGTCAATGCTCGGCATGTTTGGGGCTGCGATCGCAGCACCGGCTCTGCCGGGTTTGGCGGTTGCCGCCGAATCACCGCGAATCACCGTCCATAAAGATCCGAATTGCGGTTGCTGTGCCGCCTGGGCCGAGCATCTCACGCGTGCGGGCTTTCAGGTGAAAATCGTGGAAACAGGCAATGTCGCTCTGATCAAGCGGAAGCTTGGCGTTCCGAGCGATCTCGCCTCGTGCCACACGGCGGTGGTGGCGGGCTATGTCATCGAAGGCCACGTTCCGGCGTCCGCCGTGTCGCGCCTGCTGGAGCGGAAGCCCCAGGCCACCGGCCTTGCCGTGCCCGGTATGCCGATAGGTTCGCCCGGTATGGAAGGCGGCGCGCCGGAGGTGTACGAGACGGTGCTGTTCGGCCCGCAAGGACGGCGGGTCTTCGCGCGTTTTCGCGGCGTCCAGGAGCTTTGAGGTTTCGCGCCGATGGCGGTGACTCAGCCGCCATTCGCTCCCGCCACGCCCAGATACTTATCCAGCGTCGCCTGATCGCGCGCCAGTTCGGCGCTTCTCGCCGTGTGCGCGATCTGTCCGCGCTCCATGATCACCGCGCGATCCGTCAGCCCGAGGATCCTCTGCGCGTGCTGCTCGACGATGATCGCGGCCACGCCTTCCTCGCGCACGATCAGCGCAATCGCCCGCATCAGTTCCTCGATGATGATCGGCGCCAGCCCCTCGGTCGGCTCGTCGAGCAGCAGTACGCGCGGGTTGAGTACGAGCGCGCGCGCGACCGCCAGCATCTGCTGTTCACCGCCGGATAGCTGATTGCCCATGTTGCGGTGGCGCTCGGCGAGGCGCGGGAACAGCTTGTAGACGCGCGCCGGTGTCCATGGGCCGGGCAGCGCCACGGCGGTCAGGTTCTCCTCCACCGTGAGCGAGCGGAAGACGTTGCGCTCCTGCGGCACCCAGCCGATGCCCGCCACCGCCCTGTCTTCCGGCCTGAGCCGCGTCATATCCCACCCGGCCAGGTTGATGCTGCCGCCCATGTGGCGGGTCACGCCGATGATGGTGTTGAGAAGCGTGGTTTTGCCCATGCCGTTCCGGCCGAGCACGGCGAGCGCCTCGCCTTCGCGGAGTGTCAGCGTGACGCCGCTCACGACGACCGCGCCACCATAGCCGGAGGACACGGCGGAGAGCTTCAAGAGGTCAGGCATGGGCGCTCTCCCCGAGATAGACGGTGCGCACCTGGCTGTCGCGGGCGACATCGGCGGGCACGCCCTCGGTGAGAACCGCGCCGTTGACCAGCACGGTGATGCGGCTGGCGAATCGGAACACGAGGTCCATGTCGTGTTCGATAAGAAGGACGGTGACGTCGCCCGGCAGTTCGGCGATGGTTTTCAAAAGCTCCTGCCGCTGGTTCTCGGGCACGCCCGCCGCCGGTTCGTCGAGCAGCAGCAGGCGCGGCCTGCAGGCGATGGCGATGGCGATTTCCAGGAGCCGCTGTTTGCCGTAAGCGAGGCTGGCGGTCTGTTCGTGCAGAACGTCGGCGAGGCCGAACTGGCGCGCCAGGTCCTCGGCTTCTTCTGCCGCCTCGCGGTCCCGGTTCATGCTGCTCCACCAATGTCCGCCGTTTCCGCGCCTCTCGGTAATGGTCAGGAGCAGCGTCTCGAAGGGCGTGAGCGCCGGAAAGAGCTGGTTGATCTGGAAGGTGCGCACGAGGCCGAGCTTGACGCGCTTCTCGGGGCGCAGCGACGTGATGTCCTGCCCGTGCAGGCGGATGCGTCCCGCGCTGGGGCGGAGCACGCCCGTCAGCAGGTTGATGAGCGTGGTCTTGCCCGCACCGTTCGGACCGATGAGGGCGTGGCGCGCGCCTGCCTCGACGGTGAGCGAGACGTTGTCCGTGGCCGTCAGGCCGCCGAAGTACTTGACGAGGCCGTTGGTGTCCAGCGCGGCGGTCATGACACGGGTGTCCTCGCGGCGGTTGCGGCGGGGGTTGAGGTGTCCCCGGCCGGCGCGGATTTGCGCGAAAAGAGGCTGGTGAGGAAGCCCGCGACGCCCGCCGTCATCCGCTCGCGCCCGATCAGTGTGAAGACGACGAGGATCAGGCCGATCCAGAACAGCCAGTATTGCGGCGTTAGATTGGCGAGCCAGTCCTGCATGAGCCTGAAGGCGATGGCGCCGAGGATGCCGCCGTAAAGATAGCCCGCGCCGCCGATGATCAGCACCAGCATGACGTCCGCCGAGCGGTGGAATTCCAGGAAGTCGAGCGAAACGAACTGGGTCGTCTGGGCGAGCAGCGCGCCCGCCGTCCCCGCATAGACCGCGGCGAGCGTGTAGATCGCGATCAGCCGGCGGTTGACCGGCACGCCGACGGCGGAGGCCCGCAGCGGGTTCTCCTTGATGGCCCGCAGAGAAAGGCCGAAGGACGAGCGCGTCACGCGCCGCGCGATCAGGAACAGCACGAAGAGCACGCCGAGGCTGTAGGTGTAAGCCGTCCTGCCATACAGATCGAATTCGAAAAGCCCCGCCACCGGGTCCACGGTCATGCCCTGCAGGCCGTCGGCACCGCCGGTCAGCCAGGCCATGCTGTTGGCCAGTTCAAGGAGCATGAGGGCGACGCCGAGTGTCACCATTAATTTCGTCAGGTCCGAGCCGCGCAGCACGAGGAAGCTCGTCAGCCAGCCGAGACCGCCCGCCATCGCCGCCGCGAAAACCAGCCCCGCGAAGGGATCGCCGGTAACATGTTTGGCGAACAGGCCGGCGGCGTAGGCGCCCGTGCCGAGAAACGCGGCGTGTCCGAGCGAGACGATGCCCGCATAGCCGAGGATGAGATCGAGCGAGAGCGCGAACAGGGCGAGGATCGCGATTTCGTTGAGAATGAGGTAGTAGGACGGCAGCGCCACCGTGGAGGCAAGGGCCGCCGCCCAGAACGCCGCTTCCGCCAACAGCTTGAAATTGACGGCTTTCATCAGCGGCTCCGCGCGAACAGCCCTTGCGGGCGCAGGATGAGAATGACGATCATCAGCGCATAGATCACGAATGCGCCGACCTCCGGGACATAGTATTTCCCGGTAACGTCGGCCACGCCCAGCAGCAGCGAGGCGATGAAAGGCCCGGTCAGCCCGGAGGTGCCTCCGACCGTCACCACGATCAGAAAGTAGATCATGAATTTCAGCGGGAAGGAGGGGTCGAGCCCCATGATTTCCGCACCGAGCGCACCGCCGAGCCCGGCGAGGCCCGAGCCCACGGCGAAGGTCGCTGCGAACAGCAGGCTCACCGGGATGCCCAGGCCGCGGGCGACGCGCGGATCATCGACCGCTGCGCGCAGCCGCGCGCCGAAGCGTGTCCGCGCGTTCATATATTCGAGAGAAAGGACGAGCGCGGCGCAAATCGCGATGATGAACAGCCGGTAGCGTCCGATGCCGACGCCACCGATGTCGAAACGGCCCTGCAGCCATGCGGGCAGGGTGTTGATCTGCTGCTGCGATCCCATGGCGTAATCGACGGCGGCGACGGCCATGAAGGTCAGGCCGATCGTGAACAGCACCTGGTCGAGATGGCTGCGCCCGTACATGCGCGCGTAAAGCGTGACTTCCAGCGCAAGGCCGATACCCGCGGGAATGAGGAACGCGAAGGGCAGCGTGGCGAGGAACGGCACGCCGAGTTTCTGCATCAGGATGACGGTCACGTAACCGCCCGCCATCGCGAAGGCCCCGTGGGCGAGGTTGATGAAATTCATCAGGCCGAGCGTGATGGCCAGCCCGCAGGACAGCACGAACAGCAACATGCCATAGGCGACGCCATCGAAGAGGATCGTCAGCATGGATGCATCACCTCGCGGGGGCGCGCGAGGCGCCGCGCCTCACGGACACAGCGCCTCGGCCATCGTCCGCCTTACTTCTTCTTGGCGGCCTTGCCGGGGTCTTTCACATTCGCGATCGTCGCGAACTCGACATTGTACAACTCGCCATCCACGCGCTTGACCTCGCGCATATAGATGTTCTGCACGATCTCGCGTGTCTCCGGATCGATGGAGATGGGGCCGCGCGGGCTGGTCCACGCCGTCCCCTTCATGGCGTCGATCAGCTTCTGGCCGTTTGTGTCGCCCTTGGTCTTCTTCAGCGCTTCGTAGATCAGGTGCATGCCGTCATAGCCGCCGACCGACATGAAGTTCGGCCGCATGCCGGTCGCCTTCTTGAACGCGGCCACATAGGCCTTGTTCTCCGGGCTGTCATGCGCGGCGGAGTAAAGATGCGCCGTCACCACGCCGAGCGCCACGTCGCCCATGGCGTTGAGCACGGCATCGTCCACCACGTCGCCGGGGCCGATCAGCCTGATGCCCGATTTGTCCATGCCGCGCTCGCGGTACTGCTTCATGAACTGCGCGCTTTGCCCGGCCGGGACAAAGACGAACACCGCGTCAGGCTTGGCGTCGGCGGCCTTCTGCAGGAAGGGGGCATAGTCCGGGTTCTTGAGCGGCATGCGATGCTTCGCCATCACCGTGCCACCCGCCGCCGTGAAGGCCTGCGCGAAGTACTTTTCCCCGTCATGGCCTGGCGCGTAGTCGGTGACGACCGACACCACCTTCTTGATACCGTTCTTGGCGGCCCATTCGGCGATCGGCACGCAGGATTGCGGCAGGGTGAAGCTGGTGCGGGCGATGAACGGCGAGGCCTCGGTGATGGAGGACGTGCCCGCGGCCATGACGATTTGCGGGACCTTGGCCTGTTTGGAAACGGGCGCGGCCGCGAAGGCGAGCGGCGTCAGGCCGAAACCGGCGATCGCCGACACCTTGTCGTTGACGATGAGTTCCTGCGCGAGGCGCTTGGTGCTGTCGGCCTTGCCTCCGTCGTCCTTGACGACGAGTTCGATCTTCTTGCCGGCGACGGTGTCGCCCTTCTCGGCCATGTAGAGCTTGGCCCCGCCTTCGACCTGCCGCCCGATCTGCGCGAACGGCCCGGACAGTGGCAGAATGACGCCGATCTTTACGGTGTCCTGCGCCGATGCAGGACCCACGGCAAAAACACTGGCCGCGGCGAGCACCGCGGTCATCACGGATTTGAGTTTCATGGGCACCTCCCCAACTGTGCACTCTTTATTAGTATTTGCAAACGCACGCGCCCTTATTGGGGGCGCTCAGGCAGCCTCGCTGCCGGAAGCAGCGCGGAACTCCGACTGTGATCTTCGTGCAGGTGGCTTGGGCTTGCAAGAAAATCGTACGCGCTTGGGCCGCAGAGCGCCATTCGATTCTAGGATGCAGCTATTCAGTCTTGGAATAGGGGCGACAGCCAACTCTCGCGGGACGTATAAAATTTCCTGCTGTTACAGCACCTAAGCCGGAAAGTGTTTCGAAACAGGAGTATAAGGCTGGCATTCTCCGAATTGTGTCGCTGCGGCTTTTCACGTCGGAAACGGTGCGCGCCGGAAACCGGGGACCGACAGCGCGAGAGCCGCCCAGCCGATGGCGAACGCGATGCCCCCGGCAGGCACGATGCGTCCCGCCGGTTCTCCGCTCAGCGTGTGGAAGTAGATCCCGCCCGCGAAGAACAGGATGCCGGCCACGAACGCCAGCGCCGAGGCATTGACGAGCACTGCCGCCCAGAGCCGCCGCCGGCCGTCGGTCGCCGCCATGAGAGCTGCGACGCCGGCGAGCGCGACGGTATGCAGGAGGTGGTAGAGCTGGCCGGTGCGGAACACGTCCGCTTGCACGGAATCCGTCCCCACCGGGAAGAGCGCGTGGCTGCCGTACGCCCCGGCCAGCACCGCCGCCGCGCCGGACAGCCCGGCGATGAAGATCCACAGTCTGAACATGGCCGTCCCTCGCGCGCCCCGTTACGCCTGATGCCGTGCGCGGGCGCCGCGCTCGATGGCCGCCGTCGTCAGCTTGTCCAGCTTCAGCTTGTCGCGCAGGAGTTCCAGAAAGCGGATCTCCTCGACCGTGACATCGCGGCCGACCGCGGCGATCTCCACCGAGAGCGCATAGGCGGTCTCATGGAATTTCTTCGGCAGAGAGTGCGAGATGACGGCGAGGATCCTGTCCAGCCCGTCGTCCTCGCTGAGCACCTCGCCGCAGGACTGCGCCGTCTTCACGAGATGATCGAGGTCGAACGATGCGAACACGGGCAACTGGCTGACGATCGCGCCGATCTTCTGCAACTCGTTGTCCGATATGATGCGGTCGACCGCTGACATGGTGACCATGGTAAAGATCAGAGCTTCCTGAATACTGATTTGCTGCGTCGTCATGCGACGGAATCCTTCCCATTGCAGAGCGGCTCACATCCTGCGGAACGCAACCGTTGTGCGCCGTGCTATCCTTTACGAACCGTTTGTAAGGATTTTGCCGTGGCGATCAAGCCGCGGGAGACAACTGTACGCAACGAGCCGCGGATGATGAATTGACGTGTGCGTTTGTCGCCTTTACGGTCCCGCGCGGCGGTGCGGCAATATTGCGGCCGGTTGGAAGCAGGCAGATTCATGACGACGGATAGCGCGGAGATGATGGCGGCGGCCCATGCCAGCAAGGCGTGGCCTTTCGAGGAGGCTCGCAAGCTGGTTGCCCGCGCGAAAAAATCGAAGCCCGGCAAAGAGGTTATCTTTGAAACCGGCTACGGACCGTCCGGACTGCCGCATATCGGCACCTTCGGCGAGGTGGCGCGCACCTCCATGGTGCGCCATGCCTATGAAATCCTCACCGGCCAGAAGACGCGGCTGATCTGCTTTTCCGACGACATGGACGCGCTGCGCAAGGTGCCGGACAACGTGCCGAACCAGGAGATGCTGCGCGGTCATGTCGGCAAGCCGCTGACGAGCGTGCCGGATCCGTTTTCGAACGAGTACCCGAGCTTCGCGGCGCATAACAATGCGCGGCTCCAGCACTTTCTCGACCGCTTCGGCTTCAGTTACGAATTCCTGTCGGCGACGGAGTGCTACAGGTCGGGCATGTTCGACGCCACGCTCCTGCGCATGCTGGAAGTCTACGACAAGGTGATGGAGATCATCCTGCCGACGCTCGGGCCGGACCGCCGCCAGACTTATTCGCCCTTCCTGCCCGTTTCTGAGCGCACCGGCCATGTGCTCCAGGTGCCGATGATCGAGCGCAACCCGAAAAAGGGCACGGTCGTCTATATCGATCCGGAGACGGGCGAGAAGGTCGAGACACCGGTCACCGGCGGGCGCGTCAAGTGCCAGTGGAAGGCCGACTGGGCGATGCGCTGGACCGCGCTCGGCGTCGATTACGAGATGGCGGGCAAGGACCTCATCGACTCGGTGACGCTATCGTCGAAGATCTGCCGCGCGCTCGGCGGGACGCCGCCCGAGGGGTTCAACTACGAACTGTTCCTCGACGACAAGGGCGAGAAGATTTCGAAGTCGAAGGGTAACGGCCTGACGATCGACGAATGGCTGCGCTATGCGACGCCGGAGAGCCTGTCGCTGTTCATGTATCAGAAGCCGCGCACGGCCAAGCGCCTGTTCTTCGACGTGATCCCGAAGAACGTCGATGAATATCTGACGTTCCTGGCCAAATATCCCGGCGAGGCGCCCGAGGCGAAGCTGATGAACCCGGTGTGGCATATTCATCTCGGCGAGGCGCCGGAAGTGGATGTGCCGGTTAGCTTCAATCTGCTCCTCAATCTCGTTAGCGCGTCGAACTCCGAGGACAAGGCCGTGTTGTGGGGGTTCATCCGGCGCTATTCGCCGGGAGCGGCCCCGGAGAACCACCCGGAGCTGGACCGGCTGGTGGGTTACGCCATTGCCTATTTTCACGATTTCGTGAAGCCTGCGAAGCAATATCGCGCGCCGACGGAAGCCGAGCGGGTGGCGATGATCGAGCTTTACGAAAAGTTCGGTGCGCTTGAGCCCGGCGCGAGCGGCGAGGATATCCAGAACGTCGTCTACGAGGTGGGCAAGACGCACGCCTTCGATCCGCTCAGGGCTTGGTTCCAGGCGCTTTACGAAGTGCTCCTGGGGCAAAGCCAGGGGCCGCGCTTCGGCTCCTTCGTCGAGTTGTACGGCATCGCCGAGACGCGGGCGCTGATCGCGCGCACGCTGGGGCTGGAGGAAGACGCCGGGGCGAAGGCGAAGAAGCCCGCGGCGAAGAAAAAGCCGTCCAAAGCGAAGGCGAAGACTGCGCGCGCGGATGTCTGATAAACAGGCCGGCGACTGCCGCATCTGCGAGGCAGCCGATCACCCCGCGCCCGCCAGCGCCAGCCAGTCCTCTTCGCTGAGCACACTCACGCCGAGCGCGCGGGCGTTCGTGAGCTTCGATCCGGCGTCGGCGCCCGCGACCACGTAATCCGTCTTCTTCGACACCGACCCTGCCACCTTGGCGCCCAATCGCTCGGCCATCGCCTTGGCCTCGGCGCGCGTCATGCGCGTGAGCGTGCCGGTGAAGACGACGGTCTTGCCCGCCACCGCCGATCCCGCAGTGTCCGGTGCTTCGGCCGCCTCGACCTCGACTTCCTCCAGCAGTGCGGCGATGGCGTCGAGATTGTGCTGCTCGTCGAAGAACGCGATGATCGCCTCCGCGACGATCTCACCTACGCCCTCAGTGGAGATAAGGTATTCATAGGCATCACTGTTTTCGTCGCGTGCCTCGATCATTGCACTCCGAAAGGCGTCGAATGTCTCGTAAGTGTATGCGAGATCTTTAGCCGTCGCCTCGCCCACATGCCGGATGCCGAGCGAGAAGATGAAGCGGTCGAGCGGGAGGCGGCGGCGCGCGTCGATCGCCGCGAACAGGTTCTGCGCCGACTTTGCCCCCCAGCCTTCGCGGTTGGCCAGGCGCCTCAGGCTGGTCTTGTCGCGCGCTTCCAGGGTGAAGATGTCGGCGGGCGACCTTATCAGCCCGTCATCGAAGAACGCTTCGATCTGTTTCTCGCCCAGCCCCTCAATGTCGAAGGCGTTGCGTGACACGAAATGGCGCAGCCTTTCCTTGGCCTGCGCCGGGCAGGTCAGGCCGCCGGTGCAGCGCCGCACGGCGTCGAGCTTGCCGGTCTTGGCATTGACCTCGCGCACGGCGTGGCTGCCGCAGACCGGGCAGGTCTCGGGGAACTGGAACGGTTTGGCGTCCTTGGCCCGCTTCTCCGGCAGAAATCCGAGAATCTGCGGGATGACATCGCCCGCGCGCTGCACGGTCACCCAGTCGCCGATGCGGATGTCCTTGCGCGCGATCTCGTCCTCGTTGTGGAGCGTGGCGTTCTGCACCACCACGCCGCCGACCGTGACGGGCGCCAGCTTGGCCACGGGCGTCAGCGCGCCGGTGCGGCCCACCTGGATGTCGATGTCCTGCAGGACGGTCGTGGCCTTCTCGGCCGGGAATTTGTGCGCCACCGCCCAGCGCGGCGAACGCGACACGAAGCCGAGCCGCCGCTGCAACTCCAGGCTGTTCACCTTGTAAACCACGCCGTCGATGTCGTAGCCGAGCGTGGCGCGGCGCGTTTCGACATCGCGGTAGAAGGCGAGCATCTCCTCGGCGGAGGCGCAGACGCGCATCAGCGGGTTGACCGGAAAGCCCCAGCGTTTGAAAGCCTGTACGACATCATATTGTGTCTCGGCGGGCAGCTCCGGCGCCTCGCCCCAGGCATAGGCGAAGAATTTGAGCTGACGGCTGGCGGTGATCGAGGCGTCGAGCTGGCGCAGCGATCCGGCGGCGGCGTTGCGCGGATTGGCGAAGATCTTTTCGCCTGCCGCCTCCTGCCGGGCGTTGAGGGCGAGGAAATCCTCCGCCGCCATGTAGATCTCGCCGCGCACCTCCAGCACCGCCGGAAAATCGCGGGCGCGGACATGGCTCGGGATGACGCCGACGGTCATGATGTTGGCGGTGACATTCTCGCCCTCCGCGCCGTCGCCGCGCGTGGCCGCCGTGACCAGCCGCCCCTTCTCGTAGCGCAGCGAGATGGACAGGCCATCGATCTTCGGCTCGGCGGTGACCTCTACGGCCGCGCCGTCGGCGAGCCCCAGAAAGCGGCGGACGCGGTCGAGGAATTCGCGCGTCTCTTCGTCATCGAAGACGTTGCCGAGCGACAGCATCGGCACGCGGTGGGGGACCTTGCCGAATTTCTCCGCGGGGGCCGCGCCGACACGGGCAGTGGGGCTTTCGGACGTGGCCAGTTCGGGGAATGCGGCTTCAAGAGCGTTCAGCCGGGCGCGCAGCGCGTCGTAGTCAGAGTCTGGTATCTCTGTTTCGTCTTCCTGGTAATAGAGTTGGTCATGGCGGGCGATCTCGGCGGCAAGGTCCGCATGTTTCTTCGCGGCCTCCGCGGCAGACAGACTTTCGATCGGGGCCTCCGCGGCCTTTTTCCTGCGGGCTGCCATCGTTTTTCGCATCTCCCCTGGACCTGCACACTCACATCAATTCGCATACGGGATTCGGGCGAGGCCGTGAACTCGGAAATCCGACCATGTCACCAGCCTTTGAACCGGTCCGCTCCTCGCCGCGACTGATGGGGGCAGAGTATTCCGGGTGCTAAAAAGGGACGGTCGATGGTCAAGAAGCGTAACGTAACGTCGGTTGCAGCGATGGGCAGCCGCGCATTCTCCGCCGGCTCGGTCTACGTGCCGCAGGTGCTGAAAGCGCTGCTGCCGGGGCCGATCTGCGCCAATCCCGGTCTCATCCGGTTCGCCGCCGCGCCACCTTTTGCACGCCGGCGGCGCTCCACGAAACCGAGGGCTGTCAAACACTGAAACCGGCGCAACCGATGCCGCGGCCTCACAATTCGAACGGCACGCCCACTTCGGCGACCTTCACATTATACCCGGCCATTTCCGCCAGGAATTTCGAGGGATCCTGGTCGATGATCGGGAAGGCGGCGTAATGCATCGGCACGATGGTGCGGAAATCGAAATAGCGCTTGCACGCCGTTGCCGCCTGTTTCGCGCCCATGGTGAAGCGGTCGCCGACGGGCACAAAGCCAATGTCGGGGGCGTAAAACTCGTTGATGAGCGCCATGTCGCCGAAAATGTCCGTGTCGCCCATGTGATAGATGCGCTTGCCCTCGGTGTTGAGCACGATGCCGCACGGATTGCCGAGATAGACCATGTTGCCGTTCTCGTCCTGGATCGATGAGGAGTGGTGCGCCTGGGTGAAGCTGACCTCGAAGCCGCGCCCCGGAATGGTTCCGCCGGTATTGCCGGGGTCGATATTCGCCACGCCCTTGCCCGCGAGATAGGTCGCGAGGTCGTAAACCGCGATCAGCGTCGCGCCGGTCCGCTCGGCAATGGCCACCGTGTCGCCGATATGGTCGCTGTGGCCATGTGTCAGGATGATGTGAGTGCAGCCCTTCGACGCCTCCACCGGGTCGCCCTTGAAGGTCGGGTTGCCGGTCATGAACGGATCGATCAGGATGACGTTGCCGCAGGCCTCGATGCGGAAGCCGGAATGGCCGAGCCAGGTCACTTTCATGGCAATCTCCGTTAAGCAGTTGCGTGGCAGGCTGTACCCGCGCAGTATAGGCGCCCGCCCACTGGTAACAAGGGCGTTTCACAGCCTCCCGCGAGACCACATCCACCGTGCCACATCCCGATAGCCAGGCCGACGCTCTTGCGCATTTCGCTGCGGCGCTTCCCCCCAGGGGGGCGGTGTTCGGGCTGGATGTCGGCACGAAGACCGTCGGCGTGGCCACCTCCGACGTTACGCGCACGGTCGCCACCGCGATTCGGACCATCCGGCGCAAGAAATTCAGCGTGGACGCCGCCGAACTTCTGGCCATGGCCGCTGAGCGTGACGTTGCGGGCTTCATCGTCGGCCTGCCGGTGAACCTCAACGGCACGGAGGGGCCGCGCGCGCAGAGCTGCCGCGCCTTCGCCCGAAACCTGGGCGCGCTGACGCCGCTGCCCGTCGCGCTGTGGGACGAGCGGCTGTCCACCGCTGCCGCGGAGCGCGTGCTTCTGGAAGCCGATGCCAGCCGCAGACGCCGCGCCGAAGTCATCGACGCCGTGGCCGCCGCCTACATCCTGCAAGGTGCGCTCGACCGCCTCAAGAACCTCTCATAACCATGATCGCCACCTTCAACGCCAGCGCGCCCATCGCGCTCATCATCCTGACCGGCTATCTTCTCAACCGCTACAAGGTGGCGGGGCCGGATATCTGGTCGGCGGTGGAGCATGTGTGTTTTTACATCCTGTTCCCGTTCCTGATCATCCGCACGCTGGCGCAGGCCGATTTCTCGACGCTGCCGCTCGGCAGGTTCGCGTTCGTCGTGGCTGGCGGCGCGGTGGGCATGGCGCTTCTGCTGCTCGCCGCCCGGCCGGTCCTTGCGTCGCGCTACCATGTCTCCGGTCCGACATTCACGAGCCTGTTCCAGGGCGCGACGCGCTTTCACGGTTTCATGGCGCTGGCCATCATCGGCACGCTCTACGGCGATGAGGGGCTGGCGCTCGGTGCGGTGGCGATCAGCGTGCTGGTGCCGATCCTGAACACGCAGTCTGTCGCCGTGCTGACGATCTGGGGGAGCGGCGCCGAGACACCGACGCCGGGCATGATCCTCCTGCGTATCGCGCGCAATCCGCTGATCTGGGGCTGCATCGCCGGCATGACGCTGAATTTCACCGGTGTTCCCACGGTCATGTTCAGCGCGATCAAGATCATCGGCGACGGCGGATTGGGCCTCGCCATGCTGGCCGTCGGCGCAAGCCTGCATCTCAATGCGGCGCCTCAGGGCCGGGCCCTGCTTGCCACCGGCGTGGTCATCCGTCTCATCGGCATGCCGCTCCTGATGATCCTCCTGGCATGGCTCACCGGCCTGACGGGCATGGCGCGGGCAGTCGGCATCATCGCGGGTGCGGTGCCGACGGCGTCCACTGCTTATGTCATGGCGCGAAAGATGGGTGGCGACGCGGAGCTGATGGCCAATCTCGTGACGTTTCAGGTCGTTGCGGCAGGTGCGACACTTCCCGTCTTCATCTATCTGGCAAATCAGTTTTAGCGCCGCTCAACCGCGCGGGAACGCTTCGCGGTAGGACGGGAAGGCTGACGGATCCGCGCCCCCGCCCGCCTCGTAGACGCCGCGCGCGATCGCCCGTGCC
Source organism: Rhodomicrobiaceae bacterium (assembly GCA_050290865.1). Taxonomy (GTDB): domain Bacteria; phylum Pseudomonadota; class Alphaproteobacteria; order Rhizobiales; family Rhodomicrobiaceae; genus JARRLC01. The sequence continues at coordinate 17,768 of JBNKIW010000031.1, read as the reverse complement.
AGCGTGTTCGCCGCCAGCGCGCCAAGCTCGGCCAGCCCCGCGACCGGATCCGGGAGTTCTTTCTCGCCCGTCGCCAGCGCGAATACGATATCGCCGTCGAGGGGGGTCTGCGCAGGATAGATCGCCCGGGCCATGCCGGTGTGCGCCATCACGGCGAGGCGTTTCAATTCGTTGCGGCTCAGCGCGGCATCGGTTGCGACAACCGCGAGTGTGGTGTTTTCCTTCGCCCCGCCCTTGAGCAAGGGCTTGAAAGCCCCCTCAGGCATGGTCTGCGGCCAGCCAAGTCCGCCGAATTCGCCGCCGATTTCCAGCGGCGCGGCCCAGAAATGCGGGGTGGCGCCGACCGTCACCGTCCCAACGGCGTTCACCGCGGCGAGCGCGCCAATGGCGATGCCGCTGTCCAGCACCAGCGAGGCGCTCCCCAGGCCTCCCATGAGCAACGCCCCCGGCTCGCGCCACGCCACCGACGCGCCATAGCCCGCGCCCGCCGTTCCCAGCGCGAAGTCCGCCGCGGCGCTTTCGCAGGCGGCATAAGCCATGTCACGATAAGGCGGATAGCGCCCCCAATCCTTATTCCCGCCGTTGAGGAGGTCAAAAAGGATCGCCTGAGGTACGATCGGCACTGAAACCGGGCCGACGGGGAAGCCCACGCCCCGCTCACGCAGGTGAGCCTGAACGCCGGTCGCCGCGTCCAGGCCGAAAGCCGAGCCGCCGGACAGCACCAGCCCATGGATTTCGCTGACTGTGCCGCCGTCCCTCATCGTGTCGGTCTCGCGCGTGCCCGGCGCGCCGCCGCGGATATCGACCGCGCATCTGGCTGGCCGGTCAGGCAGGATGACGGTGACGCCGGAGCGCAGGCGGGCATCGTGGCATTGCCCGACCGCCAGGCCGGGAACGTCGGTGAGGGCGTTTCTGGGGCCGGGACGCGGCATGGTCTCCTCCCGTGGCTGGGGTGTGAGCGAGACGCCACGCTTACCATGGAAGGGCGCGCTTGCGGTCCTCCGCTCCCGTCAACGCACAGAAAACCCCCCGGACGAAACCGGGGGGCCTGCCCGTCACGCGAGCACAAGCCGCGGCCTGTGAACTCAGGCGCGGTAATCCTGAACGCGGGTCGCCCGAAGCCCCGCCAGTCCGTGGCGGTCGATCGAGCGTTGCCAGCTCAAGAATTCGTCCACTGTGAGACGATAACGCTTACACGCATCCTCCAGGCTGAGCAGCCCGCCGCGCACGGCGGCGACCACCTCGGCCTTGCGGCGGATGACCCATCTCTTGGTCGCGGGCGGCGGCAGATCGGCGATGGTGAGCGGGCTGCCGTCCGGGCCAATCACGTATTTCACTCGAGGTCTGAAAAGTTCGGTCATCGTACTCTCAACGCATAATCTGACCTTCACAGACTCAAGCTACGTCAGTGCACTTAATATTCGTTTAAAGCTCAAGGTTAACGACATGTAGAGGCGTGCAACCATAGCGGGACAATCGTCAATACATGCAACCCCTGCGGGTGGATCCACGTATTTCAGAGTATAAACCTAGATTATCTTGCTGATATTATGGTGTGTTGTTTTGAGCAGGGCGTCACGCGTTGCGTGCCAACTTCGCACAGCCTGCCGAACTTTGATATGGCCCAGAGCGGGACACTGGGGGCGCAGGTGGTTCTCTTTCATACCGATGGCGAAAACCCCCACCCGCCGCAGCGACCGGGCCGTGTGGCTGCCCGCACAGACATGGCACCGCCCGTGACATGCCGGGCGGCACTCTTTGAGAGGCTGAGACCGGGGCCGCCCGCCTATGCCGAAGCCGTGCCTTTACGGAAACGGACCAGGGTGAATATCCCCATCGGCCACATTGGCCTGCGCTCGATCAGCGCCAGACTGGTACGTCCCATAATGCGCTCGAACGGGAAGATCGGATGCCAGCCCAGCGTCTCCGCATAAGGCGCCATTTTGCGCTCGACCCAGCCGCGCACGCCGTCTTCCTGGCTGAAATGGTTGATCACCATGACCTCGCCGCCCGGCGCGCAGACGCGATCCAACTCGGCCAGGACCTTGTCCGGGTCGGGCACAACGGTCAGCACGAACATCGCCGCGACGGTCCCGAAGCTGTTGCTGGGGAAGTCGAGATTGGCGGCGTCCATCTCAAGGAGCCCCTCGACATTGAGAAGACCGGCGCTGTCCACACGCTCGCGCGCCTTGGCCAGCATCTCGGTCGAAAGGTCGATCCCCGTGATTTTGAGGTAGGGGGCGAAATTGGGCAGCGACAGTCCGGTGCCGACGCCGACCTCCAGCACCCGGCCGCGGCGCTGGTTGATGAGTTCGACGGTCTTGCGGCGGGCGACGGAGGAGACGAGGCCGAAGCTGCCGTCATAAAAAGGGGCCCAGCGCTTGTACGCCTCGCGTACTGTCGAGAGGTTGAGCGTCTTCTCGCGTGCCACCGTGGTCATCCTGCTGTTCCGTCTCTGGGGCCCGGTTCTCAAGCATTATCGCGGAACCATGGCAAGTTTCGGGTGATCGAGGCTACCCGCTCCGCCCCGTCCCGTGCGGGTCAGCCATTCCTCCGGCCTATAACACGGAAGGATTTGGGCGCGAAAGAGGTGAAGAAGCCTATACGAGTACTTAATCGGATGCGGTGCATTCGGCACGCACCGCCGAGACGATCCAGCCGCCGCCCAGAACGCGTGCGCCTGGCGTGCCGTTTTCGTAAAAAACGCAGGCTTGGCCGGGCGATACGCCGTCCTCGCCGTCATGCAGCCGGACACGGAAGGTGCTGCCCTCCCGGAAGAGTGTCGCCGGACGCGGCGCCTGCGATGAGCGGACGCGCGCCCAGACCGGCAGCCCCGCTTCCGGCAGCGCCTCGGCCGGCCCGTCGCCGAGCCAGTTGACACGCCGGAGTTCGATGATATCTGCCCTCAGCGCCTCGCGCGGGCCCACGAACACGATACGCCGTCCCGCATCCAGCCGCACCACGAAGAGCGGCTCGCCCGTGGCCACGCGGAGGCCCCGGCGCTGGCCGATGGTATAGTTGATGATACCCTCATGGCGGCCGAGCGCCCGCCCGTCGATATGGACGATGTCGCCGGGCTCGCGCGCGCCGGGATGGAGCTTTTCGACGACCTGCGCATAGCGTCCGGCGGGAACGAAACAGATGTCCTGGCTGTCGGGCTTCTTCGCCACGGCGAGGCCCAGCCCGGCGGCGAGTTGGCGCGTCTCCTCCTTGCGCATGTTGCCGAGCGGAAAGCGCAGAGAGGCGAGTTGCTCTTTCGTCGTGGCGAACAGGAAATAGCTCTGGTCGCGCTCATCGTCGGCAGCGCGGTACATCTGCCAGCCGTCGGGGGCGGGGCGTGTGGATACGTAATGCCCGGTGGCCAGGACGTCGGCGGAAAGCTCGCGCGCGGCGTTCAGCATGTCGGTGAATTTGATGGACTGATTGCAGGCTACACAGGGGATCGGCGTTTCGCCGGCGATATAACTGCTGGCGAAAGGCTCCATCACCTGGGCGCGGAACCGCTCCTCGAAATTCAGCACATAATGCGGGATCCCGAGGCTTTCGGCGGCCCGGCGGGCGTCGAGGATATCCTGCCCGGCACAGCAGGCGCCTCTGCGGGCGAGCGCGGCGCCGTGGTCGTAGAGTTGCAATGTGATGCCGATGACGTCGTAGCCGTCGCGCTTCAGGAGAGCCGCCACCACCGAGGAGTCCACGCCGCCCGACATGGCCACGACGACGCGCGTCGCAGCGGGCGGGCGCGGCAGCATCAGGCTGTTCAGGGCCTGCCCGGAAAGCGGTGCGGCGGTTGGAGTGGTGATTTCTGTCATGATGCCCGGGCAGCGCGGATGCAGACCGGCGCTGTGTTATGTCAACTGTCGTCAATATAGCCACGCCATGCTCCGGGGCAAGGGTGGCTGCGGCGCGCCCGACAAGACGACGCGCCGCGCTCCGGTCAAGCTGCGCGGCCTCAGCCGCCCGAACCGCCTTTGTCATCGGGACGCGGCTTCTTCGGCTTCCACGGCACATCCTCCGGCTCGGAGGCGGGCGGAGGCGGCAGCGGCGCGGAATGGACCGGCGCCTTGGAGTCGCTGGCGCTCTGGTCCACATCGCCGAGTACCGGCCCGCTCGGCCTGATCGTGATGCCCTCGGCACTGCCGCCGGAGACCGCCGCCTGCCTGTGCGTGAGGAAATAGGTCACGATCGCCGTCAGTAGCCCGAGAATGCCGGCCACGATGGCGTAAATCGGCTCCAGCGCCTGTGCCTGGTTAACCATCCAGTCCCACGTCGTCACATCGACGGCAATCGTGGCGTCGAGCGTCTTGACGAGGATCGGCGGCATGGTCCCGCCGGGACCTTGCAGATGGGCGTAGAGGCGCAACTTCAGCGGCTTGGCGTTGCCGACCTCCGTCGGGGTCACCTGCCAGTTCCAGACCACCGGCTGGGGAAGGATCACGGTGCGCTCCTGGCGGCCCGCCGGGGTGACCTCGAAATCGGCGCCGCTCAGCTCCGCCGACATGATGCGCGTGATCTTGCTCACGCCCTTTTTCACTTCGCCGGGCAGTCCCTTCATCTCGGGCGAAACGTCGGTTGGCGCGTCCTTGCCTTTCCAGTCGGTGCGCAGGACGAGGCTGATCTCGGTCTTGCGGCCGAGCATCATCTTGTCCGGGTGGTTGTATTCCAGCGGCTTTTCGAGAAGCTGGCTCATGACGCTGTTCAGGTCCGGGCAGTCCTGCAGCACACCGAGCGCGCGGCATTCGTCCTCACCCAGGGCGCCCACGCCGGTGGCCTTGGGCTTGCGCGGAGCCATCTTTTTGCGGCGGATGGAGGACTTTGCCGCCGGGACGGCGTCGGCCGCGGGACGCGCGGATGGTTCCTCGGCCGCGGCCATCTCTTCAGCGGCTGGCTGCGGGGCGCCGGTATCCGGCGTCTCGGTCTTGTCTTCAGCCGCCGCGGTTTCAGCGGCCTGTTGCGCGGCTGCGCGCTTGGCTTCCCTTTCGGCTCTGGCGTCAGCCTCCCGTTGAGCCTCCGCCTCGGCCCTCGCGTCGGCCTCGCGCTGCGCCTCCATTTCGGCTTTGGCCTCGGCTTCGCGCTGTGCCTCCATTCTGGCCAGCGCCTCGGCCTCTTGTTTCGCTTCCTCCACCGCCTCTTCGGGAGGTTCCGCCGCCTCGGCCGCCTGCTCCAGCGGGGCCGTTTCGCCTTGCTCGGCGCTCTCAGGCTTGACGCCCTCCGGCGCGATCAGCGCCTCGATGTCCCGCCTGGCGCCCTCGGCTTCCAGGCCATTGGCGGCTGCCGTCTGCGGCAGGCCCAGATCCTCGGCGAGCCTGGCGAGGGTGGCATGCAACTCGGCATCGGCGACGCCCTTCTCCTTCAATTGGCCGCACATCGCACCGAGATAGGCGCGCGCCGCCAGTTCCCTGTCGAGCGAATGGGCGCTGGCGAGCATGGCGACCGTTTCCGCAGCCTTGGCCGGAAGTTCATCGAGCCGGGCGGCAAGAGCGGCGGCGTCGGCCTGGGCGGCCTCGGCGACGGCCTCGGCGACCGCCGCATCCTCGATCGCGACCGGGGCCTCGCATTGCACGACCGAACCGGCCAGCGCGGCCTGCGTCTGCGCATCTGCAGGGGCGTCCTCCGCCGCATGAGCGGCAGCGGCGACGGCAAGAAAGGCAAGGACAACGGCGAAGCGCATTGCTGTGACCCTCCGAACAACATTGCGGCACTCTGCCACAGTTAGGACTGGTTCCTACATAGCACGGCGTTTTCGCCGCCGTCAGTCCCCAATAGGTAGATTTTCGCCGTGGCCGGTCCCCGTGCCGCTCTGGCTGCCGGGGTAGAGGGCGGCGATCCGGCGGGCGAAGTCTTCGAAACGGCCTTCGGCGATGGCCTTGCGGGTCTCGGCCATGAGGTCCTGATAGAACTGGATATTCGCCCAGCTCAGGATCATCGCGGCCAGTATCTCGCCCGCCTTGACGAGGTGATGCAGATAGGCGCGCGAATAGTCGCGGGTGGCGGCGCATCCGCTCGTCTCGTCCAGCGGGCGGGCGTCTTCGGCGAAAGCGGCGTTGCGCATGTTGAGCTTGCCGCCCCATGTAAAGGCTTGGCCGTGCCGCCCGGAGCGCGTGGGCATGACGCAGTCGAACATGTCGATGCCGCGCGCCACCGCGGCGACGATGTCCGACGGGGTGCCGACGCCCATCAGATAGCGCGGTTTGCGCGCCGGCAGGAGCGGCGTGGTCTGGCTGAGCGTGTCCAGCATCACCTTCTGTCCCTCGCCGACCGCCAGTCCGCCGACCGCATAGCCGGGGAAATCCATCGCCGTCAGCGTAGCCGCCGAGCGGGTGCGGAGATCGGGATAGACGCCGCCCTGCACGATGCCGAAAAGAGCCTGCGTGGGAGCCGCCATCCCGGCAAACGCGGCGCGCGAGCGCTCCGCCCAGCGCAGCGACAGCTCCATCGATGCCCGCGCCTCGTCCCAGGTGGAAGGGTAGGGGGTGCACTCGTCGAACTGCATCTGAATGTCGGCGCCGAGCAGGGTCTGGATCTCGATGGAGCGTTCCGGTGTCAGCGTGTGGCGGCTGCCGTCGATGTGCGACTGGAAAGTGACCCCTTCCTCGGTGATCCGCCGGAGCTGCGACAGCGACATGACCTGATAGCCGCCGGAGTCGGTGAGGATCGGGCCGTCCCAGTTCATGAAGCGGTGCAGGCCGCCGAGGCGCGCGATACGCTCGGCGCCGGGGCGCAGCATCAGGTGGTAGGTGTTGCCGAGGATGATGTCGGCGCCGGTAGACTTGACCGTGTCGGTGAACATGGCTTTGACCGACGCCGCGGTGCCCACGGGCATGAAGGCGGGCGTGCGGATCGTCCCCCGCGAGGTGGTGATCTCGCCAAGCCGCGTGCCGCCGTCCTCGGCCAGCAGTTTGAAGCTCAACCCTTGCGTCATGCGCCTGGTATCCGTCGCCTCGCAGCCTCATCGGGCGTAAGCAGGCAGGCGTCGCCATAGGAATAGAAGCGGTAGCCCGCGGCGATGGCGTGAGCGTAGGCGCGTTTCATCCGGTCCAATCCCGAGAAGGCCGAGACCAGCATGAAGAGCGTCGATCGCGGCAAATGGAAATTGGTGAATAGCAGGTCTGCGGTTTTGAAGCGATAGCCGGGTGTGATGAAAATCGCGGTATCGCCGGAGAAGGGGCGGATGGCGCCGTCGGGGCTGGCCGCGCTTTCGAGGAGGCGGAGCGAGGTTGTGCCCACGGCGATGATGCGGCCGCCGTCGGAGCGGGTTTCGTTCAGTGTGGCGGCGGCGGTGGCGCTGATTTCGCCCCACTCGGCGTGCATGCGGTGGTCCGCGATGTCGTCACTCTTCACCGGCAGGAACGTGCCCGCGCCGACATGGAGGGTGAGGAACACGATGCGCACGCCCGCCGCGGCAAGCCCGGCCATCAGGGCGTTGGTGAAGTGCAGCCCCGCCGTGGGGGCGGCGACGGCGCCAGAGCGGGCGGCGAAGATGGTCTGATAATCGTCCGTGTCGCGCGTGTCGGCGGGGCGCCGCGCCGCGATGTAGGGCGGCAGCGGCATGCGGCCATATTCGGCCAGCGCCTCCTCGAAGCGCCGCCCGCCGCAATCGAAGGCAAGCGCGACTTCGCCGGCCTCGCCTTTCCCGGTCACCCGTGCGGCAAAACCTTCGCCGAAGCTGAGCAGATCGCCGGCCGCCAGCCGCTTCGCCGGACGGGCGAAAGCCTGCCATTCCATCTCCGTGGCCCGCTTGTGAAGCGTTATGCCGATACGCGCGATGGCTCCGCCACGGCCCACACGCCGCCCTTCGAGCTGGGCGGGCAGGACGCGCGTGTCGTTGAAAACGAGCACATCGCCGCGTTTGAGGAGGCGGGGGAGGGTGGCAATGGCATGGTCGGCGAATTCTGCGCTCTCGCCCGGCGTGACGGCCAGCAGGCGGGCAGCCTCGCGCGGCTCGGCGGGACGAAGGGCAATCCGCTCCGGCGGCAGATCGAAATCGAAGCTATCGATCCGCATCGTTCTGCCAGCACCGGTTCTGCGCGCCGCTTATTTCTGCAGCCACTGTTTCAGCGCGTCGATCTTGATACGCGCGGTCGAGAGCCCGCCGTCGAGCGCTTTCTTGTACCATTCGAATGCTGCCGCGGGATCGGGCTTGCCGGTCTTGATGGTCAGCTTTTCGAAATAGGTCGGATCGTAGGAACGGCCCATGGCCAGCGCCGCTGCGGGGCTGCCGCTCATTGCGGCCTGCTCGTAAAGACGCCGGGCGGCGATGATGTCGCCTTCGCGCATCTGTTTGTTGCCGTCGCGAACGAGCATCTGTGTCAGGAAATCGGTTTCGATCTGCGCCTGATCCTCCCCTTGTGCCGTCGTCGCGGCGGCCGGCTGCTGCGAGGCCACTTTCGACGTCACCGTCAGCGTGAACGGAACCGGGTTGGACAGGCTCGTCTGCGCGTCATCCTTGAGCAGTTGCGCCACCATGTTGAAGGTGCCGATGGTTGCCGCCGGCACGGAGACGGTGAGATTGCGGAGCCGTGCTGGCGGAAGCAGCCACTGCCCTCCGCTGACGTCGATGCCGGTGGACAGTTTGGCGCCTTTCGGCAGTCCCTTGATGCTGACCAGGGCGTCCTCGGCCAGGGCGGGATCGTCCAGGGCGATATCCAGGCGGATAGCCTCGTTCGAGAAACCGGTTACCGGGCGGACCACGAGCCCCTCCTGCCCGGCGGAGGGTTGGGCCGCGTCCGGAGCGGACCGCGCCTGGCGAAGGGGGATGCGGTCACCGCCGGCGGTTGAGGCCAACCTCCCGACAACCTTATCCGCTCCGGTGCCCGCCGTTTCGTTGACATCGACGAAGGAGTTGAAGACGAAGACGGCGAGCACGCCCGCGAGCGCGATGCCGCCGATCAGGCCAAGTCCCGCCGCGCCGAGAAGATGGCCGCTGTCCGAGCCCCCGGACAATTGTTCCTGTGGCGCAGAGGCGTAGGTCTGGCCCGCGCGGGCGGGCAGATTGGCGGAATAGCCGGGTTGCTCCCATCGTGCACTATCGGCGTTTCCGAAAACGGGGGGGCCATCGCCGTGCATCGCCGCCTCACCGCCGGAATGACCGTGGTATGCCGGCTCGGGTTCCCGCTGGCCGCCGGGGAACTGGGCTGCACGGTCGTCGGTATCGTCACGGTCGCGCCAGTCCGGTTCATATCCGGGAGCGGGTTCAAAATCCTTCAGCGCCGTGTCGAGCGTCAGCGTCTCCGTTTCGTCGAGATCGTTGCGGCGCCGGCCGTAGAGATAGTCGAGAACGGCTTCGGTGTTCGCCTCCGCGGCGGCTTCCTCCTGCTCGTCCTCCAGATAGGCTTCGTTGCTCCGTTCCTGGACCTGGGCCCAGATCGCATCGCTGCGGTTGTCCGACGTTTTCAGGGAATCGGCGAGTGTGAAATCGCCGGATTCGTCGTCATCCCAGGCATCGCCGGAGCGAGCGCCATAAACATTGCGGAGCGCCGATTGCACTGCGTCTGCGAGGTTTTCCTGTTCTTCCGCTTCGTATGCCGGCGCATCGGGAAGAATGCCGCCGCCATATTCGGAGAACTCGCCGTCATCGCCCTCCGGCAGCAGATTGACGGGGGTCGGCTCGGGCGGGCGGCCGAGCGTGGTCCCGGGGAACGGCATCACCGTGGCTTCGGACCGCGATGCCCCTTCGTTCAAAGACATGCTGCCGAATGCGGGCGTATCGTCGCCGCTGTCGTAAAAGTTCTGGCTCTCCTGGAGGCTCATGCGTTCACGCAGCGATCCCTCCCGCTCGATGCTGCTGCCGTTCTCCCAGCCCGTTCCTTCCTCGAGAGGCAGATCGGCGGCACCCTTCGCGGAGGTCCGGGTGTCATCGGCGCGCGTGTCGGCCTTGTCGGTCTTCGATTCGTTCGGGAAATCGAATGCCGGCATGCCGAAATCCGGTTCGAGCCGGTGCGTATCGGGTGCATCGGATGGCGGCGCGGCATCTCCTTCCGCGCTGGTCTTGGACGAAGATTGCTCCTCGTGGCCGGCGGCGCGCTGCTCCTCCTCACGGGATTTCAACTTCTCATCGTTTTCCATTCCAAGCGCCCCTTGCTCGAATCGCCTGTGCCGCGCAGCACGTGCCCACTACGACGCGCGTACGACGCGCGGCGGCAGTCATGGCCCATCCCGCGCTCTGGTCCCGCCGGCCACACGCCTCGAAAAGCGCAGCCGCCAAGGCGGCCGAATTCCGGCCGGAAACCGTCGTCGTTCGTCTTCGCATCTATCGGGCTCTGAGGAGCCACCTGCACACTTATGCGTGACAACACTATGGCAACATAAAGATAAATGGGTCCTGATCCTAGTTCGGATTGGTCTGCTGATACCAGTGTACGAATTGACTAAAGAGCTTCTCGCGGCTGCCTTCCTCACCGGGCTTCCGTCCGTGGAGGAACTTCGTCAACATCCCCCGGAGCTGATCGGTTGTCGGTGGTTCCCTGCCCGCCGGAATGCTCGCCCGGAGCCTCGTTTCCAGTCCGGCGATCAGACTTGCCGGGCTTTCTTCCTCCGTTTGCGGGTGCTCGGCCAGCCACTTTTCGGCGGCGTGCAGGTGCGTCCAGCCCGCGACGGGGGCGCGAAGGTTCACTTCCTGCCATTTCCCATGATACGGCTTGCTGCGCAACTGTTCGAATTTCGAAAAGAAGCTTTTCACGAAGCGCGACAATTTCACCGCGACACGTCTCGCCCTCGGACGCTTCGCCACCAGGACCGTGCTCACGGCGACGGTGCTGACGGTTTCGGCTGGCGCGATCAAATCCGGATAATCGTCGTGCGTCATAATGGCCGGAAGGTAGTTGGCCTGCTGCAATTTGTCTACGAACGCGACGTCGAGGAAATGCACATAGTCCGTGTAGCGGATCTTGGCGAAGGCGCGCGAGGGCTTGCCGGACACGAACACCATCGCGTCGATCTCGCCGGAGCGGAGCTTCTCCATGGCCGCGGCGTGACCGAAATAGCGCGGCTGCACCTTGACCTCTTGTGCCTCGAAAACCGTCTGCGCCGTCATTGCGCTTCCGCTTCCCTCAGGTCCGAAATTCACCTTGCGGCCCGTCAAATCGCCTAGGCACATGTATTTCATGCGGGCCAGCACATGAAATTCCTCGGAGTGGAGCCTGGCAATGTACTGGATACGATCATCGATGCCGGGCATCCGCTTCGTACGCTTGAGATACGACAATACGTCCTGATGGACGATCGCCGCATCGACGCCCTTCAAATAGAGAAGGTCATTTATATTCTGAATCGAGCTCGTGCCAATCATCGGAACAATACGGAGTTCCGGGAACTTGTTGAGCGCGGTTGCCAGATCGTTCGCCATCTCCAAAGATGCGCCGTCTATACCGCCCGCCACAAGGCCAAGTGTCCAGGTGCTGGCCTTGAGATAAGGGTTGGCGCGCGGCTGCGGGACGGTCCTTCGCGGTGCGGCCTGCGTCTGCGCCAGGGCCGGCACAGCGGCACAAAGCACGAGCGCTAAGGTAAACAGGCAGACCCGCCGAAGCATCGTGCCATCAACTCCTTCTTCATCGCCGGCGGTTGACCATGCTACACATGTGCGGCAGGAATCCGGCCTTGCCGTGCGTCGTCAAGGAAAAACAATCGGCGCGGGTCCCAATTGGGGCCGGATAGTGCCAAAGTTTTGAATGCATGTCCATGGCGCGGGTGGCGGTTCCGGAGGCTGGCCGAAGATCGGGCGGTCGAGCGGGCTGCTACATTATGGCGCAACAGGTTAACGCGGTGATGCGCGGAGGGTGATTCAAGGTGACATCGGAAGCCGGAACAACCTCGCCGGGCATTCCTGAGGGACTGCGCGTCTATGCCGTCGGCGACATACACGGCCGGCTCGACCTGCTGGACGAGCTGCTGCGCATGATCGCGCGCGACAACGCCGTGCGGCCGCAGGCTGACACACGCGTGATCTTTCTCGGCGACTATGTGGACCGCGGCCCGGACAGCAAAGGCGTGATCGAGCGCTTGTCGCAAGGCCTCGGGGACGGGCTGGATGGGATCTTTCTCCGTGGCAATCACGAGGACCTGATGCTGCGCTCCTTCGAGGATCTCTCGGCCTTCGCCGTGTGGACGGCCAATGGCGGCCTTGCCGCGCTGGAGTCGTATGGCGTGTCTCGCGACCTGTTCCCCAGGCGGGGCAAGACGGCGGCCCTCCTGGATAAAGCGCCGCTCATCATGGCCGAACTGGCGGAGCGGCTGCCACCCGGCCATCTGCGCTTTCTGAGCGGATTGCAGCTTTCCGTGGTGATCGGGGATTATTTCTTTGTCCATGCCGGGGTGCGGCCGGGCGTGCCGCTGGAGGCGCAGGCGTGGGAAGATTGCCTGTATATTCGCGGCGAGTTCATGCGGCACACGGGCGATTTCGGCAAGATCGTCGTGCACGGCCATACGCCCGCCCGCGAGCCGGACATCCAGGCAAACCGTATCGGTATCGACACGCTCGCTTATGAGACCGGGCGGCTGACCGCCCTGCGCCTCGAGGGCGAGAGCCGCGGGTTCCTCGTCACCTGAGCGACGGGCGGCACGAGCCGGTCCTCACGACCAGCGGCGATTTGACCACATCCACTGTTCCGGTGTTTCTCTGATCCAGGCTTCGAACTGGGCCTGCAGTTCCGTCAGCGCCGCCTTGGCGTCGGCGCCCGGATCATCGGTCCAGGGCACCTTGATTTCGCGCACCAGCACCTTGAACCGCGAGTCCTTGCCCACGCGGACGCAGCGCGCCGCCCACAGCCGCGCGCCCACCCGCCTGGCAAGCATTGCCGGAACGACGTTCGTGGCCGCGGGCTTGCCGAAAAACGGCACCTCGATGCCGCTGCGGTCGTAGCGGTCGGCGAGGAAGCCGAGGCGCCCGCCCCGGCGAACATAGGAGCCGATCATCAGCGCGGTCTCGTGGCCGGACTTGATGCCCTTCATCTGTCCGCGGGCGAACATGCCGCCGGGATAGAGCGCTTCGCGCTGACCGCGCAGATACAGATCGACATAGGGGTTGTCGACCAGGCGGTAGACGGCGGCGGGCTTGGCTCCGGCGTGCGTCAGCGGCCACATCGCCAGTTCCCAGTTGCCCATATGCATCGAGGCGGCGATGGCGGCGCCCATCTTGTTGATGTAGCGTTTGAGCAGGATCGGATTTTCGATCTCGATCCGCTCCGGCTCCTTCAGGATGCGGTCGAGCATCATGGTCTCGGCCATGACGCGCCCGAGATTGCCCCACATTTCCATGGCGATGGCCTCGCGCTCGGCGGGCGTCTTCTCGGGGAACGCGATGGCGAGATTGTCCAGCGCGCGCCGGTGCCGCCGCCCGTAGGGAGCGAGCAGGCGCCACGCCTTGGCGGAAAGCTCGCGCGCGGTATCCAGCGGAAAAGCCCGCACCAGCGCGATGATCACGCGCAGGAGTGCGTATTGGAGCAGGAAAGAGATGTTCTGGAGTACGGACATGAGGCTGGCGGGGTTCCGGAAGGGCTGCGCTCGCGGTTAGTTGCCAAGCGCAGGGGGTTCCGTCAAGCCGCAAGTACAGCCCTTCGCCAAGTTCGCATCCGATGTGCCGCGCGGTGGCAACGGCGCATTTGTGCTATGCGGTATATGCAGTGCTGCATCGCAGCAATATCGGATACATGTCGCCGCGGTAAGGGGTACGATGTTGTACCGGTAGTAAGTAGCAGCAAGTGAGGTCTCTCGTGGCGGCGAATGTAGAGCGACTTGATGAGGCAATCAAAGAAGTGGTTGCGCGTGGTATGGAGATTGAACTGCGTATCGACAATAAAGGGTGTTGCGAATTTTCGATTTCTGGAGGAAAGGCTGGCGGCGGGCATACGGTATGCTGCAATCCTCTGAACGGAAACCCGGATACCACCTCCCTGCCAATGAGAATTATTGAGGAACTTCTCCTGACGGAAGGACAGCTGTAGCGGGGGTGGCGCTCAACGGAAGGCGGCCGTCTCGCCCGGCGTAATGCTTGCGCCCCAGCCAGGTGACGGTTGCCCAGAAAGGGGCTGCCGCGGGCGTTCGGGCACCTGAGCCACCGTTCCGTCCGTCAGTCCGCATTTCGTGGGCGCCAGAACCAGACCGCGCCCATAGATGGGGTCGCGCCCCGAAGGGCCGAGATCCATGATCTGGAGCCGGTTCAGCAGTTCGTCCTTCCGGTTGTACGCCGCACTGTTATAAAGCGTCGCAGCGATTGCCGTCACATAGGGCGCCGCAAAGGACGTGCCGGTGTGAAAGCCCTCGCGCGCATGTGGCACCGCCGACCAGATGTTGACGCCCGGCGCGGCGACGTCGATGCGCTCGCCCCGGTTGGCGTAAGGATAGCTGCGCAATTCCTTGGTTACTGCCGTAACGGAGACCACCGGCTTGTAGGCCGCGGGATAGGCCGGTTCGGCGGTCGGTCCGTCATTGCCGGCGGCGGCAACGAAGATCACTCCGCGCCGGCTCATGTCCTCGATGGCCTTCTCGATGAGCGAATCCTTCGGCCCGGAAAAGCTCATATTGATGACCTTGACGTCGAAAGCGTCCATCCATTCCAGCGCACCGAGCACGCTGACGGTGTCCGTCGCCACTTCGCCCTCGCTGTCTTGAAAGAAAATGCTGGCCACGTAGAAGTTGGCGCTTGGAATGAGCCCCGGCGTGCCGCTGTCCGGGTCGCCCGCGAGCAATGCCAGTACGCCGGTGCCGTGCAAGTCGGGGGCCGCCTTGCGGCCATCGGGGAGAAAGCCGCCGACATTGAGCGCCGCCCTGGCAAAGGCCGGATGGTGCTGGTCGATATGCGTGTCGATGACACCGACCCGCAGGCCGCGCGCGCAGGGCTGCACGGCGTCATGCCAGCGGATGAGCCGGCGAGGGTAGCAGCGGTCGGCCGAGCACGCGGACAGCCCGCCATGGCGGGCTGGGATGGCCGAACGTCTTCCGGCGTTCATGTCCTTGTTGGCGATGTGGTACGGGCGGTGAATCTGGTTCAGTGCGAACTGCTCGCCAGGCACGCGGCCCATCAGCATATCGCGGCCTTTCAGCGCGCCCACCCCGCGCGGCGTGCCCAGGCGTGTGACCGAGCCGCCACCGTGCGGCATCCGCGAATTCCCCCGGACCTTGAAGCCGAGGCGCTGTGCCCGGGCGGCGCCCCGCTGGCTGAGATTGACGGCGAGAACTTCGTCATTGGCATAATCGCGATGGCCGATCGGCGCTAACGGCCCGCTTGCGCCCGAGCCGGTCCTTCCTGCCCTTGCCGATCTTTTCGCCCGGCCGGGCTTATCCTCGCCGAGCACACGCTCCAGCATTTCCTTGAGGGTGCGCGGCGGACGGTCGCGGTCGTCGTGCGCTTCGCCGCGTCTGTGATAGGTCCGGCTTTCGGAGTAGGGATCCCGGCGCCCCCTCCTGTCTTCGTCCCGACTTTCCGACTCTGAGTACTCGCCGTCCTTCTCGCCGGAGTCGCTATGAGATTCGAAGCTCTCGTTGCCGCCGAAGTTGTGTTCGTCATGGTCCTCGTGCTCATCGCTTTCGTGGCTCTCATGACTCTCGTGGCTGTCGTGGCTGTCGTGGCTCTCGTGGCTCTCTGATGCTTTGCTCTCTTTTTTGTCTTTCGCATGTGCCGGTGGCACGAAATATGGGCGCCAGGAGTGGCCGTCAGGGCTTGTGCCGCCGCCGGGCAGTCCCGCCAGCAACAGCCCGAACGCGGCCGCAAGCGCGCCCAGACGCTTCATCCTTATGGCATGTCTGTCGTGAATGCGGCGCGGCATGGATCGGCACCTGATGCTTCTGCTTACGCAAGCACAATAACAACGATGCGCGCTTCTGACTATTCCTGAGCGGGGTACTAAACGCGGAATAAATCAGCCGCTGTGCCGTTATCCGAACGCGACAGGCGATGGGTTTTGCCGGGGTTGGAGGATGCCTTCGTGGGGCGACGGCATCAGAATCCAAAGTAAAATCAGTAGCTTGCGCAGTTTGTCAGAGTGAAGTCAGGCGCGTTTCGAAAGACGGGGGATGCTTTCGGGGTAACGCGCGCCTGCGCTGTTATGGAAAGTCAGCACTCTGACACCGGCGCCGCCCGGCAGATATTGGGAAGCAGGGGCGGATTGGGTTCGAGGGAATGGGGGTCGATGATGCGTTTGGCCAGACATGTCTTTTATGCGGCAATCGTGACGCTGGTTGCGGCATGTCTAGCGACGGTGGCGACGGCGCAGCAGCGCAATCGCAGCACATTCGACCATTTCCAGACCGGCTTCCCCCTGATGGGCGGCCATGCTGGCGTCGAATGCGAGGCCTGCCATCAGAACGGCCGTTTCAAGGGAACGCGCCGGGCCTGCATCGCATGCCACAACGGCACGACGGCGCCGGGCAAGCACCATGCGCACGTCAGATCAAGCAACGATTGCGAAAGCTGTCATGCGGTCGTTACCTGGCGCAAAGCGCGCTACGACCACAGCAATGTCAACGGCAATTGCGCGAGTTGCCATAACGGGCTGACGGCCGTTGGCAAATCCGCGAACCACGTGCCGACGAACGATGCCTGCGAAGCCTGCCACAAGAACACACTGCGATTCACCGGAGCCCGCTACGATCACAGCGCCGCGGCGGGGGACTGCGCGAGCTGCCACAATGGCCGGACGGCGACGGGAACTCCGGGCGGTCATCCCGCCACGGCGACGCTGTCCTGCGATATTTGCCACACGACGAAAAGCTTTACCTTTGCACATCCGGCGGTGACGTCGCTTTGCGCTGATTGCCACAATGGTGCGATCGCCAGCAGCAAGCCGAGCGATGACACGCACCGGAACGTGACGGGCGGTTGTGAAAACTGCCACAAGAGCACGTCGAACTGGAACGACGCGAATTTCGACCATGCGGGCGTGACTTCGGGCTGCACGTCCTGTCACAGCAAGCCGGGCGACACCAGGCATGCGAGCGTGACGGGGAGCTGTGAGACCTGCCACAAGAACACGAAGAACTGGAACGACGCGAGTTTCGACCATGCGGGCGTGACTTCGGGCTGCACGTCCTGTCACAGCAAGCCGGGCGATACCAGGCATGCGAGCGTGACGGGGAGCTGTGAGAATTGCCACAAGAATACGAAGGACTGGAACGACGCGAGTTTTGACCACGCGGGCGTGACTTCGGGCTGTACGTCCTGTCACAGCAAGCCGGGCGACTCCAGGCATGCGAGCGTGACGGGGAGCTGTGAGACCTGCCACAAGAATACGAAGGACTGGAACGACGCGAGTTTCGACCATGGGAGCGTCACTTCGGGCTGTACGAGCTGTCACAGCAAGCCGGGCGATACCAGGCATGCGAACGTGACGGGCGATTGTGAGACCTGCCACAAGAACACCTCGAACTGGGATGACGTTCAGTTCAGCCATGAAGGGATCACCACAGACTGTGCGCAGTGCCATCGTGCTGGCGGCAGCGGGCGCGCCACTCCGAGCGGCCATCCGGCCACGGCAACGCTGTCCTGTGAGATTTGCCACACTACAAACAGCTTCGACTTCGTCCATCCGGCGGTGACATCACTCTGTGCGGACTGCCACAACGGGACCATCACCGATGCCAAGCCGGGCGATCAGGTGCACTCGACGGTGACCGGTACCTGCGAGGACTGCCACACGACGAGCAGCTGGGACGTGGCGCACTACTCGCACCCCGGGATCACGTCGAACTGTACGCAGTGCCATAAGACGGGTGGAAGCGGCCGGGCCAAGCCGGGCGACGAGACGCACTCGGCGGTGACCGGCAACTGCGAGAATTGCAGA
>JBNKIW010000030.1:0-37229 GCA_050290865.1 Rhodomicrobiaceae bacterium | reverse complement strand
CTCCTTGGACACATCGTGCTGGCAATGCTCGCAAAACTCGGCGGCGACAACGAGCTTGTGCCTGGGGTTGGGATGCAGGGGCCGGTGCGCGCCGGGACGCGACTTGCGCTTACCCTTTTCCTTCGGCTTGGCATCCGCCTGCTCCGACGGTTTGCGTCCCTGGCTGGGAGGTATGCTCGAATTATCAGGCGTTTTTGTCGGCTTGCCCAGTCTGGAGCGGAGTTCGGCAACTTCCTTCTGCAACTCAGCGACCAGCTTCTCCAAGGCGGAAATATGCTCAGACTGCGCTTTGATGAGCGCATCCTTGTCGGCGCTATTGGGCTTGGACGAATCGATGGGCCGTTTCATCTGCACCTTGACTCATTTTTTGAGTCGCGGCGCAACGAAAATCCCTCGCCCAATCACGCCTCGTGCTGCCTCGTCACGCACACAGGCTCCGTGGCGAGCGGAAGAGGGCGTGAGCAATTACGTTCGCGTGGACTGAGTTCCGGTCGGCTCAAGGCCAATTCGATGATCCGGTCCCGTACGGCATCGGGAACGCGGTTCCAGACCCGCCTGGGGCGCGGCTTACGATCCTCAAGCGCTTCCACTCCGCCCGTCTGGAAGCGGTCATACGAGCGGTGGAAGGTGGCGCGGGGGATGCCGAGCGTTTCCAGCGTGCGCCGTGCCGGAAGGTGCGATTGCTCGACGAGCCGGATGATTTCCAGCTTTTCAGAGGCGGAGTATCTCATTCTTCGCTGCCCCCATCCCCGATCATGTTTTTTTGTCCGGCCGTGGGCGCAGGATCGCCGCCCTCAATGGTACCGGATACGCTGGACGAGCCCCACCACTTGAGCCTCCCGAACAGCGCCGAGACCTTGCCGGAGCCGGAAACAGAGTAGGTATTCGCGGTGGTGCTGGAGCTGACGGTGAGGCGGCCAACGTTAACGCTGTTGTAGTGCAAACGATAGCGGGCTTGCACGGCAACCGGCCACGCTTCGCCAGGCTTGTTCGCGGGCTTTTCGCTGGAGATGGCTGGCGGCGGCAGCAGTGCGAGCGCCAAGGACAAGAACGCAAGGACGCAGCTGCCGCGCACGGCACGTGCGGCCAGGCCGCGCATGTACCGGCGGCTGCTGACGCTGAATGTGTCTATAATCCACCAGTAGGCAGGAATTCCGGCAAAACCGGCACGGTGCCCGCCAGCCAGGAAGCCGTCTCACTGTCACAGACAGGTGTTGTGGGAGTGTGAAGCTCTCGCCTCGATGGCCACGTTTGATCGGGGATGTTCGGAGGAACACTATCAAGAACGGCGGCTACTCAGGATCGGCCCGCCGCATTGTGCGCGGTGCCACGAAGGAGCGTTTTTAGAGCATCGCCATCAGCGGCGATGCGGAACACTGATGGTGCCGACACACGATCAGGAGAAAGTTTAAAGAGCTTGGGACCAATTCCGTTTGACCGGATTATGGCCTCGCCCGATGGTGTGTCTGCACGGGGCGGGATTCAGCGATGATGGCAAGCGCAATGCCGCCCAAGATCAGCGCCGTCGCATGCAGGAGACGCGGCGTGAACGGTTCACCCAGCAGCAACACTCCGCCAGCCTCCGCGAGCAGCGGCACGGAGAGCTGAACCAGCGCGCCCAGCACTGGTGTCAATCTCTTTACAGCCGCGTACCATAGCATAATGCCCAAACCGGAGGCAGCGGCCCCCGCCAACACTGCGAGCCCGGCCCCAGCCGCTTCGATGTGGCGTTCAAGCGGCGGAGCGACCAATAACAACGCGACAAGTGGCAAGGTCAGCAGGGCGTTGAGTGCATGGGCACCGGCCGGGTCGGCCTCGCTGCGACCGTATACGGAGTACAGACCCCAGGCGATTCCGGCCACCGCCATCAGCATTGCCCCGAGGATCGGCGGTGCTGACAGCCCTGGCGAAAGGAAATAGACCAGCCCAGCAAAGGCAACAGCAAGCCCGGCCCATTCCATCGCAGTGGGGCGCTCGCCGCGAAGCATCCCGGCACCGATCATCGTCATCTGTACCATTGCGAACATGATCAGCGCTCCCGTTCCCGCATCAATGAGAGCAAAGGCCAGTGAACTCGCGATGGCCGTAATAAAAAACGCCAGCGCCGGACGCCAATTCCGCCACCAACTGCGCCAGGCGCCCATTCTTCTGCGGAAGAGGAAGGGCAACAGCATAAGAGCGGCGGAGGACAGCCGGATTTGGGCAAAGCTAACCGCATCGATAAGCTTGTCGTCGAACGCCACGCGGTTGAGCACGGCTATGGCGGCCATCGCAATCAGGCCGGCAGCAGTCAGCAACGACGTCTTGAGGCCCATGCTCCGGCCCTGTCGAGAGCAGTTGATGGCATTTGGGCACGTCCGGCGTGCACTCTTCTACTATCAGCCCGGACGCTGCACGAAGGATGCCCGGCGACGGGTGCACCTTCCCGACGATCCCGGTTCCCCTGCATTCTGGCAAGCCTATCAGGAATTGACTGGGCAATCGCAGACAGTCGAGCCGAAGCCGGATGCCGGTACGGTAGATGCGTTGATCGCGGCGTATAAGGCATCGCCGGAGTTTCAGAAGCGCAAGCCTCGCACCCAGGACGAATACAACCGGCACATGCACACGATCTCCGACGTTCTCGGACCCCTGAATGTGCGCACGATTCGGCCCAAGCATGTGCTTCAACTTCGCGACAGTTTTGCTGAAACGCCAACAAAAGCCGACCATATCGTGGCGATGCTTTCCACCTTGATCGGTTGGGGGGTGCCGCGCGATTTTGCCGACAGCAATCCCTGTCGCGACATCAGTGATCTGGCGGATAGCGAAGGCTATCCACCGTGGGAATGGGAAGATGTTGAGTACGCGCGCGAAAACCTTGCCCCCCATTTGTGGCATGCTGCCGCACTCGCTCTTTTCACAGGCCAGCGGCAAAGCGACGTTCTGCGCATGGACTGGAAGGCTATAGCGGGCGGCGAGATAGCGGTCAGACAGGCGAAAACAGGCAAACAGCTATGGATACCGCTTCACAGCGAGTTGCGCCCCGTGCTCGACACCGTACCGCGTATCTCGACGCGCATCCTGACGAATAGTCGCGGTTTGCCATGGGGATCGGGGTTCAAAGCAGCCTGGCAAGGCGCGATGAATGGCACGGCATTTGAGCGTTTCCGTGAGCGCAGGCTCGTTTTTCACGGGCTGCGGAAATCAGCTGTCTGTATGTTGCTGGAAAGTGGTTGTACAGATGGCGAAGTCGCGGCCATCACCGGCCAGTCGCGCGAGATGATCCAACACTACAGCTTGATGGTGAACCAGCGCCGTTTGGCGCGCTCCGCGATCCTGCGCTGGGAGGGATCGAAAAAGGGGTGATGTACAGGGCATAAGAACGCCTGCAGAACACGAATTGCAAAACTCTTGGCTTCGGGATTGCAAAACTGCCGGAGAGAACACCGTTCGAGATCAACTAACCCCTTGATATTATTGGCGCACCGGGGAAGATTCGAACTCCCGACCCCCAGATTCGTAGTCTGGTGCTCTATCCAGCTGAGCTACCGGTGCTGATGCCGCATATACGCCGCGCTTTGCATTCCACGACGGTGTCGCATTCTTCTAATGTTTCGGGCCGCCAAACGCAAGTGTCACCGCATCAAGATTTTGCGCGGCGCCACTGGCATCCACCGTCCTGCTGCCGCTGTCAGGAAGACGGATGTGAAACGTCGCCCCCGCCTCCGCGTCGCCGAGCCGGATTTCACCGCCATGGGCGCGCGCCAGTTCAGCCGAAATCGCAAGCCCAAGGCCGGTGCCCCCGGCCCTTACGGAACCCTGAAACGCGCGGAAGAGATTGGCCCTGGCCCGTGGCGGCAGCCCCCGCCCGTTGTCGGCAACGGTGATCACGACGCCGTTCTCCTCGCGCTGCGCGGAAACGGTCAGCTCAGGACGCAGAATGTCTGGCGGCGTTTCCAGAGCCTGAACGGCGTTGCGCGTGAGATTTGTCAGAATCCGCCCCAACTGGCCGCGGTCGGCATCGACCTCAAGCGTATCAGCCACGTTCACTGTCCAGCGAATGCGGCCGTGACCGGGTAGTCCCAGCCCCTCGCCGACCTCGTCAACAAGCGTCCGCAGGAGAAAGCGGCGGCGCTCCGGCGCGGCTTCCTCAGCGCGACCATAGCGCAGCGTCTCGCTGCAAAAGGCGATGGCGCGGTCAAGCGACGCGATGAGCTTGGGAGCAACGCGCTGCACGATCGGATCGCGGCTGGTGGCCATACGGTCGGACATGAGCTGCGCCGTTGAGAGCATGTTGCGCAGGTCATGATTGATCTTGCTCACGGCGAGGCCCAGCGCGGCGAGCCGGCTCTTTTGCCGCAGCGTGGCGAGCAGTTCATGCTGCATGCATGCGAGTTCAGCCTCGGCCAGGCCAACCTCGTCCCGGCGCCTCGATGGCTTGATGACGCGGCCGGCGTCCTCGGGGTCCTCGCGAAATCGCACCACACTCCAGATAAGCCGCGACACGGGGCGGATGAAGAAGGCGTTCAGCGTCAGATAGACGAGCGTCGCCGTCATCAGGGAGATGATGATAGACAACCCGAGAATATTGAGAGCATAGCGGTACATGGCCGCCTTGAGCGGGGCTTCGCTCAACACGATCTCGACCGTATCGTTGGCCAGATCGGGGCGGCCGATGACGCGGATCAGCCGGCCGGGCGGCGATACGAGCGCATAGAGAGCGTCGCCGATCATCTTCAGCGGGCCAGCTTTCCGCAGGTCGAAATGCTCCTCCACCATACGCGACATCGGCGTTTGCAGCACGAGCAGACGCGTGGCACCGCGCCGCACGGCAATGCTGTGCACCCTGGCCTTGTCCAGCAGTTCGTTGCGCAGCCGGTCGGATACGACGTTATTGGGAGCCGCCTGCACGGCAAGCGAGGCGATCTGCGCGGCGGCGAGGCGCTCCGTCAGCCAGTTCCGGCGGAAATTGGCGACCGAAGGCACAAAGATCAGCACTTCCGCGAGCATGACGAAGGCAGCGGTCAGGAGCAGCAGCTTCGCCGAGAGGCCGAAACGGAACGTGTGCCGCGCAGCACAGGGCCCGGCCCGCTCCTCGCCTTGAGGAGGCCCCGTTTCATCTGCCGGGATGTTCGTATCGAGGGGCAACGCTCCGTTCTCCCGCCGTTGCCGGTACGCCGCGCGGGCCGCTGCCGCGACTTCATACCCTAGACAAGAACTAGGATATCAGGAATTGCGCCGCTCTACCCGATTTTTTTTAGCCAGTTGACGACGCGCCGCACGAACGGGTTGGCAAGCTTGGGGAGGAAGTAGACGATGGCCGCGCGTTTGTTGATTTCGGCAAACGTCGGGTAGGGCGAGACATAGGTGGCCATGGCCTTGATACTGATGTCTTTTTGCATGGCAAGGCTCCACATCTGGATCAGTTCGCCCGCGTTCTCGCCCACCATGCTGGCGCCGAGGATGTTGCCCGTCCGGGTCGTAACAACCTTCAGGAACCCCTCGGTGCGGCGCTCCGCCCTGGCACGGTCGTTTTCGAGATAGGGCCAGCGCAGCACATTGATCTTCGCGCCGAAGCGTTTGTGCGCCTCCTCCTCGGTCAGGCCGACATGGGCAAGCTCGGGATCGGTGAACGTCACCCACGGAATATTGGAGTGGTCGGCCTTTTCTGGCAGCCGGAAAAGCGCGTTCTTGACCACGAGCGAGGCGTGATAGGCGGCCACATGCGTGAACTGCGGTCCGCCCGCGACATCGCCGATGGCGTAAACACGGCGGTTCGACGTCTTGAGCGCGCTGTTAACCATGATGCCGTCGCGGTCGTATTTGACGCCAGCCGCCTCAAGGTTCAGCCCCTCGACATTCGGCCTGCGTCCCGCGGCGATCAGCAGATGCGAGCCGTCGAGCGAATAGGACTGGCCATTCTTGGCAAATACGACGCGGATACCCGTCGATACCGGTTCGACGCGCTCCATCCGCGCCTGGTCGAGAAGGCGCATGCCTTCGGCGGCAAGCCGCTGGAGGACCGGAGCGCGCAATTCCTCGTCGTCCCGGGCGAGGGGGGTGAGCGCCTCGATGACCGTGACTTCGCTTCCGAGCCGCCGGTGCGCCTGCGCCAGCTCAAGGCCGATCGGTCCACCACCAATGACGATCAGGTGGCGCGGCAGGCTGTCGGCGTTGAAAATGGTCTCGTTGGTGAGGTAGGGCACGCTGTCCAGGCCCGGAACGGGCGGGATGGCCGGCGACGAGCCGGTGGCGACAATGAAGCGGCGCGCCTTGATCTCGATGTCGCCCACCATAGCGGTGTGACGATCGACGAACCGGGCCTCGCCCGCGAGGACGCGCACGCCCATGCCGGTATAGCGCTCGACGGAATCGTTCGGCGCGATGGAGGCGATGACGTCATGGACATGATCGAGGACGGCGCGGTATTCGACCTCCGGCTCGACGGATTTGATGCCGAATTTGTCCGCCTCGCGCATGGCCTGGGCGCGCTTGGCCGCCGCGAGCAGCGCCTTTGACGGCACGCAGCCGTTGTTCAGGCATTCGCCGCCCATCGCGCCCCGCTCGACGAGCACGACACTCGCCCCGAGCTGCGCCGCGCTTGCCGCCGCCGCCAGGCCGCCCGCGCCAGCGCCGATGATGCAAAGGTCCGGCTTGATGCTCTCCGCCATGTCTGTCCCCGCCAAATCCACTGGTGCGTACCGGTAGGAGGCCGGAAGACGCGAATCGTCCCCGCCCCGGTCTGGAATGGACTACCCCCTTGGCCTCCGCCCCTTCCAGAACTTTTTAGCGATCGCGGGCAGGAGCGCAACCACGCCAAGGGCTGCAAAGCCCGCGAGCAGCTCGGGTGTCAACAGGCTGTAAGGGTCGATCGTGGCGGAACAGCTATCGGGCACCGGCTTTTTCGCCACGCATTCGGCCCAGGCGCGGGCCTGGGCGGCAAGCACGCTGTCCAGTCCGGCCCCCGCCAGCGCGAAGGCGAAAGTGCCGGGGATGATGCCGATCGCGGTGGCGATGACGAAATCGCGGAGGCGAACGCCGAGGAGCGCAGGGGCGATGTTGACCACCCAGAAGGGAAAGGCGGGAACGAGCCGCAGGAACAAGAGATAGCCGATGGCATCCTCCTGGAATCCTGCGCGTAGCTTTGCGATCCGCGCGCCGGACGCCCGCGCGAGCGGAGCCGCCAGCGCCGTGCGCGCCAGAAGAAAGATGGCCACAGCGCCGGCGGTGGCCGCGATAACCGTCGCGGTACCGCCGAGCAGCCAGCCGAAAAGGAAGCCGCCCGCAACCGTCAGGGGCGCGGCCGCGGGCAGCGACAGCGCGACCACAGCGGCGTAGATCAGCACGTAGAGGGAGAGCGCCAGCGGCGTCCGTTCATGCACCCAGGCTCGCCACGCTTCGCCGCGTATGGCGAGGGTGTGGAGCGATAGCGAGTCCGTCAGGCCGAGCCACCAGACCGCCAGGCCCGCCGCCGCCAGTGCAACGAGTGGCAACGTTCGCAAAAGAAGCGAGCGTCTCGGTGCTGAGCGTTCGCTATCGGGCATCCGGGTTTTCAAGGGACGGCCTGCCATGTTCTCCGGTGGAATGAGCGGGCCAGAAACAGGTATCGTTCCCGGCTCGCTGGTACAGCTTATCCGCAGCAAGTTCGTAGATGCGTTTGCGGCAAATGGGGTATGAACTTGCTGCGGGCTGTACTGGCGTGATGCCCGCGAGACTTCGCCCGCCTACCTATGCTGCCGCCAGCACCAGACAGGCATTCTGCCCGCCGAAGCCGAAAGAGTTGGACAGCACCGCCTTGACGCCACTCACCTCGCGGGCGGCGTTGGGTACGACATCAAGCGGAATATCCGCGTCCGGCATGTCGTAGTTGATCGTGGGCGGCAGGACCCCGGTGCGTAGCGTCATCAACGAGAAGACCGCCTCGATCGCCCCCGCCGCTGAAAGCGTATGTCCGATCATGGACTTGTTCGAGCTGATCGGCGTCTTCGCAAGGTGGTCTCCGAGCACGGCCTGCAGCGAGATGTACTCCATCTTGTCGTTCTCGGGCGTGGACGTGCCGTGTGCGTTGATGTAACCGATCTCTTCCGGCGCGGCCTGCGCATCGAGCATGGCGTTGCGAATGGCGCCGATGATCGCCGTGCCATCGGGGCGCGACCGCGTGCGGTGGTAGTCGTCGGCCTTTTCGCCGCAGCCGCGTACGATGCCGAGAACGTCCGCCCCGCGTGCCCGGGCCGCGCTCAGGGACTCGAGCACCAGCGCGCCCGACCCTTCGGCCATGATGAAGCCGTCGCGGTTCTTGGAAAACGGCTTCGATGCCTTTTCCGGCGGCTCGTTATGCGAGGACAGCGCCGAGAGCAGCGAAAAGCGGATCAGCGCTTCGAGCTGAACGGAGGCGTCCGTGCCGATGCACAGCGCGGCGTCGGTTTCCCCGCGCCGGATGGCCTCGGTGCCAGACTGGATCGCCGTCGCACCCGACGCGCAGGCCGTCGAAATCGACACGGGCAGGCCGCGCGTGCCGTAACGGTCGGCGAGATATTCGGCGACGCTGGCAAACTGGAACAGACGGAACTGGTCTTCGAATTCGCCCGTGCGCGCGGCGGCCAGCAGCCGCTGATAACCGGTCAGGCTCTCATCGTCACAGGCGGCGAAGAGTTCGCGGCGCAGGGGCCATTCGAGTTCGGCGGGTGGTGTGGCGAGAAAGAGGGGGCCGGGAAAGGAAGAACGGTCGGCGAGGCCCGCTTCTTCGAGCGCCTCGGCGGCGGCGATGGTGGCGAGGTCCATGACGAGCTGCGCGCCGGTGAACGGCTCCGGCTTGACGAAATCGACCGTACCGGCGATCGTCGTGCGCAAGCCCTCCGTGGGGAAGCGCGTGATGTGCCGGATGCCGGATCGCCCTGCCGTCAGATTACGCCAGTTCTCCTCCTTGCCCTGCCCGAGCGAGGTGATGACGCCCGCGCCGGTGATCGCCACGATGGGGCGGCCTTTCGCGTCGAGATAGTCTTTTGCCATAACCCGTTTCCTAACCCTCCGCCCCTCGCCGAGGGCCCTGTTTCATGGGCGTGAATCCGGCTGTGTTCTGCCGCGAAGTCAAGGACTATCTTGCGCGATCGGCAATTCTCGTGGAGACAGCGGGGAGCTGGGGGCGGCGGCGAGAAGCGACGTCTTTTTCCCGCCCGCGAACACCGACTGGCGCGGCTTTCCACCGTGCAGCGTCTCAAGGAGGGCTGCCCAGCTCCGGAATACCAGACCGGAGACGGAATAGCGGGTCACTGCACCCGGTCGAACTCCAGTTCGATCTGGCTGACCGTGCGCGAGGGTAGCACCAGTTCGAGGGTGAAATCGGCGACTTCCCGCGCGGCGAGCGGCTCGCTGCGGATCGACGCCAGCGCCTTCATGACATCGGATGTTTGCGTGTCGCTGACATTGACCTTCACGCGCGGCACGGTGATCTGCCGGTTGGTACGGTTGATGATCTGGCCCTGGACCTCGACCATCGGCTTGCCGTTGGCGACACTCCAGCGATAGCTCACGTCGCCGAAGTCGATGCGGCGGTCGGTAATATCAAAGCCGACGGTCTGATACAGCCGCGTCGTCCCCGGCAATGCCGCCATGATATTGTCGCGGAAATTGACCATCGCCAGGATGATGCCGCTCACGAGAGACAGGAAGACCGCCCACGCCGCAACCAGGGCAAGGCCGGCATAGCGGGGTTCCTCATAGGGAATGTGGCCGAAACCCTCCAGTTCGGCCTGGATCGCGGCGGCGTCGCGGTCGAGGAGCTCCCCCTCGGCCAATTCCTCGCCGCGCGGAATGCCTCCCTCCTCGGTGAACCCGGCGTCGTAATCGGTGAGCGTTTCGTCGTGCAGCAACTCCTGGCGGGGGGCGGACCTGCTGGGCGTCGGCTCGCTGAAAGCCTGCGCGATACCGCTTTGAATGCCGGGATCCAGCGCGTCGTCGGCCTCCTCGGTGGAGTAGCCGTGGCGTACGGCGTTGGGGTCGTAGATGACGCTGCTCCGGCGGGCGTTCTCGATCTCGGCGGCCACGGCTTCCGCGCCCTTGTCGCCGTATGCCAGCCTGCTCTCCTCGGTCTCCGTCTCCGCCGAAAAACCCTGCCAGAAATCATCGAACGGCTCGGCGAGACCCGCAGTGTCGGCCTGCACGCCGTGCTCCTCGGGATGGTCGAGCGCGTTCTTCAGCGCCTGACGCACGGCAACTTCCGGGTTGTCCCCTCCCACGGCCTCGTGCCGCCGGTCCTCAGCCTCGCGCCACGACTGCTGTACGCGGTCCGCCCAGTTCGCGTCGTCCTCGACGTAGGAGCCCCCCGCTTCCCCGGTCGCCAGCGGGTGCCCGTTGGAAATATGATCGGCGGCGGAAGCCTCCCGGTCCTCCCAGACATGTGCCGCGGCCGGGCCGGTGGGAACTCTGTGTTCCGCGTGCCCGGCCTGTTCCTCCTGAATGCTCGACATGGCCGCCGCGAACTGCTCGCGCCGCGCCTCCCAGTTCGCTGCGGCGTCTTCGTCCTCGCCCGCGGCTGCCTGTGCGCCCTGCGGCATGTCGGTCTGAGCCGTCGCTTCCTCCTGGCCCGCCACAGAGTTGCCGTCTTCCTCGCGTGTTTCGGAGGCCTCATCCTGGTCAGCCCCTTCCGGTACGAGGCGCCATTGATGCCCGCAGCGCGCACACTTCACGGACCGCCCGCCTTCCGGTACGGCTTTGTTCATTTTATACCGCGTCGAACAGGCGGGACATTCGATGATCGTTGACACGATTTTTCCCTCATATGTCGCAAAAGGCGGCTATAAGCGTGTGGGCGCGATCGCAACCAGCCTCTGCCGGAATTCATTGATACAGGAGAGTCGTTTCTCCATAAAGGCCGCAATCTCCGGCTGTTGATCCACAGTTCAATCTTGTTCGAGAGCTGCCGTGATTAGATTCGAGAATGTGGGACTTCGCTACGGGTTGGGACAGGAGATCCTCCGCGACGTCAGTTTTCATCTGCTCCCGGGATCATTCCATTTTCTCGCCGGCCCTTCCGGTGCGGGCAAGACCTCGCTCCTGCGCCTTCTGTTCATGTCTCTCAAGCCCAGCCGCGGGCTCGCCTATATGTTCGGCAAGAACGTGACGCGATCAACCAGCGCGCAGCGCGCCGAACTGCGCCGCCGCATCGGTATCGTTTTCCAGGACTTTCGGCTTCTCGACCATATGACCACGTGGGAGAACGTCGCCCTGCCGCTGCGCGTGCACGGAAAAAAACAATCCGAATATGCCGAAGATGTGACGGAGCTTCTGAAATGGGTGGGGCTGGGCGAGCGTATGCATGCCTATCCTCCCGTTCTGTCCGGCGGTGAGAAGCAGCGCGCCGCCATCGCGCGCGCCGTGATCGGCAAGCCGGAACTCTTGCTTGCCGACGAGCCGACGGGTAACGTCGATCCGCAGATGGCGCGGCGGCTTCTGCGGCTGTTCATCGAGTTGAACCGGCTTGGCACATCGGTCATCATCGCCACGCACGACTATCAACTGATGACGCAGTTCGGTGCGCCGCGCCTCCTGTTGGAGCACGGACGCCTCCATATCCATGGCTAGCACAATGAACCGACCAGCGCTGGACCGCCACCTGCCCGCCGTCTACAAACCACCGAAGCCGCAGCACCGCTACGCGCCCGGCAAGGCGCCGATCGTGCCGCCCGGGTCGGTCACCGGCCGCTCGCTGATCATGGTGATCGGCATCATGGCGTTCCTGGCCTGCCTGACGACCGGCGTCGTCTACATGATCAACAAGATGGCCGCGGAATGGCAGCGGGCCGTCGCCGGCGAAGTCACGGTCCTCGTCGCGGCCGAGGGAACCAGCGCCGAGGTCGAACGGCAGGCCGCGAAAGTCGTGAGGTTCCTTACCGGACAGATCGGCGTGCGCGACGTCAAGCTCCTGTCCCTCGATGAATCCGCCGATCTCGTCGAGCCCTGGCTCGGGCAGATTCCCGCGGTCAAGGAACTACCGTTCCCGCGGCTGATCGCCGTGAATATCGACAGCGCCAACGCGCCGGATATGGCGACGCTGCGCGCCGCGCTCGCCACCAAGTTCTCCGGCGCTTCGCTCGACGATCACCGCGCCTGGCGCAAGCAGATCAGGCGCGTCACCGGCTCGCTGGCACTGGGCGGGATCGTGCTCATCGTGCTGGTGGCGGCGGCGACCGTCGGTATCGTCGTCTCGGCGGCACGCAGCGCCATGTCTTCGAACAAGGATATCGTGGAAGTGCTGAACTTCGTGGGCGCGGAGGAACGGTTCATCGCCCGCCAGTTTGAACTGCATTTCCTGAAGCTGGGCATCAAGGCGGGACTCACAGGGGCGGCTGCGGCTGCGCTGGTGTTCTTTCTCATGCCGCTTGTCGCCGATTTCATGACCGGGGCCGGTGCCCAGGCCGAATTCCGGCGGCTGTTCGGCACGGGACACCTTGATATATATGGTTATGCCGCGCTGGCACTCGTCGTCGTGGCGATCGCAGCCATCTGCCAGATTACCTCGCGATATGGCGTCCGCCATATTTTGAATGCACAGAACCAGTAGCGGTAAAGCCGAAGTTCATGTGGGAATTGCCCAATAATGGCTTTTACGGCATTTCCAAAGCGCGGACAAAACAGCACTGTCGGAGATATGGAAGGGGCGCGTGAAACGCCGGCCCGCCAGGATGGCGCCCGCCGGTACAGGCAAGGGATCAGATTCGCCCTCCGCGCAGGCGCTGCCGCGGGGGTGGCGTTCGTGCTCGGCTTCCTGGCATTCTGCTCGCTGATCATCGACGAGCCCGGCGCGATCGGCCGGGCGGACGGCATCGTCGCGCTCACGGGCGGCGAGGCGCGCATCCCCGAGGCCGTGAAGCTACTGGCGCTCGGGAACGGCAGGCGGCTTCTCATCTCCGGCGTCAATCCGGCAACGACGCGCCGCGAACTCATGAACCTCATGCCCGAGACCAAGAGATTGTTCCGGTGCTGCATCGACATGGACAAGGTCGCCCGCGACACCATCGGCAACGCCGACGAAACGCGCGTCTGGATGGAGAAGCGCCGTTTCCGTTCGCTCATTGTCGTGACGTCGAGCTACCACATGCCGCGCAGCTACGCGGAACTGCGCCGCGCGCTGCCCGATGCCGAACTGATCCCTTATCCTGTGAAGCCGCGTAGCGTCGATGTTCACGCATGGTGGACAAACTCCGTTACGCTGCAGCTCCTCGCCTCGGAATACGTCAAGTTCATGCCGGCGCTGGCACGCTGTGTCTTCTCGCAAGTGACCCACAGCCGCGGCCTTGCCGGCGGCACGCGCCGCTGCCTGGACGGCGGGAATGCGAGTTGATCCATGCTGCGCTCTCTCACATTCCGCGCCGTCTTCTATCTTAGTACGGCTCTGTTCGTGATCCTCGGCAGCCCGTTGCTGCTGGGACCACGCCGCTGGGCGATGGCGGGCCTTTCAGCGCATGCCAGAACGACGCTGTGGTGGATGCGCGTCATTTGCGGCACGAAAGTCGAGGTGCGCGGGCGCGAGAAACTTCCCGAGGGCGCCGCGCTCATCGCCGCCAAGCATCAATCGGCCTGGGACACGATCGGCCTCATCCCGCTGATGCGCGATCCGGCCATGATTTTGAAGCGGGAACTGCTGTTGATCCCCCTTTACGGCTGGTTCTGCCGCAAATTCGAGATGATCCCGGTCCAGCGTGACCTGCGCGGCACGGCGCTGCGCCAGATGATGAGGGTTGCCAAGGAGCGCGCCAGCCAGGGACGCGACATCGTGATTTTCCCCGAAGGCACGCGGAAGCCGGTGGAGGCCGCCCCCGATTACAAGCCTGGCGTCGTCATGCTCTATGAGCAGCTCGGCATACCCTGCGTGCCGGTGGCCCTGAATTCGGGCCTGTTCTGGCCGACGGGAAGCACGATGCGGTATCCGGGTACCATTTTGGTCGAATTTCTGGATCCGATCCCGCCGGGCGTGCCACGCCGCGCGGTCATGCCGCTGCTGCAGGAGCGCATCGAGACGGCGACGGCGCGGCTGGTTGGCGAGGGCCGGGCTGACGGGCACGTCCCAGACGGGGAATATGCGTAATCCGGGCGGTACGCCTCTTCCGTCTATCGCGCGTCGAGGGCGCTCGACCGGCTCGCGGCCTCCTCGTTCCCCAGCTTCGCTGCCCACTTGTACCATTGTTTGGCCTTCGCCGCGTCCGGACGCATGCCTCTGATCGACGAAGAGTGGAAGAACGACGGGTCGAAGGTCTGAGCGAGAGCAAACGCCGCTTTAGCGCTTCCCTGTCTGGCCAGATGCTCGAACAGCAGCCGGGCGGAGGATATATCGTAGCTTTCAAGAAGCTTGGAGGCCTTCTCAAGGAGCGGGGCCTCTTCCTCCGGCGAGACGCGCAACAGGCTGCCGGTATCTCCTGCCGCAGGTGCCGCCGTCAGAACCTGCGATGCGGAATTTTCGGCGTTGACGGGCGCCTGTCCACCGGGGGCCAGGATGTCAACCGCAAGTGCCCGGCTTTGGGCGGGCGTGTCCCGTCCCCGGATCAGCAGAACTTCAAGCTCGAACCGCCCCGCATAGCCGGCTTCCGCCTCCAGCGTCAGGCTGTCCAGGTCGCGCAGTGACACGGCCCATGAGTCCTTGAGGCGAAATCCGGAAGAAATGCTGACCTTCGCGGGCAGGCCGCGAAACATGATGAAGGAGTATTCTTCAGGCCCGGTCTGCGGGATGGCGATATGGAGCGGCAAAGCTTTGTCGGCGGTCCCGGTTACATCTTTCACGGTGAAGGTGCCCACCTGTCCCGACACGCCGCGCGCGTCAGTGGCCTTCGCAACCTTGAGGCCGCCCGCGCCGCCCGGCCGTGCCGTCTTGCTGCCCGTCCCGATTTCGGACATCGTCAGACTTTGCGGGACTGGCCCCGCGCCGGCGCGCCCGGTTGTTCCACCGCGGCCATCCTGCGCGGCGGCTCCATGGCCGACGTTCCGGCTCAGGACACCGGTGAGCGCCACCGCCGCCCCGATCGCGACCACGCAGGCAAGCACCACCGCCACCCCGCCTGAAACGCTCCACTGCCGCGCCTTGCGGCCGGAGAATATGGGGGTATGGTTCAGGACGTCTTCGAGGGTGGGGATAGGGGCAGGCGAGCCGACGAGCATCCGCCCGGCGGATTTCACAACGCGCCCTTCGTGCATGCGGTGCAGCTCGGGGGGCCGTTCCACTACTCTGATCAGCGCTGTGCTGGTATCGCGCTGAGGGTCATCCGACGAGCTGCCGTCGTTCTCCGGCTTCGCGTCGCCTCCAGAAATATTCTCGAATAGAGGCGTGCTACCGTCACGTACCGCCATCAGTCGTTCCCCCAGCCAGTGCCCAGCGTTACCCGGCTGCCCCGTCGCGGTCCATGATATTCCGCGCACGTGCGGGAGCCTAGCACAATCTGCGACACGTTTGCCACCCTGCGGTCGGCAATGAATCGCTTCGTGTCAGACGTTGACGTAATGATAGGAATAAAGAAGGCAAGAGTTCGATCCGAGGCGGCCGAATTCATCGGAAAGGGCTATGCCGCACCGCAAAAAAAGTGACTTTTTCCACCTCTGGTGCGGCGCGCGGCGTTGACCGGGCCGCGAGCCCCGGCCTGCCACGCTGACCCATTTGCGGCTACGCGGCTTGCCGCGACGGATCCGGACGGTTAGAGCTGGGCTCGAACTCCTTCCCGCGGACACGCCATGCCCGAACTTCCCGAAGTCGAAACCGTGCGCCGCGGCCTCGCGCCCGTGCTGGAAAACGCGGTATTCCTCCGCGTCCGGCAGCGCCGCGACGGTCTGCGCTTTCCTTTTCCCGCCAATTTCGTCCGTCGCCTCAAGGGCCGGCGTGTCACGCAGCTCATGCGGCGCGCGAAATATCTGCTGGCCCATCTCGACAATGGCGAAGTGCTGGCCATGCATCTGGGCATGAGCGGGCGCTTCATCACCGGCACGAAGGGGGATGAGAGGGACGTGGATAGCCGCGCCACGGGCAAATCCGCGCGCGCGGCCGGAGACGATGCGCGCCACGATCACGTCGTATTCGAGATGAGCAACGGCGCCGTCATCCGTTACAACGATGCACGCCGGTTCGGTTCGATGACCCTCATCCCGGCGGCTACGCTCGCGGAGCACCCGCAGTTCGCCCGGCTCGGCGTAGAGCCGCTCGGGGACGAACTGACGCCCGAAGGGCTGGCCACCCGCGCCCGCCAGCGCAGGCAGTCGCTGAAGGCGTTTCTCCTCGATCAGCATGTCGTGGCCGGGATCGGCAACATCTATGCCTGCGAGGCGCTCTACCGCGCCCGGCTCGCGCCGCAGAAACCGGCATCGGTCCTGGCCAGCGCAAAGGGCGTGCCCACCGCGGCTGCGAGACGGCTCGTGAAAGCCATCAAAACCGTGCTCGCCGAGGCCATCGCCGCGGGCGGCTCCTCCTTGCGCGACTATCGAAAAGCGGATGGCTCGCTCGGCTATTTCCAGCATTCCTTCGCCGTTTATGGGCGCGAGGGGCAGGTCTGCCAGCGGCAAGGTTGCGGGGGGATAGTCGAGCGGATGGTTCAAAATGGACGTTCGACATCGTATTGTCCGCGCTGTCAAACCTAACCTCGGCGCTCAATTTTGAGGATGACCCCATGGCTTTCGAGACCATTCTTGTTGAAAAGCGTGGCAGGGCCGCGCTCATCACGCTGAACCGCCCGCAGGCGCTCAACGCGCTCAATGGCCAGCTGATTTCCGAATTGAACAGCACGCTGGACGAGTTCGAGGCGGATGAGGGCGTGGGCTGCATCGTTCTCACCGGCTCCGAGAAAGCCTTTGCCGCGGGTGCCGACATCAAGGAAATGCAGGCGCTGACCTATCCCGAAGTCTACAAGATGGATTTCATCACCTCCTGGGAACGCCTGTCCCGCTGCCGCAAGCCGGTCATCGCTGCGGTCGCGGGCTATGCGCTGGGCGGCGGCTGCGAGCTGGCCATGATGTGTGACTTCATCATCGCCGCCGATACCGCCAGGTTCGGTCAGCCGGAGATCAGCCTCGGCGTCATTCCCGGATCGGGTGGCACACAGCGGCTGACGCGGCTCGTCGGCAAGTCCAAGGCCATGGAGATGTGTCTCACCGGGCGCATGATGGACGCCGCGGAGGCCGAGCGCTCGGGCCTGGTAAGCCGGATCGTGCCCGCCGCCGACCTGGTGTCCGAGGCGCTGAAGGCCGCAGAGAAGATTGCCGCGATGTCTGTCCCGTCGGTCCTGGCGGCGAAGGAGTGCGTCAACCGGGCGCTGGAGACGACGCTCACGGAGGGCGTGCGTTTCGAGCGGCGTTTCTTTCATGCGATGTTCGCGACGGAGGACCAGAAGGAAGGCATGGCCGCCTTCACCGAGAAGCGTAAGCCGGAATTCAAGGACCGCTGATGGCGGGGCTCGCCTGCGCAGGCGCGTCGGCATGAGGCGAAGTTGGGGAGCAGTGGCAGCCTCCGCTGGCTACGTTGCCGCAGGACCACCGTCCCGCGCAAGTCGCGCTTGCGATGATCTGTATGCTTGAGCAAGAATGGCCGCTACTGTTTCAAATCGAACCACATTTCGCCCCTGCCGGAAGTGCGCCCGGCACTTTATCTTCAGGCCGTAACCCTGCGCGAAGGCTGTTGCGGTAAATATCGGGAGTTGGACAGCATGACGCTACGGTGTTTCCCGATATGAGCCATGGCACGATCTTCGCGGCGACGATCGTCATGAGTCTCACCATGGCCTATATCTGGGGCCTGGGTGCGAGGGTTTTGCGGCTGCCGGTGATCATCGGATACCTCGTGGCGGGGGTCATGGTCGGCCCCAAGACGCCGGGTTTCGTCGCCGACCAGGAACTGACCGCGGAACTGGCCGAAGTCGGCATCGCGCTGATGATGTTCAAGATCGGCCTGCATTTCTCGGTGCGCGATCTGCTGGCGGTCTGGCATATCGCGCTCGGCGGTGCCCTGATGCAGATCACCGGCAGCGCGGTGTTGGGCTGGCTGACCGGTCAGTTGCTCGGCTGGACGCCGGGTGCATCGCTGGTGCTGGGCTTCGCCATCGCCATATCGAGTACCGCCGTTGCGACCAAGGCGCTGGAGGAGCGTCAGCAGATCACGACGATGGCGGGACGTGTCACCCTGGGCTGGCTGGTGGTCCAGGATATCGTGGTCATCGTCGTCCTGGTTCTGCTGCCCGTCATCGCGCATGGGACGACGGACGGCGTGGGCATTGTCTGGCTCGCCGCGAGAACCATCCTGACCGCCTGTGCCGTCATCGCGGCGCTGTATGTTGTCGGGAAGTGGCTTCTGCCGCGCCTTCTCGACCTGACGGCGCGGATCGGGTCGCAGGAACTGTTCACCCTCGGCGTCATCGCCATCGCGCTGAGCGTCGCGTTTGGTCTGTCGAAACTGCTCGGTGTGTCCCTCGCGCTCGGCGCATTCTTCGCCGGTGCTGTTCTCGGCGAGTCGGATCTCAGCCACCAGGCCGCAGCGGAGTCCCTGCCGATTCAGAACATTTTTACCGTGCTGTTTTTCGTTTCCGTCGGGATGCTGTTCGATCCGATGCTCGTCGTAACCGCGCCGGTTCAGATCGCCATCATAGCGGCGGCGATCATGGTCGGCAGCGGGTTGATCTTCTTTGCGCTGCTCGTGCTTCTGGGGGTACGCCCGAAAACGGCGGGTCTGACCAGCGGCATGCTTGCGCAGGTCGGCGAATTCTCGTTCATGCTCACCGCGCTCGCGGGCGCTCTGGCGCTCATGACCGGGGACCAGCAGGGTATTCTGCTCGCGGCGGCGACGGTCACCATCCTGTTGCACTCGGTCACGATCGTCGTGTATACGGCCGCTGGCCACGGTCTCGACCAGATCCTGAAAGTGCCATGGCGGCGGCAGGGCGCGGGCATGAAGGATCAGCGCCGCATCGCCGGTATGCGGGACCATGTGATCGTCGTCGGCCATGGCCGCGTTGGCAGCGTCGTGGCCGACGCGCTCCGCTACGCCAAGCAGCCTTTCACCGTCATCGAGGGCCAGTGGACCGTATCGAAAGCCGCCCGCGTCAGCAGTACGCCGGTCATTTTCGGCGACGCCACGCAGCCGGAGGTGCTCAAGGCGGCACGGCCCCGCCACGCGCGGCTTATCGTCGTCGCTCTGCCGGACGCTTTCCAGAGCCGCCGCGTGATCGAACTCGCCCGCGCGGCGAGGCCGGATATCGGCATCGTGGCGCGCGTTCATTCCGATGAGGAGTATCAGTACCTGACCGGGCTGGGGGTGGGGCTCGTCATCATGGGTGAACGGGAAATCGCGCTGAGCATGTCGGACTACACGCTGCGTCAGGTGGGCCTCACGCCGGCACGCGCGCAGGACGTGGTCGATGCCCTGCGCGAGGCGGCCGTGACGCAAGCCTAGCGGCCGCGAGCCAGCCTTCAGCGCTTGCGCAGCGGCCGTCCGTAGAGCTCCAGACGGTGGCCGGTCAGTTCGAAGCCGAGTTCGCGAGCCACCCGCTCCTGGAGTTTCTCGATCTCTTCATTTTTGAACTCGATCACCTTGCCGGTCTCGGTATCGATCAGGTGGTCGTGGTGCTCGCTCTTGATGTGCTCGTAGCGCGCACGGCCGTCCTTGAAGGCATGGCGGTCGATGATTCCGGCATTCTCGAGCAGGCGCACCGTGCGATATACAGTCGATAATGAAATACGGTCATCGACCTGATGGGCGCGTCGATAGACTTCCTCCACATCGGGGTGGTCGGTGGCTAAAGAAAGGACACGCGCGATCACGGCGCGTTGCACCGTCATGCGCATTCCTTTTTCAGCGCAAAGTAGTTCGATCTTGGATAAGGGGCTTTTTGTCTTTGCCATAGCTCTGGGCGTGATTCGATGTTACGCATCACGATATGTGGCTTTGCGCGCAATGTCTAGGCATCCGCATGCGGAAAAGTTCACCGTGCCCTGCGCCCGCATGGCCTGCGCAACCGCGATCCGGCCATCATCGCCGCACGGTTGCCCGCTGAGGTGAAAATGACCTCCGAAGGCGAGGTGACGCTGGAAGAGATTTCGGAAAACGGTCCGTCCTGTCAGCGCCCTGGTACAGTCCGCGAGCCAAGTTCGCCCCCCCCCTTTGCTGCACTCGCATCTGTGAAATTGGCGCGGAAAAAGATGCTCTAAAATCAATAACTTGCTAGACGTGCAGCCGCCAAGAAATCCTATGAGCGCGAGCGGGATATGGGTCAGGATTTCTTAGCGGGCGTATTGGAGAGCTTTGTTATGTCGCGCACCGCGCCACGGGCCGCGCTGGTGGCCATGGCGGCGTAGACGCGCAGAGCATCGCTCACGGGCCGCTGCCGCGACGCGGGGGTCCAGGCCTGCGACTTTTTCGCCTCCATCGCCTCGCGCCGCGAAGCCAGTTCGTCGTCGCTCACCCGCACATTGATGGTGCGCGCCGGGATGTCGATGTCGATGATATCGCCCGGCTCGACCAGCGCGATGGCGCCGCCTTCCGCCGCCTCGGGCGAGACATGGCCGATGGACAGCCCCGAGGTGCCGCCCGAGAAGCGCCCGTCGGTTATCAGCGCGCATTGCTTGCCGAGGCCGACGCTCTTCAGATAGCTCGTCGGGTACAGCATTTCCTGCATACCCGGCCCACCGGTCGGGCCTTCATAGCGGATGATGACCACATCGCCAGCCTTGACAGCGCCGCCGAGGATCTTCTCCACGGCCTCCTCCTGGCTCTCGCAGATCACCGCAGGGCCGAAGAATTTGAGAACGCTGTCATCGACACCCGCCGTCTTCACGATGCAGCCATCGGCGGCGATATTGCCGAACAGCACCGCCAGACCGCCATCCTTGGAAAAGGCGGCGTCGGGGGAGCGGATCACGCCCTTCACGCGGTCGGTATCGAGATTGTCATAGCGCTTGGACTGGCTGAACGCCTCGGTGGTGCGCACCCCGCCGGGACCGGCGCGGAAAAGCTGCTGCACTTCCGGCGAATTGGTGCGGCTGATATCCCACCGGTCGAGCGCCTCGCCCAGGTTTGAGGAATGCACGGTCGGGCATTCGCGGTTGATCAGCCCGGCGCGGTCGAGCTGGCCGAGAATGGCCATGATGCCGCCCGCGCGGTGGACATCCTCCAGATGCACGTCGGCGACGCTCGGCGCCACTTTGCACAGGCACGGCGTGGAGCGCGACAGCCGGTCGATATCGGCCATGGTGAAAGGCACGCCTGCCTCTTCCGCCGCCGCCAGCAGATGCAGCACGGTGTTGGTCGAGCCACCCATGGCGATGTCGAGCCGCATGGCGTTCTCGAACGCCGCGAAAGTGGCGATGGAGCGCGGCAGGGCGGTCTCGTCGTCGTTCTCGTAATATCGCTTCGTCAGGTTCACGATGCGCCGCGCGGCCTCCAGGAACAGCTCCTTGCGGTCCCAGTGCGTGGCCACGAGCGTGCCGTTGGCCGGGAGCGCAAAGCCCAGCGCCTCGGCGAGGCAGTTCATGGAATTGGCGGTGAACATGCCGGAGCACGAGCCGCAGGTCGGGCAGCTCGCGCGCTCATACGCCTCGGCTTCCTCGTCGCTCACCGATCTGTCGGCGCCCTTGATCATGGCATCGATGAGGTCGATGGCGTGGGTCTTGCCGCCGATCGTGACCTTACCCGCCTCCATCGGGCCGCCCGATATGAAGATCGAGGGGATGTTGAGCCGCAAGCTGGCCATGATCATGCCGGGCGTGATCTTGTCGCAATTGGAGATGCAGACGATGGCGTCGGCACAATGGGCATTGACCATGTACTCGACCGAATCCGCGATCAACTCGCGGCTGGGCAGCGAGTAGAGCATACCGCCATGGCCCATGGCGATGCCGTCGTCGATGGCGATGGTGTCGAATTCCTTGGCAACGCCCCCCGCCTTCTCGATCTCGCGCGCGACCATCTGGCCCAGGTCTTTCAGATGGACATGGCCGGGCACGAACTGGGTGAACGAATTGGCTATGGCAATGATCGGCTTGCCGAAATCCTCGTCCTTCATGCCGGTGGCGCGCCACAGCCCGCGGGCGCCTGCCATGTTGCGGCCGTGGGTGGACGTGCGGGAACGGTATGGGGGCATGGCCTTTCCTCCTGGATGAGGCGCGGTTGCAGGAGCCGATTGCGGTATCGCGGGTCTTACGCTTAACGGCAGATTGCGTCAATGTGGTCCGCGTGCTGGGACTAGTACAGCCCGCCGGAAATCCTGAACCACTTGCCTCGGGCTGTACCAGGGCCTCAGCCCGCGATGATCGCCACCACGCGCGCCGGGGCGCCGCCAGCCGCATATTTCGCCGGAAGCGCAACGATGTCGAAGGCGGCGAGCCCGGCAAGCGCGGCGAGATTGGTCAGGTTCTCGGCGATCAGGATGCCGTTCGCAAGCAGGAGCTTGTGGACCGGGTAAGGCGCACGGTCGGGACCGGGCGTGTCGAGGCCGAGCATCCGGACACCGCGTGCCAGGAGAGTGGCCGCGAAGGGCTCGCTCACCTCGGGATAGTCGCTGTAATAGGTGGGGTCGCCGAAGCGGTCGGCAAAGCCCGTCCACACCAGCACGATATCGCCGGGCGCAAGGGACGCCGCGTCGAGCAGCTCCGGTCCGATAGCGTCCGCGCCGCGCGCGTCGATCAGGCGGCCGCGGCCGAAAAATGCTTCGGGCGGCAGATCGGCGATGGTGGCGCCGCCGGCGAGCATGTGGGCGGGAGCGTCGATATGCGTCCCCGCGTGCATCCCCGCCGCGATCTCATGATCCGCGAAGCCGTCGGCGGCAAGATCCGCCGCGGGGCTGAGCCGCACCGGCGGATCGCCGGGAAACACCGGCATGCCAGCGGCAACCGTGTGGGTCAGATCGACATAGCGCACCGTCCGCTCACTTCTTCTCCACGAGCAACAGCGAGGCGTAGGCGTCCGCCAGTCCGGCCCCGAAATCCTTCGCGCCGAGATCATGGGCGCCCCGCGTGAGCACCTCCCGGACGGCCTCCGCCGTCATCTGCGGGTTGCGTTCCATGATCAGGGCGATGATCCCCGACACATGCGCGGCCGCGAACGATGTTCCCGACAGATAGTCGAACCCCTCACCCGTCACCGGTACCAGGATATCCACGCCCGGTGCGGCGGCGGTGACATACTCGCCACGGTTGGCGTGGGGATAGAGCGCGTCGCCCTCGTCGGTGGCGGTGATGGCGATCACCTTTTCATAGGCCGCAGGAAAGGCGGGTGGAGCTTTCGGTCCGTTGTTCCCCGCCGCGGCGACGAAAATCGCGCCATCGGCGTAAGCGGCGTCGATGATCGCGATCAGCAGCGGATCGCGCGGACCGGCAAAGCTCATGTTGAAGATACGCGCGCCCTTCTCGAAAGCCTCATTGACGGCGCGGGCGAGGCGCATCGATGTCGTGACCGGCGCTTCCCCCTCTTCCTCCGGCGCGAAGGCACGCACGGCCAGGACTTTGGCGCCCGGAGCGATGCCCGCCACCTGTCCGCCCTGAGCGGCGATAATGCCGGTGATCGCCGTTCCGTGCTTGTCGGGCATGGCCTTGCCGCCGCCTTCCTCGACCGCGTCGAGCAGCGTAAGATTGGCGTTTCTCAGCGCCGGATGCGAGGCATCGACGCCGGAATCGATCACCGCGACGGTTATCCCGCGGCCACTGACCAAAGCCCGCGCATCCGGAACATGCAGTTTGGGCAGGGCGTATTGCAGCGTTCCGGCCGGCTTCTGCGCCCGGGCGGCTTCTTCCTGCAGCCGGTGATAGTAGTTCGGGATGGCCATGGCGACGTTGGGCGCTCCTGCCATCGCCGCCGCAAGGCCGGTCACCGAGCGGTCATCGGGTATGCTGAAGCGGTAGATACGTGCGTCCGCCAGCAGGCCGAGGCGCACGGTTTCCTGGAGGTTAAGGTTGAAGGACTGCGCCAGCTGCGCGGCGACGCTGTCAGGTTCCGCGGCACGCACCATGACCACGACCTCAGCGGCGCGGAACAGCGGCCCCTGCTGACCGGCGGCGGTGGCGGCTTGATCCGCCGGGGGCGTGGCCGGCGGCAGCGCAGCCGTATCCGATGGCGGCGGTGGGCGGCGCACGGGCGGCACCACGCTCACGCGTGGCGGCAGCGGAAGCGCTTCGTCAACGAAGACGGGCGGACTGTAACGCGGCGGCCGATCGTCATCCGACCACGGGCGGTCATAGGGAGGCTGGTCGTCGCCGTAGTCTGGATCCACGGGGCGGCATTTGGGCGGCGTGCCTCTCGTCCCCGGCGGGCAGGTTTCAGCCTCCCGCGTGCGGCATCGTCTCCCTATCCAGCGCGATCCCCTCGGGCAGCAATGGCCGCGGCTCATGTGCTGGCCGGGAGGACAGTCCGCCACCCGGATGCAGCGTCCTCTGCGGGGAATCGTTCCCTTCGGACAATCTGTGTGACGCTCATCCACCTCGCGTGTGCGGCATCTCCTGCCGGTCCAGCGCGATCCTTTCGGACAGCAATGGCCGCGGCTCATGGACAGGCCGCGGGGACAGTCCGTCACCCGTATGCAGCGTCCTCTGCGGAGGATCGAGCCCTTCCGGCAGCGCTTGCGTTTCTCACCCCGGATGCCCTGGTCGATGTCGCGCAAATCGCGGCGGCGATGCTTCCCGATCCGCTCGTGCCGACGGTTGCGCTTTTTATAACGGTGGGCGCGGCGAACACCATGGCGGCCGCGCTTCAATGCGGGCCGGTTGGCGGACCAATCCTGGCCTGCTGTGAACCTTTCCAGCCGCTGGGCTTGCGCCTCGTCGAAGGCGGCACCGGCGAACATTGCCACCAGGGCTGCCGCCGCAAAACCGACCCAGGCCGCCCATTTGAACCGATTCATCGTCCCTCCCCATACCTGCACCACGCTACCCCCCGTCTTCCAGCGACGCCCAGGCGATGCAAACGGGGGCTCAGCCCCCGCTTGCGATGAAGCTCACGATATCACGTCTCGACCGGAGTTTATCCATAATCGCCGTGCGCTCGGCATTGGAGAGAACCCGCGGTCCTACCCGGATTTTGAACACGGCGCCCGGCTTCGGCCCGTCCACGATGGTGGCGCGCATCGGCCGCAGCAGCGCGGCGATGTCGCTGGCTTTGGCCTCGTCGGTGAAGCGCACGATCACGAACGTACCCGCCGCCGCTCCGCCATCCTCTCCGGAGGCCAGACGCATGCCGCCAACCTGAGCGCCGAGGAGCAGCATTGCGAGTGCCGCGCTCTGTACCAGGATGACTACACCGGCCGCCGCCCCGGCCAGCGCCATGCCGGGAGACATGCCCGCCGGCGCCAGCCCCGCAACCACCGCCGCTACACGGCGCCACACGCCCGTTACGCTGGCGGCGGGCGCGGGCTCGGCGGCGATTGCCTGCATCAGCCTCTCACGCGCCCCGGGGCCTGGCACACCAAGGTGTTCATTGGCGGCAATCGTCTCATCCAGCTCTTCGCGGATCAGCGCGACGGCATTTCGCGCCTCGGGGTGGGCAGCAAGCCACGCTTCCACCCTGGCCGCCTCCGCAG
Source organism: Rhodomicrobiaceae bacterium (assembly GCA_050290865.1). Taxonomy (GTDB): domain Bacteria; phylum Pseudomonadota; class Alphaproteobacteria; order Rhizobiales; family Rhodomicrobiaceae; genus JARRLC01. The sequence goes on along the minus strand of JBNKIW010000030.1, from coordinate 11,724 downwards.
CACCGAGCGTGCCTGCCGCATACCACGGCAGCAGCATCTCCATCTCGTCCCGTTCTTCCGTTCTGTCGTTGATCATGGCCATCCCCGGTCGACACCGGCCTCTCGCATCAGTTCCGCCAGCTTCTTGCGTGCGTGGAACATCCGGGTCTTGACGGTGTTTTCCGGTATTCCAACGATTTCGGCGGCTTCGGCGACAGACTTGTCGTGGTAGTAAACCAGGTCGATGATGGCCCGATGGTCGGGCGAGAGCCCCTCCATACAGGCGCGCATGACTTCGGCCTTCGAGCGTTTCTGTGCCGTGACTTCGGGCGTATCGTCCACGTCGGCGATTGTCGAGGCCGTGACCTCGTCCAGCGGCGATTCGCGGCGCTTGCGCAGGGCGCTCACGGCGCGATGGTGGGCGATGGCCATCAGCCACGTCGATACGGATGAACGGCCTTCAAAGCTTGCCGCCCTCCGCCATGCTTCCAGAAACACCTCGTTCATCAGGTCTTCCGCCGTTGCCTCGATCCGGGTGAGCCGCAAGAGAAAGCGGAACACGCGGACATTATGGCGCGCGTAAAGGGCGTTCATCGCCGACTGATCGCGGGCGGCCATGCGCCGGATCAGGCTGATGTCGTCGGCGGCGGTCATGGCCGTCGCGCTCCCCGATATGCACGTCTTCGAAACATTCGTCGCCTCTCCACGGCGGAAGGTTCAAGGCCAGCGGCAACCACACACCATCGCGGCGGAGCGAGGACAAAAAGCAACAGGTCCGGTCTGCGGCTGATATTTACTGTTTACACCCCGTTACCTAAACTGGCGATGAAATTCCTGTGAAAGGGAGTGTTGTCCGTCGCCCCGGAATTCGCGGTCTTCTGCCGCACGTTTCGCTGCGGCTGATGATCATGACGTGTGTCTCGTGCCCCCGACTGTCGCGCTGAGGCTGCCCACGCCGTCGATGGTCAGTTCGAGTCTATCGCCGGATTTCAGCCAGTTGCCGGTCTCCATGCCGCTGCCGCCGGGCAGTGTGCCGGAGCCGAAAAGTTCACCCGGATGCAGCGTTTCGTCTCTCGACGCGAAGGCGATGGCCTCGGCCAGCGTGTATCTGGCCTTCCGGGTCGAGCATTGCGCCACCTTGCGACCGTTGATCGACACGCGGCCTTCAAGGGCATGCTGTCTGGGCAGGATTTCCTCCGCCGTGACGAGTTCCGCGGACATGGCACTGGCAAAATGTTTGGCCTTCTGCGGCCCGAAACCGGAGCGCATCTCAAGCAACTGCCCATCCCGCGCGCTCAGATCATTCAACAGGACAAAACCACCGATGGCGGCTTCAGCCTCCGCCGGCGTCGCATCGCGGAGCGGATGGGCAAGAACCGCACCCAGTTCCAGTTCGTAGTCCAGCGCCTCGGTATAGGCTGGCCAGGGTATCTCCTGGCCGGGATCGAGGAAGCTCAGCTGGTTGCCGAAATAGTAGATTGGCTGCGCGTACCACAACCGATGAGCACGGAATTTGGGAAAAGGGCGGCGGGTGATCGCCTCCACAGTCTGGGCGAGCCGGTATGCCGCTGGCAAGAAACGGCGTGCGAAACCGCGCGCGGCGTCGATCGCGTGCCGCTCATACAGCATGAAGTCCCGGAGCGAGCACGGCGTGAACGGCAGGAGGAGCGGTCCCTCCGGAAACGGCTCCGGCGGCGTCTGCACAAGCTCGCTCGCCAACGCCCGCCGTCCGGCCACCCCAAGCTGCAACAGGGGAAGAACGTCGCTAGCCCCGCTACCGCTGATCCCATGATCACCCAGAATGCCGCCCAGTTGCCGCACACCGGCCAGCGCCAGCCACCCGCCATGTGTCGCGATTTCGACGCCCGGACCGTCTTTCGTCAATCGCCGCCGCAGCCTCATGGGTATCCCCGCGCCTGAGCACTTCCCGATATGCCACGCAATGTCGCATCTCTTTACCACCTTGTCGGAGACGAGGGGGACAAATCACGGCAACCATGAACAGGGGGTGTGCAATTCGCCGGCCTCGCCGGGCCTCCGGAAGCCGTCGCACCGCGGCTGCCATCGACAGCCAAGGCTTTTCGCACCAAAGCGGCGTCACGTTGGGGTGTGCCTCGACGGAGGCCACCGAAATGAAGGAGATTTCCAGCGGGCTTGTACTACCGGTGAAGCGCCAATTCGGGCCCGAGCGCAGCCGCCTTCGCGTTGAGATACACGCCGAACTCGTGGTCCGCTCCCATGATGTGTTGGGAGAGCCAGTCCTTCAAAAACTCCAGAACCTGCTCGGGCAGCACTGCCGCCGTCCCCCTCTGGAAGTCCTCATAAATTTCCAGAACCTTGGCGGTCAAGATCTGATGCTGCCGACGATGCTGTTCATAGCCGGGATAGTCCGAGCGCTGAAACAGTATCTCCTCATGAGCGAAGTGATAGCACGTGTACTGGTACAGCCCGTCCAAGACGCCGCCAAGCGCCCCTTGGCCCATACCCGTCTGAAGAGCGCCGTGCAACTCGTTGAGAAGACCGACCAGCTTCTTGTGCTCGTTATCGATCTGCTCGACGCCCACGCTGAGTGCATCCGACCATTCTACAAGGGGGCGGATTTTCGAGCCCTTCGGGTGAAAGATCTTCGCATACGCCATTGCCCCGGGGTTCTCGCCGGCCTGCTTCTGCATGGCGTTGGCGAGCATGTCGTAGGCTTCCGCCCAGGCCCGGCCAACTTCGCTGTTGTAATCGCTTCCGAGCAAGCTCTTGACGGCGTAGAGCAGCGCCTCGCGCATATAGCCGTAATGCTCGGCGCGCACGCCATAATCAATCTCGTGGCGCGCGCCCAACGCTCCGGCGCCGGGTATGATGGCTTCGCCGCTTCTTCCGGTCACGGGCATGAAATGAGGCGATTTCGTTTGGGACCGGACGAAATCCGCCAAGAAGTGCGCCATCTTCAGCTTCTGCTCTTCCAGATCGCCTTTGAAGAGGTGCCGGGATTCAGGGGAGATCTCGAACAGCTTCTGATAGATCAGAGAGCCCAAATCGTTAAGCCGATTTTCGAGCTTCGAGAAGCTTCGGGCCAACAACCGTGTTTGCTCGGGTGTCATTGTACGTTACCCCGTCCGACTGGGTCTACGCAGCAGTCAGTAAAACGCAGTTTTTTGCAGTAAGCCCAACGTTATGACAAGCAGGCATTGTCTGATCCTGCACTAACATGCATGATACGTAATATAACCTAGCGCGATATGCCCGCTATCCACAAGTGTTTTTTTTCTTGCGCTATACGGGCTATCCCAATGGCGAAGGCGAGCACCCGCTGGCGATGACCGCGGAAGAACTATGCTGCCTTTTGCTCGCGTTGCCGCTTCGGGATGCGGGTATTGAGATACATCCGGTAGATCCCTTCGACCCGCAACGTCACATGGTCGTCGAGAATGTCGGCTACGGCCCCGGTCTTGCCTATTGTGGCGTACTCACCGTTTGGCGGTGCGAATGAGATCGGCTCCGCCGTATCTCTCCTTATGAATCAGGAATTCGGAGCCACAGCCACATGTCTTGCCGGTCTGAGGCGAAGCCTCGTCAGCCCTCGCCGATTTCTCGGTACACTCCGCATGCGAGCCATGCCCTTGCCGCATACCCGCGTCGATTCCGCCAGTACAGACCGCGAGCCAGTGGATCCGTTCGATAACGGAAGCCGAAATGTGGCTCCGTACGTGCGGGTATTTTGACAAGGATCAAACCCAATATCGTTGTATCATGAGATTATAATATTCTGATGTAATAGCAGAGTGTCCGGCCATGGTCTTGGTCCTTGGAATCGGAAATTGGCTGCTTAGCGACGATGACGCCGGGGCGGCGGCTATCGAGCGGCTTTCGAGCCATCCTCACTTGCGGTCGCGCGCCAGTTGCGAGGGCGGCAGAAACTCACGCCCCGCCCTTCTCCCGAAAATTGGAGCCTTAGACGCCGTTATCGCCATCGGTGCCGGCGAGCGCGGCGTCCCCGCAGGCACCGTCCAAGTCTTCTTGGGTGAGAAAATGGACGCACAGCCGCGCGGGCGGAAGGAGACCGTTCATGAAGTCGGACCCGGAGCGATGTTCGCGCCGCGCTCAACCAGACATGCGACATCGCCTTGGGCCTTGTCCTTCGCGCCACGTTTTTCCTCCCATGCCGTATAGAGGTTGCTGAGCAGAAAACTGAAAGCAAATGATCAGGAGAAGCTAGCATGACCGATAGTCACACCACCGAACAACTCCTGAAAGACCTGTTGCGCCGGGTGGAAGCGCTCGAACGCGAGGCACCTAAAGATAAGCTGACCCTGGGTGTTATCAGCGGCGATCTTGAACGTACGATGTTTGCGTTCATGGTCGCGCTGGGAGCGACAGTCTATGACATGGAAGTCGAGTTGTTTTTCGCGCTCAGGGCTACAGCCGCTCTTCGTGATCCGAAAAAGGCCAAGAAGGACCTGCAGAACTTGGAACCATCAGCGATCAAGTTCGATTTGGCAAAGCACGGAGCAATGTCCCTGGAAGACCTTATGCAACAAGCCGCTGAGGCCGGGGTGAGGATTACCGTGTGTAACCTGTCTTTGGACCTTATGGAAATCAGTCGCGAGGAATTGATCGACTATCCGCACCTAGAGTTTGCCGGTGTTGCCAGCCTGATCGAAATGTGCGGCCAGTCGAAACAATGCCTGTTTATGTAAAAGGCCACTTCTTCCGCCATTCTTTTTTACAGATCACACAAGGAGACAGAACATGACCGAAGACGAATTGAGAGCTCAGAAGGTCGCCAAACTCATCGACGCCAGAGGAACGGCTTGCCCGGGGCCTATGCTCGAGGCGAAACGCGCCATGGGGGAATGCCCTGTCGGAGGCGTCATGGAAGTGCAATCGTCGGACAACGGCACAATCGTCGATATTCAGCGCTGGTGCCGCAAGATGGGGCACGATTACCTCGGTGATGTCGAGAATGACGGGTTCTGGAGCGTTTACCTGCTTAGAAAGGTGTAAAAATGAGCCCCCGCGACAGCAATAGCGCCCCGAAGATCCTCGTGTTCTCGACGAACCCGATCTCGGACCCGGGAATCGACCGGGCGGGCAGTGCGCATCTGCACTACTCGACCGCCGTCCAGGTCATCCCGTTGCCCTGCTCCAGTGGCGTCAAGCCTTCATGGATCGTTCGCGCTTTGGAGCGTGGTTTCGACGGGGTGTTCATTGCCGCTTGCGGGGGGGACTGTGCCTACCTGCCCGATTGCACGGCTCGCACCAGCACGCTCGTGACACGCGCGCAGACACTGATGAAAGAACGCGGGATCAGTCCGAAGCGGCTGAAAATGGCGGGGCTCTGCTCGGTATGCGCCGATAACTTCGTCGCGCATATGAACAAATTTCAACAGGAGCTGACCCGTGTTGAAGCCTGATACCGATAGACGTCCTTTGGACTACGACGTGATGGTGGTCGGCGCTGGCGTCGCCGGCATGGAAACCGCGGCGTCGATGGGCGATATGGGATACCGCGTGTTGCTGGTGGACAAAAACGCCAGCGTCGGCGGACGGGCCATCCTTCTCAGCAAGGTGTTCCCGACGCTGGACTGCGCCAGTTGCATCGTGACGCCGAAAATGGCGTCTGTGTCTCATCACCCCAATGTGCACCTCATGACCTACAGCGAGGTTGACGGCATCGTGCGGGAAGCCGATGGCTCGTTCGCTGTGGGGGTGCACAGAAAGCCGGCTTACGTTGACTTCGACGCCTGCACGGGATGCGGAAACTGCGAAGAAGCCTGCACGGTCGCGGTGCCTGATGAGTACAACTACGATCTGGTCACGCGCCGGGTCGCGCACATCGCATTTCCGCAGGCGGTTCCAAAGAAGGCCGTGATCGACCGTCGCGGAGAAGCCCCCTGCACCTCGACTTGTCCGGCGGGCGTCAAGGCCAGCGGCTACGTCTCGCTGGTCAGGGCGGGCCGCTACAAGGAGGCCTTCAACCTGCATCTGGAAAACGCGCCCCTGGTGGGCAGCCTGTCGCGGGCGTGCTATGCGCCGTGCGAATCCGACTGCACGCGCGGCGAGAAAGAGGGAACGGTTCACATCCGCGGCATCAAGCGCTTCATGGTGGACCGCTACTACGCCGAGCACCCGGAACCGGAATTCGGTCCGGTCGAAAACCCGTTGAAGACGCGGATCGCCATCGTCGGTTCCGGCCCGGCGGGGCTGAGCGCCGCGTTCTACCTCGCGCGGCAGGGGCACCAGGTCACGATTTTCGAAGCGGAACGGCAAGCGGGCGGCATGCTGAGGACCGCCATTCCCGCCTATCGTCTTCCTAAAGACGTTGTCGATCGCGACATCAAGAACGTGACAGCGCTGGGTGTCGAGATCAAAACCGGCCATAAAATCAAGTCCTTACCGGACCTCAGACAGCAAGGGTTCAATGTCATTCTGATCGCAACCGGAGCGGCGGATGAACACGAACTGTATGTAGATGGCCACGATCTGGACGGCGTCGAGGGCTGCATACATTTCCTGCGCGATGTCAATACCGGGAACATGCCCGATGTAAAAGGCAAGACCGTCATGATCATCGGCGGCGGCAATTCGGCGATGGACCCGGCTCGGGCCGCCATCCGCATGGGGGCTGCCAAGGTCATCATCAACTATCGGCGCGGGCGCAAGGAGATGCCGGCGCATGACTGGGAAATAGACGGGGCTGAAGAAGAGGGCGTCGAACTTATGCTCATGAGTACGCCCAAGAGGTTTATCGGCAAGGACGACAAACTTGTTGCGGTCGAATGCATTAGCATGGAGTTGGGCGAGCCGGACGAAAGTGGCCGCCGCCGTCCGGTTCCAATTGAAGGCTCGGAAAAGGTGGTTCCGGTCGATCTCGCGTTGCTATCGATCGGTCTATTGCCGTCCACCACTCATTTCCCGGACGAAATGAAGGACAGCAAGCATCTTATGATCGCGGATCCGCAGACCTGTCAGACTTCCGATCCGGATATTTTTGCTTGTGGCGACTGCGTTACGGCGCCGACGATGATCATCAATGCCATCGCACAGGGGAGGCGGGCGGCGTTTTATATCGACCGTCGCTTGAAGGGCCAGCCGCTGAACGTGCCGTTCGAAAGCACCCTGGAAAAGACAGACAAAAACCTCGTGCTCGAGGAGGCAAAGCGCTTCGTGGAGCGCCAGCCCGTTCCGCAACCGGCGTTGCCGCTGGATGAACGTCGGAAAACGTTCGAATGCTACGAAAAGGTCATGACGGAGGCGGAGGCACGGCAGGAGGCCCAGCGCTGCATGAATTGCGGGATGTGCTCCCAGTGCATGGAATGTGTCAGCGCCTGTCCTCCCAAGTGTATCGACTTCACGCAGAAGCCGGCACCCCTGTCGATCAATGTGGGCTCGGTGGTTGTCTCGACCGGCTTCAAGATCCTCGATCCGGAGACCAAGGAACTGCTTGGCTACGGGAGATTCCCCGACGTGGTCAGCGGACCGCAGATGGACCGGCTGCTTGCGCCGACGCGCCCGTACAACTCCGTGCTGCGGCCATCGGACGGCAAGGAACCGGAGAGGATCGCAATGATCCTGTGTGTCGGGTCGCGCGACCAGACGGTTTGCAATCCGCTGTGCTGCCGTATCGGCTGCATGTACTCCATCAAACAGGCGCAATTGGCCATGGGAGCTCTGCCGATGGCCGATATCACGATCTACACGATAGACGTTCGCGCTTTTGGCAAGGGCTATAACGAGTTCTACGAACAAGCCAGGGCGATGGGGATCGAATTCGTCAAGGGCAAGGTGGCCCGGATTGAGCAGCTTACCAATGGAAACCTCGCATTACACTACGAAGACATGCTGGGAGAAGGCGGAAGGCAGATCCGCGAACACGACCTCGTCGTTCTGACCGTGGGATTTCTACCCAATGCAGATGTATTTTCTCTCTACAAGGGAGAAGAATTGGCCGCGGACGAATTCGGATATGTGCGCGAAATCGATCCCATCAGTGAACCGGCCCGTACGAATGTCGATGGGCTTTTCGCAGCCGGGACCACAATTGGCGTGATGGACATTCCGGACACCGTGCTGCACTCCGGCGCGGCAGCCTCGCAGGCCGCCGCGTATCTTGAACGGACCAGGGGCAGGCTATGACGAACAAACGGCGAATCGGCGTCTACGTATGCCACTGCGGCGGGAACATCTCCGACCATGTGAACGTCAAGGAAGTTGCGGACACGCTCATAAACGAAGCCGAAGTCGAGGTCGCGCAGACGCATCTGTTTGCCTGTTCGGATGCGTCGCAACAGGAAATGATCGACGAGATCAAGGAAAAGCAACTGGATGGCCTCGTCATCGCCTCGTGTTCCCCGAAACTTCATATGTTTACGTTCCGCGCCATGGCGGAGCGTGCCGGGTTGAACCCCTATCAGTACGTTCACGTCAATCTCCGCGAACAATGCTCCTGGGTGCATACGGGCGACAAAACCGGTGCGACCGCGAAAGGCATCAATATCGTGCGCGCCGGGGTGGCCAAGTGTGCTTTGACGTGCCCTCTGAGCGCCATCCGGATCGAAACCCAGCCCCGCGTTCTGGTTGTCGGAGCGGGCGTGACCGGTATGCGCGCCGCAATCTCGCTCGCGGAAATGGGACTGTCGGTCTTCCTTGTCGAGCGCGAGAGTGAACCCGGAGGCTGGACGTCCCGGGTCGGTTGGATGGGCCCCGACAATCAGCACGGTCCCGAAGTGGTCGCAAACCTGGCGGCGCAGATCGGCAAGAATGAGAACATTATTCTCTACACCAATGCCGAACTGACAGCCAAGAGCGGCCATATCGGCGATTTCATCGCGACGGTTCGTTTGCACGGCAAAGAGGATATATCGCTCAACGTCGGGGCGATCGTCGTCGCGACCGGTTTCACGCCCTACGAGCCCCATGAAGGAGAATACGGCTGGGGTATGCCGGGAGTCGTCACGCTGAAGGACTTCCGGCAGATGCTCGAAGCCAGCGACGGCCCGCTGATCCACAACGGAAAACCGGTGCGCGATGTCGGCTTCATCTACTGCGTCGGCAGCCGTCAGGAGAAGAGCGAAAGCTGCCCGGAGCCCAACACGCACTGCTCGCGGTTCTGCTGCATGGCGACAGCGTTCACGGGCAGCCTGCTGCACGGGCTCGAAAAGAAGTCCGGCCAAACCATCAATCAGTACCACCTCTATCGCGATGTCCGCACCTACGGACGCCTGGAAACCGTGTATTCGAAGGCCCGCGCCGATGGAGCGCTCTTCCTGCGCTGGGATCCTTCAGCTCCGCCACGGGTGGAACAGCGCGATGGCCGCCTTGAAATCGCAGTCAAAGACACGCTTCTGGGCGATGAAGAGCTGGAGATTGGCGCAGACCTGGTCGTGCTCGCAACCGGCATGACACCGCGTAAGAACGACGCGCTCAACGATGTGCTGAAGATACCCAAGAGCAAGGACGGCTTCTACAACGAGATACACATCAAGTTGAGACCCGTCGAAACCGTCATTGACGGCGTATGCATCGCGGGGGCCGCGCAAGGTCCGAAGAACCTGGCCGAAAGCGTCGCATCGTCCCTGGCCGCGGTGGCCAGGACCGGCGCGTTGCTGAAGAAGGGCTACGTGAATCTGGAGCCGCTCGTTGCAAAAATCGACACGAGCAGGTGCGTCTGGTGCGGCGAATGCCTCAAGGCCTGCCCTTATGGCGCCGTTGAACGAATGCTGTGCGGCGACAAAGAAGTGGCAATGGTGATCGAGTCTTCGTGCAAGGGAGAAGGCGCTTGCGTTCCGATCTGTGCGCAGGATGCCATCATGATCGAGGGCTATCGGGATGACCAGATCGTGGCCATGATCGACGCGAGCCTTAAGGAGACAGTGACGGCATGAGCAACAGTCATACGACACGATTGCGGGACATGCTCGATATCGCTCAGGACGAAATGGTCATGAGGGATCGTATCGCGGGCGTTCTCGCTGAGGGCCCGATGACAATTCCCGAGATTGCTCAGACGCTGGGCTACTCGTCCCGGGAAGTGACGGTGTGGCTCTTCGGTATGCGCCGCTATGGCGTGGTCGAAGAAATCGGCCGTGCGGATGTGGATGGATACTTCCAGTATGAACTCACCAATCGGCATTAGGTCCGGCCCGGGGTGAGGTGGCGACGAGGATAACATAATGGCCAGAGTGTCGTCGGAATTAGCGGCTCGCTTGAAGAAGATGGACGGATTCAACGCCGGAGCGTGTTACCACTGTGGCACATGCGCGGCGCTCTGCCCGCTGGGGCACAAGATCGTTCCCCGCAAACTGTTCCGCGAAGTCATGCTCGGACTCGAAGACGAAGTTCGCGCCGCCATCCCACAGATTTTCTCCTGTCTGCTGTGCCGCATGTGCGAAGTGAACTGCCCGTCCGGGGTCCATATCGCGGATAACATGCGCACCCTCCGATATCTGATCAACAGGCAAGAGTTCGGCCTGAAGTAGGAGATTGTCATATGTCTCTGCCGATTGCCCCCATTCTGGGAATTTTCGCCGACAACGCGCGCAAGCGTGGCAGCGTTTTGCCGCTGTCGAAGCAGACGGCTACGGGCTGGGCCCGCGGGCTCAATCTGCCCCGCGGCGGCGAGACGGTTCTCTACACCGGGCACATGTATCAAATGGTACCCGCGATCGACGCCATGTCCGCTCAGTTGGCCTTGCTCGAAAACTCGTTCCTGACGCGGTTCTTCGGCATAGGCCGTTTCATGAACAGGTTCATAAATCTGTCCTTTTTCATGGGCCTCACCGCTTCGTCGAAAAAAAAGCAGCATTCCAACCAGGTGTTGCGCGACATCGTCGGGCTGCTTCGCGAAGCAGGGGTAGAATTTGGCTATCTTTATGAAGACGAGCTTTACGCCGGCGCTCTCCTCTATGACGATGGATTGGACGACGCCTTCGCCGAACATGCCCGCCGCGTGGCGAAGCATCTGAAAAAGCTGGGAGTTAAGCGCCTGATCACTGTGGATCCTCACACCACGAAGATGTTTCGTCAGGCCTATCCGCATTTTGTCGAAGATTTCGACATTGAGGTCCAGAGCTACCTGGAAGTGCTTGCGCAGGCGCATCCGGCGGCGAGCGAACACGTAAACGGAGAAGTCGTCATTCACGACTCCTGTGTCTATGCGCGCTACGAGAACGTTTGCGAACAACCCCGCGAGTTGTTGCGGGCGGCGGGACTATCCGTGCGGGAGCCGAAACATTTCGGAAAGTCCACGCACTGCTGCGGTGGGCCGTTGGAGTCGCTTTTCCCGGCCGAGGCGCATCGAATTTCTGGAAATCGCGTGGATCAACTCGAAGCCGAGGGGAAGAACGTGGTTACCATGTGTCCGTTCTGCTGGGTGAACCTCAGCAAGGCCGCGGGGGACAGGCTTGTCATCAACGACATCGCCAGCGCCCTGGCCGCCGGCCGGCGGCACGCTTCGTCAAGCAGCTGACGAGGCTTCGCATCGGACCGACAAGACATGTGGCGGTGGCTCCGATTTCCGGTTCAATCCGGCCGTCACGATGATCGGAAACACGATAGCCACCCTCCATAGCTGGCCGTAACCCAGTTGAGCCGCGCGTACCGGCCCGCGAGCCGCAGCATGACGCCGATGACCCTGTCGAAACGGCCAGCGATGACGCGGTTTTCGTACTACCGTGCTTAGACCGAAGTTTTCACTTGAACGTCACTTCAACCCCATTGATCAGAAACGCAATTTTCCAACGCTCCAGGCCGCTC
>JBNKIW010000029.1:0-40913 GCA_050290865.1 Rhodomicrobiaceae bacterium | reverse complement strand
AATAAGCCAGCGTCAGCCGGAGAAGATCACTGGCACATTTGAGGGCGCGAACCCGCCGGAACACGCCCAGGGCGCGCTTCATTCTCCAAATGCTCCGCCCCGCCGAACCTGGCGACCGCAGCATCCCAATCCTTGTCGAGCAATGATTCGTTTGTCATCCCAACTGGGAATCACAGACGATTCTTGGGGTCAAGAACATACGTTAGCGCGAATGGGGGCCAGCCCGGCGCCGCTTCTCCCTCCGCTTAGCCGCCCGGCGCTCATCCACACCATTGGCCCTGCCGGGGCGATCCGGCAGGGGCGCGCGGGGATTGCGCGTCAGCGATGCAGGGTCAGCACCGCCGAACCGCCGCTGCTCCGCAGCGTGGCCTTTTGCCTGTTGCCGCGCACGGTGATGTAGATCGAACCGGAGACGTCATATTCGCTGTTGTAGAAGCTGCCCGCGTAGGAGTTGGCGCCCGATTTCCGCACCGTTGCCGTTTGCGAGACGCGCCCGGACTCCGTGGCGCATGTCGCCGACAGCCTGAAACGCCGTCTTGATGCCGGCACATAACGGACCCGGCAGCGCGCCCGCTCCCGTGGCCCTCCGGCGAAGGACACCCATCCGCCGCCGCTCCATGAGCCCGCGAGGCTGCGGCGTCCGCGCTCAGCGGTCGCCTGACCGGGCATCAGTGCAAACAGAACTAGAACCGCCGCCAGCGCGACGGCGGACCGGCGAAGGAAGAAGAAAGCGACAGCTTTCACGGACAGGACAATTCCACCGGGGGGCATGTGCGCATTATTGTTCATGATAAGGCCTCCTGCTGATCCATCATTCGGGCATGGATGAAGCAGGCAACCAACGACGCGCGCAAAACACGACCAAACGGTATCCCGAAATGCCGTACTCGATACCGCACGATGAAGCGATGTCAACCCGCCCACACGACCGGACTTTTACCGAGATTTGACGCTTATTATGCGAGCGGTCAATCCCTGTTCGCGTTTCACAAACAGGTCATTCAAGGACTGTCCACAGTTCTGCGCGTGGGAAGCGGAGCGGAGGATGCCCGCCAGCGCAGGCGCCGCTCAGAACAGGTCGTCCATGGGCACGAAAGGCTTGGCTGTCGGCGTCACCGCGCTCTTCAGAACCTTGAAAACGCGCTCCTGGATCGGGCTGGACTGCCGGAAATCTTCGTACGCGCGCTCCAGCGTCGAGCGACAGCGGGCCGCCACGACGGCATCGGGGAGCCCGTCGAGGTCTTCGCTCGCGAGATACTCGCCCATGCGCCGCAGAATATGGAGGCGCGCGACCCGCAACACCGCCGGATCGTAAGGCACATTCAGCGCCTCGAAGAACTCTTCCGCCGAGGAGAGCGTCTGCAGTAAGGCAAGTGTCGTCATACAAGCGGTCCTTCTGCTGGTTCGGTTGCCTGGCGCCGCGGCGTTCTCACCGCGCTCTGCAGATGGGCGAGACGCGCCTCCAGAAACTCGATGCGATCGAGAAGCGACCGGATAGCTTCGCCCACCGGGTCCGGCATCTGGTGATGTTCCAGGTCGATACGGCCATCGGCGAGGCGGCGGCGTTCACGGGGTTCGCGCACGACCCTGCCGGGAATGCCGACGACGGTCACGGCCGCGGGCACGTCCTCGATGACCACCGAATTGGCGCCGACCCGCGCGCCGCGCCCGATGGTGATGGCGCCCAGGATTTTCGCCCCCGCGCCGACGAGGACGCCGTCTTCGAGGGTGGGATGGCGCCGGCCCGGTGACCAGGACGTGCCGCCAAGCGTGACGCCGTGATAGAGCGTGACATCGGCGCCGACGACCGCTGTCTCGCCGATGACGACGCCCGCGCCATGGTCGATGAAGCAGCGCGGGCCGATCCGCGCGCCGGGGTGGATATCCACGTTGGAGAGGAAGCGTCCGAGCCAGGACAGGAAACGCGCTGGAAATTTGAAGCCCCGCGCCCACAGCCAGTGTGCCAGCCGGTGCCAGATCATGGCGTGCACGCCGGGATAGGTGACGAGTGTCTCGATGAGGGTGCGTGCCGCGGGGTCGCGGTTGCGGACGCAGGCGAGATCACCACGGACGAGCTGCCGGAGCGAGGCGCGTCCGTCTGCGGCGAGAGACGTTTCGAGTGGGCGGACCGCCCCGGTCATGCGGCGTCTCCTTCAGAAAGGCGGGCAGCGGCCAGGAGTTGGGGCAGCCGTGCCATGGGCACCGCACGCTTGGTGCGCGTGGCGTGCGCCTTGACCAGCGCCAGCACGGAACGGACCAGCGCGGGTTCGCCGTTGATGCCGTGGCGCGCGAGCGCCGCCCGCACCGCCGACAGGCCCGAATGTTTGCCGAGCACGATGCGATGCCGGCGGCCGAGCAGGGACGGGTCCAGCGCTTCATAGCTGCGTTTGTCTTTGAGAAGGCCGTTCACATGGATGCCGGATTCGTGGGTGAAGACGGCGCCGCCGACGATGGCCTTGCCCTCCGGGATCGAGCGGCCCGAGGCGCGCGCGACGATTTCCGCGACTTCGGCAAGACGGGTCAGATCGACGCCGGTGTCGATGCCGTGAAGCGTCCGGGTGGCGACGGCGACCTCTTCGAGCGGCGCATTGCCCGCCCGTTCGCCGAGGCCGACAACCGTCACGCTCGCATGTGTCGCGCCCGCGCGGATGGCGGCGAGCGTGTTGGCGGTGGCGAGGCCGAGATCGTCATGGGCGTGGATTTCGATCTCCAGCGATGCGGCGGCACGCAGTTTCGCGACCATCGCCGCGGTGGAGAACGGGTCGAGCACGCCCAGCGTGTCGGCGAGGCGCACGCGGCGCGCGCCCGCCCGTTCGGCGGCTTCGGCCACTTGGCAAAGGAAATCGGCGTCGGCCCGCGAAGCGTCCTCGCAGCCGACCGCGACGTCCAGCCCCAGCCCGCGCGCATACGGTACGACCCGCGCGATCGCTTCCAGCGCGTAGTCGCGCCCGGCGCCGAACTTCGCCGCAAGCTGAATGTCGGATACCGGGATCGACAGGTTCGCCATGCGCACCCCGCTTGCGCGCGCGGCATCCGCGTCAGAGGCGCGCATGCGCCCCCAGGCAATCAGCCGCGCCGGTATGCGATCCGCGGCAAGCTCCTGAATATGCACGACTTCCTCCGTGCCCATGGCAGGCGTCCCGGCCTCGATCTCCGGCACCCCGGCATTGGCGAGGGTCCGCGCGATCGCCAGTTTCTCGGCCAGCGTGAAGGCGACGCCCGGTGCCTGCTCGCCGTCGCGCAACGTGGTGTCGTTGAGGACGACGCGGGTCGCCTTGCAGCTCATGTGAACCTCCGCCGGATGGGGCGCTTGGCGCCGATGAAAAAGGTGTAGTGGGGATGAGCGGCGAAATCGGCGAGCGTCCAGATTGCTGGCCGCCCCACATGCTTCGCCAGATGAATGGCCGCGTCGCCGCCGAGCAAAAGCGCGACATGCGCGCCCCACGCCTCGGGCTTGCTGTGAAAGAGCAGCAGATCGCCGGGTTGGAGCGGGGGTAGGGCATGCGCCGTGTCCGCCCTATCGGCCCACAGCTCGCTGGAGCGCATATCGGAAATGATGAAGCCGTTGTAGCGCAGCAACTCATACGCAAATTGCTGGCAGTTCGCGCCGCCCGCCACGCCTTCGACGCCCGGCGCACCCGGGTAGCGTGCGCCCTCATAGGTTACGCCCCAGAACGCCGGTGGAATGATCAAAGCTTTCGCCACGCTTGTCCTCGCCTCAGCGCCGGGCGCGCGGAATGCGACCGCCGGGAAGCCACGGCCATATGTGGCCCCGGCGGCCGGGCGCACCGGCTTCCGCCTGAGCTTGGGGACGGACCGGGGCTCAGGCATAGGCCGGCTCGAAGCCTTGCGCCTTGCCGTCCTTGCTCCAGTAGGGCGACAGGTCGCGCAGTTTGGCAATGATCTCCGGCATGACGGCAAGCACATGATCGACGTCCTCGCCGGTGTTTTCGCGCGAGAAGGAGAAGCGGATCGCGCCGTGCGCCGCGGTGTAGGGAACGCCCATCGCCCGCATGACGTGGCTCGGCTCCAGCGAGCCGGAGGTGCAGGCCGAGCCGGAGGATGCCGCTATCCCCGCGCGGTTGAGAAGGAGGAGGATCGCTTCGCCCTCGATATATTCGAAGGCGACATTGGCGGTGTTCGGCGTGCGGTTATCGGGGTCGCCGGTGACGAAAGAATTGCCGATACGCTGCAAAAGGCCCTGTTCCAGCCGGTCACGCAAGCCAGCGATTCTCGCCATGTCAGCGGCCATGTTTTTGGACGTCAGCTCCGCCGCCGTGCCCAGACCGATGATGGCGGGCGTATTCTCGGTGCCCGCGCGGCGGCCGCGTTCCTGGTGCCCGCCCTTCAGCAGCGATTTGAAGCGCACGCCGCGGCGGACATAGAGCGCGCCGATGCCTTTCGGCCCGTGCAGCTTGTGGCCGGACAGCGACAGCATGTCGATGCCGGTCGATTTCAAGTCGATGGGCACCTTGCCCACGGCCTGGACGGCGTCGGTGTGGAACAGCGCGCCCGCTTGGCGGGCCATCTCCGCGAGCCGCGCGACAGGGAACAGCGTGCCGGTCTCGTTGTTTGCCCACATGAAGGAGACGATGGCGGTCTTGTCGCACAGAGCGGCGGCGTAGGCGTCCTCATCGAGACGCCCCTTGCCGTCCACGGGGATGCAATGGACCCTCACACCTCGCGACTTCTGCAGATATTCGCACAAGGACAGGATGGCGGGGTGCTCCACCGCGCTGGTGATGATTTCGGTGCGTGCCGGGTTCATCTCCAGCGCCGAAAGGATGGCGGCATTGTCGCTCTCGGTGCCGCCGGAGGTGAAGACGATTTCGTGGTCGAACGCGGCGCCGAGGAGCGCCTGGACTTTCGCCCGCGCCTCCTTCACCGCGCCGCCGACCCTGGCGCCGAAGGCGTGCATCGAGGACGGATTGCCGAACTGCTCGGCGAAGAACGGCAGCATCGCCTCCACCACCCGCGGATCGACGCGCGTCGTGGCGTTGTTGTCGAGATAGACGGCCCTGGTTTCCGGCATATCGTGTTCCCTTTCTCAGTGCACCCCGCCTGCGGGCACGGGGATGACCCGCATCGGGAGGCCCACCTTCTTGACGACGCGCTCCTGCACGCCGCCGAGGGTCATCGAGGCGAGCTGGCAGTTCACGCAGGCGCCGGTGAGCTTCACCAGAACCTTGTCGCCATCGACATCGATCAGTTCGCAATCGCCGCTGTCGCGCTGCAGGAAGGGGCGCACCTCCTCGATGGCCTCCTCCACCAGCTTGACCTTCTGCACAGTCGTCAGTTTCGGCTTGGCGGGTGGGGTGAGCAGTTCGTTGTTGAACACTTCGAGGGGCACGAAGTCCTCCGACACCTCGATTGCCGGAGCCTTGGCGCTGCTGGCGACGAAAGCCTCCCCGGCCGTCAGCACGCCCTCCTTGACCATTGTGGCATTCGTCCTGGCAAGCACCGCTTCGAGCCCTTCAGCGCAGGTCGCGCAGCTTCCACCCGCCTTGGTGTAGAACGTCACCTGTTCGAGGCTCGTCAGCTTGTTGGCGCGGATGGCGCGCTCCAGCATGCCCTCATCGACGCCGAAGCATTTGCAGATCAGCGCGCCTTCCTCGTGATCGTCGGCCCATTCCTCGCCCCGGAAATCGGCGACAGCAGCCTGCAGCGCCTCGTAGCCCATCACCGAGCAGTGCATTTTCTCCGGTGGCAGCCCGCCGAGAAACGCGGCGATGTCGGCGTTGGTGAGTTTCAGCGCGTTGTCGAGCGTTTTCCCGATCACGAGTTCGGTGAGCGCCGAGGACGACGCGATCGCCGAACCGCAGCCGAAGGTCTGGAATTTCGCCTCCTCAATGGTCTCCGTCTCGGGGTTGACCTTCAGCATCAGCTTGAGCGCGTCCCCGCAGGCAATCGCGCCGACCTCGCCGACGGCGTTGGCGCCTTCCAGTTCGCCCGCATTGCGGGGGTTGAAGAAGTAGTCCCTGACCTTGTCCGTGTATTCCCACATGCCCAGTTCCCTCAGATCCTCAGCAGAACGACTTGCCGCAGTTGCAGCTCTTGCCCGCGTTCGGGTTATCGAAGGAGAAGCCGCCGCGCCCCATTTCCTCGATGAAATCGACGCTTACGCCATCCAGCATCGGTTGGGACAAGGGGTCGATGAACACGCGGACGCCGCTCGCTTCGACGATGACGTCGTCCTCGCGGGGGGTGGGGTCGAGGCCGATTTTGTATTTGAAGCCCGCGCATCCGCCGGTCTCGATCATGATGCGGAACCCGGCGCCGTCCTTGCCGGATTTTTCGATGGCGCGCCTGACGGCGGAGACGGCATTGTCTGTGAGCGCGATCATGGGAACCTCCGTTCGAAGCTTTTGGCTGACGGAGGTCGATGCAAACGGTGTGCCAGTTATGAAGTCTTTGATATCGCTTGATTAATTATCATGCCGTCGTTGTCGGAACCGCGACAACGTGCTAATTCCGACATGTCGGCTCAGGTTGGCGCACGGGGAGCGGCGGCGAGGCGATGCCTCCGCTCATCCCATGAGTTCATGCAGTGAGGAGAACATCAGCGCCAGATCGCTCTCGCGTGACATGCGGTGTTCACCGTCCTTGACCAGCGTGAGATGTATGTCGTCATTTCCGAGGCGGTCGATGAGCCCCAGACTATGCCGCCACGGCACGTCCGCGTCCCGCATGCCGTGAAGGATGCGCACCGGGCACCCCGGGTCGAACCCGTTCGCGCCGAGGCTGTGCTTACGCCCCTCCTCGAGGAACGCGCGGGCGATGGGGATCGGCGCGCCATAGTCCGAGGGGCGCCAGACCACGCCGTCGCGCTCCAGAGCCGCGCGGGCGTCGGGCGGCAAATCCGGCTCGATCAGCGTCCCGGTCATGTCCCAGGCGGGGGCGATGAGCAGGAGCGCACTGATCCGCGCGGCATCCGCGGGCGACCTGTGGCGGAGTTCGCGCGCCAGGAGCAGCGCCATCCATCCGCCCATGCTCGATCCGATGACGATCTGCGGTCCCGCGGTCAAATTCGTGAAGGCGGCCACCGTCTCCGACAGCCAGTCGCCGATGGTGAAGTCTTCCATCCGCCCGCCGGACGCCCCGTGTCCGGAATAGTCGAATCGCAGCAGCCCGGCTCCGCGCGCCCGCGCCCAGGGCGTCAGCGCGCTGGCCTTGGTGCTGGTCATCTCGGAGTTGAAGCCGCAGAGCCAGACGAGGCCCGGCTGGTCCGGGGCTGTACCCTCGCTCAGCAGATACGCGATCTTGCGGTGAGCGCCGTCTGCGCCTGCGACATCAAGGAATTGCACGGAATCGCTCATGTCTCTATGTATGCCTCTTACTCGCCGGGCAAGCGGCACTCTGCCATGCCTCCTGCGGCCGCGCCAACGTTGTGAAGCCTTTCATGCCGGAAACACCCGTTATTCTGCAAGTCATCCCCAGCCTCGATACCGGCGGCGCCGAGCGGACCGTCATCGAGGTGGCGGAGGCCGTCGCGCTCGCGGGCGGCAAGGCGCTGGTGGCGGCCGAAGGCGGCAGGCTGGCGGGTGAACTGGAGGCGGTGGGCGCGGAGCTGATCCCGTTTCCCGCCGGTGCGAAAAATCCGCTGACCATCCTGGCCAATGCGCGCCGCCTTGAGCGCCTGATCGCTGCGCGCGGTGTCAGCCTTGTTCACGCCCGCAGCCGGGCGCCGGCCTGGAGCGCGCTCATCGCGGCGCGGCGGGCGCGCGTGCCTTTTGTGACCACCTATCACGGCATTTACAATCAGCGCTCGGCGATCAAGGGCTGGTACAACAGCGTGATGGCGCGCGGCGACGTGGTGATCGCCAATTCCCGTTACACCGCGAAAGTCGTCGCTTCGCGCCACGGGACGCCGGAGAACCGGCTCTCAGTGATTCATCGCGGTGTGGATCTGGAACGTTTCGATGCCAAGGCGGTTAGCCCGGAGCGGATCGCGGCGCTGCGTGCGTCCTGGGGCGCCGGGCCGCAGGCGCGTCTCGTCGTGCAGGCCGCGCGGCTGACGCGCTGGAAAGGACAGCTTGTGATGGTCGGCGCGGCGGCGCGCTTGAAGAACGCGCCTGAATTCGACGACGTAGTGTTCATTCTCGCGGGCGACGACCAGGGGCGCACGGCCTATGTTCAGGAGTTGGCGGACCGGATCAGAACCCTGGGGCTGGAGGGGCGCGTGCGCCTCACGGGCCATTGTGACGATGTGCCCGCCGCCTTTCTGACCGCCGCGGTGGGTGTGGTGCCGTCCATCGAGCCGGAAGCTTTCGGCCGGGCCTCCGCCGAGGCGCAGGCCATGGGGTGCCCGGTCATCGTCAGCGATCTGGGCGCACTGCCGGAAACGCTGGGGCAGTATGGCGGCGGCGCAGGTCGGCAGGAGACCGGCTGGATCGTTCCTCCCGGAGACGAAACCGCCCTCGCGGAGCGCATCTCCGCCGCCTTGCGAATGCCCGATGCGCCTTTTGCCGCAATGCGGGACGCGGCGCGGGTTCATGTTGCAGCGCACTTTTCCAAAACCGCGCTGCAAAGCAAAAATTTGCACGTTTACGACCGCTTATTGGGAACGAGGCTTACCGAAGCCTTTACAGAGGTGGGCCAAGCTGTGGGTTTTGTGCCAGCCTATAATACAAACTCAACCCAGTCTATTTAAACACCCATGTAATTCACTTGACTCATACGGAGGGATTATTAATTCTGACTATGCTCATCCAGTAGCATCTGAGCTCGCTTCCGCTGGTGCGATTGCCCAGGGGAGGGGGTGTATCATCGTTTTAACAACTCAGGAGAACAGCCATCCGCAGACCAATGAAAGCCGAGCCGACTAAGGACGGCCCCCGGGTCAATGACGCGATTCTCGCCCGGGAAGTGCAATTGATCGACGAAAGCGGCGAAAATCTTGGTGTCGTGGCCAAGCGTGATGCGCTGGACCGCGCGGTCGAGGCGGGACTTGATCTTGTCGAAGTCGGGAACTCCGTTCCGCCTGTCTGCAAGATCATGGACTTCGGCAGGTATAAATACCAGGCTCAGAAAAAGGCCGCCGAAGCACGCAAGAAACAAAAGACCGTCGAAGTCAAAGAAATCAAGCTTCGTCCGAATATCGACACGCACGATTTCGAAGTGAAGATGCGTGCGATGAAAAGTTTCTTTGACGAAGGCGACAAGGTCAAGGTGACGTTACGGTTTCGTGGCCGTGAAATGGCACACCAGGACATTGGCATGCAGCTTCTCATGAAGGTGAAGCAGATATCGGATAGCTTTGCCAAAGTCGAACTGGAACCTCGGCTTGAAGGCAAGCAGATGATCATGATCCTGGCGCCGAGATAAAAGGCCAGACAGGCAAAAAAAGCGCCGAGCCAATACATGGCCCGGCGCACGAGACCGTACATTTTGTGCTCGTACCTGGCGATGCATCTTCTGCAGGGGCGAGCTTGAGGATGCCTGAATAGCTAAGACACCCGACGCCCCAGCGCGCCGGGAGGTGTCGTGTTCATTCATCCGCCCTGGATACATACCACATATTTGGTCGTCCGTAAGCGCCAAATGCAGGGGAGCGGTCATCGCGCGCGTGATCGAGGCACTTGCGCTGGCCTGCAATTGCCCGTAGTTTGCGTCGCATTGAGCCGCCCGGCGAAAAGGGCATGCCGTGGCGGCTTCAGAACGCTTCACCCAAGCGAAACGATATCAAAGCCCGGCGGCGCTGCCGGGCCTCTCTATTTGAAAGGAAGCAAAATGCCCAAACTGAAAACCAAGAGCGGTGCGAAGAAGCGCTTCAAGATCACCGGCACGGGGAAGATTCTCGTCGCCCAGGCCGGCAAGCGACACGGCATGATCAAGCGGACGCCGAAGTTCATCCGTCAGGCCCGCGGGACGTCCACCCTTTGCGACGCCGATACGGTGATCGTGAAGAAGTTCCTCCCTTACGGCAAAGCCTGACCTTTCCTTCGTCCGAGCCGATTCTTCTTTTCTCCCATAAGGAGCACCGTCCATGTCGAGAGTGAAACGTGGCGTCGCCGCGCACGCCCGCCATAAGAAAGTCTTCGAGCAGGCCAAAGGTTTTTATGGCCGCCGCAAGAACACCATCCGCGTCGCCAAGCAGGCGGTGGAGAAAGCCAACCAGTACGCTTATCGCGACCGCAAGGTCAAAAAGCGCAATTTCCGCTCGCTGTGGATCCAGCGCATCAACGCCGCTGCGCGCGAGTTGGGCCTCACCTATGGCCGATTTATCGACGGCCTGAACAAGGCCGGCATCGAGGTGGACCGCAAGGTGCTCGCAGACCTCGCCGTTCACCAGCCGGAGGCGTTCAAAGCGCTCGCCGTTAAAGCGCAGGCGGCCGCCGCCGCAGCCTGATCAGCCATCTCCTCATTCTTCAGGTGCAGGGGCTCCCCGCCGGAAGGTGAGGAGCGTCCCCTCGACAGTCCCGGAACGAGCGGCCGCCATGGCGCCGCTCCCCGGATAGGAATGATTGGAGAAGCTCATGGATGCGCCATCGGCAGCATCAAAGAGCGATCTGAAAAAGCTCGAAAAAGACCTCCTGGCCCGTGCCGGAGAGGCCGACAGCCTCGCGGCGCTGGAGGATCTGCGCGTCGCGGCGCTGGGCAAGAACGGCAGCGTCACCGGCCTGTTGAAAACGCTGGGGCGGCTTGCTCCGGAAGAACGGCGCAGTTTCGGCCAGGCCGTCAACGCGCTGAAGGACCGCGTCGCGCAGGCGCTGGAGGCGCGCAAAGGCGCGCTGGCCGACGCCGCGCTCGCCAGACGCCTGGAAACGGAGCGCGCCGATATCTCGCTTCCCGTCGCGCCGGGCGCGCTGGCGGAGGGCCGCATTCACCCGCTCGGCCAGGTCTGGGACGAGATCACCGCGATTTTCGCCGATATGGGTTTCGCGGTCGCCGAAGGCCCGGACATTGAAACCGACGACTACAACTTCACCAAGCTCAACATCCCGGCCGAGCATCCCGCGCGGCAGGAACACGACACCTTCTATTTCAACGAGAAGGCGGACGGTTCGCGGCTGGTCCTGCGCACGCATACCAGCCCGGTGCAGATCCGCACCATGCTGGAGCAGAAGCCGCCCATCCGCATCATCGCGCCGGGCCGCGTCTATCGCTGCGATTCGGACCAGACGCACACGCCGATGTTCCATCAGGTCGAAGCGCTGGTGATCGACGAGACGACCCACATGGGGCACCTCAAATGGACGCTCGCCGAATTCTGCAAGGCGTTCTTCGAGGTGGACGACCTGCGCATCCGCCTGCGCGCCTCGCATTTCCCCTTCACCGAGCCGTCCATGGAGGTGGATATCGGCGCCGAGGCCATCGGCAAGCCGGGGGAATGGCTGGAGATCGCGGGCAGCGGCATGGTGCATCCGAACGTGCTGCGGGGCGTCGGTATCGACCCGGAGAAATATCAGGGCTTTGCGTTCGGCATGGGAATCGACCGGATCGCGATGCTGAAATACGGCATCCCCGACCTGCGGGCGTTCTTTTCGGCCGATCTGCGCTGGCTCAGGCACTATGGCTTCCTGCCATTCGATGTGCCGACCCTGGCGGGCGGGCTGTCGAGTTAGGCGGCCGGCCGTTCACAGGCTTTCTCCCCCATCCGGCGCTCGCAGCATCGGCCCTTTGCCATCATGGGAGAGGCCCCCCAGCAAGGCCGGACGAGGCGATGAGCCTTGGCGGCCGTTCAAGAATTCAGCGATTCAAACGGGGAAAACCCCATGAAATTCACACTCTCCTGGCTCAAAGACCATCTTGATACCAAAGCCACCGTCGATGAAATCGAAGCCGGCCTGATCCAGGTCGGGCTTGAGGTGGAAGGCATCGACAACCCGGGCAAGGCGCTGGCTGCGTTCACCATCGCGCGCGTCGCCGAAGCGGGGCCGCACCCGCAGGCCGATAAGCTGCAGGTGCTCAAGGTCGATACCGGCAAAGGCATCGCGCAGGTCGTCTGCGGTGCGCCGAACGCGCGGGCGGGTCTCGTCGGCGTCTTCGCCGGGCCGGGCGTCTATGTGCCGGGCATCGATCTGACGCTCTCGAAGGCCAAGATCCGCGGCGTCGAATCCTGCGGCATGATGTGCTCGGAGCGCGAATTGCAGCTCTCCAACGAGCATACCGGCATCATCGAACTGTCCGAAAGCGCCGCGGCACATATCGGCGAGCCGTTCGCTCAGGCCATGGGGCTCGACGACCCGGTTTTCGATATCAGTATCACCCCTAACCGGCCCGACTGTCTCGGCGTGCGCGGCATCGCCCGCGATCTGGCGGCGCTCGGCCTCGGTACGCTGAAACCTGAGGATCGGGGGTTCAAGGGCAAAGGGACCTTCGCCAGCCCGGTCAAGATCGCGCTGAAATTCCCGAAAGACGCCGCCGCGGCCTGCCCGGTTTTCGCCGGTCGGTACATCCGTGGCGTCAGGAACGGCCCGTCACCGGAGTGGCTGCAGCGCCGCCTGCGCGCCATCGGCCTGCGTCCCATCAACGTGCTGGTGGACGTGACCAACTACATCACCTTCGACCGCTGCCGTCCTCTGCATGTCTATGACGTCGATAAGCTCAAAGGCGGGATCGTGGCGCGTCTCGGCAAGCAGGGCGAGAGTTTCGTCGCGCTCGACGGCAAGACCTACGAGGTGGACGAGTCCGCATGCGTCATCGCCGACAAGGACAGCGTGCTCGGCTTCGGCGGCATCATGGGCGGCGAGGAATCGGGCAGCACTGAGGACACGGTCAACGTGTTCATCGAGTCCGCCTATTTCGACCCGATACGCACCGCAGAGACCGGCCGCAAGGCTGGTATTTCCTCGGACGCGCGCTACCGTTTCGAGCGTGGTATCGACCCGATGTCCGTGCGCCTGGGTGTGGATCTGGGGACGAAGATGATCCTCGACATATGTGGCGGGGAGCCAAGCGAGATGGAGATCGCGGGCAAGGAGCCGGAGCGCAAGATTGCCATCGCCTTCGATCCGGCGCGGGTGGAGAAACTCACCGGGTGCAAGCTGAAACCGGCCGAGATCACCGGCACGCTCAAGAAGCTCGGCTTCAAGATCGCGGGGACGGGAGCGAAGCTCTCTGTTACGCCACCGAGCTGGCGCCCCGATGTCCACGGTGCTGCCGACCTCATCGAGGAGGTGATCCGCATCGATGGCGTGGACAACGTGCCGCCGGTGCCGCTGCCCCGCCCGCCGGGTGTGACCCGCCCGGTCATGACGGCGCCGCAGAAGCGTAGCGCGCGGGCGCGACGTGTGCTGGCAAGCCGGGGCCTCGTGGAGGCGGTGACATGGTCGTTCATCCCGCTCGCCCATGCCGGGCATTTCGGCGGCGGTCAGCCGGAGGTGGAGCTTGCCAACCCGATCTCCACGGAAATGGCGGTCATGCGGCCCAGCCTCCTGCCCGGCCTGATCACGGCGGCGCGGCAGAACGTCAATCGCGGCTTCGCTGATCTGGCGTTGTTCGAACTGGGCCAGACATTCCGCGGTCCGGCGCCGGAGGACCAGATCAATGCAGCGGCTGGCCTGCGCGTCGGCACCGCCAAAGTGACCGGCTCGGGCCGCCGCTGGGACGGCGCCGCCAAGCCCGTCGATCTGTTCGACGTCAAGGCCGATGCGTTCGCCCTGCTCGCCGCGCTGGGTTTCGATCCAATGAAAGCGCAGGTCACGCGCGACGCGCCTGCATGGTTCCATCCCGGTCGTTCCGGCGTCATCCGCCTCGGGCCGAAAACCGTGCTTGGCGTGTTTGGCGAATTGCATCCGCAGACGCTGAAGACCATGGACCTGGCGGGTCCGGCGGCAGCGTTCGAGGTGTATCTCGCGGCGATCCCGCCGGCGCGGAGGAAGGGCAGCGCCAGGCCGCCGCTGGCTGCCGCGGATCTGCAGCCCGTGCGGCGCGATTTCGCGTTCCTGCTCGGCTCCGATGTGCTGGCGGGCGATGTGATCCGCGCGGCGCAGGGCGTGGACAAAACGCTGATCGCGGGCGTCTCGGTGTTCGACGTGTTCGAAGGCCCCGGCCTCGGCGAGGGCAGGAAGTCGCTGGCCATCGAGGTGACGCTGCAGCCGCGCGAGAAAACGCTGGCCGAAGAGGACATCGAGGCGGTTTCAGCGAAGATCGTCGCGGAGGTGAAACGCGCAACCGGCGGCGAAATCCGTGGTTGATTACATTGCAGAGCGGGCGTGCGTGACCCACGGGCAGCGCCGCTCGCAATAATTTTCGATGAGATTGACCAACTCGGTGGCCGCGTCCTCGACGGTCCTGTCCGAGGTGTCCACCATCGCGCGTGCACGCCCGTAGAGCGGCTCGCGGCTCGACAGGATGGTGATCAGCTCATCGATGGCCGCGTTATCGTCGGCCATGGGGCGCAAATCGCCCTGCTCGCGCACGCGGTTCATGTGCTCATCGGGCGTGGCGCGCACCCAGACGGTGAAGAACCTCGTCAGCAGCCGGTCGAAGGTCACCGGATCGGCAACGATGCCGCCGCTTGTCGCCACGATCATCGGCCCGGTCCGCTCTGCCGTGGCCTCCAGCGCCTTTTGTTCGAGGCGCCTGTAGCCTTCCTGGCCGTAGAGGTTGAAAATCTCGGTCAGGGACAGGCCGGTTTGTGCTTCGATCTCCTTGTGCAACTCGATGAACGTCCAGCCGAGGCGCTCGGCGGCGATGCGGCCAAGCGTGGTTTTTCCCGCGCCGCGCAGACCGATGAGCGCGATGCGGCTGACCATGACCGACGGCGGACGCAGGGACGGCTCTTCCACGCCGCTGCGGGCGTTGAGAAGCTGGCGGACCTTGTCCACCGTCGATGGCGAGGCGCGCCGCAACAGCTCGCGGATCAGCGGCCATTCCGGCGGCGGTGGCGCATCCGAGACGAGATCCTCGATCGGCGCGCCGGTGGCTTCGGCCACCCGCCTGAGCAGCATGATGGACAGATTGCCCGCCCCGCTCTCCAACTGCGCGAGATAGCGCTCGGAAATACCTGACACCTGGGCCAGCGTCTTGCGAGACATACCGCGCAGCGCGCGCATATGCCGGACGCGCCGCCCGAGTTCGGTCAGGAAATCGCGTTCGCCCGTGTCCTGGCCGCCTTCGACCGCACCACCGTTGGCAGTTCCGTGTCTGGCGACATCGGCCGCCTGCGCTTTGTGAGTGTCCTTATCCATGGTTCCGCGGTGTGTTCTTCCAATATGAAAGGTATTACATCAAACCGCCTTGACAAGGCGAATGCCTACGCACCATCATGCACTAAAACACATGTTCCGCAAAGGAGCTTGTCATGAGCAATGGCCAATCAACCACCCGCGACCGTTTCGAAGCGGCCATCGCGGCAATTGCCGGCGGCATCGGTGAACGTCCGCTCGATGCCGCGCTTGAGTCCTGGCTGAATGGGACCTACCCGGCGGACAGCGTAGGATTCAACAATCTTGCGGCGCTGATAGGGCAGGGGACGGCAGAAGGCTGGCTGTGTCAACGCGACGCGGGCGGAATCCGCTTCGGCCGCGTCATCAAGCCGCAAGGCGTCGCCGGGCGCTTCAGCGTCGATGTCGTGCGCATGAACGACATCAAGGGGCCGCACCACGTTCATCCGCAAGGGGAAATCGGGATGATCGCGGGCGTGAGCGGCGCGCCCGAATTCGATGGCAAGGGACCGGGCTGGTACGTTTACGGTCCTGGCACGTCGCATTGGCCGACCGTGACCGGCGGCGAAGCCCACATACTCTACCTTCTGCCCGACGGCGCGATCGAGTTTACGGGGCGCTGACATGGACGCTGTCGTTCGTTCCGGCGCAAACGGGCGCACAGGGACACTCGCAGAGGCCGGGTTTCTGGATGTAGGCGGTCAGCGGCTCGAATACCGTTTTACCGGTCCCGCGCCGCAAGATGCGCCGATGATCATGCTGCTGCATGAAGGGCTCGGCTGTGCGGGACTGTGGGGCCCATTTCCCGAGATACTCAGCAAGGTGACGGGCGCGGGCGTGTTCGCCTATTCCCGCGCCGGTTATGGCCGCTCCAGCCCGGTCGCGCTGCCGCGTCCGCTCGACTATATGCAGCGCGAGGCGCAGGAGGTGCTGCCGCGCGTCATCGACGCCATCGATCCGCGCCAGATGCTGCTGGTGGGACATTCCGATGGCGCATCCATCGCGGCCGTTTATGCCGGGGCGTTCCCTGGCGACGCAAGGCTTTGCGGTGTCACGCTGATCGCGCCGCATTTTTTCGTGGAAGAGATGTGCGTTGCAGCGATCGCCGAGACGAAGACTGCGTACGAGACCACGAAACTGCGGGCCCAGCTCGCCAAATGGCATGAGAATGTGGATGTGGCATTCCAGGGCTGGAACGGCGCATGGCTCGACCCCGATTTCCTGCGCTGGGACATACAGGCATTTCTGCCGGAAATCAGCGTGCCGGTGCTGCTTATCCAGGGCACGGACGATCAGTACGGCACCACGGTGCAGATAGATGCTGCCTGTGAGGCGTGTCTGGTGCCGACCGAGGTGCAGATGCTGCCGAATGTACGCCATTCCCCGCTCCGTGAGGCGTCCGAGGCGACCGCGAGGCATATTGCACGGTTCGCCGCGTCGGTCTTTGGCCAATAGAAGCAGACAGTTTCCCTCCCTACTCGCCTTTTCCATAAATCCGCACCGCAATGCGAATGTGCACGATAGTGCCGTTTTCTCTGGACAAATGGTTAATCATGCAAGTTAATACATAAAAACACGGGAGTGAAACCATGGGTGAGGTCATCCGCCATCTGCCTTCAAACAGCGAAGCCGCAGGACAGGAAAAAAGAACGGGCGGCTATCACAAACTCGCCAACGGTGCGAAGCGCATCGATTTCCAGACCGATCCGTCGCGCTACCGGCACTGGAAGCTGTCTGTGGACGGTGTCATCGCCACGGTGACCCTCGACGTGGAGGAAAACGGCGGGCTGTTCGAAGGCTACCCGCTCAAGCTGAATTCCTACGACCTCAGCGTCGACATCGAACTGGCCGACGCCATCCAGCGCCTGCGCTTCGAATATCCGGCCGTGAAGACGGTGCTCGTGCGGTCGGGCAAGCCGCGGGTGTTCTGCGCGGGCGCCAATATCCGCATGCTGGCGGGCGCCGCCCATGAGCACAAAGTCAATTTCTGCAAATTCACGAACGAGACGCGCAGTTCCATCGAAGACGCCGCCGAGGTCTCGGACCAGCACTTCATCACCGTCGTGACCGGCACGGCGGCGGGGGGCGGCTACGAACTGGCGCTGGCCACCGACCATATCATGCTGGTGGATGACGGCTCGTCGGCGGTCTCCCTGCCCGAAATCCCGCTCCTCGCGGTCCTGCCCGGCACGGGCGGGCTGACGCGCGTCGTGGACAAGCGCAAGGTGCGCCGCGATCGTGCCGACGTCTTCTGCACCGTCGAGGAAGGCATTCGCGGACGCCGCGCCAGGGACTGGCGGCTCGTGGACGAGATCGTGCCGCAATCGCGTCTGGAAGAGGTCGTGAGCGCGCGCGCCGCCGAATTTGCCGGCCGGTCGAAGCGCCAGGGGCCGCCGGAGGGCATCAAGCTGACGCCGCTCGCCCGCACCGTCGCCGAGGACGCCAACAGCATCGCCTATGGCTTTCTCACCGTCGAAATCGACCGCCGCGCGCGCACGGCGACCCTCACCATAACCTCCCCCGACGCGCCACCGCCGCCGAACGCCGAGGCGATGGTAGGGGAGGGCGCGAATTTCTGGCTGCTGCGTCTTGCGCGCGAGCTGGACGACGCCATCCTGCACTTGCGCAACAACGAATACGAGATCGGCACGCTGATCTTCAAATCGGCGGGCGAACTCGACACGGTGGCGGCATACGACGCGTTCCTGGAGGCCCATGCCGGGCACTGGCTGGCGCACGAAATCCGCCATTTCTGGAAGCGCGTGCTGAAGCGCATCGACGTCACCTCGCGCACGCTGGTGGCAGTCATCGAGCCGGGATCGTGCTTCGCCGGCACGCTGGCGGAGATCGCGCTCGCCGCCGACCGCTCCTACATGCTCATCGGCCAGATGCAGGGCGACAACCGCGAGCCCGCCGCGGTCATGCTCACCCGCGCCAATTTCGGCCCTTATCCGATGGTCAACGGGTTGACGCGGCTTGCCACTCGTTTCCTCGGCGAACCGGAGAGCGTGGATGCCGCCGCCGGGCTCAAGGGCGAGACGCTCGATGCTGATGCCGCCGAGGCCGCCGGTCTCGTCACCTTCGCCCGCGACGACATCGACTGGGACGACGAACTGCGCGTGTTTCTCGAAGAGCGCGCCAGCTTCTCCCCCGATGGTCTCACCGGCATGGAGGCGAATCTGCGCTTCCCCGGCCCGGAGACCATGGAATCGAAGATCTTTGCCCGGCTGACGGCCTGGCAGAACTGGATTTTCCAAAGGCCGAACGCGGTTGGTCCGCAAGGCGCGCTGCGCCGCTACGGCACCGGGCAGAAGCCCGTCTACGACATGCGGCGGGTATGACGGGCACTTAGTCTGACGCTCAGTAAACATCGCTCCGCGGACCCCAGGCGCCCCGCTCAAAGTTTGGTACCCGGGGCCCGCGGCCAAGCGGGCAATCCGCCAGCGCAGATGCGCTGGCTCAGCATAAAGAGGAAACACCATGGACCTGATCAACGTCGATTATTCGACCAAAATCCCGAACAATGTCGGGCTGACCGAGGACCGGCAGGTGCTGCGCGCGCTTGAAGGCTGGCATCCCGGCTACCTCGATTGGTGGCGGGACATGGGGCCGGAGGGCTTCCAGGAGGCGCTCGTTTACCTGCGCACCGCGGTGTCCGTCGATCCCAAGGGCTGGGCGAAGTTCGACTATGTCCGTATGCCCGAATATCGCTGGGGCATCCTGCTGGCGCCGCAGGAGGAGGGCCGCAAGGTCAATTTCGGCGAGCATCTCGGCGAACCGGCGTGGCAGGACGTGCCCGGCGAATACCGCGCCATGCTGCGCCGCCTGATCGTCATCCAGGGCGACACCGAACCGGCCTCCGTCGAGCAGCAGCGCCATCTCGGCAAGACCGCGCCCTCGCTCTACGACATGCGCAACCTGTTCCAGGTGAATGTCGAGGAAGGCCGCCATCTGTGGGCGATGGTTTACCTCCTGCACAAATATTTCGGCCGCGACGGGCGCGAGGAAGCCGACGCGCTCCTGGAGCGCCGCTCGGGCGACGCCGACAAGCCGCGCATGCTCGGCGCCTTCAACGAGGCAACGCCGGACTGGCTATCCTTCTTCATGTTCACCTTCTTCACCGACCGCGACGGCAAGATGCAGCTCGAAAGCCTCGCGCAGTCCGGGTTCGATCCGCTCTCGCGCTCCTGCCGTTTCATGCTGACGGAAGAGGCGCATCACATGTTCGTCGGCGAAACGGGCGTCGGACGCACCATCCTGCGTACCTGCGAGGCGATGAAGGCGGCGGGCATCGAGGATCCGTATGATGTCGAGCGCATCCGGGCGCTGGGCGTCATCGACCTGCCGACGGTGCAGAAGAAGCTGAACACGCACTATCCGCTCACGCTTGACCTGTTCGGCGCCGAGATCTCGACGAACGCCGCGAATTTCTACAATGCGGGGCTGAAGGGGCGCTTCCAGGAAACCAAGATCGACGACGACCACCGGCTGACGAACTCCACCTATCCGGTCGTAAAGATGGTCGATGGCGAAATCCGCCGCGTGGACGAACCGGCGCTGACCGCGCTCAACATGCGTCTGCGCGACGACTACTCCGAGGATTGCTCGAAGGGCGTGGCGCGCTGGAACAAGCTCATCGAGAAGGAAGGCGTCGGCTTCCAGCTCAGGCTGCCGCATGTCGCCTTCAACCGCCGCATCGGCGAGTTCCAGAACGTGCACGCGGCGCCGGACGGCAAGCTCCTCGGCGAAGCCGAGTGGGACAAGGTCCGCGACGACTATCTGCCGTCCAAGGATGACGGCGACTACATCGACAGCCTGATGAAGACCGAGGTCGAGCCGGGCAAATATGCCGGCTGGATCGCCGCGCCGAAGGTGGCCATCGACAACAAGTCCGGCGATTTCGAATACGTCAAGATTGAGGACTGAGGCGCGATGATCGGGAGGCCACACACCGTGGCCTTCCCCTCACCAGAACACGGCGACGAGCAGGAGCAGCCATGAACGCGCCCGAAACGCTTTTCACCAAGCAGCATCTCATCGACCCGGAGATCTGCATCCGCTGCAATACCTGCGAGGAAACCTGCCCCGTCGATGCCATCACGAATGACGGGGCGAACTACGTCGTGGACGCCGCGAAATGCAATTTCTGCCTTGACTGCGTTCCGCCCTGTCCGACGGGCGCGGTGGACAACTGGCGCGTGGTGCGGACCGCTCACTCGCTGGAAGCGCAGTTCGGCTGGAGCGAGCTGCCCGCGCAGGACCAGACTAGTTGTGACGGCGCGGGGGCGCTGTCCGAGGCGTTCGATGCCGAGGCCGAGGAGATCATCGCGCGGGCGCATGCGGGGACGGGCGGCAAGTCCGTCGCGCCGCCGAGCGCCGCCAAGCCGTCCGTCAATCTATACAACCGCAACAGACCGGCCGTAGCCACCATCACCGGCAATTTCCGGCTGACTGCTGCCGGCGCCGACAACGATGTCCGCCACATCATCCTCAATTTCGGCGATACGCCGTTTCCCTTTCTCGAAGGGCAAAGTATCGGCGTCATTCCCCCGGGTACGGATGCGAACGGTGAGCCGCACCGCGTCCGCCTCTATTCGGTGGCGAGCCCCCGCCATGGCGAGAAGCCGAACACCAACAGCCTGGCACTGACCGTGAAGCGCGAACCGCGAGGGCTGTGCTCCAACCATCTCTGCGATCTGCCGAAGGGCGCGAAGGTCGAGGTCACCGGTCCGTTCGGCGCGACGTTCCTGATGCCAAACGATTTTTTGGCCAACATCATCATGATCTGCACCGGCACCGGTTCGGCGCCGTTCCGCGGCTTCACCGAGTGGCGGCGGCGGATGATGCCGTTTTTTGCTGGCCGCGATCAGCAAGGCATCGCTCCAAGCATCGCGGCGAACGTACCGGGGCGGCTGGTCCTGTTTTTCGGGGCGAGGCGTCCTGAGGAACTTCCATATTTCGGGCCGCTGCAGAAAGTGCCGGAGACGCTGCTCACCAAGCATTTCGCTTATTCGCGCCTGCCCGGTCAGGCCAAGGTCTATGTGCAGGACATCATGCGGCGCGAGGCGGGCATGCTCGGGGATTTGATGAAATCGCCGAATACGCATGTCTTCGTCTGCGGCCTGAAAGGCATGGAGGAAGGCGTTGACGCCGCCTTCGACGACATTTGCCGCGGGGCGGGGAGCGACTGGGCGGCCTTGCGCGCCGAGATGCGGACGGGCGGGCGATATCACGTCGAGACCTATTGAGGGGGAAGGCCGGGCGCTATCCGCACGCCTCCAATATAGATCGTCTTGACCTCACCGCGAAGGGGCGGGAGGCTGGTTATAGGGAATTCGGTACCGACATAATAATTTATCGGCCGCCAGCCACAAGCATACGAACAATATGGGCGGCGGCCCGGACTGACGGCACTGGGAGGAAGCCATGAGTACAATGGAGGCGCGGGCGTCGAGCCCGGCACACAGCTTCGTATGCGTAGAACCGCCGCGGCTTTTCGCCGAACCCGCCGTGACCCGCGACCGGCGCGCCGACGGATCCTGCATCTTGCGCAACTCCCAGCCGCTCCAGCCCTATGCGCGCTGCACGGGCGACTGGCTCGTCTATTGGGCGGAGAGCTGGCCGCTGCGCACGTTGCTGGCTGAACGGCGCGCGTCCGGCGCTCCCGGGTGGGACATGCTCACCTATGTCGAGACACTGCGGAAGGTGGAGGCCATCGGCACCTGGATGCTGCGCCAGGGCCTGAGCACGGAACGTCCCGTCGCCGTCCTTTCCGACAATTCGATTGCCCATGCGTTGATCTCGCTCGCCGCACAGCATGTGGGCGTGCCGGTCGCGTCGGTCTCGCCGGCCTATTCGCTGATGTCCAAGGACCATGGCAAGCTGAAGAGCATCATTTCGCAGCTCACGCCCGGCGCTATATTCGTGCCCTCGGTGGCGCCGTTCCGGGCGGCGCTGGATGCCATCGCCAGCCTGCATGACGCCGCCATTATCGTCGGCGATGGCGCGATCCCCGACGGTATCGCGCGCGCCGCGCCCTTCGCCGAGGTGCAGGCCGAGACCGACAAGGCCGCCGTGGCCAAGGCGTTCGAGGCCATCACACCCGACACCGTCGCCAAGCTGCTGTTCACGTCCGGTTCGACCGGCGAACCCAAGGGCGTCGTCAATACCCAGCGCATGATGTGCACCTCGCAGCGGGCCAAGGCGCAGCTCTGGACGTTCCTCGAGGAGTCGCCGCCGGTCATCCTCGACTGGCTGCCCTGGAGCCACACCTTCGGCGCCAACCACAATTTCAATCTCATCCTGCGGAACGGCGGCACGCTGTATATCGACAACGGCAAACCCGCGCCGGGCCTGTTCGAGCGCACCCTCGCCAATATCCGCGAGGTGCCGGGCAGCATCTATTTCAACGTGCCGCGCGGTTTCGACATGCTGGTGGCGGCGATGAAGAAGGACGACCGCCTCGCGCGGCGGTTCTTCGCCAATCTGAAGGTGATTTTCTATGCGGGCGCGGCGTTGCCGCAGAACTTGTGGGAAGACCTGGAGCGGCTTTCCATGGCCGCGACGGGGCACAAGGTGGCGATGGTGTCGGCGTGGGGTTCGACCGAGACCTCGCCGCTGGCCACCGACTGCCATTTCCAGGCCGAGCGCGCGGGCGTCATCGGCGTGCCCGTTCCGGGCGTGGACATCAAGCTGGTGCCGAACGGCGACAAGCGCGAGGTGCGTGTGCGCGGGCCGAATGTGACGCCGGGCTATTGGCGCCGCGACGACCTTACCGCGCAGGCATTCGACGAGGAGGGGTACTACAAAATCGGCGACGCCGTGCGCCTCGTCGATGACGCGCGGCCGGAGAAGGGCCTTCTGTTCGACGGCCGCGTGGCCGAGGACTTCAAGCTCATGTCGGGCACCTGGGTGAGCGTCGGCACCGTGCGCGTGAACGGCATCGCGCATCTCGCGCCTGTCGCGCAGGACATCGCGATCACCGGCCACGACCGCGAGGAGATCGGCTTCCTGGTGTTCGCGAACGTCGCGGCCTGCCGCACGCTGGCCGGGCTCGGCGCCGATGTCCCGCCCGCCGATGTGCTGGCGCATCCCAGCGTCGTCGAGCGCGTGCGCGAAGGGATGGCGTCCTTGCGGAAGCTGGGTGGCGGTACGTCCACCTACGCGACGCGCGCCATCCTGATGGCCGATCCTGCCTCCATTGACGGCGGCGAGATCACCGACAAGGGCTACATCAATCAGCGCGCGGTGCTGTCGCGCCGGGTGGGGCTGGTGGAGATGCTTTACGCCGAGCCGGCGCAGCCCGGCGTAATCTGCCTGTAGACGAAAAAAATGCCGGGCGCAGCCGACACGCCCGGCATTTCCTATTCACGTGCCGGCGAGCACCTCGTGCCCGCCGCCGTACCGGCCTACTCCGCGGCCTGCGGCTTCGCGACTTCACCGTTGCCATTGTCGCCGTCGCCATTCAGCGCCGTCGTGCCTTCGCCCGACTCCTTGATCGTTTCCGGACGCGGCATGGCGACGGTATTGTAGCCTGAATCCACATAATGGATCTCACCCGTTACCGCCGTAGACAGATCGGACAGAAGGTAGAGCGCCGCCCCGCCGACTTCGTCGAGCGTCGGCGTCCGGCCGAGCGGGGAATGCATCTTCTGGTAGTTGAACAGCACGCGCGCGTCCGAAATCCCGGCGCCCGCCAGCGTGCGCATCGGTCCCGGCGACAGGCCGTTGACGCGCACCCCCTGCGGCCCGAGGTCCATGGCTAGATAGCGCACCGACGCTTCGAGCGCCGCCTTGGCCACGCCCATCACATTGTAGCGCGGGACGACGCGCGTCGAGCCGCCATAGGTCAGCGTGATCAGTGAGCCGCCATGCGGCATCAGCGCCGCTGCCCGCTTCGCCACTTCGGTGAAGGAGAAGCAGGAAATCACCATGGTGTTGGTGAAATTATCGCGGGTCGTGTCGGCGTAGCGGCCCTTCAGTTCGTTGCGGTCCGAAAAGGCCAGCGCGTGGACGACGAAATCGAGGGATCCCCATTTGCTCGCGATCACATCGAATACCGCATCCACCGACGCCAGGTCGAGTACGTCGCAGCTTTCGATGATCGTGCCGCCGAGCGCCTCGGCGAGCGGTACGGCGCGGCGCCCGAAAGCGTCGCCCTGATAGGTGAAGGCCAGTTCGGCACCGTGCCCGGCCAGAACGCGGGCGATGCCGTAGGCGATTGAACGCTCGTTGGCCACTCCCATTATCAGCCCGCGTTTACCGGCCATCAGCGGCGCGGGCTTGGCGATGTCGATCCCCGTCATGGTTGTTCTCGGCGTTGTTATCACATCATGCGGCATTTTACCGCAGGCCAGATTGCTCAAACCTCGAAGCGTTTGAAGACCAGCGAGGCATTGGTTCCCCCAAAGCCGAAGCTGTTCGACATGACGCACTTAAGGTCCACATTATCGAGCCGTTCCCGGACTATGGGCATATCGGCAAAGGCGGGGTCAAGCTCTTCGATGTTGGCGGACTCGCACACGAACCGATTGTTCAGCATCAGAAGCGAGTAGATTGCCTCCTGCGCCCCCGTCGCCCCCATAGAATGCCCCGTAAGCGACTTCGTAGCAGAGATATACGGAATCGTCGTTCCGAACACTTCACGAATTGCTTCGATCTCTTTCAAGTCGCCCACGGGCGTGGAGGTGGCGTGCGGATTGATGTAGTCGATGGGCGTATCCAGCCCCTGCATCGCGAGACGCATGCAGCGCACCGCGCCCTCGCCGGACGGCTGCACCATGTCATATCCGTCCGACGTGGCACCGAAGCCCACGAGTTCGCCGTAGATTTTGGCGCCGCGAGCCTGCGCCCGGCTCAGCTCTTCGAGCACCACCACCCCCGCGCCGCCCGCGATCACGAAACCGTCACGGTTGACGTCATAGGCGCGGCTGGCCTTCTCCGGCGTGTCGTTGAACTTCGAGGACATGGCATTCATGGCGTCGAACAGGACCGAGAGCGTCCAGTCCAGTTCCTCGCCGCCGCCCGCGAACATGATGTCCTGCTTGCCCCATTGGATCATCTCCGCCGCATTGCCGATGCAGTGCGCGGACGTCGAGCAGGCGGAGGAGATCGAGTAATTGATGCCCTTGATCTGGAACGGCGTGGCGAGCGTCGCCGAGTTGGTCGAGCACATGGACTTCGGCACCTCGAAGGGGCCGACCTTTTTCGGGCCCTTGGTGCGCGTCGTGTCGGCGGCCTGGACGATGGCGCGTGTCGACGGCCCCCCCGAGCCCATGATCAGGCCCGTGCGGCCATGGGAGACTTCGCCGGGTTCGAGGCCGGAGTCCTTGATCGCCTGCTCCATGGCGACGTAGTTCCAGGCCGCGCCCGCGCCCATGAAGCGGCGGACCTTGCGGTCGAGCGCTTCCTCCCAATCAAGGGTCGGCGCACCATGGACCTGGCAGCGGAAACCGAGTTCGGCGTATTGGTCCGCCCGGACGATGCCCGGACGCGCTTCCCGGAGCGAGGACAAAACCTCATGGGCATTGCTACCGATGGAGGACACGATACCCATGCCCGTTACCACGACACGTCTCATGGAAACCCCTTCTTCGTTCGCTTAGGGCAAGCGCCCCACCCCTGCGGCCAGCCTCAGGCTTGGCGCGGCCAGGCTAGGCACTGGCGGCGGCATCTTCCGCGGACGATGCCTCGAACAGCCCCACGCGCAGATCCTTGGCGATGTAGATCGTAACCCCATCCGCCACGAGACGGCCATCCCCGATGCCGAGCGTCAGTCTGCGCCGAATGACACGCTTGAGATCGACAATGTACTCCAGTTTCTTGATCGTCGGCAGCACCATGCCGGAGAATTTCACCTCGCCCACGCTGAGGGCGCGCCCGCGGCCCTGGCCGCCCACCCAGCCGAGGAAGAAGCCCAGCATCTGCCACAAGGCGTCCAGCCCGAGGCAGCCGGGCATGACCGGATCGCCCTTGAAATGGCACGAAAAGAACCAGAGATCCGGCTTGACTTCCATCTCGGCCACGATCTGGCCTTTCCCATGCTCGCCGCCGGTTTCGGTGATCCGCGAAATCCGGTCGAACATCAGCATGGGCGGCAGGGGCAGTTGCGGGTTGCCGGGACCGAACAATTCGCCACGCCCGCAGGCGAGGAGATCCTCGTATTCGTAAGCCTCTTGGCGCTCAGCCATCGTACCTCGACACCTTCGTTCAGCTGGGTGTTTGACACATTCTCATACGGCATCCGTTACCTAGCACAACGGAAGGGCCCGCAAAAGCATGTGCTGCTTTCACTGGATTCGCCGCAAGACGTGCATATAGTTGCGGAAAGAGCGGGCGCACAATATATTTTTGAAGCCTGTATGCAAGGACAATACGACGCTGATGGATACCGCACCTTCCGAAGACAGACTGATCGAGCGCCTCAAGCAGGCGGGACTCCGGCCGACACGGCAACGAATCGCGTTGGCCGCCTTGCTCTTTGGCTGTGGCGACCGGCATGTGACAGCGGAAGATTTGCATGACGACGCGTTGAAGCGCGCCATCCCGGTGTCGCTGGCAACTGTATACAATACTTTGCACCAGTTCACCGAGGTCGGGCTTCTGCGGGCGGTGGCCATCGAAGGATCGCGCACCTATTTCGATACCAACACCTCCAATCACAATCATTTCTATCTCGAAGGAGACGGCGCGCTGATCGACATGCCCGATGCCCCCGCCGTGGCCCTGCCCGAGCCGCCGGAGGGCATGGCAATCTCCCGCGTCGACGTGCTGGTGCGGCTGGTTAAGAAGTGAGACAGCATCGCACGGCATCGTTGTTCACCACCCTCCAACAGTCTGATTGCGCAAGCCCCCGCTTCCCGGTACATATGCCGTCGCCTCCCGGCTGGACCCGGGTGAAACATGGGAAGCCGGATATCGCAAACGGCCTCGCGTCACATTGCTGAAGCAAGAATCTCGGTTACTGATGCCATTCCGCCCCGGGTCCGTGGAGATGACGGGGGAATGAATTTGTAACCGTGTTTGGGACAGGATTGTGGAGCACCCCGGCGAGCAGGACAGCGTGACCAAGCGGTACCGCACGCTTTTCATCTCTGATGTGCACCTCGGCACCAAGGCGTGCCAGGCGGCGGAACTGCTCGAATTTCTGCGCCACTATGACGCCGAAACGATCTACCTCGTCGGCGATATCGTCGATTTCTGGCGCATCAGGCGCAGCCCGCACTGGCCGCAGGCGCATAACGACGTGGTGCAGAAGCTCCTGCGCAAGGCGCGCAAAGGCGCGCGGATCGTCTATATCCCCGGCAATCACGACGAAGCGCTGCGCGCCTATTGCGGCCAGCAGTTCGGCGGCATCGTTTTTAAGCGGACGGACGTTCATGTCACCGCCGACGGGCGCCGCTTCCTTGTCACGCATGGCGACGATTTCGACGTCGTCGTCTCCTATGTGAAGTGGCTCGCTTTCCTCGGGGATTGGGCCTACGCCGTGGCGCTCGGCGTCAACAACGGTTTCAACAGGATTCGGCGTCTGTTCGGATTTTCCTACTGGTCTCTGTCGTCATACCTGAAGTACAAGGTCAAAAAAGCCGTGAATTACATCGGCGATTTCGAGACGGCGCTGGCCGGGGAGGCGCGCCGCCATGCCGCCGAGGGTGTCATCTGCGGCCATATTCACTTCGCGGCCATGCGCGATATTGACGGTATGGCCTATGTCAATTGCGGCGACTGGGTGGAGAGCGCGACCGCTGTGGGCGAAACCTTGGACGGCGAATTCGAAATCATCCGCTGGCTCGACGTGCTCGAGTCGGCGAAGGGCGGCGTCGGCGAGACCGTGCGCGAGCCTGCCGAAGCCGCATGACACGCGTATTCGGCCCGGATGAGGTGCTGGCCGCCAGCCACACGCACCCGGCGGCCAGGCGCATTCTCGTGGCGACCGACGCGTGGCTTCCTCAAACCAACGGTGTGGTCAACACCTATCTGCGCATCAGCGAGCGGGCCGCCGCCTTCGGCTGCGAAATCGACTTCGTAACGCCGGGTGAATTCCGCACCGTGCCGATGCCGACCTATCCGGAAATCCCTCTGGCCATGACCTCGCGCGGGGCAATCGCGCGGCGTGTCGAAGCCTTTGCGCCGGACTACATCCACATTGCCACCGAAGGCCCGATCGGTCTGGCGGCGCGGTCATACTGCCGCCGTGCGGGC
This sequence comes from Rhodomicrobiaceae bacterium, assembly GCA_050290865.1. GTDB lineage: Bacteria > Pseudomonadota > Alphaproteobacteria > Rhizobiales > Rhodomicrobiaceae > JARRLC01. The sequence goes on along the minus strand of JBNKIW010000029.1, from coordinate 12,603 downwards.
CGCCCGTTCACCACCAGCTATCACACGCGCTTTCCGGAATATATCTCCTCGCGCTTTCCGGTGCCGCTGTCCTGGGGCTATGCGCTTCAGCGCTGGTTTCACAACGCCGGCGCGGGCATGATGGTCGCCACGCCGTCGCTGGCCGCCGATCTCAGCGCGCGCGGCTTTCGCAACATCTACCCCTGGTCGCGGGGTATCGACCTCGACCTGTTCCACGCCCGCAGCGTCCGGCTGTTCGGGGAGGAGAAGGTGTTTCTCTACGTCGGGCGGGTGGCGGTGGAGAAGAACATCGAGGCCTTTCTGACGATCGACGTCCCGGGAAAGAAGGTGGTCGTCGGCGGCGGGCCGCAGCTCGATGAGTTGCGCCGGAAATATGCGGACGTCATTTTCACCGGCCCCAAATATGGGGAGGAACTCGCGGACCACTTTGCCTCGGCGGATGTTTTCGTCTTTCCGAGCCTGACGGAAACGTTCGGCAACGTCATGCTGGAGGCGCTGGCGTCCGGGGTGCCCGTCGCCGCTTATCCTGTGACCGGGCCGAAAGACGTGCTCAGCACCGATGTCGGCGCAATGGACAGCGACCTGGAGATAGCGGCGAAAGCGGCTTTGAACCTTGACCGCGAGAAGTGCCGGGCGCATGCCGCGAAGTACAGTTGGGAAAACTGCGTGCAGCAATTCGTGGATAACATCGTCGCTGCGATCGGGCCCGCGGCGGCTCGGGGCGCAGGCCGCTGAACGTGCCCGCCGGCTTGGCCGCGCTGTCCCCCTCTCTCCGTCATCGCCAATGTTGCACACGCAGCCGGGCGGCCGATCAGGGCATCCGTCAGCGGCGTTCTTCCGCCGAATTCAGCGGCAGTTCGCCGATCGGGGTCTCCGGCGCGGCGGCGATGGCCTCCAGCAGTGTGCGGAAATGCCCGATCCAGCGGGCAATCGTGGCTGCGTCGAAGATCTCGGAGTCATAGCCGCAGTCGATCTGCAGTGCCCCCTCCGTCTCGATCATCGCGAGCGTGATGTCGAAGTTCACGAATTCGGGCGGATGGACGGCGGGTACTGGCCCTTGGCCCCGGCGCACCGCAACGGAGTGCTGAAAGGCGAATTGCAGCTCGGTGAGCGGCAGGCGGCCGGGAACGGATGGCAGGTCGAGCTTTGCCACCAGTTCTTCGAAGGGGTAGTCGCGAAATTCGAACGCCTGTGTGGCGTGGTCGTGTACAGCGCGCAGATGTTCGGCAAATGGCGCCGAAAACCGGAAGGGAACCCGCAGGGCCAGCGTGTTGGCGTAATGCGCGTGCGGAGCGCCGCCGAGAGCGACGCCTTCCGATGTCACCGGCACTGCGACGACGATGTCGCTGTGGTTGGTGAGACGCCCGATCAGCACCTGGAATGTCGCGAAGAACATGGCGAATGGCATCGTGCAGAAGCGCTCGCCGGCCCGTATTGCGGCCTGGCATGTATCGCTGCCGATCTGTTCACGATGGACGGAGCGCCAGAAACCCCGCCGGTCCGGGCGCGGACGGTCGAGGGGCAGGTCGGGCAACCGAGGCGGCGAGCGGAACGTTTCGAGCCAGAAGGCCTCGGCCTCGGCAAGGTGCGTGGCCCGGCCCGACGGGCTTGCCGTGTCGCGTCGCTCCTTCTTGTCGATCATGCTCATGGCGCCGCCGTTCATGCTTCTGTTTCACAAAGATAGCGTGTCGCCGCTAATATTTCGCAACCGGTGCCATGCCGCGCGCGTGTTCAAGGTTTGTTCCCCGGCGCCGAGGGGAGATCGCACGGCCTTCTTGGTTATGAAAAATATTGCCGAGGCGGGTTTTGATCGAACATAAGTAAAATTCATTCGATGCTCATCTCTGCCACGATTATGTCCTCATGGCTCATTAGTCGTAATGGAGAAGTGCTTCGGCATTTCGTCTTCGCCTGAACATCCTCTGGCCGGCCGTGGACGCCAGGGAGGGGCGCGAAGGCTGCGAGCGTCAATGAACCCACCGGCAAGAGGCCTGCCCGTGACGGACCAGCTCCGCCACCAGATCGTAGCACACCTGCCGCGTCTTCGCCGGTTCGCTTTGGCATTGGCGGGCGATGCGGACGGCGCCGATGACCTCGTTCAGGAGACCTGCACGCGCGCCTTGTCTCGCCTCGACCAGTGGCAGCACGGCACACGGCTGGACAGCTGGATGTTCCGGATCGCGCAGAACATATGGATCGACCGGGTGCGCGCTCGGAAGATCCGCGGCGTTGTCGTCGATTTCGACGCGATGCGCGACATGGCGGGCGAGGATGGCAGACAGATCGTGGAGGGGCGCTTGACCTTGAACAAGCTCGCCGAAGGGGTGGCGAAACTGCCCCCCGACCAGAGGGTCCTGATCGCGCTGGTTTGCGTGGACGGCCTGTCATACAAGGAAGCCGCCGAGGTGCTCGACGTTCCGATCGGCACCGTCATGAGCCGTCTCGCGCGCGCGCGCCGGGCGCTCCACGCGTTCAGCGAGGGCGCGGAGCCATCAGCGGCACCGGCGCGGGAGGGGGCCGTCATCAGGCTGGCGGGCCGCGGGCGCCGCTCCGACTGACGGCCGTCAGGCGCCCGGCTTCAACTGCTTTCCAGCAGATACCGCCGGTTGAGATTCCGCACGGGCCGCGCGTTGTTCGGATAGAGCGCGGCGAATTTCTGGATTTGCGATGGGGAAGCCTCCAGCGGTACGGGGAATACCGTCCAGATCAGCCCTTCCAGACATGGCGGCGTCGTCAGCGATCCCCTGTAGCGGTAATAGACGCGGTTCGGAGGAAACATCGCCGACGGATCGATCGCGCCGGGGAAGGGGACTTCGCCACCCACCGCAGTAGGCATGCTCTGGAAGATGGGCGTCAGCGCCACGCTCTCGTTCCCGCGGCGGAAGAACGTCCCGACAACCGCGATGGCGCCATTGCCGGCTCTGTGCACGAAATGCGCTTCCAGATCGAAGGGGCGGCCCGCCACCAGATGTTCGCTCGGATGGTGGAAATGGTACTGGATCAGGTCGTAGCGCATACCATCGATGGTGATGGCGCAGCCGGGATCGGTGTTGACCTGGATCGAGTGGCCGTTATTGACGATCTTTCCGCCGATGGGCTGGTACTGGAGCGTGAACGGTTCGCCCGTCTGCGCCTTGATGCCATCCCTGAGGTCGATTGGCGACTGTTCCATGCCGAGCTTGCAGACCTGGAAGTCGGGCGAGAGGTCGCCCCAGTGCTCCGGGCCGGTTGCGCCCTGGTAGGCCCAGTGCGGGGCGGCATGGCCCTTGGCGGCAGCGCCGTGGCCGCTGCTCGCAGCGCCACCGTGGGGCTCGGCTGCCCGGGCGCTCAGCACTGCCGGCAGGCAGCAGGCGCAGGCAGTTATGGATTTGAGGGCGGCTCGGCGGGAAATGAACCTCTGCATCGGATGCCTCGATCATGGCGTTGGCAGTTCTCCGACAACTCTTAGGGACTGCGCGTTTCGATCACATTGAATCACAAGATACGATTTTAACGATCCGAATGAACAAAGGGCGATCTCTGGGCCGGGCAGCGCGGCACGTTGCCAAGCCCGCACCGACTGGGGTAAACACGGTCTTGTTTCACGCCATGTGGGGTGGGTAGCCGGGGGGGGAGTTCGGTGAAAGCAGCAATCCGCGCGGTCCTTGTTCTTGGGGTCGCCGCGGCCGTGGCAGTACCGTTTGCGCCTGCCAGGGCCGAATACCGAATTGCGTGGCAACTGGAAAATCCGTTCCGCCTGTTCAAGAAGCCGGAGCATACCAGGCTGCACCGCGACATCTTCGAAAATCTCTCGATGTTGGAGCGCAGCAGGCCCATCCTCGCCGCCGAGCGTAAGCTGGAAGAGATGACGGGCGGCCGCGGCTGGGCGGATGAGATCTTCAACGAGACCTGCTACGACCAGAATGGCGACCGCTACACCGCTTGCAAGAATTACGTTCTGCCCAAGAGCCATCGCGTCGAGGTCTCCCTCAGCGAGGAACTCAGCCTGCTCGACATCTTCCTGCCCAGCGCCGAAGGGCGCGACTGCGTCTGGCGGGCGATTGGCAAGGACGGCAAGTCCGTCTCCGAAAGCAAGGGGGCCTGCCAGTCGCCGGCGGTGCTCGACATCCCTTTTCCGGAGGGGGCACGGGTGACCGTAACGTCCCGCGGCGACGAGATGGCGCCGGCCCTGCATATCAAGGTCCGGGATGTGCTCATCGTCGGCCTGGGCGACTCCTTCGCGGCAGGCGAGGGCAATCCGGATCATCCCGTCACGTTCGACGACAAGCGCTATGTCGATTACGGCGCCGTGGACATTGCGGCGACCGGTACCCGCGAGAGCCTCGGCGGCTACCCGGCACGCCTGGGCCGTTGGAGGAAGCTCAACGACAGGGCCTTCAAGCGGGAGCGCGCCCGCTGGTGGGACCGCGAATGTCACCGCTCGCTCTACTCGCATCAGCTCCGGGTGGCGCTGCAACTGGCCGTCGAAAATCCGAAGCGCGCTATCACCTTCGTCAGCTTCGCGTGCTCGGGTTCCGAAATCCCCGAGGGGCTTCTCCTGCGCAAGGCGGTGCGCGAATGCACGCCGGGCGAGAGCTTTCAGACCCCGGCCCAGGTCAGCGCACTGTCCGAGGAATTGTGCAAATCCGTGGTGCGCGGCAGCCCGATGCCGCAGGCGGTCATCAATCGCATGCCGGAACTGCGGCGCTTCGCCGAGAAGGACATGCGCATTACGCGATGCCTGAGACCGCGTGGCAAACCGGCGTTGAAGCGCCCGATCGACCTCGTGCTGCTGTCGGCCGGTGGCAACGATGTCGGTTTCACGCCGATCGTCTCGGACTCCCTGTTGAGCGACACGAGCATCTACCGCCGTCTCGGCAGCCGCATGCATTCGGTCTACGGGACGAAGGAGGCGCGCAAGCGGCTCGGCCTGATCAAGCGCCGCTTTGACGGCCTGCGTTTCGCGCTGGAAATCCTGTTCGGGGTCCGTTCCGAGGCGGGCGGAGGGACCAGCAAGGTGATCCTGACAGGCTATCCGAACATGGGCTATGCCGCTGACGGCGTCAGCGCCTGCGGCGGCACACGCGGCCTGGAGGTGTTTCCACCGTTCAGGCTCAACAGCGCCAAGGTCGGCAAGGCCGAGGCGTTCACCAAGGAACTGAACGCGCAACTTGCCGCCATCGCCGGCCGGCGCTGGACCTATGTCGATGCCTTCCGCAAGGACTTTCGCGGCCATGGCCTGTGCGCGTCGAACGGCGGCGGGCCGGGGGAGGCGCTCGGTTTTCCGCGTCTCAAGAACGGAACATGGACGCCGTTCAAGCCCTCCGAATACCGGCCCTATACACCGCGGCAGCGCTGGTTCCGCACGCCCAACGATGCGTTCTTGACCTCGAACATGCACGCCCGGACGCTGGCGAGCTTCGGCGCCAACTGCTCAAGCGTCTATACGGTCGCCTTGCGCCGGTTTGGACGGCGGTACTGGACGCCGTTCCAGGTTTTCCTGGCCTCGACCTATGGCGGCGCTTTCCATCCGACAGCCGAGGGGCAGGCGGCCATCGCCGACAGGGTTGCCGCGGCGGCGCGCAGTGTTCTGAATAATGGGGATTAGGCGGCCGTCTCAGCGCCCGACCAGGTTGAAATCGGACTCTTCGCTTCGGAGATCGGCGGCGCGTCGGTGCCATTTCCGCGCCTCCGCCTGATCGGGCCGCAGACCCTTGACGTTGAAATTGGCCAGATATCGCTCGTCATACGTTTTGGCGAGCGTGGCTGCCGCCTTGGCACTGCCGCGTTTGGCGAGATGCTCAAGGAACAGCCGCGCGGAAGCGATGTCGCCATTTTGCAAATGCGTCATGGCGCGCTCCATCCAGGCGCGCTCTTCGGCGGGCGAAAGGGCAGGGCGGTCTGCATTTGCCCCTGCGGGAGCCGTGACGTCGATCGTTGCGGAGGCCGCTGTGTTCGTCGTCGTCGAGACCGTGGCGTGGTTGTCAGGCTCGGTCTTCGCCGTCTGCAGGACTTTTTCCGCCTGGCGGATGTCGGCATGGAGCGCGGCATCGGGCGCGGAAGCTTTCGCTTCGGGGATCTTTTCGGCGGCGGACGGGGTTAAGGCGGCGGACTTGCCCCCCACCGGCTGGAACGTGAAGCCGGTTGGGAAGACGGAGTTGTCCTTCTCCTCAGCGGCTCCGGAATGAATGCCTGCATTCGCGCCCCGCGCCAGGCCGGCGCGAGAATCGCTCCACTGCAGGCTGACCTGATGGGCGGCAAACCCCATGATGGCGACCGAAAACGCTATGGCGAAGAGGTTGCGCGCGCCCCCCTTCCTCGGTGGCGGGGCAGGAGGACGCCTCACCGCGGGCAGGGTTCTGGGCGCAGGCCGCTGCTGATCGAAGTGCCGTGGAGGTGGGGAGTGTGGTGCCGCTCTTGGGGGACGCTGCGGAGCCGGGTTCCGCTCCGGCGGTGTGCGGGATGCGCGCGTCAGAGCACTCTGCAGACTGTTTTCGAACTCCCGGGGCGTTACGGGGTGCATCCTGTCTGCGCCGACATAACCGCCGCGCGCATTCTGCTGCGGCTCGTCCGCCGCGCCATCGCCTGAAAAACCCTCTCCGGCACGCTGCAGGATGCGCTTCCAAGGCACATCGTTCATCAAGCCCTCTCCCACGCAGTACACAAACTCAATCAGGCTCTCAACGGGCTGGTCCCCCCGGACACCACCCTGACGCAGTGTGACCGCCTCCACCCGGAACAACGGCAAACACAGCGGCTCCCGAGTCTGAACCTCAGTTCGCAGACACGGTAGCCATGCATTGTGGCGATGCTGCGTTGAGGAAACAAATCAATTACGTCAAAAATTCAACTAAATAGCAAAAAAACACGGTGTGTCTGACCGCGGACGCTCTGGCGGCCCCGCCCGAGGCCGCGCCCTTCGGCACCGACAGCCGTCCAAATACCGGGCCGGTCGGGGAGCGGTACGGTCCCGGACTGACAGGCGCGCCGCCCCCTACTTTCGCTCATTCGGGAGATTTATGGCCAAACAGTGTTGTCCTAAGCCGCTGTTTTCATGGTAATAGGCGGAAGGGGGTACAGGAAGCGACAGTGTGAGGGGTAACGACAAGCTTCTGTTATTACCTGAATTTTTGCGTTCGTGAACTGGGCAAGTTAAGGGAGGTTCAGCATGGATAGACGTTCGTTTCTCAAGACCGCCGGGGCCGCTGGCGCCGGCACGGCCGCACTGGCCGCTCCGGCCATCGCGCAGAGCCAGCCTGAGGTGAAGTGGCGCTTGACGTCCAGCTTCCCGAAGTCGCTCGATACCATCTACGGCGCCGCCGAGACCTTCGCGAAATATGTCTCGGGCGCGACCGACGGCAAGTTCCAGATCCAGGTTTTCGCAGGCGGCGAAATCGTCCCCGGCCTGCAGGCGGCCGACGCGGTGAGCAACGGCACCGTCGAGCTGTGCCATACCGCCTGTTATTACTTCTGGGGCAAGGATCCGACCTTTGCTTTTGGCACCGCCGTGCCGTTTGGCCTCAATGTCCGGCAGCAGAATGCCTGGAACTATTATGGCGGCGGCATCGACATGATGAACGATTTCTTCGCCAAATATAAGCTGTATGGTCTGCCCTGCGGCAATACCGGCGCGCAGATGGGTGGCTGGTTCCGCAAGGAAATCAAGACGGTGGCCGACCTCAAGGGCCTGAAGATGCGCCTCGGCGGCTTTGCGGGCAAGGTCCTGACCCAGCTTGGCGTCGTACCGCAGCAGATTGCCGGTGGCGACATCTATCCGGCGCTGGAGAAAGGCACGATCGACGCCACGGAGTGGGTCGGCCCGTATGACGACGAGAAGCTCGGCTTCTACAAGGTCGCGCCCTATTACTATTACCCCGGCTTCTGGGAAGGCGGCGCGATGCTCCATCTCCTATTCAACAAGGAGAAGTGGGAGAGCCTGCCCAAACATTATCAGGCGGTGGCGACCGCCGCAGCCGAAGCTGCGAACTGCGACATGATGGCCAAATACGACCACGGCAACCCGACGGCGATCCGCAGTCTGGTGTCGAAGGGGGCGAAGCTCCGTTCCTTCTCGCCGGAAATCCTCAGCGCCGCGTTCGACGCCGCGAACAAGACCTACGCCGAAGTGAGCGCCGGCAACGCCGACTTCAAGAAGGTCTACGACTCCATCATGGCGTTCCGCAAGGATGCCTATCTGTGGAACCAGCTCTCCGAAGCGACCTATGACGGCTTCATGATGCAGATGCAGAGGGCGGGAAAGCTCTAAAGCTCCTGCGGGACTCTGCCGGTATAAACGGGGGAAGCGCGGGACAAACGCTCGCGCTTCCTGCTAAGCCGATCTCCAATTGCCGCTTGCTGCGAGGGGCATCATGCAACCGCTGCTCACCATTAGTACCGTGATTGACAGGATCACGGCCACGATCGGCCGTGCCGTTTCCTGGCTCGTTCTGGTCGCGGTGCTTATCAGCGCGGGCAACGCAATCGTCCGCAAAGCGTTCAACATCAGCTCGAATGCCTGGCTGGAGGCGCAGTGGTACCTTTACGGCGCCGTCTTCCTGCTCGCGGCGGCCTACGCCCTGCAGCGCAACGATCACGTCCGCATCGATGTGGTTTTCGGCAACCTGCCCCAGCGCGCGCGGCATTGGATCAATCTTTTCGGGCATTGTTTCATGCTGATGCCCTTCACCATCCTCATGGTCTATCTGTGCGTTCCCTTCGTGCTGACGTCGTTCCGCCAGCAGGAGATCTCGACCAATGCGGGCGGGCTGATCCTCTGGCCGGCCAAGGCGCTCATACTCGGCGGTTTCGCATTGCTGGTCCTGCAGGGGATCTCGGAAATCATCAAGACCATCGCCGTCCTGCGCGGCCTCATCCCCGATCCGCATGAAGAGGCCCAGGAGCACCTCGAAGCGGCGCCGTCGGCACCGGAGCAAACGCCGTGACCGAGTTTCTCATTCACAATATGGCGCCAATCATGTTCGTGTGCATGATCGCGCTCTTGCTTCTCGGCTATCCCGTTGCCTTTGCGCTCGCCGCCAACGGCCTTCTGTTCGGTGTCATCGGCATCGAACTGGGCCTGTTCAATCCGGCGTTCCTGCAGGCGCTGCCCCAGCGCATGTTCGGCATCATGAGCAACGACACGCTGCTGGCGATCCCGTTCTTCACCTTCATGGGCCTGGTCCTGGAACGATCGGGCATGGCCGAAGACCTGCTCGACACCATCGGTCAGCTCTTTGGCCCTGTCCGCGGTGGCCTCGCTTACGCGGTGGTGCTGGTTGGCGCTCTGCTGGCCGCCACGACGGGCGTCGTCGCCGCCTCGGTGATCGCCATGGGCCTGATCTCGCTGCCGATCATGCTGCGCTACGGTTATGACCGCCGGGTCGCGACCGGCGTGATCGCGGCATCGGGGACGCTGGCGCAGATCATCCCGCCTTCGCTCGTGCTGATCATCATGGCCGACCAGCTCGGCCGGTCGGTCGGTGACATGTACACCGCGGCGTTCATTCCGGGGCTGGTGCTGACCGGCTTCTATGTGAGCTACATCTTCGCGGTAACCACGTTCTTTCGCGGTGCGGCGCCCGCCCTTCCCCCGGAGGCGCGCACGCTCGGGACCGGGGTCGTTTCGCTCTTTCTGTGCATCGTCGTTTCGGGCGGCCTGGGCTACGCCCTGCTCGTTTGGGCCGAGGTTTCCACGAATTTCGGCATATGGGCGGTGACGGCTTCCATCGGCATCGCTTACGCCTTCGCGGTGCTCAACAGCATGCTCGGGCTCGGTTTGTTGTCGCGGCTGGCGCAGCAGGTCATCATCGTGCTGATTCCGCCCCTGGCACTGATCTTTCTGGTGCTGGGCACCATCTTCCTCGGCATCGCCACGCCGACCGAAGGCGGCGCCATGGGGGCGATGGGCGCGCTGGTTCTGGCGCTGGCGAAAAGGCGGCTGAATTTGACGCTTCTGCGCCAGGCGCTCGACGCCACGACCAAGCTCTCGGCGTTCGTGATGTTCATTCTGGTGGGCGCGCGCGTGTTTTCGCTCACCTTCTTCGGTGTCAACGGTCACACCTGGGTCGAGGAACTCCTGCTCGGCCTGCCCGGTGGCCAGCTCGGCTTCCTGGTGGTCGTCAATCTCCTGGTCTTCGGGCTCGCCTTCTTCCTCGACTTCTTCGAACTGGCCTTCATCGTGGTGCCGCTGCTGGCCCCGGTGGCGGAGAAACTGGGCATCGACCTCATCTGGTTCGGCATTCTCCTGAGCATCAATCTGCAGACGAGCTTCATGCATCCGCCCTTCGGCTTTGCATTGTTCTATCTGCGCTCGGTAGCACCGCGCGTCCCCTATCTCGACAAGGTGACCGGGAAGCTGACCCAGCCGATCACCACGTCGCAAATCTACTGGGGCGCGGTTCCGTTCGTCGTCATCCAGGTGATCATGGTCGCGCTGACGATCGCGGTTCCGGGCATGGTGATGCATTACAAAGGCTCCGGTTCCACCGTTGACCCGGCGACAGTCGAGATCAACCTGCCGCCCGTCGGCGGGTTCGGGGGCGGTGTACCCGATTTCGGCCGGGACGCCCCGAATTTCGGTGAACCTGAAAAGAAGGAGGGAGAGAGCGGCACGAAAGCGCCTCCACCGCTTGATCTGACGCAGCCGCCGCGCTTTAACTGACGCGCGAGCGATGCAGGGAGCGCGCCCTGCCTCGCCCGGGTTACGCGTTGATGCTACAGGGCGCCCCGCGCGCGGACGGCGCCTTCCACGACAAGGTCGCAGGCATGAAGATCAACGGCACCCCTTACCGCACGATCTGGCTGGCCGAAGACGGCATTTCCGCTGGCATCATCGACCAGACCAGGCTGCCGCATGAATTCGCCGTCATCCAGGTGGGGACCGTTTCGAAAGCCGTCCGGGCGATCAGGGACATGCAGGTGCGCGGCGCGCCACTCATCGGCGCCATGGCGGCATACGGCCTGTGCTTCGCCCTGCGCGACGATCCGACGGACACCGCTTTCAACGCCGCCATCGCCGAACTCGCGGCGTCCCGCCCGACGGCTGTCAATCTGGCCTGGGCGCTTCGTGAGATGGACGACGCGATCCGCCCGCTGCCAGCCTCCGAACGCGCGGCGGCGGCATACCGTCTGGCCGCCGAACTCTGCAACGCCGATGTCGAGACGAATAAGCGGATCGGCGAGCACGGGCTGAGCGTGCTCCGGCAACTTGCCGCAGACAAAGCGGGCAAGCCTGTCAACATTCTCACCCACTGCAACGCGGGCTGGCTGGCAACCGTCGACTGGGGCACTGCCCTCGCGCCGGTCTACATGGCGCATGATGCGAGGCTGCCGGTCCATGTCTGGGTGGACGAGACCCGGCCGCGCAACCAGGGGGCGGCGCTGACCGCCTACGAACTCGGCGCGCACGGTGTGCCCCACACGATCATCGCCGACAATGCCGGCGGGCACCTGATGCAGCGAGGCGCCGTTGATGTCGTCATTACCGGGGCCGACCGGGTGACGGCGAATGGCGATGCGGCCAACAAGATCGGCACCTATCTCAAGGCGCTTGCGGCCCGCGATACCGGCGTGCCCTTTTATGTGGCCATCCCCCATTCCAGCATCGACTGGACGCTCGGCGATGGCGCGGACATCCCCATCGAAGAGCGCGCCCCCGAAGAGGTGACGCGCATCACCGGGCGCGTGAGCAACGGCGCGCTCGCCACTGTAGAGATCGCCCCACCCGGCAGCGCTGCGGCCAATCCGGCATTCGACGTAACGCCCGCGCGGCTGATCACCGGGTTCATCACCGAGCGCGGTGTGTGCGGCGCTTCAGCCGCGGAATTGCACGGCCTGTACCCCGAAAAGGCGCAGACCGGCTGAGCCGGTGCGCCCGCTAGGAAATTCTGTCCCACTTGCCGCACGCACGCACGCATAGGATCTCCCAGTACGCCTCAGCTAACCCATCTTCGCCATTTGGCCCTATAGAGCCGTTTCAAATCAAAGACTTAAGCCTCTGGACCGCGGGCGTTTGGCACTACACTTGCGTTGGCTCGCAGGGGTCGTGGCGGGATGGCCGCGCGTGCTCAGATGAGCGTCTGCTGCGTCCCGCCGGGATTGGCGGGCAGCTTCAGCGCCGTGAGGATGCGCACTTGCGCCGGTTCGGGGCGGCTGGCTTTTCGGACGTGTACGGTGCGTCCGTCGCGGCGTCGCACGGTGGCAGTGATGCGCACCTGGCTCGAGAGGGTATTGCGCAGCGTCTCCCAGGCGTCGTTGATGCCCTCGGCTTTGAGGCGTTGGCGCAGCGTATGGACGGCATAATATGCAAGCGCACTGATGAACAGATGGCCTTCGACGCGCCGCTGGATCTGATCGTACACCGGACGAATGTCCAGGTCTGTTTTCAGCGAACGGAACACCGCCTCCAGGTTCGTGAGCATCGAATAGATCCGCCACAGCCTATTCAAGCGAGAAGGGCCAGCCGCCGTTCCACCCGCATATGATGACGGCGCTGCTGCTCTATGCCGAAGTTTTCACTTGGCGGTTACTTCAACCCACTGATATCGTGTGATTTTTCAAAATACGGATCACTCGGCGCTGGACACAAGCGGATGAGCCAGAGGAAGAGGAAACCGCAATCCCTTG
>JBNKIW010000028.1:0-45304 GCA_050290865.1 Rhodomicrobiaceae bacterium | reverse complement strand
TCGGTGCGAGACGGGGCGGAAGCGCTTGGCCGATCCTCAAAGACCAGATCAACGGCCTCGAAACCATCTCTGCTTCAAAGCGCGCAGGCCCCGATCAATATCTGGGGTGCTCCCGGAGCCAAGGGGATAAGCCATTGAGGGATTTGAACTTCTTGCCGTCTTCAAGGCAAATAATGTAGTCATCCGTCACGGACTTCTTGATGGATACGGCCGGCTTCAGCTCTTCCTTCGCTGGCTCTGCCCCGTGAACCGCAGCTTTATTCAAAGCCGCGTAAACAGAGCTGATCAGGTCTGGGACCTGCTCGGATACGAGCGTATTGTTCGCCACATATGCCGAAACGATATCGGTGGTGAGTGAGGGTATATCGAGTTCGTTGACGTCCACGATCTTGATCGTACGGCATCCAGGTCTACGTCAACGGCCGGGAATGGCTGGCGCGGCAGATGGACCGGGCAGGCATTGGCTACCGGCGCAGTGACAACAAGATCGTCGCCGTCGATGACACCGCCGCCGTCAAGGAGCTGTGCAGCAAGCTTGCCCATGCCGAATGGCCGGCATTCCTTGATCGCCACGCGGCGATGGTCGATCCGCTATTGCCGTCCATCAAAGACGCCAGTCTCCCCGGCTACTGGTGGGTGATCGACCAGTGCGAATACGCCACCGACATTCTGTTCTGTGACCGGGCGGCGCTGGCAGCCATCAAGGACGATCTGGTCACGGTGTCTGTTACCGCGCTCGGTGCCACCGATGTGATGTATTTTCTCGGCCGCAAACCGCATCACAGTTTTACAGGCGAGGTCACCATCGACAGCAAGAAGCGCCCGCAAGGTTGCCGCGTTCGCTTCCGCTTCAAAGCGAATGCCGTCAAATTCTATGACCACGCCAATGTTCTCCGCATCGAGACGACCATCAACAATCCGCGTGAGTTCAAGGTTCTTCGGTCTTCAACCGATGAAGACGACAACTCACCGCGGTGGCGTCCCATGACGAAAGGCGTCGCCAACTTTTGGCGTTACGCCGAGGTGGCCCATGCCGCCAACGGCCGTCTCCTGGAGGCCCTGTCCCGCGTGCCGCCGCCTTCAACCCCGTCACCCCGGCCACGGTCGCTCTCTTCGCCGCTGTGCTCTCCGGTGAGTTCGCCATCAGCGGGTTCCGCAACCGGGACCTCCAGGGGAAATTGTACCCTGCCGCCGCCACAGACGCGACGGAAGCCGCTCGGCGAACGCACCGCACATCACGCCTCATCGCCAAGCTGCGCGGCCACGGCCTCATAGCCAAGGTGAAGAACGCGCGCCTCTACCGCATCAACCCTCGCGGATACAAAACCATGGCGCCGCCGTGCGCTTCAGAAAAACAGACTTCCCCAATCACTTCCGCGATCATGTCAAGTTTTGGGAGGGAATTGCATAGCCGTGGTAGTTTCCCGACGGCATGATCGCCTGGATCATCTCGTGCAAGGTATCGAGCGTCACGTTGACCGGCACCTCGATGCGCCGCATCATCGTTGGTTTCACGCCATCGAGCCGGATCTTGACGCGGACGATATCGGACGCCCTTACCATCACGAAATATTGGGGTGGTGTATTTCTGCATGGAGGGGGGTTGGACGCCGCCGAATGACATACAGAACGAAAACGACGCGTCATCCGAAACCTCTCGTGAGCTGCCAGGGCGGCCGGATCCTGATGGGGGCTAGGATCCGGCCTATTGGGCACTAGAGAGGGAGAGGACTGGTCATGAAGTGCCAGTGATCAACATGGCGCTCACTACCCGTCCAATTTACGCAACGCTACGCTTACAAATCCTGCGTGTCACATCGGTATTCCGATGAAGCTTCATGGGCTTGCTGGCGAACCGTTGGATCACGCTTCGAACTCTGAAAGCCAATTTGAAGCTTGGGATCACCCCGTCACGCTTCCTGAGGACACACCTAACGCGTGCATGGTTAAAAATCAACTACCGTGAGTTGGGTTTGAGACTTTTTTTTGGATAAGCTGTGCGTAAACTGGCTGCGGGCGACGGGAGGGAGCCATTCCTGCGCGTGGTGCGCTGGAGGTGGATGGCGGAAGACCGAACAATAGGGGAGGAAAGGAACGTGAGTGGCCAGGGACCAGGTTCGGAGTTCGGGGGAGGGGAGGCATTGGCGGCAGGAGCGAGAGCAGTGTTGATCACTGGCGCCGCCCGGCGTATCGGGCGGGCCCTTGCGCAGGATCTGGCTGCGAGGGGGTGGTACGCGATCATCCACTATTACCGCTCGCACGAGGCAGCCCTGGCGCTCGTGGGCGACATCCAGGCGTTCGGCGGCGCCGCATCGGCGATCGCAGCCGACCTCGCGGTTCTCGATGACATCGCTCAACTCGTGCCACGGGCCGCAGAGGCCGCTGGCGCACCGGTCTGTTGCCTCATCAACAATGCGTCGCTGTTTCTGGACGACGGAGTCGGCCGGCTCGACGCTGAGCGATGGCAGGCGCATATGGACGTCAATCTGCGGGCCCCCGTGTTCCTTGCGGAGAGTTTTGCGGAGCACCTGCCGCCCGAGGCAGCGGGCAACATCATCAATATCGTCGATCAGCGGGTGCTGAAGCCGGCACCGGACTTCTTCTCGTACACGGTTAGCAAATCCGGTCTTGCCTGGGTGACACGCACCATGGCGCAGGCTCTCGCCCCGCGCATCCGCGTCAACGCGATCGCACCGGGGCCGGTTCTGCGCAGCGTTTACCAAACCGTGGAGGCGTTCGAGGCGGAATGCCGGGCGACGCTTCTCGGCCGCGGTACGACGCCCGAGGAAGTCGCAGCGGCTGCGCGTTTCCTCCTGGAGACACCGGCGGTCACCGGCCAGATGATCTGCCTCGACAGCGGTCAGCATCTCACCTGAGGCGGATCGTGCACAGTTTTTGAGCAATATTAAGATATTGCTCAATAATTAATCAGCATTTACCTCCCCGATTGACACGTCCCCTTGCGGCGCGTCCGGTAGTTATTTGTTTTCAATGACTTGCTATCCTCGCGGCAATTGGCACGGCTCTTGATTCTACTCACGGCAGCTGAGGCGTAGCGGAGCATGCAAACTCGATGGCCGCTCCGCAGAGGCCGCCACAGCCTGGGGCTCCATCTGGCAAGGAGAAATCATATGAAACTGGTGATGGCTGTCATTAAGCCATTCAAACTCGACGAGGTGCGGCAGGCACTGACCGACATCGGCATCGAAGGAATGACGGTAACGGAAGTGAAGGGCTACGGGCGCCAGAAAGGCCACACCGAGATCTATCGCGGGGCGGAGTACGAAGTCACCTTCGTGCCCAAGCTCAAGATCGAGGTCGCCGTTACATCCGCGCTCGCGGACAAGGTGGTCGATAGCATCTCGGCCATGGCGAAAACCGGGCAGATCGGCGACGGCAAGATTTTCGTCCTGCCCATTGATCATAGCGTCCGCATTCGCACAGGCGAAACCGACGAATCTGCACTTTAATTTTTAGGGGAACGTAGATGAAGCGAGTAACTCTTGCTTTGGCGGCCATGGTGGGGGGGCTTCTGACCGCCGCGCTGCTGATAGATCCGGCTCTCGCGCAGGAGGCCGCGCCAACGCCGACCGTCGCCAAGGCCGACGATGCCTGGATGATGGTTTCATCGCTGCTTGTGCTTATGATGACGGTGCCCGGTCTGGCGCTCTTTTACGGGGGGATGGTTCGCCCCAAGAACATGCTTTCCATCATCACGCAGGTGCTCGCCATCCAGAGCATCGTGTGCGTGGTGTGGTTCCTGTGGGGCTACAGTCTGGCCTTTACGGATGGCCCGGGCTTTCTGGCTCCGTTCGTCGGCGGGCTCGACAAGCTGTTCCTGAATGGCGTCACCCATGAGAGCCTGGCCGATACCTTCACTGAAAATGTGAAGATCCACGAACTCGTATTCATCTGTTTCCAGATGACATTTGCCGCGATCACGACGGCGCTGGTCATTGGCGGCTTTGCCGAGCGTATGAAATTTGCGGCGGTCGTTCTGTTCGCCGTGCTGTGGCCGACACTGGTCTATTTCCCAATAGCGCATATGGTCTGGTACGGAAGCGGCCTTCTGTTCAAGCTGGGTGCATATGACTTCGCCGGCGGCACCGTTGTTCACATCAATGCCGGTATCGCGGGTTTTGTCGGCGCATTGCTGCTCGGCAAGCGTATCGGCTACAAGAAAGAGGCCATGCCGCCTCATTCGCTCGCCTTCACCATGGTCGGCGCCGCGCTTCTGTGGGTAGGCTGGTTCGGCTTCAACGCCGGTTCGTCTCTCGAGGCCAATGGAACGGCGGTCCTGGCTATGGCCAACACCTTCGTTGCAACCGCCGCCGCGGGCGTATCCTGGATGCTGGTCGAATGGCTGCAGAAGGGTAAGCCGAGCCTTCTGGGTCTCGCTTCCGGTGTCGTTGCCGGTCTGGTTGCCGTAACGCCGGCCGCTGGTTTCGCCGGTCCGATGGGCGCGCTCATCCTCGGCCTCATCGCGGGCGCTGTCTGCTTCTTCTTCTGCACGGCAGTGAAAGGCGCTTTCGGCTACGATGATACGCTCGACGTGTTCGGCGTGCATGCCATCGGCGGCATCATCGGCGCCATCGGCACGGGCATCGTCGCCAGTGCAGCGCTGGGTGGAGTCCCGGGCGAAGGCTATGCGATGGCGAGCCAGGTTATGATCCAGATCCAGGCTGTTCTGCTGACGATCGTGTGGTCGGGTGTCGGCAGCCTGGTTGTCTACCTGATCGTGTCGGTGCTGGTTGGCGGTCTGCGCGTCTCGGAAGAAACCGAGCGCGAAGGTCTCGACATCGTCGAGCATGGCGAGCGGGCCTACAATCTCTAATTCTTCTTCCTACCCTCCAAAACTGGCGCGCCGGTCTCCGTACCGGCGCGTTTTTTTTCGGTGTGCGCGGATGCCGCAACCGCAATCGTCTCCGTGGCGCGGGACTTGCAACCTTCTCCGCTGACGGCCCGCGACACCGCGAGCGGTTCCGTATTCCGCAACCAGCCAACAGAGGGAGAAAACATCATGGCTCATGTCATCTTTTCATCGCCGCTTCTGCATAAGGACGTCACGGTTTACGCCGTGGCGGGCGATACAGGCACAATCCTCGCCCTTGCAGAGAAGAATAAGATACCGCTGCCTTTCGAATGCCGCGACGGCAATTGCGGCTCCTGCCTCATCGAGGTCGAGCACCTGTCAGGCAAGACCATGGGTGAAGCGCTGACCGAGAAAGAGAAGGCGCAGCTCAAAGCGCTCGGCAAACTCACCCAGGAAGACATCGAGCGCGCCGAGGTGCAGGACTTCGCGCCGCGCTACCGGCTGGCCTGCCAATATGTGGTGCGCGACGAGGATATCCGCGTGGCTTTCACCGGGGTTCCGGGCGGAGCGTGAGAGGGGCCTGCCGGGCGCTGTCGGTTTTGCGACACATCCGCCCCGGTTCTGTCACGCCTCCCACAGGCGGGCGGCGCCGCGCACGCCGCTCGCGTCGCCATGTACCGGCGGCCGGAGGGTGACCGAAGGGTTGTCGGCAAAGATGAAGGGCTGCATCTGGCCGGGCACCTCGTCATAGAGATGCGGGAGCTTCGACAGCCCGCCGCCAAGCACGATGACTTCGGGATCGAAAATGTTGACGATCATGGTGAGGGCGCGCGCCAGCCGGAAGGTGTGGCGCTCGAACGCGGCGGCGGCAACGGCGTCGCCCTGTCCCGCCAGCACCTCCACCGCGACGGCGTCTGCCGCGCGCGCAGCGTCGCCGCCATGGCGCAGGTAGTCCTGATAAAGCGCGGTCCCCGAGAGCCAGAGCTCCAGGCAGCCCTGGCGCCCGCACCAGCATGTCGGTCCCGGCACCTCCTCGGGACGCGGCCAGGGCAGCGTCGTATGTCCCCACTCGCCGCCGCATCCGCGCGGGCCGTCGATGATCTTGCCGTCGAACACCAGCCCGCCGCCGCAGCCGGTGCCGAGAATGACGCCGAACGCCGACCGCGCGCCTTTCGCGGCCCCGTCCGTGGCTTCCGAAAGCGCGAAGCAGTTGGCGTCGTTGGCCATGCGCACCGGGCGGCCCAGATGAGCGGCCAGATCGGTCTGCAGCGGCGTGCCGTTAAGCCATGTGGAATTGGAGTTCTGCACCAGCCCCGTCGCCGGTGAGATCGACCCCGGCATGGCCATGCCGACGGTCGCCGTCACGGCGAGCGCCTGTTCCGCGCCGGCCACGAGATCGCCGATGGCGGCGATGCTGGCGCGATAATCGTCGCGCGGTGCGCGGATGCGGTGCGCGTAGACTTCGTTGCCTGCGGGGTCGAGCGCCGCGATCGCGATCTTCGTGCCGCCGAGGTCGATGCCGATACGGATGCCGGTCATGTGCTGTACCCCTCTCCGGCGGTGCCGGGCATGAGCATCCGGCGGGCCGCGGCAATTAAGTTGGGATCAAGTCCACGATGCCCCGCGAAAACCAGTAGCAGGGAGTCATCGCTCATGAGAAAATCGAGGACGCCGGCGAGGAATTCTGGGGAGTCGGCCTCGCGGCGGATGTCTGCGGGGTCGAGCCCGGTGGCCCGGAGGAAAGGCGCCAGACGGGATTCGTCCGTGGCAAGGAAGACGAGCGCTTCGACGGCGAGGCTCTCAGCGGCCTCGCGGGTGAGGCGGGGGCTGTTCCTGGAATGCGAAACCATCCGTTTCCGATCCGCCATTGCGATTGTTACCGGTGCTTAAGGATTTTATTACCGATTTGAGCGCAAAAAGAGAGAAGATTCAACGCCTCCAGCGCCGCTTTCCTGCGTACTTCAAGGCTCGTCAGCCCTGTTCCAACGCGTACACCCAGTCCGGACCACGAACGGTACGATGCCCAAGACCGTCCTCATCGTTGAAGATAACGAGCTGAACATGAAGCTTTTTCGTGATCTGCTCGAAGCGCACGGCTACCAGACCCTGCAGACGCGTAACGGTATCGAGGCGCTGTCGCTGGCGCGCGACCACCGGCCGGATCTCATCCTGATGGACATTCAGTTACCCGAGGTGTCGGGGCTCGATGTGACGAAATGGCTGAAGGAAGACGATCAGCTTCGCGATATCCCCGTCATCGCCGTCACGGCATTCGCCATGAAGGGGGATGAAGAGCGTATCCGCGAGGGTGGCTGCGAGGCCTACATCTCCAAGCCGATTACGGTTTCGATGTTCCTCGACACGATCCGTGAGTTCATCGGCGACAAGTGAGAGAGCGGGAGTTTTCTTGCGTCTCGGCAGATTCCTGGGGATAACTCAGGAGGGTCGAGATGTGCGACATAGCGTCGCATGCGCAGGAGGCCCGATCCTTAAGCAAGTTTACCTTAACCGCACTTCCTGTTTGAAATTTCTCCCTTCACGCCGCTTAATACAAGCTGTGAAGGGGGGCAACTCTGGTGTTACCAGACGAAGCACGGTGCGGATAAGGCGAATTCTGGATTTATGCGATAAGGGAAATGAGCGCCGGGTGTGTGCTTGCTGCTTGCAATTTGGCCGCTTTCTCCCTTAGTGATTGAATGGATGTGCTTCCCTGCGGTTTGCTCAGGTCCGCCGCATCTCCTGGGTCCGTAGGGTTAGGTCGGCGAAGACGGTTAGAGTGGCCTCCTCGTTACCGCCGTCGGTGTCGGCCAACAAGTCAGTTGACCAATGCCCTCTTTGGTCGATGGCTTGCAGACCAGCCCCGTTGCTCATATCGGATTTACCCCGCTGCCGATTGAGCGCGGGGCTGGTCGTATTTGCGGCAATCTCAAAGACAATCAGACAATCATAGCCGTGAGACGGGACGTCGCTCTGCTCTCCCGCACCCTTTGCCCGGTACGACAGTGCAGACTGCGAAGCGGCGCCGGCACGCTAGCGAGGCCGTTGGGAACGGCGCCTTCCTTCATCGAAGGGAGACCTACTTGATCTTGCCTTCCTTGAACTCGACGTGCTTGCGGGCGACCGGGTCATATTTCCTGAGCGTCAGCTTCTCGGTCATATTACGCGGGTTCTTTTTCGTTACGTAAAAATAACCGGTGCCCGCGGTGCTGTTGAGCCTGATTTTCTGCGTAATTGGCTTAGCCATTGCCTGTCCTCAAACAACGAAACAGCCGGACGGCGCGAGCCATCCACGGCCGTGAATTGGTCGCGCTGAAACTGACCGACCCGCGCCGAGCTGTCAAGCGCGCAGATGGTCCGGGCGGGGGTGTTCAGCCCACGGGATCGGCACTTTTATGAGTGCTACGGAATATAGGGGCCCGCCGGCGACGTTTCGCCGATTTCCCTTGCGTGCGCGAGCATTTCCGCGAGGACCGCAACCGAGCCGCCGCCAAGGCAGTTGGGGAGGATTTGCCGAACGGCGCGCCGTTGCCAGGGTGTTCGGCTTGACGCGCGATCGGTCACGTGCTGTCAGTCGCGATGAATTTTCGCGGGGGAGATGAAGCGGACGCCGATGGAAACCATCCGCTATATGCTTGGCAACGTCGATGTCATCCTCAGCCGGACCGGTGAGCACCTGTCGATCGTCGGTGTCGCGGTTGGGCTCGCCATCCTGACCGGGGTGCCGATCGGCATCGCCATCACGCGCTACAAGGGTGCGGCGGCAACGGTCCTCAACACCGCTTCGATCATCATCACCATTCCTTCGATCGCGCTGTTCGGCATGATGATTCCGGTCCTGTCCCTGATAGGGCAGGGCATCGGTTATCTGCCCGCCGTGATCGCAGTGCTGCTCTATTCGCAGCTGCCGATCATCCGCAACACCTACGCCGCCATCAACAATATCGATCCGGCCTTGCGCGAGGCGGCGCGCGGCATGGGGCTCACGCACATGCAGCGCCTGCGCGAGGTCGAATTGCCGCTGGCGCTGCCGGTCATCATGGCGGGCGTGCGCGTGGCGGTGGTCATGAACATCGCGGTCACCGCGATCGCCGCCTATATCGGCGCGGGCGGCCTCGGCGTTTTCATTTCGCGCGGCATCAGCCAGACGGACCCGCGCCAGCTCATCACGGGAGCGCTTGCCGTCAGCGTGCTGGCTGTCGTGGCCGATTTCACCCTGCAGGGCGTGCAAAGGTTGCTGACATCGCCGGGGCTGAGGGATTGAAGGCTTGCGCTGATGCATTCTCAGGGTTCATGCACCAGTGCACCAGCTCTTTGTTCATACATCGATTTTGCCAGACTCCGGCTGTTGCCTCCGTTTGGATCGAAGCATTAGGGAGGCGGGATGATCCGGCTGGAACGAGTGACCAAGGTGTTCGCCGGCAGTTCGGCGCCGGCGGTCGATCACGTTTCGATGGAAGTGGCGGCGGGTGAGATCTGCGTGCTGCTGGGTCCGTCCGGTTGCGGCAAGACCACGACGCTGAAAATGGTCAACCGCCTGATCGAGCCGACCTCCGGCGAAATCTACATCGACGGCAGGAACACCGCGGGCCAGAACCCGGTCGAGCTCCGCCGTTCGCTCGGCTATGTCATTCAGCAGATCGGTCTGTTCCCGAACAAGACGATTGAGGAGAATATCTGCATCGTGCCCGACATTCTCGGCTGGGACAGCGCGAAATCGCGTAAGCGTGCAGCCGAACTCCTGGAAATGGCGGCGCTCGATCCCTCGATCTTTCTCCAGCGCTACCCGCGCGAGCTTTCCGGCGGTCAGCAACAGCGAATCGGCGTGCTGCGCGCCCTGGCCGCCGACCCTCCGGTTCTGCTCATGGACGAGCCCTTCGGCGCCATCGACCCCATCAACAGGGCGATTATCCAGGACGAATTCCTGAAGATGCAGGCGACGTTGAAAAAGACGGTGATGTTCGTCAGTCACGACATCGACGAGGCCGTGAAGATGGCCGACCGCATCGCCATTTTCCGCGAGGGGCGGCTCGTTCAGTACGACACGCCGGATCGTCTCTTGGCGCATCCGGCGGACAGCTTCGTCTCCGATTTCGTAGGCGGAGACCGGACCTTGAAGCGCCTGCAACTGCTCAAGGTTTCCGACGCCATGATGCATGACCCGCCGAAGGTGGCCGCCGCCGACACGCTCCAACGCGCCGCTGCGCTGATGGACGAACACGGTCACAGCGCCATCGTCATGGTCGGGCCGCGCGGGCGGCCACGCGGCTGGGTCGGGTTCAAAATCGCGCAAGGCGCGCGCGGGAGCGTCGCCGAGCACTGTGAGAGCCTGCCTACGACCATCGGTCTGTCGGAGGACCTGCGGACCGCGGTTTCGACCATGTTCCGCTACGATGTTTCGTGGCTGGCCTGCGTGGACAACGACGGCCTGTTCAAGGGATATGTGACCCTGCGCGGCATCACGCAGTTGCTCGCGAGGACCTACCGCGATGACTGACGCGCTCGAAATCGCGGGACTTCACCGGCTGTGGCGCAGCGCGCTCATGGCCATCGTCTTCACGCTCGGGGCCTGGGCGTGGGCGAGCGGCCTGCTGCCGACCATGCTCGGTCTGTGGGACGATATCGTCTTTCTCAGCCGCCAGCATATCACGCTGGTTATGATTTCCGGCGGTCTCGCCATTGCCGCCGGTGTGCCGCTCGGCGTGCTCCTGACCCGGCCGGCGTTCAGCCGGTTCGGCGATATCATGCTTCAGGTGCTCAATATCGGCGCCACGATCCCGACGTTGGCGGTCCTTGCGCTGTCGATGAGCGTGCTCGGCATCGGCGACCGCCCGGCCATCTTCGGCCTGTTCGTCGCCACGATCCTGCCGGTGGTGGCGAACACGCTCACCGGTATTCGCGCGGTGCCGCCTCATCTGATCGAGGCGGCCGAGGGCATGGGGATGCAGCCGCGCCAGATTCTATGGCATGTCGAGCTGCCTAATGCCATGTTCGTCATCTATGCCGGTATCCGCACGGCGCTGGCCATCAATATCGGCACGGTGCCGCTCGCGTTTCTGATCGGCGGGGGCGGGCTGGGCGAGCTCATATTTTCCGGCATCGCCCTCAACGAGTTCGGCATGATGCTCGCGGGCGCGATCCCGACCGCGCTTCTTGCCATCCTGGTCGATTTCGTCATGGAGCAGTTCCAGCTCTGGACGATTCCGCGCGGCGTCAACCCGCTGCGGTAGAGTCTTTGCTTTGCGCCGGACATCCGTCCGGCGATTTGCCCGCTTGGCCGCGGGCCCCGGGGACCACACGGATGGGTCGCACTTGGTCGTGGCCCCTGGGTACCATACGGATGGATCCCACACTTAACCGTGGGCCCCGGGTGCCATGCGGGAATAGGCGCCCTGTTGGGTCGTTGATCCCAACTAAAATCGTCATACTCGAATGCGGCCCTCATGGCCGTTGTGTAGCTAGGAGAAGGAGGAAGAAGCGCATGAAACGCATTGCAAAAATCCTGGCGGGGGCGCTCGCCGGTATCGGCCTTGCGGCTTCGGCCCACGCGGCCACGATCGTGGTCGGCGGCAAGAACTTCACCGAACAGCTCCTCTTGGCGGAGATGACCGCCCAGCTTCTCAAGGCCAAGGGCTTCGAGGTGGACAAGCGGGACGGCATGGGCTCGCAGGTGGTCCGCGACGCCCAGGTCAACGGGCAGGTCGATGTCTATTGGGAATATACCGGCACCTCGCTCGTCACCTACAACAAGGTGAAGGAGCGCATGAACGCCGTCGACACTTACAAGAAGGTGAAGGAGCTGGACGCCAAGAAGGGGCTGACCTGGCTCCAACCGTCGGCGGCCAACAACACCTATGCGCTCGCCGTGCGGGCATCGGATGCCAAGACCGATGCGCTGAAGACGCTGTCCGACATGGCCAAGGCGTACAACGACAAGAAGGGCCTGATCATGGCGGTGAATGCCGAGTTCCCCAAGCGGCCTGACGGTCTGCCCGGCCTGCAGAAGGCGTATGGCTTCAAGACCACCCGCGCCGACCTCAAGGCCATGGATTCCGGCCTCACCTATCAGGCGCTGAAGGAGGACCAGGTCGATCTGGCGCTGGTCTTCGCCACCGATGGCCGCATCAAGGCGTTCGACTTCCGCGTCCTGGAGGACGACAAGGGCTTCTTCCCGAATTATGCCCTTGCCCCGGTGGTCCGGAGCAAGACGCTGGAAGCCAATCCGAAGCTCGCGGAACCGCTGAACGCGCTGTCGGCGAAGCTGAACGACAAGGCCTTGCAGAAGCTGAATGCCGAGGTCGATGTCGAGAAAAAGCCGGTTGAGGCCGTCGCCACAGCGTTTCTCAAATCCGCCGGGCTGATCTGACGAAAGCGGGCCGGTTTTCGCGAGGCATTGGCGGGGACCGGCCGCAACACCTCTCAAGCGGTGACATGTGGATATCGCTGGAGCTTGTGCCACGGGCGGTTCTTTGTTCTTTATTTGTTCGTAGTGCCGGGTTATGGCTTGGTGATGAGAGCGAAGCCCCCAGAGCCCCGGCCGCCGTCACCCGATGCGCCTCCCATCGACGCGGCGCGCATGCGGGGGAGGGGAGCGAAATCCAATCTGACCGGGCGGTATGAGCGCCACGCGCGGGAGGCTTTCGACGACGGTTGGGACGGACTGGCCGATCTGCCGCCGTTCGAGACCGAGGTGCGGCAGGAGCGGGCGCGAAAGATCATCGCCACGAACGATTCGCCGGATGTGTGTTTCGACCAGTCGATCAACCCTTATCGAGGCTGCGAGCATGGCTGCATCTATTGCTACGCGCGCCCGACCCATGCCTGGCTGGGCCTGTCCGCCGGCCTGGATTTCGAGAGCCAGTTGACCGCGAAAACGAATGCGGCCGAGGCGCTGGAGCGCGAACTCGGCCGTCCCGGATACAAGGTCAGCCCGATCATGCTCGGGACGAACACCGATCCCTATCAGCCGATTGAGCGGACTTACGGGCTGACGCGCCGGATTCTCGAGACCATGGACCGGACGAGCCATCCGGTCGGCGTCGTCACCAAGTCGGCGCTGGTGTTGCGCGATCTCGACATCCTGGCGTCACTGGCGAGGCGCGATCTGGTCCGTGTGGCGCTGTCGGTGACGTCGCTTGACCATCGCCTGTCGCGCAAAATGGAGCCGCGCGCCTCGGCGCCCGCCCGGCGAATCGAGGCCATCGCCCGCCTGGCCGAGGCGGGGGTGCCCGCCGGCGTGATGACCGCGCCACTCATCCCGGCCCTCAACGACAGCGAGATGGAGGCGATTCTGCGGGAAGCTGCGCGGGCGGGGGCGCAGGAGGCCGGCTATGTCCTCCTGCGGTTGCCGCTGGAGATCGCCGGTCTGTTTCAGGAGTGGTTGGCCGCGGAGTTTCCCGACCGCGCAAAGCATGTGATGTCGCTGCTGAAGTCGATGCACGCGGGGAAGGACTACGTTGCGGAGTTTGGCGCCCGGCAGACCGGGCGTGGCCCCTATGCCGACCTGCTGGCGCTGCGTTTTGAGGTTGCTGTGCGGCGTCTCGGACTGGCGGAGCGGCGGTTTGCGCTGCGGCGCGATCTCTTCCAGCCGCCCCGGAGACGCGCGCCGGAATCAAAGCCGGTCGCAGGCGATGTTCAGCTAGACCTGTTTAAATAGCGCGAAAGACACTTGCCTTCCTCGGGGCGGCATTTCAGGTTGAGCGCATGAAAGGGACGAAGCAGACATCGAACCTGCCGGACTTCGGCGCCGAACGCAAAGTCGTAGGCGCCGAGGGTGGCGTCGTGGCAGGTGTGGACGAGGCCGGGCGCGGGCCGTGGGCCGGGCCGGTGGTCGCCGCCGCCGTCATCCTGTCGGAGGACTCGGCCCCGACGGGGCTGCGCGATTCCAAACTGCTCAGCGCCGCGCGGCGCGAGCGGTTGTATGACGCGATTCGTGAGGCGGCAGTCGTGGGCGTCGGCATGGCATCGGTGGAAGATATCGACCGCCTGAACATCCTGCAGGCCACGTTTCTTGCCATGAAGAAGGCGGTGGAATCGCTGAACGCGGCCCCCGGCACCCTGCTCATCGACGGCAAGACATGCCCGCCATTCGGGCGTGTCCGCGCCATCCCTGTCGTCGGCGGCGACCGTCTTTGCCCCTCCATCGCCGCCGCCTCGATCATCGCCAAGGTCACACGCGACCGCCTGATGATCGAACTGGCGGAGTGCTTTCCCGGATACGGCTGGCAGGCCAACAAAGGTTACGGCACGCGGGAGCATTCCGGCGCCATCGCACGGCTGGGAATAACGCCTCATCATCGCCGCTCTTTTGCCCCGATCCGCGCCATTCTGGAGGATATAGAGAGTAACAAACCACCTTCCCGCGTGAACGCCTCCAGGATTTGATGTATTGCGTACGGCGAATGTCCCTGCAGAATCAATGAAAGATTGGGTATAGCCATGAAACTCAGCGCTCCTTCGACTGCGATTTTCCTGTTTTCGACGCTACTGGTGGTTCTGATCATCCTGTCGAGATACTTCAATATTCACATTCCCGTGCTTACAGTCATCGTGCAGAGCAATCCGTTCGAGGTCACGCTCGTGGCCTGGGCTCTGCTTTTTGCGGGCGTCGCTTTTCACGTCTGATGGCGCGTGAGGCCGCCGCGAATGCCCCCGCTACGTGTCCCGGTTGGACGCGTGGCAGTGGGAATGCGAATGGAATATCGTGGGTGATGGGTATGCAGGGGCAGGACGGACTTGTCCTGAAGCCGGTAACGGGCTAAGGCTCCAAGGCGAGGGCGCCACATCATGCGCTGCCGCCTTCGGCCCTTGCAAGGGAGTTAGAGCGTTTTGGCAAGGCTTCATGCATCCGGGGCTGTCGCCGCCTTCCTGTCGCGCCGCGATCCGGCTGCGATCGCAGGCAGGGTGTGCCGGGTGGTGCGGGCGGCGATATGTTGCTGCACGGCGGCGGCTGTGGTGCTTGCTTCTCTGCCTCGTCCGGCCCATGCGCAGCCTGCGATGGCGACGGTCACCATTGAGGAATGCCAGAATCTCGCCGATCCGGATGTGCGGCGCCATATTCGCCAGTTGACCGAGGCGGCTCTCAACACCGAACTGGCACAAGTGGATTTTGCTGTGCTCGTCGAGAAGCACTGGCGCGAAGTCGACATGGACGCGCGCCTCGACGCCGAAATCGACGACGCCATCCGTGCCGTCCGCGCGCAGACGGGCATTCTCGATCGAGCCTATTCCACGATCAGTCAGGAAACGGCGAAGAAGACAGCCATCGCCGTGGCGGAGCGCGCCTACGGGTCGGAGGGGTTCAAATCCGCGCTTGCCAGCCTCGCTCAGGGCATCGGAAAGGATTTCGGGGGGCGCGTCGAGGCCGCCGCGGGCAAGGTCGCCGCGCCGGTCGTTGCCTGCGTGCGTGCCAGCCTGCAGACACGTTACGGCAGCGCGATCGCGCAGGTTTTTGCGAAGGAAACGCAGGAAAACCTCGACGTCTCGGTGCAAACGGGCAGCGCGAAGATTGGCACGGGCGATCTGGTTCTGCAGGGGGCGGGCACCATTTCGGGCATTGTCCTCATCGTCAGTCGCCGCATCATCGCACAGATGGTTGCTACGATCGGTCGGCGTGTGGCGGGGCTGGTGGCCTCGCGCATCATCTCCAGCTTCGCCGGGCTTGTCGGGCTGGCCCTGATCGCGAACGATCTCTATCAGGCGTCCGAAGGCGTCTTCCCGCTGATCGCGGAGCGGATGAAATCCGAGGACGCGAAGAAGCTCATCAAGGAAGAGCTAACGAAATCCGTGGAAGCCGACCTCCGCCAGCAGGTTTCCGCGATCGCCAGCGAGACTGCCGACCGCATTTATTCCTTCTGGCTCGATTTCAAGCAGAAATACGACCTGCTGCTCGGCCTCGCCGAGAAGAACGAAGCCTTCGCCGCTTTCCTGAAAGATCGCAAAATCGACCAGCTTGGGAGATTGGGACGGCTTACGAGCCTCCTGCTGGGCGAAGAGGGAGAGCAGGGCGTTTTCCGCCGCGCCGGCGACGGCTCGCTGGGCCGGGCGCTGCTCGATCTCGACGAGGCGGGGGTTTCGGTGGCGGTCATGACGAAATCCGTGGACAAGGCCCTTGCCTGGAGCAGGCTGGCGGGGCCTGAACTGCCCAAGGCCATCGCATACGGCCTGATCGAGGTGGCCGATCCGGGCGATCTGAGCGGTACGCAACTCACCGCGCTTCTGAGTTTCAACGAACGTGGCGCGGCGCTCCGGGTGGCCCGGCTCGACCGCGGTGCCCGCGACGTCATTCTCGCGTTGCCGGCCGGGGATTTGAAGCCTCTCGTGAGGCGTCTCAGCGAAGAGGAACTGGCGGCACTCGCGACCTATCAGACCCGTTTGCAGCCGGTCGCGGCGAAACGGGTTCTCCGCCTCACCATCGAAGACCCGCGTGTCATGAAGACCCTCGTCGGACCATCGGTGCGCAATGCGATCGTCAACAGCCGCGACCAGCTCTCAGCCGTGACCATGCTGCTCCGGGAGAATGCGGCGCTGAGCGTCTCCAATATCGCCAACGACTTTGCTCTCGTCCGGGACGGCCAGGTTCATTACCGCGTCTTCGCCGAGCGCTATTGGGCGGCGCTCCTGGTCCTCCTTTTCTTTGGCCTGCTCGTTCTCCTGTGGTTGCGCCGTCTACTCTTCGGCCGACCGGCGACGGTGGTCATCAAGACGCCCGACAGCGGCAGCAAGGGGGCGTGAAGTGCCGGCGGACAAACCCATCGTGCTCTATACGTCCGACCGCCCGTCGGATCGCAAGGTTCGCGAAGGTGAACTCATCTGGGCCTCCGCCGTGAGCGCCACCAACATTCTGCGCGACGTCAGGGAGATACTCACCAATACCTTCGGTGGCCGGATGAGACGCTACGAGCGGCTCATGAACATCACGCTGGAACGCGCACTTGCCGACCTCGAGGCGAAGACGCGGGAAAAAGGCTATGACGGCTGCCTCGCCGTGCGCATCAGCCATCCGCGCATAGCCGACGGAGCCTGCGAGATTTTCGTTTATGGCACGGGCTTCCACTTTGTTGCGGGCTGAAGACGATAACGAATTGACTCGCGTGCGGATTTCGTGCCGTTCATGCCGCCGGAGACTATAACGGGGGGACACGTATGAGACTTGGCAAGGATATCAGCGCCATCGTTTCCGGTGGCGCCACCGGCCTCGGCGCCGCCGCGGCCGAGAAACTTGCCGCCGCCGGGTGCCGGGTGGCCATCCTCGACATGTACCGTACCGAGGGCGAAGCGCTGGCGCGCAAGATCGGCGGCGTCTACTGCCATCTCGAAATATCCAGCGAGATCACCGTTGACACCGCGATCGACTTCGCACGCGAAGAGCACGGGCCGGAGCGTATTCTCCTGAATTGCGCCGGTGTCGCGATCGATCAGCCAACGGTGTGGCGGGATGAGGAAACCGGCCGGATCATGCTGCATGACGTGCCCAGCTTCGAGCGTCTCCTCCAGGTCAATCTCACCGGGACGTTCTATATGGCGGTGAAATCGGCGGCGGCCATGATGGAACTGGACCCGTTGGACAACGGCATCCGCGGTGTGATCATCAATTCCGCTTCGATCGCCGCCGAGGACGGCCTCAGGGGGCAGGCCGCCTACGCGGCATCCGAGGGCGGCGTTCTGGCGCTGACCCGGCCGCTCGCGCGCGATCTCGTCAACGAGGGCATCCGCGTTGTCACCATGTTGTCCGGGCGCTATGACACGCCTATGTTTGCCGAGCGCTCCACCGATGTGACGCAAAAGGTTGAGGTGACGCGCCAGAGTCCGGAGGGGCTTGCCGATCCGCGCGAGTTTGCCGATGCTGTCAAGCGTATCGTCGAGAATGACGACATCAACGGGCAGTGGGTCCGTCTCAGCGGCGCCAAACGGTAATAGGGCAGGGGGGCGCCCTTGCCCACGCGGGAAATCCTGAGGGGATGAACGAAGGCTCAACCTCTTTGCGGCTAGTGTGCGGGGACGGCGAGACTTCACTTTTCGTTTGACGACAAGGGGTAGCAAATGGCGGTCCTGGTCACGGGCGGCACGGGCTATATCGGCAGCCATATGGTGCTGGAACTGGCGGAGAGAGGCGAAACGGTCGTCGTTCTTGATGACCTGTCGACCGGTTTGAGGCGTCTCGTCCCCTCCTCAGCGACGTTCTACCTCGGTGATACCGGCGACGAAGAGCTTCTCGGCCATATTTTCAAGGTGCACGCGGTCAACGCGATCATGCATTTCGCGGGGTCGATTGTCGTACCCGATTCCGTCACTGACCCGCTCGGCTACTATTTCAACAACACCGTGAAATCGCGCGCG
This sequence comes from Rhodomicrobiaceae bacterium, assembly GCA_050290865.1. GTDB lineage: Bacteria > Pseudomonadota > Alphaproteobacteria > Rhizobiales > Rhodomicrobiaceae > JARRLC01. Next base: position 27,156 of record JBNKIW010000028.1, on the reverse strand, counting down.
CTCATCGCCGCGGCCGTCAAGCACGGCGTGAAAGACTTCATCTTTTCTTCCACGGCGGCTGTGTATGGCGTGCCGGAGCGTATCCCCATCACCGAGGATACTCCGCTTGCGCCGATATCGCCCTATGGAAACTCGAAGCTGATGACGGAGACCATGCTGCGTGACTCCGCCGCGGCTTATCCCATGCGGTTCTGCTCCCTGCGCTATTTCAATGTCGCGGGAGCTGACCCGGCGGGACGTGCGGGGCAGGTGTCTCTCCGTGCGACGCATCTCATCAAGATTGCCTGCGAGACGGTGACCGGAAAGCGGCCCTACATGGAGGTGTTCGGGACGGACTATCCGACCCCGGATGGCACCTGCATCCGGGACTACGTCCACGTCACCGACCTCGCGAGCGCGCACTGGCATGCGCTCGACTATCTGCGCCGCGGCGGGGAAAGCGCGGCGCTGAACTGCGGCTACGGGCGTGGCTTCTCGGTGCTCGAAGTGATCGATACGGTGAAGCGCGTCAGCGGCGTGGATTTCGAGGTGCGCATCGCGGGACGTCGTCCCGGTGACCCGCCGGTGCTGATCTCCTCGCCCGATCTCATCCGCAAGACGCTGGCTTGGCGCCCGGAACACGAAAATCTGGATGTCATTGTCGAACACGCGCTGCATTGGGAGCGCAATCTCGCTGAGTTCGAAGCGGCGCATCCAGCAGCTGCCGAATAGCGTTGAGGATCAAGAAGGAACGATGGGGTGCCGGCAGGCGTTGTTCTGAAGTTTATTCAAATGCAACGAAAGATTTGGGTGGCTATCGTTAAGCAATTCTGAAGAAAATGATTTAGAATCTGCCGCCGCATGGGCCGGTCGATTGACGCCTCCAGCGCGCGTCGCTATAAGAACGCCGCCCCGCGGGCATGCGGGGCAATGTTTTTGTTCAGCGAGGTTCGCCATGCGACGTCCCTGCCGCGCCACACTGGCGGTCCTCTGGTTCGCTGCGTTTGTGGGGGGCTCCGGCGTCGCTGCTCCTGCGCATGCCGAGCCCATCTGGGGCATAAATGGCCACCCGTTTACGGCCTATCCCGGCGTGACGGTGGACCAGCAACTCGATTACATCCGCGACCTCGGACTGAAATCCTACCGCGTCAATCTGCGCGAGCCTGACGAACTGGGCGAACTCCTCGACAAGGCAAAGGCACACGGTATCACGCTGTTGCCGGTCTTCACACCGCAATTCGATCTCGATAAGGAAACGCCCGAGGTGCTGTACGACATGGCGTACAATCTGGCTCATGGCTTCGTGTCGCGTTTCAAGGATGACATCCGGGTGTGGGAACTGGGCAACGAGCTTGAGAATTACGCCATCATCAAGCCGTGCGAGATGCAGGACGACGGCAAGGAGTATAACTGCGGCTGGGGACCGGCCAGCGGCTCCGGTCCGCTCCATTACTATGGGCCTCGCTGGGCGAAGGTAAGCGCTGTCCTCAAGGGGCTGTCCGAAGGAACGGCCGCCGCCGATCCGTCCGCGCGGCGTGCGATGGGCACCGCCGGATGGGGGCATATCGGCGCGTTCACTCGCATGGAACGGGATGGCATCAAGTGGGACATTTCCGTCTGGCACATGTATGGCGAGGATCCGGAATGGGCGTTCCGGCAACTCGCGGCATTCGGGCGGTCGATCTGGGTGACGGAGTTCAACCATCCGCACGGCAGCACGAAGAGCGCCGAGGAGCAGGCGGCGGGCCTGAAGCGCACCATCGAGCGGTTGCGTGCTCTGGCGCCGCTCTACCGGGTGGAGGCTGCGCACGTCTATGAATTGCTGGACGAGCCCTATTGGGCGCCGAGCTATGAGGCGAATATGGGGCTGGTGACGGTGGAAAAGGATGGCGATGGCTGGAAGCCGGGCGCTGCGAAACCTGCCTATGAAGCGGTGAAGGCGGCGCTTCGTGGCGCGGCCGGATCAAAGGGCGCGGCCAGGAGCGAGGCGGAGGAAGGAGCCGCGGCGAACTGAGCCTGAGCGAGTTCGATGCCTCACTGGATTCCAACCGCGGCTTGGTGTGGCGGGAGCACGATCTCCACCGTCGTCCCCTTGTAACGCGCGCTTTCGATGCCCAGCATGCCGCCGGCGGCTTCCGTCAGCCGCTTCACCAGTGGCAGGCCAAGACCGGACCGGCCGGGCTGCGGTGCGACCGGCGTCATCCGGCCGTTCATGATCGCCTTAATTTCCTTCTTCGTCATGCCGATGCCGTCATCGCTGACGATGATTCGCGTGGCGCCGTCGCGGCGTTTGCGAACCGCCACCCGCACCTTGCCGCCGGTCTTCTGATGGCGCACCGCGTTCAGGAGTACGTTGAGAAGGATTTGCCGCAGCGCGCGTTCGGCGATGTTGAGCGGCGCCAGGCCTCTGGACACGGAACGTGAGATCTTCAGGCCGGCCTGGGCGGCGAGCGGCGCGATCAGTTGCAGGCAGGACTTGACCACCGGTCCGGCTTCCACCGGCTCAGGGGTGGGGAGCCTCGCACCGGGCCGCAGGATGCGGTTGGAGAAGTCGGCGAGGATATCCATCGCCAGTTCGGCGCTCTGCATGATGTTGCCGGCGTATGACCGCACCTTGTCCGGGTGGCGCACACCGCCGTCGTGGATACGCTCGGAAAAGCCGAGGATCACCGTCAGCGGGTTGCGCAATTCATGGCACAACTCGCGCAGCATCAGGATGAGCGCATCGGGAAGGACATCGGCTTCCCCGCTTGCCCGGAGCACGGCGGACGCCGCTTCGGCTGCAGCCGCCGCCGGTGTGTCCGGTTGACGCCGCTTGGCCCTGGGCGTGATTTCCGGGCGAGACGACGCGCCAGAGGCGGGAGGGGGCAGCGCCCCGCCACGCGGCGAACGCACGGCGCTCTTCATCTTTGCCGCGATCGCTTTCAACGCCGTGTTATCGGTTTCGGCACCGCCATCGTTGCCGGCGGCAGAGCGTGGAACGCGCGTTCCGCCGCGCTTTGGTGCGGGGGCCGGATGCTCGTGCCCGCCTCCATGGTCCAGCGCCCGGACGATGAGGCCCGACCGTCCCCCCGACACTTCGAGGCGCTGCATGGAGCACTTCACGGCCTTCCGCCCGTTGGCGCTGGTGAGCGAAAGCGTCTCCGTCCACTCACGCGTCTTGCCGTTGGTGTGAGCAAGCGACGTCATGCGCAGAACAGCTTTGCTCCGGGCGCTGAAGCGGCGCGCGCGCAAAGCATCCAACGACGGCTCGCCCCAGAAGGTACGCCCGGCCTGATTTGCCCAAAGAATCCGGCGGCCTTCTGCATCCCAGACCCACACGGGCTCTTCGGCGGTCAAGAAGTCGCCTAGCGGCATGGACGCCGCAGCGCGATCATCGTTCTTCATAACGCCTAAATCTACTTTTTACCAAATCTTAGCCAACTTTCTTGCCGCAGGCGATGAAGACTACGAAAGGCCCCGCAACACAAGCCCAAGTTGGGCAGTTCCGCCCAATTTCTGCACAGCATGCTTAACACGCCACGAGGTTCGGCGCGTTCGCTATGTCCCCGGATATCGCGCCGCTGCCGTTGAAAAGACGGAAGCCTGTTGCTTTATTCCGGCTTGGGACGCGTTAAAAGTTGCAAGACATCGGAAGATACATAAAACTGCATAGTAATAGAAGTCCGCTTTAATTATGCCGGTGTTTAGAGGTTGACGCCATGTTTCCTTTGGACACGCTGTTGCGGCGGGCGTTGAGATATGGCCGCCTGCGAGTGAATACCTCGGACGGTGAGAGCCGCGCATTCGGGCAGGCTGACGGTCCGCTCGACGCAACCGTCACGCTGCGCGATCCGAGGCTGGTCTGACAACTCGCCTGGAATCCGGAGTTCCACACCGGCGAGGCCTATGCCGATGGCCGGCTGACCATTGAAGAGGGCACGGTGCTCTCCCTTGTCGGGACGCTTCTGCGCAATTCGCTCGAACGCAGCAGCAGGCCGGTCGCCAGGGCCGTTGGCCGCTATCGTGATTGGCTGAATCTGCCCGCGGTGTTCAACCGCATTGGCCGCGCCCGGCGCAACGTCCGCCATCACTACGACCTGTCCGGCGAGCTGTTCGACCTTTTCCTGGACGGCGACCGGCAGTATTCCTGTGCCTATTTCCGTACAGGGAACGAGGCCATCGACACCGCGCAACTCGCCAAGAAGCAGCATGTGGCCGCCAAGCATGCCATCCGGCCCGGGCAGCGCATTCTCGACATCGGTTCCGGCTGGGGCGGTCTGGCGCTCTACTTAGTACACCCCACCGTAAATCCCAACCCCTATGCCGAGAGCGCCTTTGGGATTTCCGGCGGATAAGCTGTACTAGCCTCCCACTATCCTGTGCACGTGACCGGTCTGACGCTGTCGGCCGAGCAACTGGCCAGGTCTGTTGAGCGGGCGCGCGAGATGGGCCTGCAGGATCGGGTCGCCCTCAAGCTCCTCGACTACCGGCTGGACATCGGGCATTTACGACCGTATCGTTTCGGTGGGCATGTTCGAGCACGTGGGCAGGCAGCATTTCGATGCCTTTTTCCGTAAGATCATGACCATGCTCAAGCCGGACGGCGTGGCGCTGATCCATACGATCGGTTGTCAGACCCCGCCCGGCCCGATCAATCCCTGGCTGCGGCGCAACATCTTCCCCGGAGCGTATTTGCCCTCCCTGTCGCAGCTTGCGCCGGTCCTTGATAACAAGCTCCTGTGGTTGACGGATTTTGAAAACCTGCGGCTGCATTATGCCGAAACCCTCGCCGCGTGGAACCGGCGCTTCCAGGGCAACCCTGCCAGGGTGGCGGAGCTTTATAGCGAGCGCTTCTGCCGGACGTGGGAATTCTATCTGCAGGCCTGCGAAGCCGGATTTCGATGGGGCGGCCTGACGGTGTTCCAGTTCCAGCTCACCAGGGCCATCGACGCCATTCCGTTGACGCGGGACTATATTGCGGCTGAGGAGGCGCGCCTCGCCGCCGCCGACGAGACGGGCGCTTTTCGCGTTGCGCGCCCCGGTGGAAACGAGGAAGCAGCGCGCCTCTAAATATGAGACGGTGCATTTAGCGGAACATAGAAATACAGATTATCCAAATCTTCATTCGCCTCCCCTAGACTGCCAAGTCTATCAGTAATGGAGGGAAATATGGCACAAGCTATGACGCCGCTTGGGCAAAGTATCCTTACTCCGCGTTACAGGGATCCATTTCAAGCTCTTCGTAACGAAATGGATCAACTTTTTGATAGCTTCCTCACCGGCTCCTTATCAAGCCCACGTCTTCTCGAAGGTGTGCAGGAGACGATGGTTCCCAGCCTCGACGTGCGGGAAAATGGCTCATGCATCACGGTCGAAGCCGAGCTTCCCGGTCTCAACATCAAGGACGTGGAACTGACCGTCGAAAACGGTGTTCTCTCGATCTCCGGCGAGAGAAAAATGGAGAAGCGTGAAGAGAAGGAAAACTATCATCTGATGGAACGCCGTTACGGCCGCTTTGAGCGTGCCGTGCGTCTCCCCGAGAGTGTCGACGAGAACAAGATCGAAGCCAAGTTCGATAAAGGCATTCTGCGCGTGGTTCTGCAGAAGAAGCCCGAGGCGATCCGGCAGCAGAAGAAGATCGCGATTAAGGCCGCCTGACGACACACTGACGCGTGTGCGGCGGCGGCCCATCCGACTTCCAGTGAGCCGGGTGGGCCGCTCTTGATATCATCACCTGCGTGGACGCGCTGTCCATGACTGTTTACCGACGCTCCCGGCTGTCCCCCGCGACGGGTGGAGCGGCAACGCCCCCCCGAATACTCAAGTCTTTCGTCCGGCGACGAGTATCGTGTCTGCGAGCGCGGGATCCACGCACATGGCCATAAGGGCATCGACATGCTCGCCGGATAACTCATCGAATTGGAAGATATTGTAGTCGAAGAGCTTGAGCCTCACGTCGTTCAGTCCCGCCTGGGCCATCATCCATGCCATCTCGTCCGGCGTATATTCGCGGTGGTGGCCTATGAATGGCGGGTCCGAGAAGTATTGCGCAGGCAGAGACTGAAAAACCGAGCGTCCCGCGGCCATCGCCATGCGGCTCCAGTAGCGGACATGGTTGGGCGTATCCAGCATGACCACCCCGCCCGGCTTCGCTCTGCGAACCAGCATATCCAGGAAGAGACGCGGGGTATGAGGGATATGTTCGACGACGGCCATGGAGAGTACGGCGTCGAAATCCCCGAGTTCCTCGAACTGCTCGATCTCCGTCTCGGGGGTGGTCGAGACAATTCTGACACCGCTGGCCTCAAGCAGACGAACGCAGCGTTGAAGCCTGGGGCCGTAACTGTCATAGCGGTCGACGGCCGTGACCTGGTAGCCGAGGCGCTGCATCGCCAAGGCAAACGGACCAAAAAGGGTGCCGATTTCCAGCAGTGTTCCGCTCGCAAGCCCCATTTCCCGGAGCAATTCGGCAGCCTTGCAAACGCGGATAATCGTCTGCCTTAAATACCGCACAGGATAATCCGCGTCGAGGATGCCCATGTCCGAGCTGAACTCGCCGATATCGTAATCGTCAACCAGAACGCTCAGATCCGCTATCGTCTGTGCGGCGAGGGTTTCGATGTCGGATGTCCACAACTTGTCCGGGTCGAGATTGACGGACCCGCTATATCGCAGTGCGCCGATTTGCGACGCCGCAATGCCGGGGGAACCGATTCGATCCGCGATGAGCTGCGGAGCATCTTCGGGGGATTTCGCCAGCTCCAGCAGATTGTCTCCACGCTCGATATCCACGGCGATCAACGGCCGCACCGAGATATTCGTGATGAGCGCCTCAGATGCCATTCCGCCTGGGCGGACATTTCGGATGCAGAGTTTGATCGGCGCATCAATGCTTTGAGTTGCGATGCGAACGTGCCGCGCTTCTCGAGGGTGAATGGAGAGTTCGTCCGATAAATAGTGTTGTCCATCCTCCGCGATCCAACCGAAGCCTACAGCGCCCTCAGCCACCTCCACGTCGGCCTCGAAGACCGCGCCAATCACTTCTGCGGGCGGCGCGTTCAGCATCAGGAGTTCCTTGCGGACGGGCAGCAGCAACGAGTAACTCCATTGCGCGCTGGCAGTCCTCAAGTTCACGCCGTCCGGTATTTGAGTGATTGCTGCGCCGTTTTGCAGCTCCAAGGTCTCTGAGCGGGAGTGAGGTTTCATCTCTAAAGTACTTCTCTAATTCTTAGATCATTGCCCGACCTGGTTCTGGGCGGGACGTTGTGACGCGAAACACGCGCGCCGCCCGTGGAAATCGCCCCCTTTATCGGATCTCGCAGCGTTCTCCTGCGGCCTCAGCCGCGGAATGCTTGAGGAGCCGAGGTCAACTCAAGCCGCACGGCGCACTCTTACGCCCGCGGCACCTGGGTACGAATTTGCTGCGCGCTGTACTAGGCCTTCGAAACTGGAAAACCCAGTTATTCAAAGGCTTGTGCGGCGCAAGTGTGCACTCGCTTGCGGACACGCACCAACTCATCGGAGCCGGTGGAGAGCACGATGTCCTGCGTTGCCGCCTCTCCGTCCGGCGCCCGGGACAGCCCCTCGCCACGCTGGCCGCTTGAGCGCCGCGCGGGTCCACTGCTCACGCGCCAAGTGGCTGTATTTCTGCTCCCGTTGCTGAATGCCGAATGCGGCGACGAGAGCGCTCAACGCAATCGTTAAGACGTATGATGATTACTGGATGTTTCCAAGACTTGTACTTGTGGCTGCGGCGGACCAGCATCGCATAATCTTCGCCAATTGGAGCACAAACACGCTATCATCACAATATTACGGGAACCTCATCCACAGTAAAAATACAAGTGGGCTTCGTGTGCGTTTCCTGGGCTGTTCAGCGCTTTCAACTGCCGGCTCATGTTGAGCGGCCTTTCCACGCTTCTGCAGAGCGCGGCACGCAGAGTGTGATCGACGCGAAGCAAACGGCCGTCGGCCCCCTCTTCGCACATGCATGTGCCACTCCCGACGATCCCGATGGCTCCGCGGCGTTCAGGCGACGGCCGGAGCAGAGCCGCGACCTTTAGCCCGAAACGGGCTGGAAGGATCGCTGGACATCGAGGGCAATAGGGCTAAATTCCTTTCCAATAAGGCTAAAAACGGGCTATTCCCTGAAAAGGCCTCCGTTCGCCGCCGGGCCACATGCAACTTTCGTAGCCGGAGTTTTCCTTGCGTCCTGCAGTCATCGCCACGACGGGCCTCTATACACCGTCTCAAAGCATCTCGAACGCCGAGTTGGTTGAAGCTTTCAACGCGTATGTCGAGCGGTTCAATGCCGAAAATGCCGCGGCCGTGGCCGAGGGACGCGTCGAGGCGCTTCTGCCCTCCTCGGCCGAGTTCATTGAAAAAGCGTCGGGCATCAGGTCGCGGTACGTGGTTGAGAAGGAGGGGATCCTTGACCCCGCCGTGATGCGGCCGGTCATTCCGGAGCGCTCGGACGACGAGATATCGCTTCTGGCCGAGATCGCGGTGAAGGCCGCTGACGAGGCGCTTCAGCGGTGGGGCAAGCCGCGTGAGCGGATCGGGGCGGTGTTGTGCGCCGCGTCAAATATGCAGCGCGCCTATCCGGCCATGGCGGTCGAGGTCCAGGCGGCGCTTGGCATGAAAGGATTCGCATTCGACATGAACGTCGCGTGTTCCTCCGCGACCTTCGGGATCAAGACGGCAGCGGATTACGTTGCGACCGGGTCGGTGGACGCGGTGCTGATGGTGAACCCGGAGATTTGCGCGGGGCACCTGAACTTCACGGATCGCGACAGCCATTTCATCTTCGGCGACGTGGCCACCGCGGTGATCGTCGAGCGCGCCGATGAGGCCGAGGGCGGCTGGGACATTCTGGGCACACGCCTGAAGACGCGATTTTCGAACAATATCCGCAACAACGCCGGTTTCCTCAACCGCTGCGCGCCGGAAGGCCGCGACCTGCCGGACAAGCTGTTCATTCAGCGGGGGCGCAAGGTGTTCAAGGAGGTCGTCCCGTGGGTTTCGCAGATGATCCTCGATCATGCGGGCGAACTTGGCGTCGATCCGCTGAAGCTCAAGCGGCTCTGGCTGCACCAGGCGAACATCAACATGAACGAAATGATCGGCCATCGCGTGCTGGGGCGCCAGCCGACGCGCGAAGAGAACGTCATCATTCTGGATGAATACGCCAATACGTCCTCCGCCGGCTCGATCATCGCCTTCCACAAGCACTGCGAGGACATGGTTCCGGGTGATGTCGGGCTGATTTGCAGCTTCGGCGCCGGTTACTCGGCTGGAACGGTATTCGTGCGCAAGCGTTGAGCGCAACGCCAGCATTTTCCCCGGGTCACGGCTGGTCGCTTGGCGGCAAGGGGCGTGCGGGACGGCGTCCCCGCGCTCTACGCGCCGAGCCTCCCGGCGCGAGATCAAGCAGCCTTTTTCTTGACCTGACGGGATGGCTGCGTTAGCGACCAGAAGAATACGGGAGCCACACGAGGGCTCCATCCATCGTTCAGAAAGGCGAAGCCGAATGACACGCTCCGAGCGCATCGAAGCCCTGAAAGCCGCGGCGGCGGCGCGGATCCTCGTGCTCGACGGCGCCATGGGCACCATGATCCAGCGCCACAAGCTCACCGAGGCCGACTACAGGGCTGCGCGCTTCAAGGATTGGTCGCGCGACGTGAAAGGCAACAACGACCTCCTGGTGCTCACGCAAGCCCCTATCATCCGCAGCATTCACGACGCCTACCTGCAAGCGGGCGCGGACATCATCGAGACCAACACCTTCAATGCCCAGGCCATTTCCATGGCCGACTATGGCATGGAGGCTCTCTCCCACGAGATCAACGTGGCCGCCGCACGCATCGCCCGCGAGGCCGCCGACGCCTGCACCGCGAAGACGCCGGACAAGCCGCGCTTCGTTGCCGGCTCCATCGGTCCGACCAACCGGACGGCATCGCTCTCGCCGGACGTCAACAATCCCGGCTTCCGTAACGTCACCTTCGATGAACTGGCCGCGGCCTATGCCGAACAGACGCGCGGCCTCATCGAGGGCGGCTCGGACATCATTCTGATCGAGACGATCTTCGACACGCTCAACGCCAAGGCCGCCGGTTTTGCGGTGTTGCAGGTGTTCGAGGAACTGGGCGAGACGCTGCCCATCATAATTTCCGGCACCATCACCGATCTTGCGGGCCGCAATCTCTCAGGCCAGACGCCGGAGGCCTTCTGGTATTCGATGCGGCATCTGAAGCCGTTCGCGATCGGGTTGAACTGCTCGTTTGGCGCTGAGCATCTGCGCCCGGCAGTCGCGGAAATCGCGGCGGTGGCCGACTGCTATGTGTCCGCGTATCCGAATGCGGGCCTGCCGAACGCCATGGGCGAATATGACGAAACGCCCCACGAGATGGCCTGCAAGATGGAGGAATGGGCGCGCGACGGGCTTTTGAATTTCGTCGGCGGCTGCTGTGGCTCGACGCCGGATCATATCAAGCACATCGCCGAGCACGTCGCCAAGTTCGCCCCGCGCAAGGCGCCGGTGGTAGAGCCGAAGATGCGGCTGTCCGGGCTGGAGCCGTTCGTGGCGGCTTGATAGCCACGGCACGCGCTTACACCGGATTCTCCAGACTGAACTGCCGCGCGTGCTCGTCATAGGCGAACAGCTCGGCGTAGCGGCCCCAGTCGATCACCGCGCGCATCGTCCTCTCGGCGAAGACCAGCGACATGTACTCCTCCAGCTCTTCCGAAAAGCGGCTGTAGGACGCCCGGTGGCTCGGCCGCTCGTCGAGCACGCGCTTGATCAGCGCAGCCAGCGGCACATGCGCGGCCAGGTGCTCGGCGAACAGGCGCTTGCGGTCGTCCACGTCCAGTTCGGCGAAGCGCCGCCCTTGCTCCGTCAGCCGGACGTCGCCGTCTCCCAGCTCGGCGAAGCGCATGAGCTGCAGCGTTTCGACGATCGGAAACAACTCGTCCACCTCCATCTGCAGCGTGCCCGCGACATGGGGCAGATCGGCCATGCCGTCATAGGGCGGCGCCGCCAGCGTCTCGACGAGGCCGGACAGGATATTCGTCGAGACGGGCGGCAGTGGCATGTTGACGCCGGTGCCCGGCAGTCCTTCTTCCACCCGTCTGCCCGGCTTCTCCGCAGGCGTGCTCAGCGTCATGCCTGCATAGATGTCGTCGACGAGCGCGCGGAAGGAGGGATCGACGCGGCTGCGCGGATGGGCGAGCCCGATCTTGATTTCCGCCGCCACGCGCCCCGGATTGGACGAGAAAATCAGCACGCGGTCGCACATCAGAACCGCTTCCTCGATATTGTGCGTCACCATGAGGATGGACTGGATCGGCAGCCGCCCCTCCATCCACAGGTCGATGAGGTCGGTGCGCAGCGTCTCGGCGGTCAGCACGTCCAGGGCGGAAAACGGCTCGTCCATGAGCATCAGCCGCGGATGGACGACGAGCGCGCGCGCGAAGCCGACGCGCTGGCGCATGCCGCCGGACAGTTCCTTCGGATAGGCGCTCTCGAAGCCATCCAGCCCGATGAGGTCGATGGCCCCGATGGCGCGGCGGCGGCGCTCGGTGGCGTGAACGCCCAGAGCCTCCAGGCCCAGTTCGACATTCTCCAGAACGGTGAGCCAGGGAAACAGCGCAAAGCTCTGGAACACCATGGACATGCCTTCGCACGGCCCGGCCACCGGCTTGCCGCACCAGTTCACGGTACCCGCCGTCGGCGTCAGGAGGCCCGAGATGATGCGCAGGAGCGTTGACTTTCCCGAACCTGAGCGCCCGAGGAGTCCCACGATCTCGCCCTTGCGGATCGTCAGCGATACGCCGTCGAGGACGACGAAGGTCGAGTTGTCGCCGCGCGGATAGACCTGGGTCACGGCCCTGCTCTCCAGAATGGGCGCCGCGTCGCGGCCATCGGCGTAACGGTTCTGCGCCATGAGTACCCCTCAATCCATACGCATGCGATCGGCGGTCAGCGCGAAAAGCGGGCGCCACAAGAGCCGGTTGAAAAGAATGACGAACAGCGACATTGCCGCGATGCCGAGCACGACGCGCGGGTAATCCCCGGCGACCGTCGCCTTTGCAATATAGGCGCCGAGGCCATAGGCGCTGAGCGTGGTACCGCCCCAGCTCGCCACCTCGGCGACGATGGAGGCGTTCCAGGCGCCGCCGCTCGCGGTAATGGCCCCGGTGATGTAATAGGGCATGATGCCCGGCAGGATCACGCGCCGCCACCAGCGCCAGCCCCGGATGCGGAACGAGGCGGCGGCTTCCTTCAGGTCGTTCGGAAAGGCGCTCGCCCCGGCGACGACGTTGAAGAGGATGTACCACTGTGCGCCGAGCACCATCAGCGGGCTGAGCCAGATGTTGGGGCTGAGCTGAAACTGCACGATGGCCACGACGGCGACGGGAAACAGGATGTTGGCGGGGAACGCAGCGAGGAACTGCGCAAGCGGCTGAACGCGCTCGGCGAAACGCGGGCGCAGGCCGACCCACACCCCCACGGGCACCCAGACCAGGGTGGCCAGCGCGATGAGCACGACGACGCGCGCCATGGTCGCCAGCCCCAGTAGCAGTACCTGGCCGACATCGGCCCAGGTCGCCGAGGCCGAGACGAAAATCGCACATTGCAGAAACGCCGCCGCCGCCAGCGCGACGATCAGTAAACGCCAGAGGCGGCCGGTCCAGTCGCTGTCCCAGAGCTCTACGGCTTTTTCCGGCACCCCGATATGCAATCGTTGGCGTGGGATCGCGGTCATGAACGCCGCAACGGGCGCAAAAATCACATGGAGCAGCCGCGCCCGCCGGATCAGCCCGAGCAGCCAGGAGCGCGGCGCCTCGCCGCCTGCCGACAGTTCCACGCGGAACTTGTCGCTCCAGGCGACGAGCGGGCGGAAAAGCAGGAAGTCATAGATGAGGATCACCGCCAGCATCGCCGCGATCGCCCAGCCGACGGCGGCAAGGTTCTGCTCGCGAATGGCGAGCGCGACGTAAGAGCCGATGCCCGGCAGCGTCACGACGGTGCCGCCAACCGAAATCGCCTCGGACGCCACGACGAAAAACCACCCGCCCGACATCGACATCATGGTGTTCCACACGAGCCCCGGCGCGGCGAACGGCGCTTCCAGCCGCCAGAAGCGCTGCCACGCCGACAGCCGGAAACTGCGCGCGGCGTCTTCGAGATCGCGCGGTACGGTCTTCAGCGACTGATAGAGGCTGAAGGTCATGTTCCAGGCCTGGCTGGTGAAGATGGCGAAAACCGCGGCCAGTTCGGCGCCCAGCACCTGCCCCGGAAACAGCGCCATGAAGCCCACCACGGTGAAGGACAGGAAGCCGAGCACCGGTACCGATTGCAAGATGTCCAGCAGCGGGATGAGCAGCATTTCCGCGCGGCGGCTCTTGGCGGCGAGCGTGGCGTAGAGGAACGTGAAGATCAGCGAGACGGTGATGGCCGCGAGCATGCGCAGCGTGGTCCTGAGTGCGTATTCGGGCAGCATCCACGGGTCGAGCGACACGGGGGGCGAGGTGAGGCTGGCCAGAGGCGCCAGCGTCGCGCGCCCGCCATGAACGGTGAGCAGCAGGAGAGCGAAGACCAGGGCGAAAGCGATGCCGTCCCAAACATTGGGTGTGAAGCGCCGCGCGCCTGCGATCAGCTGCGGAGAGGGATAATAGCGGGTCATCGCCGACCCTCCGCGCCGTGACCGGATTTGGCGGAGCCTCTGCTTGCGGCCGACGCAGCTCCGGCCATTGCGAGAATGGGGCGATGCGTCCTCATAATGACCTCGTTTCCCTTTGCGAGCCGGTCGCCGGGACGAGGAACGGGACGCGGGACGTCAGGTTCGCCGGACCGCGGGCGGCCTTATGGAGCGACTACTGGAGCTTTCCATTGCAGGAGCGGTCCTGTCTGGTTGCCTGAACGAATAGCGGTAAGCTGGTATGGCCCGTGCGCGCGCGGGCGTCAACCCGGTTGGCGCCAGGTGAGCCAATCCGGCGGCACGCGGCGTCACCGCGGAACTCAGGAAGTGTTACGGTGCCCCAGGGTGTTACGTCGCGTAGTTAAGATGGTGTGAGAAGAAACTCCAGCAATTCCGGGAATTGCAATGTCTTCATGCTGCCGATGATGAAGTGGCCGCGATTGTCGAACCCTTGCGTTTTGATCCCTTCGATCGTCGCCACGAGATGCGCGGCTGTATCGAGCACTTCCTGGCCATCGTCGGACGAGACGAAGAGCTGCATGCCCCGCGTGCGCGCCGCCATGGTGGGGTCGATGCGCAGGCCGCCGAACATGGCCGGAGCGCGATCGTGATACGGGTCGATCCAGGGCGCCACGAGGGCGACCTTGTTCACCTCCAAGCGGTGTTCACTGAGCCATCTCAGCAGGAAGCCCGCTCCGCAACTGTGCCCGATGAGCGACGTCTCTTCGCCGACGGTGAATTGTTCGAAGACGGACGCCCACTTTGCATAGTCCGGGGCGAATGGCTCCGGCATCTCCGGCGTCTGCGCCAGGACGCCGTTCAGAATGAGCTGGCGCTGGATCCAGGGCAGCCAGTGATGGTTGGACGGCGACGGGACGTGAGGATCGAAATACTCTTCCCTCGGGGGCATGCCGTGGACGATGATCGCTGTCTTCATTCCCTCGCTCTCCAGGGTCGCGTTTCGCAACGGCCCTCACATTTGCCACGAACACTCTTTGGTGTTCCCGCAGGGTGCGAAAAGATGATGGCTGACAAATAACGCGGGATGGGAAACATTGCCGAGTCCGTACATCTTGCATACAAAGTCATTGCCCGCACCTGCGCCCGATCAGAACGCCCGAGACCCCGATGGACGAAAAACTCCTGCGCGACGCCGCCCTGGACTATCACCGTCTTCCCAAGCCCGGCAAGATCGCCGTCATGCCGACAAAGGGCCTCATCAACCAGCTCGACCTGTCACTCGCCTATTCGCCGGGCGTCGCCTACGCCTGCGAAGCGATCGCGGACGATGCGAATGCGGCGGCCTCGCTGACCGCACGCGGCAATCTCGTCGGTGTCATCAGCAACGGTACGGCGGTGCTTGGCCTCGGCAATATCGGGCCGCTCGCGGGCAAGCCGGTGATGGAGGGCAAGGCGTGTCTGTTCAAGAAGTTCGCCGGGATCGACGTTTTCGACATCGAGATCGCCGAAACCGATCCGGACAGGTTCGTCGAGATCGTCGCGGCGCTGGAGCCGACCTTCGGCGGCATCAATCTGGAGGACATCAAGGCCCCGGAATGCTTCGAGATCGAGCGCAAGCTCCGTGCCCGCATGAAGATTCCGGTCTTCCACGACGACCAGCACGGCACCGCGATCATCGTTGCGGCGGCGGTCCTCAACGGGCTGAAACTGGCGGGGAAGGACATCGGCGACGTGAAGCTGGCGGCGTCGGGCGCGGGCGCTGCGGCGCTGGCATGCCTCGATCTGCTGGTGAGCCTGGGGCTTCGCCGTGAGAACGTGTTCGTTTCGGATATCGAGGGGGTGGTCTACAAGGGCCGCGCCGAGCTGATGGACGCCGAGAAGGAGCGCTACGCGCAGGACACGCCCGCACGCACCCTCGGCGAAATCCTCGCCGGTGCCGATATATTCCTGGGGCTGTCGGCCGGTGGCGTACTGAAGCCGGAGATGGTCGAGGCCATGGCCGCGACGCCGGTCATCATGGCGCTCGCGAACCCAGAGCCGGAAATCCGTCCGGAATTCGCGCGGGCGGCGCGGCCCGATGCGCTCATCTGTACCGGCCGGTCGGATTATCCCAATCAGGTCAACAACGTACTGGGCTTCCCGTTCATCTTCCGCGGTGCGCTGGATGTCGGCGCGACCGCCATCAACGAGGCAATGAAGCGCGCCGCCGTCCACGCCATCGCCGGGCTCGCTCATGACGAGGTGTCGGACGTGGTTGCGACGGCCTACGCGGCGCATCCCGTGAAATTCGGTCCCGACTACCTCATCCCAAAACCGTTCGACCCGCGCCTCATCGTGAAAATCGCGCCTGCGGTGGCAGCGGCGGCCATGGAAAGCGGCGTTGCAACGCGCCCGATCGCCGATCTGGAAGCCTACCGGCAGGGGCTGGCACAGTTCGTCTACTATTCCGGATCATCGATGAAGCCGGTTTTCGACGCCGCAAAGGAAGCGCCGACGCGCGTCCTTTACGCTGAAGGCGAGGACGAGCGCGTGCTGCGCGCCGCTCAGGTCGTGGTGGACGAACGCCTCGCCCGCCCCATTCTCATCGGCCGTCCCGAAGTCATCGCCCACCGTATCGCCGCCTATGGCCTGCGCCTGCAACTTGGCGAGACCTGCGACGTCGTCAACATCCTCGATGATGCCCGTTACCGCGACATCGTCCATGAATATTACGAACTGACCAAGCGCAAGGGCGTGACCATGGCCGTCGCCAAGGAAGCCATGCGCACGCGGCCCACGCGCATTGCCGCGATGCTCCTGCGCCGGGGCGACGGTGACGCCATGCTCTGCGGCACGCATGGTGTTTATGCCGAGCATCTGCGCCACATCCGCGACATTATCGGTCCGCGCGAAGGCGTGAAGACGATCGCCGCCATGAACATGCTATTTCTACCCAACCGGCAGCTTTTCATCTGCGATACGCAGGTAAACCGCACGCCGGACGCCGCTCAACTCGCCGAAATCACGCTGCTGGCCGCCGAGGAGGTGCGCCGTTTCGGCCTGATCCCGCGTGTGGCGCTGCTGTCGCATTCGAACTTCGGCTCGTCCCGGAGCCCGGAGGCGCAGGTGATGCGCGACGCGCTGGCGCTCATCGAGGAAGAGGCGCCGGGACTCGAGGTCGAGGGTGAGATGCAGGGTGATGCCGCCTTGTCGGGCTTCGTGCTGGAAGGCGACTTCGCGGATGCGCGGCTGAAGGGCAAGGCCAATCTGCTGATTATGCCCAACGTGGATGCGGCGAACATCTCCTTTGGCCTGCTGAAAGTGGCGGTCGGCAACGGTGTGACGGTTGGGCCGATTCTCTTGGGCATGGCGCGGCCCGTGCACATCCTGGAACCGGCGGCCACCGTGCGGCGCATCGTCAATATGACGGCGCTGGCGGCCGTGGACGCGGGGATGCCGCATATGGCGGAGTGAGGCGGACGAGCCGAGCCGCCATTCTGCACTCGCCGCGAATCACCGCTGAGGTCATCTGGGACGGGGAGCTTGCGCCCGCTCACCCCGTTTCCACTGGCACATCCGCCGCGGCCCACTCGACCCACGAGCCGTCGTAAACGGCGCACTGTTCCTCGCCCAGACAGGCCAGCGCCAGCGCGATCACGCAGGCGGTCACGCCGGACCCGCAGGTCGCGACCACGGGCCGTGCCGGATCGACACCTGCCGCCGCGAACACCTCCCGGAGTTCGTCCGGCGCCTTCAGCGTGCCATGCGGCCGTAGCAGCTTCTGATAGGGCAGGCAGATCGACCCGGGAATATGCCCGACACGCGCCACCTCCCGCGGCTCGGGATCGGTACCTGCAAAGCGCCCCGCCGTGCGCGCGTCCACGATCTGCTTCACGCCCGCGGCCATGATCCGCTTCATATCGTTCAGATCCCGCACCAGCCCGGAATTGCAGCGCGGTGTGAAATGTTTCCCGGAGCGCTGCGGCGCCTTGCCTTCGACACGGGGGCGCTTCTCCGCCCGCCATTTGTTGATGCCGCCGTTCAGGACCGCGACGTCCTCATGGCCCATGACGCGGAACATCCACCAGGCCCGCGAGGCGCTGTAGACGTTCTGGCGGTCGTAGCAGATCACGCGCGTGCCGTCGCCGATGCCCATGCTGCGGACACGGCTCGCGAATTTCTCAGCGCTCGGCAGCATGTGCGGCAGCGGGCTGCTCGCATCGGCGATATCGTCGATATCGAAGCGGAGCGCGCCGGGAATATGCTCCTCCTCGAATTCCTCCGCGGCGTCGCGGTCTTCGATGGGGAGATAGAGCGTGCAGTCGAGAATGACGATGTCGGGTGCTTCCAGATGCTCCGCCAGCCACTCCGTTTCCACCAGCCACTTGCCATAAAAATCCATGCGAACACTCCCCGAGTCTCGGCCATCTTCGGACAGACCGCGAATCTTTCAATCCGCGGCTAAAGTATCACTGAGCATGGCGGCGAGCCAAAGCAGTTTCGGCCGCAGCCGCGGCTTTTACGCGAAAACCTTTGGCAGCGGTGCTTGGGGGCGGTCTAGCCAGTCCGGCACCGGCAGGTTCTTCGACTTCAGGAACGCCGGATCGAACAGGCGGCTCTGATAGCGTGTCCCATAATCGGCGAGCACCGTGACGATGGTATGACCCGGCCCAAGATCACGCGCGAGGCGCATGGCGCCCACGACATTGACGCCGGAAGAGCCGCCCAGGCAGAGCCCCTCTTCGCTCAGGAGCTGGAACACGCGGGCCACGGCCTCGGCATCGCCGATCTGATACGCGCGGTCCACGACCACGCCTTCGAGATTGGCCGTGATGCGGCCCTGGCCGATACCCTCGGTGATCGATGAGCCCTCGGCCTTCAACTCGCCCGTCATGTAATAGCTGTACAGAGCCGCGCCCATCGGATCGGCCAGCCCGATGACGGCGCCGGGATCTTTCGCCTTCAGCCCCAGGGAAACGCCGCCGAGCGTGCCGCCCGTGCCCGCCGCGCAGATGAAACCGTCGATGGTTCCACCCGTTTGCGACCAGATTTCCTCGGCCGTCGTGAGAATGTGTCCCTCGCGGTTGGCGGTATTGTCGAACTGATTCGCCCAGACGGCGCCGTTCGGCTTCGTCTCCGCGAGGCGTTCGGCAAGGCGGGCCGAATACTTTACGTAATTGTTCGGATCGCGGTAGGGGACGGCGGGCACCTCCACCACCTCGGCGCCAAGCAGGCGCAGCGTGTCCTTCTTTTCCTGCGACTGTGTCTCGGGGATGACGATGACCGTGCGGTAGCCGAGCGCGTTGCCGACCACCGTCAGGCCGATGCCGGTATTGCCAGCCGTCCCCTCTACGACCGCGCCGCCAGGGCGCAGGCGGCCACTGGCCACGGCGTCCCGGATGATGAACAGCGCGGCGCGGTCCTTGACCGACTGGCCGGGATTCATGAATTCGGCCTTGCCCAGGACTTCGCAGCCCGTCTCCCGGCTCGCGCGGTGCAGGCGGATCAGCGGCGTATTGCCGATGGCGTCCAATACCGACTGTTTGACTATCACCTGTGCCGAACCTCCCTTGTCGCGAACCGTTCGAGCGTTGCCGCCGCCCTATTTCCGGTCAAGTGCAATCCTATTTGCGACACGGTCGCCTCCGTAAAGCATTTATTATGTAGCCGCGGCGAAAAACGCTGTGTTATAGAGCCAGCCACGTCGGTGGCGCTGCGCCTCTCGCGGGCGTGGCGGAACTGGTAGACGCGCTGGATTTAGGTTCCAGTGGCGAAAGTCGTGGGGGTTCAAGTCCCTCCGCCCGCACCATTATTCCTCAGCGCCGCCCCAGTGATGCAACCTGAATGCCAGCAAAGCGATTTTCCGGAAGCCAAATCTCATGCAGATCACCGAAACCGTATCCGAAGGGCTGAAGCGCGAGCTCAAAGTCGTCATTGGTGCCAAGGAGCTGGACGAGCGCCTCCAGGCCAAGCTCGGCGAACTCAAGGACAAGGTGCGCCTGAAGGGCTTCCGCCCGGGCAAGGTGCCGCTCGACCACATCAAGAAGGTCTACGGGCGCTCGGCCATGGCCGAAGTGCTGCAGCAGGCCGTGACTGAGTCGAGTAACGAGGCGCTGTCGGGACGCGAGGAGCGTCCGGCCTTCCAGCCGTCCATCACGCTCGTGGAGCAGGAGAACGTGATCGACCGCGTCATCGGAGGCGAGCACGACCTCGAATACACGATGTCCTTCGAGGTTCTGCCCAAAATCGAACTCACCGACCTCAAGACGCTCGAGGTCGAAAAGCCCGTGGCCGAGATCAACGAGGAGCAGATTGCCGACTCGCTGCAGCGCATCCGGGAAAACAATGTCATCTACGAAACGAAGGACGGTGCTGGCGAGGATGGCGACCGCCTGACGCTCGATTTCACCGGCACAATCGACGGCGAACCCTTCGAGGGCGGAAAAGGCGAAGATGCCCATGTGGTCCTCGGTCGCGGCATGTTCATCCCCGGCTTCGAGGAAGGTCTGGCGGGCGCCAAGGCTGGCGACGAATGCACCGTCAACGCCACCTTCCCCGAAGATTACGGCGCCGAACACCTTGCCGGCAAGGTTGCGGCATTCGAGGTCAAGGTCAAGGAAGTCGCCTCCCCAAAGCTGCCGGAAATCGACGACGAGCTCGCGAAATCACTCGGCGTTGAGTCTCTCGATAAGTTGAAGGAGGCAGTCCGCGAGCGGATCAACAGGGATTATGTTTCGGCATCCAGGGCAAAAGCCAAGCGCTCGCTGCTCGACGCGCTCGACACCACGCACGGTTTCGAACTGCCGCCCTCCCTTGTCGAAAACGAATTCGAATCCATATGGAAAGAAGTCACTCACCATATGGAGCATTCGAAAAAGACTTTTGCCGATGACGGGACGACCGAAGAAAAGGCGCGCGACGACTACCGCAAGATGGCCGAACGCCGCGTGCGGCTTGGACTGGTGCTTTCGGAAATCGGTCAGCGCAACACGATCACGGTGACGGATGAGGAAGTCCGGCGCGCAATTGTGGACCGGGCACGGCAGTTTCCCGGACAGGAGCGTCAGGTCATCGAGTTCTACAAGAACAACGCTGGCGCCCTCCTTGAGCTGCGGGCCCCGATATTCGAGGACAAGGTGGTGGACTTCGTTCTGGAACTCGCCTCCGTCACGGAAAAGGCGGTCACTCCCGAAGAGCTTTTCCGTGTGGAAGAAGAGGGGCCAGGTCATGTTTGCGGCCCGGAATGCGACCATGATCATGCCTGACGCTGTTCCCACGCCGGGGCGACGTTGCACGGCGGCCGCAGTCGGAGCTTGGGGTTGCGGTTGTCGTATTCACCCGTACTGGTTGCACATTATCTGCTCGTCTACATTTCGTTAAGACGAATCACCGAATCAGGGACGAGCAGCACAGGAGATTTTTGGAGACATTCATGCGCGATCCCCTGACAAACACTTTCTGGCCTTCCGTCATCGTGGAGGAGCGCGGCGGCACCCGGCCGTACGATCTCGCGTCCCGGATGCTGAAGGAGCGCATCATTTTCGTGAACGGCCCGATCGATGACGCTGCGGCCGTCTCGGTGTGCATGCAGCTTCTGTTTCTCGAAGCGGAGAACCCCAAGAAGGAAATCTCCATGTACATCAATTCGCCCGGTGGCGTGGTGACATCGGGCATGGCGATTTACGACACCATGCAGTTCATCAAACCATCCGTTTCCACGCTTTGTTTCGGGCAGGCGGCGTCGATGGGTTCGCTGCTCCTTTGCGCGGGCGGGAAAGGTATGCGCTTCGTCCTTCCGAACGCGCGAATCATGGTGCATCAGCCGTCCGGCGGCTTCTCCGGCCAGGTTTCGGATATCGAGCGCCACGCCGAAGACATCATCAAAATGAAAAAACGCCTTAACGATGTGTACGTTAAACACACCGGGCAGAGCTACGAGGTCGTGGAGCGTACGCTGGACCGAGACTATTTCATGTCCGCGGACCAGGCGAAGGATTTCGGTCTGATTGATGCCGTTATCACGACGCGCCTGGGCCAGGAGGAGGCTTCCGCATAAGATGGGCAGCGCGGGCGGCTTGACTAAAGCCATAATCCCCGTTGAGAATGGAATCTGCCGTCGGGTGCCGCATTTTTAACCGGTCTGGGAGTATTGAGTTGCCGTCAGCTACCAGAGGTTGCTTTATAAATAGTACCGGCGTCAGACGGCAGGTACAGTGTTTCGCCCTTTGTCAGGAGTTCGTGTTTGCCACGTCATGGTTGCGTTGAGACCTTCCCACCCGATGGCTGCCGAACCGCTCGCGGTGATCGGCGAGCGCTCACCATTAGAGAATTCTTGATGATTGGCCGAATAGCATACAAGTGGAACCACCGGTTGATTCGGGCGGGTGCCACAGGAATGACCGAGGTAGGTGCATGAGCAAGGTGAGCGGGAACGACACGAAGAACACACTTTACTGCTCTTTCTGCGGTAAAAGTCAGCACGAGGTTCGCAAGCTCATTGCCGGCCCGACTGTATTCATCTGCGATGAATGCGTCGAGTTGTGCATGGACATCATTCGCGAGGAGAACAAGAACTCCTACGTGAAGTCCCGCGACGGTGTGCCCACACCCGCCGAGATCTGCTCAGTTCTCGACGACTACGTGATCGGCCAGGAGTACGCCAAGAAGGTCCTGTCGGTTGCCGTGCACAATCACTACAAGCGCATCAACCACGCTTCGAAGAACAATGATGTCGAGCTGGCCAAGTCCAACATCCTGCTCGTCGGTCCGACGGGGTGCGGCAAGACGCTGCTGGCGCAGACGCTGGCCCGTATCCTTGATGTGCCGTTTACCATGGCCGACGCCACGACGCTCACTGAGGCGGGCTATGTCGGTGAGGATGTCGAGAACATCATCCTGAAGCTGCTGCAGGCTGCGGACTACAATGTCGAGCGCGCCCAGCGCGGGATCGTCTATATCGACGAGGTCGATAAGATCAGCCGCAAATCGGACAACCCGTCCATTACCCGGGATGTCTCGGGCGAAGGTGTGCAGCAGGCGCTCCTGAAGATCATGGAGGGTACGATCGCCAGCGTGCCGCCGCAGGGGGGGCGTAAGCACCCGCAGCAGGAGTTCCTCCAGGTCGATACCACCAATATCCTGTTTATCTGCGGTGGCGCCTTCGCAGGGCTGGAGAAGATCATCACGCAGCGCGGCAAGACCACCGCCATCGGTTTCGGCGCCACGGTGCAGGCTTCGGACGAGCGGCGCACCGGAGAGATCCTGAGGCAGGTGGAGCCGGAGGATCTCTTGAAATTCGGCCTCATCCCGGAGTTCATCGGCCGTCTTCCCGTGATCGCGACTCTTGAGGATCTGGACGAGACCGCGCTCGTACGCATTCTCAAGGAGCCCAAGAATGCGCTATTGAAGCAATATCAGCGCCTCTTCGATATGGAAGACGTGCAGCTCACATTGCCCGACGACGCGCTCGGCGCAATTGCCCGCAGGGCCATCGAGCGTAAGACGGGTGCGCGTGGTTTGCGTTCGATCATGGAGGCGATCCTCCTTGAGAGCATGTATGAGCTGCCCGGTCTGAAGGGCGTTGAGGAAGTTGTCATCAGTCCCGAAGTCGTCGAGGGGAAGGCGAAACCGTTGCGTATCTATTCGGAGCGCGTCGGTGAGTCCACCGGCTGATGCGGAACTGAGACGAAGGGTGTTTGAGACACAGGTTGATATTCGGTTGCTGCATAGCCACTTAATCATTCGCTTTGGACCAGGCGGCCGGGGCACCATCGCGAGGAGCGCGTGAGTGCCGAACGTCGCTACATAATGGCATCCGGGGCCGTTCATTTTACCGGGTTGGGGTATGTGGCAGCGTCGCTGGCCCCATCCAGGCCGTAGCAGGGAGACCCAGATGACCGATAACCTTACCGAGACATCGGAGACCGAAGGCAAGGGGGAAACCTTCCCCGTCCTTCCGCTGCGCGACATCGTGGTCTTCCCGTACATGATCGTACCGCTGTTCGTGGGGCGCGAGAAATCCATCAACGCGCTCGACGAGGTGATGCGCACGGACCGCCAGATCCTGCTGGTCGCCCAGAAGAACGCCGGTGATGACGAGCCCGAGGCTGACGCCATTTACGAGATGGGCACGCTGGCCTCGGTGCTGCAGCTTCTCAAACTGCCGGACGGCACCGTGAAGGTGCTGGTCGAAGGGACGACGCGCGCCCGCATTCAACGCTACACGGCAAACGAAGCCTTTTTCGAAGCCGAGGTCGAGCGCGTTGGCGAGACTGTCGGTGCGAAGGAAGAAATCGAGGCACTGGCGCGCTCCACCGTCGCGCAGTTTGAGAGCTATGTGAAGCTCAACAAGAAGATTTCGCCCGAGGTCCTCGGTACTGTCGCGCAGATCGATGACTATTCAAAGCTCGCCGACACCATCGCGTCGCACCTGGCGGTCAAGATCGCCGAAAAGCAGGAAATCCTGGAGATCACCGCGATTTCCGAGCGGCTTGAGCGCGTCTACATGCAGATGGAGAGCGAGATTTCCGTCCTGCAGGTGGAGAAGAAGATCCGCAGCCGCGTCAAGCGCCAGATGGAGAAGACCCAGCGCGAATACTACCTGAACGAGCAGATGAAGGCCATTCAGAAGGAGCTGGGCGACGGCGACGAGCGCGACGATATTTCAGAATTCGAAGACAAGATCGAGAAGACCAAGCTCTCGAAGGAAGCCCGCGAAAAGGCGCTCGGCGAGCTGAAGAAGCTGCGGCAAATGAGCCCGATGTCGGCGGAAGCGACCGTCGTGCGCAATTATCTCGACTGGCTCCTGTCCATTCCGTGGGGCGTGAAGGGCAAGGTCAAGACCGATCTCGCGGAAGCGCAGCAGGTGCTCGACGAGGACCATTACGGGCTGGAGAAAGTCAAGGAGCGTATCGTCGAATATCTGGCCGTGCAGAAGCGCACCAACGCGCTGAAGGGCCCGATCCTGTGCCTCGTCGGCCCTCCGGGTGTTGGCAAGACTTCGCTCGGCAAGTCGATCGCGCGCGCCACGGGCCGCGAGTTCGTGCGGATGTCACTTGGCGGCGTTCGTGACGAGGCGGAGATTCGGGGGCACCGGCGCACCTATATCGGCTCGATGCCCGGCAAGGTCATCCAGTCCATGCGTAAGGGCAAGAAGGTCAACCCGCTGTTCCTGCTGGATGAAATCGACAAGATGGGCTCGGACTTCCGAGGCGATCCGGCGTCGGCGCTCCTTGAAGTGCTCGATCCCGAGCAGAACCACGAGTTCAACGACCATTACCTCGAAGTCGATTATGACCTTTCGAATGTGATGTTCGTGACCACGGCCAACACGCTCGATATTCCCCCGGCCCTCATGGACCGTATGGAGATCATTCGTCTGGCGGGTTACACCGAGGATGAGAAGATCGAGATCGTCAAACGCCACCTGATCCCGCATCAGCTTGAAGGCCATGGTCTCAAGCCCGAGGAATGGACGGCGGACGATGCAGCGTTGACCGAGATCATCAGGCGGTACACGCGCGAGGCCGGTGTTCGTAATCTCGAACGCGAGGTCGCCAAGCTCATTCGCAAGGCGGTGACGAAGCTGGAAAGCACGCCGGATCTGACCAACGTACCTGTCACGACCCAGAACCTTGGCGATTTTCTTGGTGTGCCGAAGTTCCGTTACGGCCAGGCCGAGGTGGAGGACCAGGTCGGCGTGGTCACCGGGCTGGCATGGACCGAAGTCGGCGGCGAACTGCTGACGATCGAGGGCGTCATGATGCCCGGCAAGGGCAAGATGAGTGTTACGGGCAATCTGCGTGATGTGATGAAGGAGTCCATCCAGGCGGCCAACGCCTATGTGCGCAGCCGCGCAGTGGACTTCGGCATCGAGCCACCGATGTTCGAGAAGAAGGACATCCATGTCCACGTTCCCGAGGGTGCAACCCCCAAGGATGGGCCGTCCGCGGGCGTGGCGATGCTTACCGCTATTGTGTCGATCATGACGGGCATTCCCGTGCGGAAGGATGTGGCGATGACCGGCGAAATAACGCTGCGTGGGCACGTGTTGCCCATTGGCGGCCTGAAGGAGAAGCTTCTGGCGGCGCTGCGTGGTGGCATGGGCACGGTCATCATCCCCGAGGAGAATGCGAAGGATCTGGTTGAGATTCCGGACACGGTGAAGAGCGACCTTAACATCATGCCGGTGGCGCGGATGGAGCAGGTTCTGAAGATCGCGCTTAGCCGCGTGCCCGAGCCGATCCTGTGGGAGGAAGCCGCAGTTGTGGAGCAATCGGGAGCAGTGGTGCAGCCCGGTGTAGGCCTGACCGCGCATTAGAATTTGGGGAGCGGCAAGCGCCGCTCTCCGCATCATTGTCCTGTCGTTTCGGATCCATATTCGGGAGTCTTGCTCCTGATGCACATCAAGATTCCGCAGGCCAGATGGGGCGTGCGGAGCTCGTACAGCCCGCGAGCTAAGTTCATACCCAGTTTGCCGCACGCGCATTTGCGAGCTTGGCTCAAGGATAGGCTGGACTGGGAGCCTGTCTGAGTAATAGGCGGTTTTCGCTGACCCGTGGGTTGCGCTCAGATTCTGTCTCGGCCCATGAGTAAGGCGTTCTGCGCCTGGAACATCGATCAGTCGCTGTTGCTGCCGCCGTTGCGTTCCTCGACGATCTCGAGGAGGTCATGGCATACAGATTTTGTCGAGATCCTACACGGTATGCCAATCCAGATGCACGCGCCGCGCCACATCCTTGATAGTCATCGCACGGCACTATTCGCCGATCCGCATCGCGAAACGCAACGTGCACCTAGTGTTCGCTGACAGAAGATCGAGCTTCTCATTCCCGGTCTTATGTAGCACGCTCCACCACTGGAATATCGAGCCGCCGCAAGCACTTGTCTACGATACCCCCTCTTGGAAGAGGAGGTTGTCATGGCGGAGGCACATGTTGTTGGCGCGCTACGGAAGAAACGCGCGGAGATATTTGGCCGGATCATCGGTCTGGAGAAGGAACTGCGCCAGCGGCGGGCGGATATGAAGCATGTGGATGCCACGCTGCGGCTGTTTGCGCCCAGTCAAAGCTTGAGCAAGCCTTCGGCCCGTCCATCCTGGCCGCGCCGGGGGGAAGGTTCGCGGCTGGTATTTGGTGTGCTGCGCGATGCGGAGAAGCCTTTGACGGCAGGTGAGATTACGGAGCGGCTGCTGGTGGGGAAGCCTGCCGGCGTAGCGACTGCCGGGGCTCGGGACGCGCTCCGTCTGCGGCTGGATCGCCAAAATAACCGATGTCGAACGTCTTGACCTCAGTCAAAAGCTTCGTTACCTGCGCCTGCGAATGTTGTTCCATGTCGCGGGGGTGGAACGGAGCTATGTTGATCATCAGCGTGAACGTCCTCTTTGGTGCAGGTGGGATATCCTCGGGAACCAGATACAGCGCCACCTTGTAAAGCCCTGCCTTGACGTGCCTCTCAGGCATCGCCGTTACGAATTCGAGCGCCGTTTCAACCCCGAAGTGCAACAGCAGGGCATATATGACATGGCAGCAAAGAGTCGGAAGGGGCAGACGGGGTC
>JBNKIW010000027.1:0-45758 GCA_050290865.1 Rhodomicrobiaceae bacterium | reverse complement strand
CTCGCCGGTTGCAGGGGATCCCCCTGAATCAATTTGCCGCGCCAGACCTGCTTAAATTAAATGAAGCAGGCCACTAGATCCGCCAGTCACGCACGGCATTGGCGTTGGCCAGGGTGTTGCGGGCGATCAGTGTACTCCGGAACCCCAGGCGATACAACTTGGTGTGCTGCGCGTCGAGACACGCTTCGATATCACGCCGGCTCTTGCGCCACGTGAGCTGCGCGAACGCCAGGCACCGGAATTGGTCGAGACACGAGAATCGCTTAACCTTGCGTTCCCCGCCATAGGGCGCCACGCAGCGCTGAAAGGTTGTCAGGGGCAGGTGGTCCATGAGTTGAGAGAAGACGTACTGGCCGTGCAGCATGACGAGCATCCCCGCGACATGAAAAATCGCAAAGATGCCCCTCCAGCCAAATTCGAAACCAGCCCGAAATCGCTATTCCCCCAAAACACCAGTATCTTATACGGAAGCCCGCTCGGAACGTTGGGACAGCAGTGAGTATATGGTTGAAATGAATGGGCTGTCGGCTGTCACGCGGCGCGGAAACGGCGGAAACGGCGGAAACTTCGGGCTAGGGAGAACGTCCCGGATGATCGCATCGGTGCTATCGATCCGGTCATGGGGCGTTCTCTGAATGGCCCTGATGCTCAGCCTATTTCCTGGAACGCTCAGAGATTATCATCTCGGCGATGCCGGTGATCCACTCGAACGATAATGACCTGAACCAGTCGTCCAGTTCATGTTTTCTTTTTCTGAGACTGGTTATGACGCCAAACGCATCGTCGTTGCGGCGAAAGACGATCTCCTCGATGCCCTGGGCGAACAATTCGCTCTCCAGGTGGCCGAAGAAAGCAATCGGCTGATCCTTGAAGGTGTCTACGACGCAACGCGCCACGTCCGCATTGATCGCGGCAAGCTTCTCCCGCGCCATGGCAATATTCTCGTCCGGGGTGGGCTCCCACTGCCACATCCGCATGCGTCCTTCGCGCACGAGAGCGCCGTGAAAGCCTTCCCTGCTGTTCATGGTGATGACGATCGGGATCGGAAAAGCGGCCTGGAGATACAGGAGGGGCTTGTCGCAGTAGGACATGAAGGCCGAGGTCAGTAGCTGCGTGTGTTCGGTGTACAGCCTGTTTTCCTTGGTGCTGAGGATCGTCAGGTCGAGATCGTCGATCAGAAGGACTGCGGCTTCCGCACTGCTCTCGCGCTGTTTCGTCACGCACCTTTGAAGCGCTTTTCTGAAGTGCTCCATCGGCGCGCCGCGCTCCACGCCGGTCAGGTCGGAGCCGGCAATCCATTCGAAAGCCCATTTGTTCTTGCGGCAGGTCCGCTCGACGTTCTCCGTCTTGCCGGTGCCCGGAGCCCCGAGAATGCCCAGCATCAGGGGCGGACGCCGCTCAACGAAGACCGTCGATTGGCACACATGGCTGGTGACCCGCTCATAGAAACGCCGCGGCATCTGCTCCGGGAGATCGCTATGTTCTCTCCTGAAGACTTCTACCGTTAACGATCTCTCGGGTTCCCGAGCCAAGCTGCTTCTCCGTTTTGGGAAGACTATGATGTCGGCGGCCGCGATGCGTCCGGCCCGAGATGCGCGCTTCGCTCATAGGTTGCTCCGGCGAGTGTGAAGAATCCATTGTCCGCGACGGGATCGCCGGCGCAGAGGTGGTCCCGAAGCTGCGAAAAACCGGATCGAATTGAAGGAACTGCAAACGGCGTGCGCCGTTTCGCTACATCGCCGCGGCCAGGCGATCGAAACCGGCGGCGAGATCGGCCTTCAGATCGGCCACATCCTCGAGTCCGATGTGGAGGCGCAGGGCCGGGCCTTCCGCCTGCCATTTCGTGGCGGTGCGGCTGGGGGCCGGGTCGAAAGGCAGGATCAGGCTCTCATAGCCGCCCCAGGAGTACCCCATACCGAACAGCTCCAGCCCGTCCAGCATGGTGGCCACCGCCTTCTCGTCATGCGGCTTGAGGACGATCGAGAACAGACCGGACGCGCCCGAACAGTCGCGCCGCCAGATGTCATGGCCGGGATCCCCGGGCAACGCCGGGTGCAGCACGCGCGCGACTTCGGGCCGCGTCGCCAGCCATTGCGCCATCTCCAGCGCCGAGGCGCCATGCCGGGCGAGCCGCACCCCCAGGGTGCGCAGGCCGCGCAGGGCCAGGAAGCAATCCTCCGGAGCGGCGGTCAGGCCGAGGTCTTCGTGCATCCGCGCCATGGCGGGGGCGGCGCGCTCGTTGGTGGTGATGATGCCCAGCATCGCGTCGGCGTGTCCGACGATGTATTTGGTGGCGGCCTGAATGGAGATGTCGGCACCGAGCGCGAAGGGCTTGCACAGAAGCGGCGTCGCCCAGGTGTTGTCCACGGCGAGCAGGACACCGCGTTCGCGGGCCGTGGCGGCGATTGCGGGGATGTCCTGCATCTCAAAGGTCAGCGAGCCGGGAGACTCCGCCAGCACGAGGCGTGTCCTGTCCGTCATGTGCGCGGCGATGCCCGCACCGATGAGCGGATCGAAATAGCTCACCTCAACGCCCATGCGTTTCAGGAGCCGCCCGGCCACGCGCCGTGCTGGAAAATAGACGTTGTCGGTGATGAGCACATGGTCGCCCGCTTCCACATAGGCCAGCAGCACCGCCGTGATCGCCGCGAGACCGGAGGGAGCGATCCAGGCGCGTTGCCCGCCTTCCAGCGCGGCGATGGCTTCGGTCAGCGCGTTCGTCGTCGGCGTGCCGCGGCGGCCATAGGTGTATTCGCGGCTGTGATCCGCAAGGTCCGCGACCGTGGGGAACAGAACCGTCGAGCCGCGATAGATCGGAGTGTTTACGAAGCCGTGCTGCGCCTCCGGCTCGCGCCCCAGATGAACGAGCCGTGTTGCG
Source organism: Rhodomicrobiaceae bacterium (assembly GCA_050290865.1). Lineage (GTDB taxonomy): Bacteria > Pseudomonadota > Alphaproteobacteria > Rhizobiales > Rhodomicrobiaceae > JARRLC01. Next base: position 42,880 of record JBNKIW010000027.1, on the reverse strand, counting down.
TCGGCCAGTCCGCCATGCGCCATCTCATGCCCGTTCCCGGTGGTTTCCGCGCCGTCCTTCGATGAAGCCATGTCGTTATCTCCTTGCTTGGGCTCGCCGCCGTCTTCTCAGCCGGGGCCACGCGCGTCAACCGGAATGGCCTTCGCCCGCTCCGTGTTTCACGGCCGGATCCGCGGTGTTTTAGCAACTCAAGGGAGAGTTATTTGGTGGCAGCGCAACCATGGGTTGACGCGTATGGCGCCAGCGACTACCTCCACGCTAGGGCTAGGTTCATGATTCGGGGATCGTCATATGATCGTTATCGTCGACGAGCGTGAGACCGTGAAAAACGGGTACACCTCGTGGTTCGACCGTGAGGGGGTGTCCGTGACAGGTTTCTCCGCGGTGGATTTCGGCAACTGGGTGAAGACGGTTTCCGACCCGGATATCCGTGCCGTGGAAGCATTTCTGCTGGGTGACTGCGAGGAACGTCAGGCGCTCCCGAAGCTCATCAAGAACCGCACCGCCGCGGCCGTGATCGCGATGAACGATCACAAGTGTCTTGATGAAACGCTGGATCTTTTTGCCGCCGGTGTGGACGACGTTGTGCGCAAGCCGGTCCATGTCCGGGAGATTCTGGCGCGCATCAAGGCCATTCAGCGCCGTTCGAAGGTCGAGGACGAGGGCAAGGTCATCGGTGACATCCGCGTGTTCTCCGACGGGCGCGACCCGGAGGTGAAGGCCGAGGTGCTGCCGTTGCCACGCCGCGAACGCCGTATCCTCGAATATCTGGTCGCCAACAAGGGCCGGCGCGTGACGAAGACACAGATTTTTAACTTCGTCTACGGGCTTTTTGGCGAAGACATTGATGAGAACGTGGTCGAGAGCCACATCAGTAAGCTGAGGAAGCGCCTCCGCCACCGCCTCGGCTATGATCCGATCGACTCGCAGCGCTACCTCGGCTACCGGCTCGTTTACGATTGACGCCGGCGGCGCGCTTGCCGGGATGATGTCCCTGGTGATTTTTCGCGGGCGGGCAGATGGCGGCAAAGATGCCGTGACGGTTGCGTGACCCGATCCGATGCAGGCCGGGTGGCCGCACTGTTCAAATACAGCACATAATGCGCCGGCAAATTAATACTTCATTGATCAAAGATTAGAAGATATCAATATTTGAAAATTGTCTCAAATTCATTGCAGACGCGTTTACGGGATACCCCTAATCTGACAGGAAGGCGCAACTCAAGCCCCGCATAAGCCGGCCGTGTTCTGGTGCCGCCAGGGACTACTTTGCGCAGGGACGACCAATGAGCATATCCTCGATGATGAGAACGAGCACGTCTGGCATGAACGCGCAGTCTAACCAGCTGAGCGCAATTGCGGACAACATCGCCAACGCGACCACGAACGGCTATAAACGCGGCCACATCGAGTTTTCCTCGTTCATACCATCGCAGGCGACATCCAGCTATCAGTCCGGCAGCGTGGAGAGCAATACCCGTCACTTCATTACCGAGCAGGGGAACCTCACCTACACGACGTCGACGACCGATCTTGCCGTTCAGGGCAAAGGTTTCTTCCTGGTCGACAATACCTCGGATCAGACCTTTCTGACCCGCGCCGGTTCCTTCGTGGAGGATGGCGACGGTTATCTCGTCAACGCGGGCGGCTTTTTCCTGATGGGCTATCCGACGGGCACCACACCGGTGGTGAACGGCACCGCCGGCCTCGAAAAGGTCGCCCTCGGAACGCTGGGGATGCAGGCTTCGGCGACCACGGCCGGCACCTTCTACGCCAATGTGCCCTCGACGGCCTCGATCATTGCCGCGGGCAGCCGCCCATCCGACAACGTAGCCGGCTCGACCTGGACGGCCACCTCCTCGCTCGTGGTCTATGACAACCTCGGCGGAGAAGTGACACTCGACATCTACTGGGCAAAGACCGCAACCAACGCCTGGGAAATAACCATCTTCGATCACGCCGACGCTACGGCGGGCACGACGCCGTTCCCCTATGGAGGTTCGGGCATACTCGTGACCTCCGCGGTGACCTTCAGCGCCACGGACGGCTCGCTCCTTACCCCCGCTTCGGGTTCGGTCGCGCTCACCGTCCCCGGCGGCCAGGCGATGACGCTCGACATATCCGAATGCACCCAACTCGCCGCCAGCTACACCGTGCTGAAGGCGGAGGCGAACGGTTCCGCTCCCAGCGCGCTGGACCACATCGAAATCGACACCGATGGCGATCTTTACGCGGTATTCCAGAATGGAGCGCGCGTCCTCAGCTATCAGATCCCGCTGGCTTTCGTCACGGCTGCGGACAACCTGACACCGGAGCCGGGCGACGTCTTCTCCGTCAGCGTCAATTCCGGCGATCTCCAGATCGGCACGGCTGGTTCAGGCGGGCTCGGCCTCATCAATTCCAGCGCGCTGGAGCAATCGACAGTCGATCTCGCAACCGAGTTGGCGAACATGATCGAATCCCAGCGTGTCTACGAGATCAACTCGCGCGTGTTCAATTCGGCCTCCGAAATTTACACCACGATCGTGGCCCTCGGGAGGTAATGGCGAACGTGACCAACCCGATTAATGCGTAGGTACCCCGATGTCTCTCACAGCAGCCATGGAAACCGCCCGGCAGAGTCTCTCTGTCATTTCGTCGAAGACGTCGGTGGCGTCCCGGAATGTTGCCAATGCGTCCGTACCATTCGCGTCGCGGAAGACGGTGGGCTCCTATAGCGCTCCCGGTGGGCTGGGAGTCGTCGTCGGCGATATCAGGCGTATATCCGACAAGGCGCTGTTGACCGCCGTTCTGTCGGCGAACTCGGAGGCGAGCCAGCACCAGGCCACCGTCGACGCGCTGGACCAGCTCGAAGCCGCGCTCAACGACCCGGAGCTGGACGCCTCGCCGGCCGCGCTGATCGGCAAGCTGGCGGATGCCATTCAACAATACGCCGCCTCGCCGAGCGATCTGGTCCGGGGACAGTCGGCGGTCTTCGCCGCGCAGGATGTGGCGCGGTCGTTGAACGGCGCGACGGACACAGTCCAGAATGTGCGCGCGCAGGCCGATGAATGGATCGCCGGCTCGGTCGAGACCATCAATTCCCTGTTGTCCCAGTTCGACGAGGTCAACACCGACATCATCATCGGAACGGGGCTCGGCAACGACATTACCGACAACCTCGACACGCGCGACCGGATCCTGAACGATCTTTCGCAGGAACTCGGCATCCGGACCATCTCGCAGCCCAACAACGGCATGGCGATTTACACGGACGGCGGCGTGACGCTGTACAACAGTTCGCCGCGGACGGTCACCTTCACGGCGACGCCGACTTACGGGGCGGCGACGACGGGCAATGCCGTGTATATCGATGGCCAGGCGGTTACCGGGACGGGCGCCACGATGCCGCTGGGGTCCGGCCGGATCCTGGGCTACGCCGAATTCCGCGATGAGACCGCGGTCACCTTCCAGAACCAGCTCGATGAAATGGCCCGCGGCCTTATCGAGATGTTCGCCGAAAGCGATCAGACGGGCGGCGGTGCGCCCGATGCCACCGGGCTGTTCTCCTATTCGGGATCACCCACCGTGCCGCCTGCCGGGACGCTGATCCCGGGGCTGGCTCGCGAGTTCACAGTCAATACGGCGTTCGATCCGCTGCAGGGCGGCGACACCACCCTGCTGCGTGACGGCGGTGCCAATGGTGCGGCCTATGACTACAACCCCACCAATGCCGCGGGCTTCGCCGTCCGGCTCAATGATCTCTTCGACACTTTCGACGCCGTACGCAGTTTCGACAGCGCCGCGGGAATAGGCACGAGCAGCACCATTCAGACGTTTTCGGCCTACTCCGTCGGCTGGCTGGAGGAGAACCGGAGTACGGCGTCGGGAAGCCTCGAATACAGCCTCACCGTGCAGGAGCGCGCCTCCACCTCGCTTCAGCAGGTTACGGGTGTCAACCTCGACTACGAGATGAGCCTCCTTCTGGAGCTTGAGTACTCCTATCAGGCCACCGCGCGGCTCCTCAGTACAATCGACAGCATGTATGCGGCATTACTTGCAGCCGTGTAGGGTTTAGCGTCATGATCCCAGTATTCAATTCCACGCAATCTTTCTATCAGACGACGCGCTCTGCGGTCCTGCGCATGCAGCGCCAGCTTGTCATCGCCGAGAAAGAGCTGTCGTCCGGCCGTCTCGCGGATGTGGGCGCCACGCTCGGTTCGCAGACGCGGCAAACGGTGTCCATGCGGATCGACATCAACCGCATGACGCAGATCGGCGAAACCAACGCCACCGTGAACACCCGCCTTGAGGGCTCGCAAAGCGTGTTGACAAGTCTGACGAGTACGGCGGAGGCGTTCCTCAGCACGCTGCTTACCGCGCGCGACGTATCGACCGGCCCGGCCACCGCCGAACTGGAGGCGAAGGCGAATCTGACCACGCTGACCGGCGCTCTCAACACGGCGATCGGCGGAGAATATCTGTTCGGCGGTATCAACACGGATGTGGCGCCGGTCACGGACTACTATGCCAGCCCCACCCCGGCCAACAAGCTGGCGGTGGATGCCGCATTCCTGGCTACGTTCGGCACGACGCAGTCCGACGACAACACCGCGATCAGCCCTGCGCAGATGCAGACCTTCCTCGACAATACGTTCGCACCGATGTTCGAGGACCCTGCCTGGTCGACCAACTGGTCGGATGCCTCGGATCAGAACATCCGGAGCCGCATCGCCACCAGTGAGTTGATCGAGTCTTCCTCCAACGCCAATTACGCCGCCTACCGGAAGCTGGCGCAGGCCTTCACCATGGTCGGCGAACTGGGCGTCCAGAACCTGGCCAAAACCACGTTCCAGACCGTCGTTGACCAGGCCGTGGTGTTGATCACCGAGGCGACCCAGAGCCTCGCGGAGGAGTCCGGTCGGCTCGGCACCGTGCAGGACCGCGTCTCCAGGGCCAATGACCGCATGGAAACGCAGATTTCGATCCTTACCACCCGGATCAACAATCTGGAAGTCGTGGACCCCTATGATGCTTCCGTGCGCATCACGACGTTGATGACGCAGCTTGAGACTGCCTACGCGCTCACTTCCCGCCTCCAGAATATGAGGCTTATCAACTATCTGTGACTTTGACAGTGCGTACCGTCCAACAGTGGGAAAGAAGACATGTACCGGTTCTCCTACGCAGAAGTTCTTGAAGACACGCCGCAAACGGCCCGCCAGCGGGAACGTATCGCCCTTGAACATTCTATCGAGCTGCTGCAGGCTGCCGAGCAGAAGGGCACGAACTCGCGTGAGGCCGTGGACGCGATCTACTACCTGCGGCGGCTCTGGGCGGTCTTCATCGAGGACCTGGCCAAGCCAGAGAACGAATTGCCGAAGGGCCTGCGCGCCGACCTGATTTCCGTCGGGTTGTGGCTCATGCGTGAGGCCGATGAGATCCGCCAGGGACGATCGACGAATTTCAAGGGTCTGATGGACGTCTCCCGGCTGGTGGCCGAGGGGCTTGCATGAAGAATGGCATCCAAATCAGTCTGAAGCCGGGGGAGCGCATCTTCATCAACGGCGCGGTGCTCCGCGTTGACCGGAAGGTGACGATGGAGCTCCTCAACGACGTGACTTTCCTCCTCGAAGGTCATGTCATGCAGCTGGAGGCGGCGACCACGCCACTCCGGCAGCTCTACTTCATTGTGCAAACCATGCTCATGGACCCCCTGAACGCCGAAGCGTCCAAGGCGCTCTTCAGGAAGACACTGCCGCCCCTGTCCGAAGCCCTCAAGTGTGAAGAAATCCTGGCCGGCCTGGATCGTGCGAGCCTTCTCATCGAGGATTGCAAGGAATTCGAGGCGCTGAAGGCCATTCGTGCGCTTCTGCCTCTGGAAGACAAGCTCCTGGCAAGCAAGAAGGGCCATAAAACAATCGGCTCGTACAAACGGGAGGTCGCCTAATGACAGTCGCAGCCACGAGTGCCGCCAATGCTGCGGCATCCAACACCGCCACGGTCGAGTCGCTCCGGGGCGTTTCGACGACCCTGGAGAAGGCGTCACTGGATTATGACGCGTTCCTCAAGCTGTTCATGACGCAACTGAAGTACCAGGACCCCACAAAGCCGGTGGACTCGACCGAGCTCCTCGCGCAGCTCGCGAACTTCTCCAATGTGGCGGAATCGCTCAAGACCAATATGAAGCTCGACTCGATGATGAGTCTGTCCGTCCTGGCCCAGGCCGACAATCTGATCGGGCGCATCGTCACCTCGGCCGATGGCAGCACGACCGGCACGATCTCCGCTCTGCGCGCCGTTTCGGGTGGTGCCGTTGCCGTGCTCCAGGACGGCAGCGAGGTGACGCTGGGCGAGGGCGTGAAGGTTCACTGACATGAACCAGGCTGATGCTCTCGACATCGTCCGGGCGGCAATCTGGACAGTCATCATGGCGGCGGGGCCGGCGGTCGGCGCGGCGATGGCGGTCGGCATCGTGATCGCGCTCATTCAGGCCCTGACCCAGGTGCAGGAGGTGACGCTGACATTTATTCCCAAGATCCTTGCCATCCTGCTGGTCGCGTCGATCACCGCTCCCTACATGGGGCAGACGATTCACTCCTTCGCGCAGCAGGTTTTTGCGCGTATCGAACATGGTTACTGAACGCTTCGCGAGGGTGCGACAATGAGAAGCAGGCGGGCCGTGCCGCTAGCCGCCGGTTGGGGTTCGCCCAGCACGGCGTACTAGTACAGCCCGAGGCAAGTTCGCACCCTATTTGCCGCAAGTGCGCAAGCGAACTTGCCTCTGAAAAGCTGTACTAGAGTCAATAACTTGCTAGTACGCTTAACCCGCAGGAAATCCTGTGAGAGCGTGCGGCAAGTGGGTCAGGATTTCCTGCGGGGCGTACTAGTACAGGCCGCAGCAAGTTCGTACCCAGTTTGTTGCACGCACATTTTACGAACTTGGCTCGCGGATAAGCTGTACTAGAGTCAATAGGTTGCTAGTACGCCTGATCCGCGAGAAGTCCTGAAAGCACTCGCGGCAAATGGGTCAGGACTTCTTAGCTGAGGCGTACTGGTCTGGCACCGATGCCACGAGTGACGATCCGAGACCTTGGAGGAATTGCATTACGTTCTGGTGTGGCTACACTCCCCGCGCCACTTCGGCCGGGGAGAGTTGATGGTAAACCGCTCTGGTGAGTGATCAGCCCGGAGTGTCAGAAGGCTAACCAGCCCGCGAGTTTGCGGTTTTTCGCCGGGACATTGTGCGCTAGTGGTGGTGGCTGGCGGCCTGAGCGGATCGGCTGTCATATGGGGGTAACGTGTTTGTGCCGAGGAAAGGCAGGGAGTGCTTTGTGTCTAGTTTTTCTTTGTCAGCCAGTAGCTTGAACGCCGTACGCCGGAACCTCGCGGAGGCCGAGCTATACGAGATCGCCGTTCGCCGGGGCGAGGGCGAAGTTGCCGCAACCGGCGCACTCGTCATGCGAACGGGGGCGCATACAGGCCGGTCGGCCGCCGATAAGTTCATCGTGCGCGACGCCGAGACCGAGCCCGTCATCTGGTGGGACAACAACAAGGCTTTGGCACCCGAGAAGTTCGAGCTTCTGCTCAAGGATTTCCTCGCCCATGCCGCCAGTTGCGAGTTGTTCTCGCAGGATCTCTATGCGGGGGCCGATCCGGTACACCGTCTCAACGCGCGCGTTTATACGGAGCTGGCATGGCACTCTCTCTTCATCCGGCATTTGCTGATCGTGCCTCCCGGGCAGGATTTGACCGGCTTCGAACCGCAATTCACTGTCATTAGTCTGCCGAGTTTCCGCGCCGATCCCTCTCGCCACGGTTGCCGCAGCGACACGGTCATCGCCTGCGATTTCAGCCGCAAGCTGGTGCTCATCGGTGGCACCTCCTATGCCGGCGAGATCAAGAAATCCGTGTTCACCTATCTGAACTACGTGCTGCCGCCAAAAGGCATCCTGCCGATGCACTGCTCCGCGAACGAGATGCGCGACGGCACCGGCACTGCGATCTTCTTCGGCCTGTCCGGCACCGGTAAGACCACGTTGTCGGCCGATCCGGAGCGCACGCTCATCGGTGACGACGAGCACGGCTGGTCGGACAACGGTGTCTACAATTTCGAAGGCGGCTGCTACGCGAAGACGGTGAGGCTGTCGAAGGAGCACGAGCCGGACATCTTCGCGGCATCGAACCGCTGGGGCGCGGTGCTGGAGAACGTCATTCTCGATCCCGAAACCCGTTTGCCCGATTTCGACGATATTACGCTGACGGAAAACACGCGCGCGGCCTATCCGCTCAGTTTCGTGTCCAACGCCAGTGCGTCGGGGCGTTCGGGCCATCCGCGAAACATCGTGATGCTGACTGCCGACGCGTTCGGCGTGCTCCCGCCGATCGCGAAGCTGACCCCGTCGCAGGCGATGTATCACTTTCTGTCCGGCTACACGGCCAAGGTGGCCGGTACGGAAAAAGGTGTTTCCGAGCCGCAGGCAACCTTCTCCACCTGTTTTGGCGCACCGTTCATGCCACGCCATCCGACCGTCTACGGCAATCTGCTCCGTGACCTGATCGCCCGCCATGGTGTGGACTGCTGGCTGGTGAACACGGGCTGGACGGGCGGCAGATATGGCGTCGGTCATCGCATGCCGATCAAGGCGACGCGCGCCCTGCTGACGGCTGCGCTGACGGGCACGCTGAAAAATGCGCAGTTCCGCCGCGATCCGATGTTCGGCTTCGATGTGCCCGTCTCCGTCGAGGGCGTGCCGGCTGAAATTCTCGACCCGCGTCAGACCTGGGCCGACAAGGCAGCCTACGACGCGCAGGCGCGGCAGCTTGTTGCGATGTTTGCGGAGAATTTCCGCCACTTCGAGGCGGCGGTGGACGACAATGTCCGCAGCGCCGGGCCGGTGCTGGCGGCCGCCGCGGAATAACGGAATTCACCAGAAGCCAGCAAGGCTCCGGACGAGCGCCAGCGCGCCTCCGGGGCCTTCTCTTTTGGCCGTTCGCAAGAAACTCTAAGACCGCTGCGATTTTGATGAACCTTCCGCTTTCGACCGGCGACCAATGTGCAGGGAAAGGTAAGAAAGGAAGATCGAACATGAAGAAGACCCTGCTCGCTTTGGCGCTACTGGCTGGTGGTGCGCTGACCGCAGCCGCGACGGCTCCCGCGAATGCGGCGCCTGTCAATCAGCTTGGCGCCGTGGCCGCTATAACGAAGGCCGATGCCGGTGTGACGGAAGTCCGTGGACGCCGCCGTCATTGGCGGCGCCGTCATTGGCGTGGGCGTCATTGGCGTGGGCGTCATTGGCGTGGGCGTCATTGGCGCCGTGGCGGCCATTGGCGCCGCTTCTGCTGGCGTTACCCCTATCATTGGCGCTGCCGTCCGCACCGGCGCTGCTGGTGGAGGCATGGCCGTCGTCACTGCCGCTGGCGGTAAGCTGACGATCCGTTAACCTCACGATGCGCCCGCGCCTCCCCCCGCGCGGGCGTTTTCGCGTCTGCAATTGACGCAAAACAGACAATCCCCCCGCAGCCATTGCGTATTTGTGCGTATCCTCGAATTAACCTTCCGTTAACCATTCGGCGTAAAGCTTTGCCATAACGTTGTTTTTTCCGAAGCATTGATGGGGGATTGAGGCCATGCGCGGGGCTCGTGGTCTGGTGCTGGCGCTCGCCATTGCGGCGGCCGCAGGGGCCGCCATGCTGGCGGGGCGCACTCATTCGGGGGGCGGCCGTGACGGCCGGCAGGCGCTGCCCGCCGTGACGGTCGATATCCTCGTCGCTGCACGCCCCATCAAGGTCGGCGAGTTGGTCCGGGCGGCGGATGTGCGCTGGCAAGCCTGGCCCCGCCAGGCGTTCGTCGCCGGGAGCATCCGGCGCAGCGCGGTCACCCAGCGGGATGCTGCGTTCGATCCTGCCGCCACCGCGCGCTATCCGATTTTCACCGGCGAGCCGGTTGTCGAGGCCAAACTGCTTCGGCCCGGCAGCGGGGGTGTGATGGCCTCGCTCGTGGCTTCCGGGATGCGCGCCGTTTCCGTACCGATCCGAGAGGAAACCGCGGCAGGCGGCTTCGTGCAGCCGCAGGATCGTGTGGATGTGCTGCTCACACGCAAAGCGCGCAGCGGCATGCCGGGAAAGCACGCCGCGGAGGTATTGCTTCAGGGAGCCAAGGTTCTGGCCATCGGCAAGACGCTCGATGGCGTAAATCGCACTGCGGCGCAGCAGCGCACCGCGACGCTGGAACTTACACCTGCGCAGGCGCGGCGCGTGGCGGGTGCGCAGGGTGCCGGGGAGATATCGCTGGCGCTGGTGGCCGCGGCTGACCGGGGCGAGAACACGCCTGGTTCGCAGGACGGGACCGCGGAGGCAGGCTTTGCGCAGCCGGTCCGGACGATGAAGTTCGGTAGACGGTCTGCGAGGACACGATACTGAAGGGCAGGCTGGGACAATGCGAGGGGCAATGGAGAAAGAGGATCATTCGGGCAGCAGGAGCATTGCGCGACGCCTGTGCCTGCCGCTCATTCTGGCGGCTGCCGTCACGACCGCGGGGCCTCCGGTCTATTGCCGGGATCGTGACGGCACGGTCATGATCCCCAGCAACCGGGCGCGGCCTGCCCGGGTGATGACCATCGGGCTCAACAAGCTGGCGATCATCGACCTGAAGGAAGACGTGTCCGAGGTGGTGATATCCAACCCGGCCGTTATCGAGGCGATCGTCCGCACCGAGCGCCGCGTGCATCTGCTCGGCCAGCGGATCGGGCAGGCGTCGGCCACGTTCATCGGCCGCGACGGCGCCGCCGTGCTGACGCTCGATGTCGCCGTGGAACGCGATCTGGCTCCGGCCGAGGCTGCCATCCGCCGCGCGGTGCCGGGTGCCCGGGTGCATCTGGAGATGTTGAACGACAATGTGCTGATCACGGGGACCGCTGCTACGCCCCTTGATGCGACGCGGGTCGCCGACATCGCCGCCCGTTTCGTGCCCAAGCGCGAGCAGGTCCTCAACATGCTGGATGTCGAGGCGAAGGAGCAGGTTCTGCTTCGCGTCCGGGTCGCCGAGATGAACCGCAGCGCGCTTCGCCGTCTCGGCGTCGATCTGCAGGGGGCGCTCAGCGCGGGCAACGTTTCCGTGGTGAAAATCGCTGAAACGGCGTTCCCCATCACCGGCGGGATGGTGACAGCGGCGGCGCTGGGGTCGTCGGTCCGGCAGGTTTCGGGATCGGCGCTTGGCGTCGGCGTGAACCGAAAGAATGGCAGCGCGGCGGCGTTGGTACAGGCGCTGGAGCGCGAAGGGCTGGCGCGGACGCTTGCCGAACCCAACCTCACCGCGGTTTCCGGAGAGACGGCGAATTTTCTGGCTGGCGGCGAGTATCCGGTGCCGGTGGGCGGGAGCGAGACGGAAGGGACGACGATCCAGTTCAAGTCGTTCGGCGTATCGCTCGGCTTCACGCCGGTCGTGCTTTCGGGCGGGCGCATCAGCCTGAAGATAGCAACCGAGATGAGCGAACTGACAAGCGACGGCGCCGTGACCGTGAATACGATCAGCGTTCCGGCGCTGAAGGTGCGGCGCGCGTCGAGCACGCTGGAGCTGCCCAGCGGCGGCTCGATGGTCATGGCGGGACTGTTGTCGCAGCAGACGCGGATGAGCGCGGAAGGACTGCCGGGGCTGAAGCGGCTGCCGGTGCTGGGCGCCCTGTTCCGCAGTGACGATTTCGTCCGGCAGGAGAGCGAACTGGTGGTAATCGTCACGCCTTACCTGGTGCGGCCGGCGGGCGGAGGCATTTTACGGCAACCCGGGGGCGAGCGGGCATTGCAATATCAGGCGGCGGTAAATGCCGGGCTGGTTCCGGGGCCCGGGCACGAGTCCGCGACGAAGCAGGCGGGAACGCCGGATACCGCGGACGGCGATTTCGGGTTCATTGTCGAGTGAGGGCACGGATGGCGGAGACGGAAATGCGCGCCTGGCGCGCGATCGCAGAGATGGCGCGCTGGTCCTGGTTGGGGCTGACGCTGGCCTCGGTCCTGTCGCTCACAGCCTGCGGACCGGAATGGTTGACCGGAGGCGGGGGCAGGTCATGCGCGCTCGCGGCCACCGATGCCTGGCGGCCAGGCTGCGCCACCTCGCACAACATTGCCGCCCTCGTGGATCAACCCATGGATCTCCGCAAGCCCCGCCGTGAAAGCTCACGTGACGCCAGCCGCCGCGCCGCGGTGATTAAGACGTACCGCGATGCCCACGGCCAAACCGCCACAGCCACAGGAGGGGAGACACGCCCATGAGCGAGTGCCAGCCCGCAAACCTTCCCGTCCCGGTCAATGGGGCAGGGCCGGTGAAAGCATCGCCGCGTCCTGTCATCCACGCCTTTTGCGAGGATCAGGGAACCGCGGCGCTCATTGCTGCCGCGTCGCTCGACCGGCGGCTCGTGCAGGCGCATGTCAGCGCGCAGATGGGGGGGGTGCATGCTGCGTGTACCGCCTACGCCTCGTTATCGACACCCGATATGATCGTCGTGGAATCGCTGCTCGATCCCCCGGCCATGCTCGCCGATCTCGAACGGTTGGCCGATGTCTGCGACGCGGGAACGAAGGTTATTGTCATCGGCCACGTCAACGACGTGCTGCTCTACCGCGAGCTTCTGCGGCGGCATATCAGTGACTATCTCGTGGTGCCGCTGTTCGCGTCCCAGCTCGCGGAGTGCGTCGCGGACGCGATCAGCGGCGAGGACGTGGCACCGCTTGGGCGCATCATCGCATTTCTGGGGGCGAAAGGCGGGGCCGGGTCGAGCAGCGTTTGCCACAACGTCGCCTGGACGCTCGCGGAAGGGTTGGGCAGCGAGACGGTGATCGCCGATTTCGATCTCGCCTTTGGCACGCTGGGGCTGGATTTCAACCAGGATTCGCAGCGCGGCATGGGGGATGCGCTGGCGGCGGGCGAAAGGCTGGATGCGGCGATGATCGGCAAGCTGCTGACGAAATGCTCCTCCCGGCTTAGCCTGCTGACGGCGCCCTGCGCTCTCGACCGCGACACCGCTATCGACACGGGTGCGGCGGTGCACGTCGCCGAGCTGCTGGCCGAAAACGCGCCCTTCGTCGTGCTCGACATGCCGCGCGCGTGGTCCGAGTGGGCGCGCCGGCTGGTGGAACAGGCGGACGAGATCGTCATCACCGCCGAGCCCGATCTGGCGTCGCTGCGCAATGCCAAGAACCTCGTCGATACGCTGAGGGTGGCGCGGGGCGTGGAGCGCTCGCCGCTTCTGGTCCTCAACAAGGTCAACATGCCCCGCCGCCCCGAGATTTCGTTGCGCGATTTCGCCGGTGCCATGGACCAGCGGCCCGCAGTGACGGTCGAATTCGACGCCCAGCTTTTTGGCGCAGCGGCGAATAACGGGCAGATGGCCGCGGAGATTTCGGCACGGTGCCGGGCTGCGGGCGCGTTCCGCGAGTTGGCCTCGACCGTCTCGGGAAAGAACGTGCCGCTGCCGCGCTCCGACGGGCTCCTCGGCCCGCTCATCGACCGGCTGGGCCGCAGACAGGCGGGATGACGCATGTTCGGGAAGCGATCACAGGCCCTGAAATCCCCCGCCCCGCGCGCGGCTCCACCGCTGGCGCAGCCGCAGCCGCAGCCGCCGGCCCCTGCGGTTGCCAGGCCGCAAGAGTGTTCCGACCCGGTTTTTGCGCGCTCCGATACCTTTTACGAGATCAAGAAAACCACCTTCGCCGCGCTCCTCGATACCATCAACCTTGCCGAATTGGCCCGGCTCGGGCCCGATGACGCCCGCAACGCGATCCGCAGCGTCGCCGCGGAGATCCTCCGGCACGGTACCGCTGTCCTGACGGCGGCGGAACAGGACGAATTGTTCGAGGAAATCTGTAACGACGTGCTGGGGCTGGGGCCGCTCGAGCCTCTGCTCGCCCGCGACGACATCACCGACATCATGGTCAATGGCGCCCGGGACAGCTATATCGAGGCCGACGGCCGCCTTTCCCCTGCGCGGCTCCGGTTTGCGGGCAACGACGAGCTCGCCAACATCTGTCAGCGGATCGCCAGCCGTGTCGGGCGGCGTGTCGATGACGCCAACCCGATCTGCGACGCACGCCTGGCGGATGGCAGCCGGGTCAACATCATCTTTCCTCCGCTCGCGCTGGACGGGCCGGTGCTCACCATCCGCAAGTTTCGCCGGGAACGGTTGACGCTGGACCAGCTCGTGGTCCTTGGCGCTTTGTCGGCGGACGCGAAGGCGCTGCTGGAAATCATCAGCCGCAGCCGCTGCAACGTGCTGATCTCCGGCGGCACCGGTTCGGGCAAGACGACGCTGCTCAACTGTCTGACGGCGCCCATCGACCCCTCCGAGCGGGTGATCACCTGCGAAGATGCCGCAGAGCTGCAGCTCCAGCGTCCCCATGTCGTTCGTCTGGAGACGCGCCCTCCGAATCTGGAAGGGGAGGGGACCGTCACCATGCGCGATCTCGTGCGCAACTGCCTGCGGATGCGGCCCGAACGGATCATCGTCGGCGAGGTGCGGGGCGCCGAGGCCTTCGACCTCCTGCAGGCCATGAATACCGGCCATGACGGCTCGATGAGCACGCTTCACGCGAACAGTCCGCGTGAAGCCATCGGCCGCCTGGAGGGCATGATCCTGATGGCCGGGTTCAATCTGCCGTCGCGCGGCATCCGCCGCATGATCACCGGTGCGGTGGATATCATCATCCAGGTGGCACGGATGCGCGATGGCCGCCGGCGGGTCACGCATGTGACCGAGGTCGTCGGCATGGAGGGCGATGTCGTCGTTACGCAGGATCTGATGCTGTTCGACGTGATGGGAGAGGAGGCGAACGGGACATTGCGCGGGCGCCACCGATTCACCGGTATTTCGCGGCCGCGCTTTGCCGAGCGTGCGCGCTATTTCGGGCTGGAACGTCAGTTGATGGAGATCTTAGCTGCGGCGGAGAAGGAACTGGAAGCCAAGGACGAGGGGGGAGGCGCTTATGCCTGAGCCCTGCACGGGGATCCTCGTCAGCGGGCTGGCCGCCTTCAGCGCGGCAGCGTTCGTGTGTGCGCTGTTTTTCCCCGCGCTCGCCGGCCAGCGGCGCCCGGCACGTTGGGAGACGTTTCTCGCCGGTCTGAAAAAGGGGACGGACGGCGGTGGGCGGGGGCGAACCCGGGAGTTGCGCCGGGCACAGGAGTTTGCGCTCAAGGCGGTAGCCGAGGCCAGCCGCACCCGGCGCACGTCGCGGCTGCACAACCAACTCGCCGCGGCAGGATTGACGGTGCCCCCGCGGCGGTTCGTCCTGTGCAGTGCGGCACTGGGGCTGAAGATCTTGCTAGCCGGGCTCATCGCGTGGCTGCCGTCGGCGCTGGCGCTGGCGGGTGCGGTGCTGGGGGGCTGGCTTCTGCCGCTGCGGCTTCTGAAATTCCTGGCGGCGCGGCGGCAGCGAACGTTTCTCGCCGGTTTTGCGCCGGCGGTCGATATGATCGTGCGCGGCGCGAAATCCGGGCTTTCGCTGACCGACTGTCTCTCCATCGTCGCCGCCGACGCTAACGCGCTCGTGCGCGCCGAGTTCACGAACGTGGCCGCACAGCTCCGCGCGGGCGTGCCGCTCCCCGAGGCGATGGCCCGGCTCAGCGCCGCGATGCCGGTCCCCGAAGTGCGTTTCTTCGCGCTGATCATGTCGACACAGAGCCAGACCGGCGGCAGTCTTTCCGACGCGCTCACGAATCTCTCCAAGGTCCTGCGTGACCGCCAGCAACTCGCCGCCAAGGTGCGCGTCGCCAGTGCCGAAGTGCGGGCGTCGGCGATCGCCGTCGGCGTCATGCCGCTGGTGGTGGTCGGCGCGGTGGCGATGCTGTCGCCGTCCTACATCTCGCTACTGTGGACGGATGAAACCGGCCGCATGGTGGCGCTGGCCTCAGCCGCGTGGATGCTGACCGGTGTCGCCGTGCTGAGACGCATGTCGCGGATCGAGCCGTGAGGGGCAACACTGACAGGGGGGAGCGGTTATGCTGGATCCATTCTTTGCCGACGGCACGCTGGTCATGGCATTCGCAGCCATTGCCGTTTTCGCCGCCGTTGTCGCCATCGCGCTGCCAGCGTCGCGTGACCCGCGTCACACGGCACGGCTGCGCGTGATCGCCCGGGAGCGCGGGCGGTTGCGTGAGGCGCGGCTGACGGAGCTGTCGTCGCAGACCAGGGCCCTCCTGCGGCTCGAAGCCCGAAGCGCGCTCAAGCAGCTCGGTGCGGTGCTCAAATCGACCGACCTGCTCCGCGGTGCCGATGTCACGGCCCGGCTGCGCATGGCGGGGCTGCGTGGTCCGGAACCCGAAGCGCTGTTCCTGTTTCTGCGCGTTGCCGCGCCCATTGCGCTGGCGGCGCTGACGCTCGGTGCGCTGCTCCTGCATCCGGGCAGCCGGCTGTCGCCGCGCGCGGCGCTAATGCTGGCGGTCGGGGCAGGGGCCATCGGCGCCGGGTTACCGCGGCTGCTCCTGGCTCGAATGATCGCCCGGCGCCAGGTCCGTATTCTGCGTGCGTTTCCCGATGCGCTCGATCTGCTCCTGATCTGTGTGCAGGCGGGGATGTCGGTTGAGGCGGCGCTCGGCCGTGTGGCGAAGGACATCGCCTGCCAGTCCATCGAGCTGGCCGAGGAACTGAGCCTTACCATGGCGGAACTGGCCTATCTGCCATCGCGCTGGAAGGCGTATCACAATCTCGGTGAGCGGACCGGCCTGCCAGCCGTGAAGCTGATCGCAGCGGCTCTGGCGCAGGCCGAGCGCCTTGGTACGTCCATCAGTCAGGCTCTGACTGCGGCGGCAAAAGAGTGCCGCGCCGCGCGTCTGAACGAGGCGGAGCAGAAAGCCGCCGCGCTGCCCCCGAAGCTCACCGTCCCGCTGGTGGCGTTTTTTCTCCCCGTCCTGCTGGCGACCATTCTTACCCCCGCCATCATCAATATGCGGGCGGCTCTGGAGGAAAATGGCAGCTATTTCAATCGGCAACCGGGACTTCGACCGGGCGCCACGACCCCGCCAGAGGCCCGGGCCGGCCGGAGGAGCCGAAGAACGCCGGGCCGTTCACCCCCATGAAGCGCCGGACCGTGGCCGTACTGGCATGGCGCAGTTCGCGCGGCATCGGCTTGCCCGCCAGGGCGTCGGCTTCCTTGAAGCGCCCGTCCACGGCGAGGGCGAGCGCCAGATTGCGTGTCATCCGGCGGCGGTGTTCCGGCTTGATGAGCGATGATTTCAGGGCATGGCGCAGGAGCGCTGCGGCTTCGCCAGGCTTGCCGTCCAGCAGGCAGCTCACGGCCAGATTGTTGAGCGCAATGGCATTGCTGCCCGATGCCTTGCGCGCGCGTATCAGCGCGTCGCGGCCGTCCCTGGTTCGGCCGTCCCGGCTGTCGAGCACGCCGAGCGCTGAGAGCGCGCGCCAGTCGTCGGGCGCGGCCGCAGTGGCGCCTTTGAGAAGGCGCGCGGCGAGGGCGTGATTGCCGTTGATGAGCGCGAGGCGTCCGTAGGCCGAGGCCACCGCCGGATTGTGTGGAAACCGGCGATAGGCGCGCGCGGCGACAGCCATTGCTTCAGCATTCGCGCCCGCCGCGCGCAACGCTTCGGCTGCCCGAAGCGCAGCATTCGGCGTGTCGAATTTGCCGTCTTCGGCCGCGGCCTCGGGGGGAGGCCGGCGCGGCGGGCTGGTCGCATCATGACCTTCGCAGGACGTCAACGCGCCCGCGGCGGTGCAGAGCAGGAGCAACGATCTTATTATTGTACGCATTGGCTGGCCCCGAATGGTCTATAATGCATAGAGCCAGATTCCCGGGCGCCATAAATAAGTAAAATCAATGTGGTTGCGCTGTTTTGTGAAGATAACAGTGCAGCACGGTGTTCGTACCTATAGGTATTATTGAGGATTGATCCGCGGCTCCGATTTCGCCAGTTCGCCCCATTCAGCCATGCCGGGGAGGTCCATCACCATATCGCGGTAGCGCGCGGCGGTGCCGTCGTCGCCGAACGCGGCCAGATCGACGGAATAGCTGTGGAAGCGGCTGGCGACGGGGGCATACATGGCGTCGGCCGCGCTGAACGCACCGAACAGAAAATCGCCGCCGGTACCGAAGCGCGCGCGGCAGTCCTGCCATATCGAGGTAATGCGGCGGATGTCGGCTCGCGCCTGTTCGCTGGCGGTAGGAAACGGGTGGACCGTCATGAAATCCAACGGCATTTCTTCACGCAGCGCTGCAAAACCGCTATGCATTTCCGCGGAGACCGACCGCGCCACCGCCCGCGCCTCCTGAGAGGCGGGCCAGATCGGCTTTTCGGGATGTGCGTCGGCGATGAATTCGCAGATCGCCAGACTGTCCCAGACAACCGAACCGTCCGCCTTGAGGACCGGAACTTTGCCCGTCGGCGAATGGCGGAGTATCGCAGGTTTGGTCTGGGGCGTCCGCAGTGTGATGAGGACTTCGCGGAAAGGGATGCCGAGCATCCTGAGCAGAAGCCAGGGGCGCAAACTCCAGGACGATAATCTCCTGGACCCGATCACAAGCTCGTAATCTTCCGTCATGGGACCTGTTCCTCCGCGTCCATTGCAAATAAATGAGAGAAATTTCCAGAATCACTGCAAAAAAGAAGACATGGCCAACCTGATCGACGACATATCCCGCCAGATTGCCGCGCTTTTTCTGGATGCGAAGGCGCCGGCGGCAACCCACCCGATTTATCCGCTCACCAGCCTAGACGCAGGCGGTGGCGGCGCGCAAGAGCTTGAGGGGCGCCATCTAGCCTGGCTCAAGGCAACCGGTTTTCGCCCGCTCCACGGAAACTGGGCGCTGCTTCCAGATGGTGCCGGCATCGAGGGTGCCGTGTTCGGCGTGGAGGAGAGGGCCGCCGAGGCGGATCCGCTCGCGCCGGGCCTCCTGCCGTCGGTGCTCCCCACGGGCGATTATCACTACGCCTGGACACCGGAGCGGCCTGATGTAGCCGCGCTGGCCTGGGCGCTCGGCAGCTACGCGTTCCGCAAATACCAGGTGGCCGAGGCGGATGGCCTGCGCCGGCTGCGTCTGCCGCCGGGCGTGGCGAAAGACAGCGTTGGCGCCATTGCCAGCGCGGTCTGGTTCGCCCGCGATCTCATCAACACGCCCGCCAACGATCTCGGCCCGAGCGAACTGGCGGGTGCGGTGAAAAGCGTGGCGGGTGCGTTCGGTGCCGCGTGCGAGGTGATCGTGGGCGACGATCTCGTCGCGCGGAACTTCCCGCTCGTGCATGCCGTCGGCCGGGCGAGCCGGCGGGCGCCGCGGCTGATCGACATGACATGGGGCGAGACGGACGCGCCGAAGGTCACGCTGGTCGGAAAGGGCATCTGCTTCGATACCGGCGGCCTCGACATCAAGCTCGGCTCGGCCATGCTGCTGATGAAGAAGGATATGGGCGGCGCGGCCGCGGCCCTGGCCCTGGCGGTCATGATCATGAGCGCGAAGCTGCTCGTGCGTCTGCGCCTGATCATACCGGCGGCGGAGAACGCAATTTCCGGCGAGGCGCTGCTGCCGGGCGACGTGGTCAGGAGCCGCGCCGGGCTGACGGTCGAAATCGGCAACACCGACGCCGAGGGCCGCCTGGTCCTTGCCGACGCGCTCGCTTTGGCCGATGAGGAGGCGCCGGACACCCTGATGACCTTCGCCACGCTCACCGGCGCGGCGCGGATCGCACTCGGCCCCGATTTGCCGCCGCTGTTTTCCACCGATGCGGTTCTGGCGGAGGAGCTGATCGCGGCGGGCGGCCGGACCGGTGATCCGATGTGGCGCCTGCCGTTCTGGCATGCTTATGATGCGCTTCTGGAGAGCAAGCTTGCCGATCTCAACAACGTCTCGCCGGAGCCGTTTGCCGGGGCTATCATGGCGGCGCTTTTTCTCCGGCGCTTCGTCAAGAAGGCTAAGCGTTACGCGCATTTCGACATTTATGGCTGGACACCGAAGCCCCAGCCGGGCAAGCCGTTCGGCGGCGAACCGCAATGCGTGCGGGCGGTTTTCGAATATCTGTCGTCGAAGCCTGAAATGGCGGGGCGGCCGGCGGGCGGGCGGAAGAAGCAGCGTGCGCCGAAACGGTAGAATGGCACGAGATCAGGAAGGCAGATAAAGCAGCAATGACTCAGGGTAAGCTCGATCCGCGCAGGCATGTCTATCGCGAAGACCTGGCAGCCATTTCGCTGAAGGATCAGGTCAAGGCGCATCGCTATGTGCAGGGCGAACTGCGGCAGGTCGTGGCGGCTTCGGCGCCTTTGCGCGTCACGCCGCGTTTCGATGCGCCGCTGTCTTCCGAGGCGCTGGCGGGTGAGCTCGCCACCATTTACAGCATCGAGGAAAGCTGGGGGTGGGTGCAACTCGCGGCCGACAACTATGTAGGTTACATGCCGGTCAACTGCATCTCGACGATGATCGAAGAGCCGACGCACTGGGTTACGGCGCGTGGCACCTTCGTCTATCCCGCGCCGGACCTGAAAAGTCCTCCGATCATGCGTCTGAGCGTCAATGCCAGGGTGACCGTCATTGGCCGCGAGGGACGTTTTCTGGAGTTGTCGCGCGGCGGCTTCGTGTTCGGCGGCCATGTCGCTTCGGTCGAGGATACGAGCAAGGATTTCGTGCGCGTGGCGGAGAAGCTGGTTGGCACGCCCTATCTGTGGGGTGGACGCACGTCGCATGGAATCGATTGCTCAGGGCTGGTGCAGGTGAGCCTGGAAGCGACGGGCATGGCCTGCCCGCGCGATAGCGACATGCAGGAAGCCGAGGTCGGCAAGATTGTGGCGGACCGCAATCCCGACAATGTCAAGCGCGGCGATCTGGTGTTCTGGAAGGGGCATGTGGCCATCGCCCAGTCCTCGGAGTGGCTGATCCACGCCAGCGGCCATCAGATGGAGGTGGTCGTGGAACCGGTGGGCCGTGCGGTGGACCGCATCGCGGCGACACATGGGGAGATCACGTCGATTCGGCGCATTCCGGGGCATGACGGGGGGTGAGGCGTTCTCCATCCGCGAATCTGAGGCACCGGCTGCTTGTCGATTTCCGGCCTGCACGGCTGGGGGTAAGCACCGCGCCAGTTTGCAAGCAACTTGCTGCGCCTGCCCCATTCTTCAACGTTCAGCGGGACGATATCTATCGCGGGCCGTGCCGACAATTTCCACCGCCGATGGTCGTCTTTGCGGTGTGCCCGACAGAGGGGATGCCGAAATCGCGGGTTTCAGGTATGGTGCGCGTCAAGGAGTTTGATGTGCCCCCGCTCCCCGCTCCGGCTGGGGTGGTGAGCCGGGTCTGGCATGCATGGCGGGGAAGCTATGGAACGGCGCTACGCTCTTCTCAACGTGTTTACCGCGGGGCCGCGGGGCGGCAATCCGCTTGCGGTCGTCACAGACACCGAGGGCCTCACGGGCGAGGCGATGCAAGCTGTTGCCGCCAAGCTCGGCCTGTCCGAAACGGTCTTCCTGTTCCCGCCGCAGAATCGCGCGCATAACGCCGCGTTCCGGATTTTTACGCCCAGCGCCGAATTGCCCTTTGCGGGCCACCCAACGGTGGGTACCGCCATCTACGTCGTGCAGGAGCGCGTCTGGCGCCAGGCGGGTGGCACGTATGATGCGCTCGTCGTGCTGGAAGCCAAGGGGGGCATTCTGCGCGTGGCGGTGCGGCCGGGCGATCTGGCTCCGTTCGCCGAGTTCGACGCGCCGCAGCTGCCGCAGGATGCCGGACTGGCGGCGCCGGGCGACCGTCTGGCGGCGGCCCTGGGGCTGGCGCCGACGGAGATCGGGTTCGAGAATTTCAAGCCTTGCTGTCTTAGCACGGGGGTGCCGTTCACATTCGTGCCCGTGAAGGATCTCGCCGCTATCGGGCGGGCGCGTGTCGTCGAGCAATATTGGGCGCAGGCCTTCGGCGAGGGTACCGCCGCGGCCGCCTATCTGTATTGCCGCGAGACCGTCCAGCACAAAGCGGCGTTTCACGCGCGATGCTTCGCCCCGGGCATGGGGATCCCCGAGGATCCGGCGACGGGCTCGGCGGCAGCGGCGTTTGCAGGGGTCATAAATCGGTTCGATGGACCGCCGGAGGGCACGTATAACGGCATGATCGAGCAGGGTGTGGAGATGGACCAGCCCAGCGAGGTGTATATCGAGTTCGAGGTGAGGAACCGTCAGGTGCGCGTGGTCCGGATCGGCGGCCACGCCGTCTTCATTCGCGAGGATACCGTCACATCGTAGCCCTGTTTTCCACCTGGAAAAGAACATGGCTGGTCTGTGGTTTCGACATGGGGCACGGTTTCTTGTGTTGCGCCGCCTTGACACCGTCATGATGCGGTGTGAGAGAGGGCACGTTCAATGAACGAACGTTCGTTTTTTATTGTGTCCAGAGATGGCCAGACTCGACGAAAAGAAACAGGCGGCGCGGCGCGAGCAGATCCTCAATGCGGCTCAGCAGTGCTTTACGCGGCAAGGGTTCCACCGCACTTCGATGCACGACATATGCCGCGAAGCGGGGGTGAGCGCGGGCGCGCTCTACCTCTATTTTTCCTCCAAGGAAGAGCTGATCGGCGGTCTGTGTGAGCGGGAGCAGCGTGAGCTTGGCGAGCTGCTCAGCGGTGTAGCCGCGGCGGCCGATTTCATTCAGGCGCTGGCAACGCTCGGTGAGGCATGTTGCGTGCAGCAGCCGCGCGACAAGCTCCGCCTTCAAATCGAAATCAATGCGGAGGCGCTGCGCAATCCGGCGATCTGCTCCACCGTCCGCGCCATCGACAGCTTCGTCCTGGAGAGTTTCGAGCGGTTGCTGCGTCAGGCGCGCGACGAAGGACGCATCAGCCCGACCGCCGATCCGGCCGCGATTGCCCGCGTCCTGGCGATCATCGGCGACGGTATGACCTGGCAACGCGCCTTTGACGAGGATTTCGATCCTGCGGCCGTGATGCCCGTCATTCTTTCGCTGGTGTCTTCTCTTATCAACCCGGCCGCAGATCCGGCTGGCGGTCCGGCACCGCAGACCGGAACTTGAGAACATGGATGGCAAGCATATGAAACTTCGTTCTTTCCAGGCAATAGCTGCTGCCGCGATGCTGCTGGTTTCGGCCAATGCTCCGGTTCATGGCGTGGAAGCCGCGAAGACCGAGATGGCAGGGCAGGGGCCGAGCGTGAGCGTGGCGCCGGTGAAGCGCATGCCGTTCACGGAGACGATCCTGGTGACCGGCTCGCTGACCGCGCGCCGGGAGGTTCTGGTGTCACCGCAGGTGGATGGCCTGCGCATTGTCGAACTCCTCGCCGAGGAGGGGGACCGCGTCGTCGAGGGTCAGGTGCTGGCGCGGCTGGAACGCCGCACGCTGGAGGCTCAGCTTGCGCAATTGAAGGCGACGCGCTCGAGTGCCGACGCCGCTATCGCCCAGGCCCGCAGCAAGATCAAGGAGACCGAAGCAGCGGTGAAACAGGCGGAAGCCGCCTTCGAGCGCGCCAAGGGGCTCGTGAAATCGGGCACGACCAGCAGGGCGATCTTTGACCAGCGTGAAGCCGCCGCGCGCACCGCCGCCGCAGTGGCCGCTTCGGCGAAGGACGGGCTTGCCGTGGCTCAGGCCGGCCGGGCGCAGGTCGAGGCGCAGATCGACGAGTCGAACCTCCGGCTCAGCTTCACCGAGATCACGGCGCCGTCGGCCGGCATTATCAGCCGCCGCACCGCCCAACTCGGAGCCGTCGCCGCCGCGTCGGGCAAACCGCTGTTCCGCATCGTGGCCAAGGGTGAGATCGAACTCGATGCCGAAATCCCGGAAGTCTATCTGCCGCGCGTCGCTCCCGGACACCCGGCGCGCGTGCAGGTCGCGGGGCTCAAGGAACGGAAGGGCAAGGTCCGCCTGGTCGGCGCGGAGGTAGACCGGGCAACGCGCCTCGGCCGCGTGCGTGTGTTCATCGGAGACGATGCTCAGCTGCGCGTGGGGACTTTCGCGCGCGGCCTCATCGACACGGCACGGAGAGAGGGTTTGAGCGTGCCGTCGTCCGCCGTCCTCCACAAGAATGGAGGGCAGACCGTGCAGGTTGTGAAGAATGGGCGTGTCGAGACGCGGAAAGTGCGGACGGGCATGACCCGCGCCGAAAGGACGGAAATCATCGACGGCCTCAAGGATGGGGAACTCGTCGTCCTGCGTTCGGGATCACTTTTGCGTGACGGCGACAAGGTGCGGCCGGTCAGGGCTGCCAGGTTAACGGAGAGCGGGGTCGAATAATGCGCCGGTTGAACATTTCCGCCTGGGCGATCCGGACGCCTATCCCGTCGGTGATCCTGTTCATCGTCCTCGTCCTTCTGGGAGCGGCGAGCTTTCGTGTGCTGCCCATCGAGCGGTTCCCCAATATCGACTTTCCGCTGGTTGCGGTGTCGATCACGCAGGCGGGCGCCTCGCCATCGGAGCTTGAGACGCAGGTCACCAAGCATGTCGAGAATGCCATTGCCGCGCTGACGGCCGTGAAGCACATCACTTCGGTCGTCACCGACGGATCGTCCATAACCACCGTCGAATTCCAGCTTGGCACCAATACCGACCGCGCACTCAACGACGTGAAGGACGCCATCGCGCGGGTTCGCGCCGATCTGCCGCGCACCATCGACGAGCCGATTGCGCAACGCATCGACATTGCGGGTCTGCCGATCCTCACCTATGCGGCGTCGGCGCCGGGCATGACCATCGAGGAACTGTCCTGGTTCATCGACGACACGGTGAAGCGCGAGCTGCAGAGCATCCGCGGCGTTGGAGCGGTACGGCGCGTGGGCGGTGTGACGCGCGAAATCCGTTTGGCGCTCGATCCCGACCGGCTGCTGGCGCTCGGCATCACGGCGGGCGATGTCAGCCGGCAGCTCCGCGCCACCAATGTCGATGTCGCGGGTGGCAGGAGCGAGATTGGCGGCACCGAGCAGGCGATCCGCGCGCTGGCCAGCGCCAGCACGGTGGACGGTCTGGCCGCGACGCAGATCGTGTTGCCGGGCGGGCGCAAGGTGCGGCTGAGCGACGTGGCCACCGTGTCGGATTCCTACGAGGAACCCAGATATTTTGCCCGCTACAATAACGAGGAAGTCGTCGGCTTCAACATCTCCAGGGCGAAAGGCGCGAGCGACGTCGTGGTTGCGCAGCTCGTCGAGGCTCGGCTCGCAGAGATAGCCAGCAAACATCCCGGCATTTCGCTGCGCGTCGTCGATAGCGCCGTGACCTATACTTACGGCAACTACGTCTCGACGATGCACACGCTGCTCGAAGGCGCGGCGCTGGCGGTCTTCGTGGTGTTCCTTTTCCTGCGCGACTGGCGGGCGACGCTGATGGCCGCCATCGCGCTGCCGCTGTCGATTTTCCCGGCCTTCTGGGCGATGCAGGCGCTCGGCTTCTCGCTGAACCTCGTCACGCTTCTGGCCCTGACCATCGTCACCGGTATCCTGGTGGACGATGCCATCGTGGAGATCGAGAACATCGTGCGCCATATGCGGATGGGCAAATCGGCCTACCGCGCGGCGCTCGAAGCGGCGGACGAGATCGGCCTCGCGGTCATCGCCATCACCACGACCATCATCGCGGTGTTCGTGCCGGTCAGCTTCATGAGCGGGATCGCCGGGCAATATTTCCGGCAGTTCGGCATCACGGTCGCGGCGGCGGTGTTCTTCTCGCTTCTGGTCGCGCGCCTGATTACGCCCTTGCTTTCGGCCTATTTCATGCGCGATCACGGCGAGGAGCCGCGCGCCGATGGCTGGATCATGCGAACCTATACCAGGCTGATCCGCTGGTCGGTGGCGCACCGGCTCAAGACGATCGCGCTCGGCTTCCTGATCTTCGCCGCGTCGATCTACAGCGCCCAGCTCCTGCCTGCGGACTTCATGCCCGCCGAAGATGCCTCGCGCATCCTGATCGCGACGGAGCTTCCGCCCGGTGCGCGCCTCGACGACATGAAGCGCGTGAGCGATGAGGTCGTCGAGGTGATCCGCAAGCGTCCCGGTGTGAAGGGCGTATTCGTGGATGGCGGACGCATTCTCGGCTTTGCGGGAGGCGGCGAGGAAGTGCGCCGCGCGACGCTGGTCGTCAATCTCGTGGACAAGACCGAGCGCACCCTCTCCCAGCGGCAGATCGAGAGGGAATTGACGGCGGCACTGGCAAAGATCCCCGATCTGCGCTTCTGGGTGATGAACGAGGATGGCCAGCGCGGGCTGATGTTCACCGTGACCGGCGACGACGGCGCCGCGGTGA
Source organism: Rhodomicrobiaceae bacterium (assembly GCA_050290865.1). Taxonomy (GTDB): domain Bacteria; phylum Pseudomonadota; class Alphaproteobacteria; order Rhizobiales; family Rhodomicrobiaceae; genus JARRLC01. The sequence goes on along the minus strand of JBNKIW010000027.1, from coordinate 16,698 downwards.
CGGCGGCCGCGCCGGAACTCGTGAAGGCGATGGATGGCGTTCCCGAACTCGACAACGTTCTCGCCGTCTCTGCGCTCGACCGGCCGGAAGTTCGTTTCCGTCCGCGCCCCGAGATGGCCGCCGAGCTGGGCGTGTCCACCGAGGCGATTTCCGAGGTGATCCGAATCGCGACGATTGGCGATATCAGCGCCAATCTGGCGAAATTCAACGCAGGCGACCGCCAGATCCCGATCCGCGTACAGCTTGCCGAGAGCGCGCGCGCCAACAGGCAGATCCTTGAGGCGCTGAAAGTGCCGACGGCGTCCGGCAGCACCGTGCCGCTCGTCACCGTGGCGGCCATCGAGAATGGACAGGGGCCGTCGTCCATCGACCGTTACGACCGCAAGCGCCGCGTCGTCATTGGCGGCGACGTCGTTGGCGGCGCGCCGCTCGGCAAGGCCATCGAGCATGTGCAGGCGCTGCCCATCGTCAAACAGAAGGCGGCGGAAGGCGTCTATCTGAAGCAGGCGGGCGACGCCGAGGTGATGGGCGAGATCTTCGAGAGTTTCGGCGAGGCCATGGCTGCGGGGCTGATGCTGGTGCTGGCGGTGTTGATCCTGCTGTTCGGCAGTTTTCTGCAGCCGGTCACCATCCTGTTTTCCCTGCCGCTTTCCATGGGCGGCGCGATCTTCGCGCTTCTGATTACGGGCAAGTCGTTCAGCTTCCCCGTTGTCATTGGTGTGCTGATGCTGATGGGCGTCGTCACCAAGAATGCCATCATGCTGGTCGATTTCGCCATCGAGGAGATTGCGCGCGGCGTCAAGCGGCATGAGGCGATCATTGACGCCGGCCGGAAACGCGCCCGGCCCATCGTCATGACGACCCTCGCCATGGCTGGCGGGATGCTGCCGAGCGCGCTGGCGCTGGGTGCGGGCGGTGAATTCCGGGCGCCGATGGCTATTGCCGTGATTGGCGGCCTGGTGCTCTCGACATTGCTGTCGCTGGTGTTCGTGCCCGCGATGTTCATTCTCATGGATGATTTCGGGCGGCTGGTCTGGCGGGGCTTCGGGCGCTTTATCGGTCCGGTGGATGAGCCGGAAGAAGAGGCGGCGGAGAGCGGGGCGAATCCGGAGGCAGCGGAGGCTGGTAGCGGGGCGCCGCAACTGGTACCGGCGCCGGACAAGGCGCGCGCTGCTGAATAGAGCGGGAGACACCCGAGCGACCGAGAACTGTACGGGCGGGAAGGGAAAGCGTGGTGCCCGTGCCGCGGATGGGGCCGGTCCGAAAAAAAGAAAACCGGGTCATCGGGACCCGGTTAAATTCTCCCTCCCAAGAGACCTGGGCCAGTAGCCTCAGTTTAATTCAACTTGGTACCTATTTCTCTTACGCTTTTTTCGACCAAGCTTTCCGCCGATTTGCCTTTGAGCTTGTTCGCAATGAGGGTTTCCGCCGCCGCGATGGCGACGTCTACAGACCGGGAACGAATGTCCTGAATAGCCTGTTCCTCGGCACGGGTTATTTTTTCCTCGGCAAGTTTCACACGCCTGGCAAGCGTCTCGGCAAGAGCCTTGCGCTGCTCCTCGGCGTAGAATTGTGCCTCTTTCCGTGCTGTTGCGACGATGTCTTCGGCTTCTCTCTCGGCTTCGGTGCGCCTGCGCTGGTAATCGGTGAGGATAGCTTCGGCTTCGTCACGAAGGCGGCGCGCCTCTGCCAATTCGGAACGGATCCGATCGGCACGATCATCCAGGGCTTTCACGATTTTTGTCGGTATTTTGTAATACACCAAAAGCGCCACAAAGAGTGCGAACGACACCAATACCCAAAGTTCGGGAGTAGCCAACATATCACACCTTCGTCACTTTCCAAGCACTTCGTTAACAGCGGCTTGCAATTCGGCACTAGCAGTTGATTTGCCGAGGAGATGGGCAACTACAGCTTGTGCCGTATCGCCGGCGATCTCACCAACATGGGTAAGTGCCTCATCTTTAAGCACCGTGATGCGGCGCTCGGCGTCGGCGCTTTTGGCGGCCAGTTGCTGGTCGATGGCGGCCCGTTGCCGTGCGATGTCGTCGGAGGTCTCCTGACGGACCTGCGCGGCGATGCCTTGCGCGCGCTGCTTGGCATCCGCGAGGGCTTGCTGATAGCTGGCGAGCGCCTTCGCCGTCTCGTCACGAAGCCGCGTCGCCTCGGTGAGATCGCCCATGATGCGGTTGCCGCGCTCTTCGAGAATCGCCCCGACTCGCGGCAGCGCGACGCGCGACATGATCAGCAAGAGCAGGAGAAACGAAATCGCCAGCCAGACGATCTGCGGCGCAAAGGTGTGGAAGTCTAACTGAGGCATGTCGTCCTCGCTGGAGCCAGGCATAGAGGGGGCCGCGGACCCGGATGAGACGCGGCGCCGGTACCGTCTATGCTCAGAACACGAAGAGGATGATCAGCGCCACGATGAGGCCGAACAGGCCGGTCGCTTCGGCAAGGGCGAAGCCGAGAAGCAGGTTCGGGAACTGGCCAGGTGCGGCGGAGGGGTTGCGCAGGGCACCCGCGAGATAGTTGCCGAAGATGTTACCGATGCCGAGACCGGCGCCGATCAGGGCGGTGGCGGCGATACCTGCTCCGATGAGCTTTGCTGCTGCTGCGTCCATTTTCGAATGCTCCTTAAAGGTTGGATGGCTGTTGACGGTGAAATCAGTGATGCATGTGCAAGGCATCGTTGAGATAGATACAGGTCAGGACCGCGAAGACGAAGGCCTGCAGGAAGGCCACCAGGATTTCGAGGGCGGTGAAGGCGACCATGAACAGCAGTGGCGCGAAACCGCCAGCTATGCCGAGCCCGATCACGAAATAGGCGAAGGTCTTCAGCATCATGTGCCCGGCCATCATGTTGGCGAACAGACGGACGGAGAGGCTGATCGGGCGGATGAGGTAGGAAATCGACTCGATGACCACGAGCAGCGGCAGAAGCACGAGCGGCGCGCCGGACGGCACGAACAGTTTGAGGAAGCCGACGCCGTTCTTGATGAAGCCGACGATGGTCACGGTGAAGAACACCAGCAGCGCCAGCGAGAAGGTGATGATGATGTGGCTCGTCGGGGTGAAGGCGTAGGGCACCATGCCCATCATGTTCAGGGCGAGGATGAAGATGAAGATCGAGAAGACGAAGGGGAAGAACTGCATCCCCGCCTTGCCGGTGTTGTCGCGCACCATCTTGGCGACGAACTCGTAGGCCAGTTCGGAAACCGACTGCAGCCGGTCCGGCACCAGAGCGCGGGCGCGGGCGCTGTAAATCATGAAGCCGCTCACCAGCAGCACCGCGATCATCATGAACAGGGCGGAATTGGTGAAGGTGAAGGCGTTGAGGCATTCGGCCGTGCCGAGGGTGCATTTGGGCGTGATGCCCAGGAATTCCCACGCGGACACGATCTGGAACTGATGCATCGGGTCGATGGTCATGCCCGAACCATGCCCATGGCCGCCGGCTGCACCGTGTGCTTTTTCAGCGGCTTGGGCCGCCGCGATCCACAATCCTGCCACCTGTCACCCATCCATCGTGTCTATGTGCCGCTTCTGCATCTCCTGCGCTGCCCTTATCGTATTGAGCAGCCCCGCCGCAATCCCCAGCAGCAGGAAGAGGATGAGCAGAAACGGCTTGGTTCCCAGCCAGTTGTCGAGCGCCCAGCCGATCAGCCCGCCTACGAACACGCCCGCCACCAGCTCCGTCGCCATCCGGAAAGCCATCCCCATGGCCCGTCCGCGTTCGCCCGCCGCCTGATCCGGCGGCGTTTCCCGTTCGCGTACACGATCGAGCTTGCCGTCGAGTTCGTCCAGCCGATCCTTGATTTCCTCGAAATCAGGCTCGTCCCGGCCCCCGCCTGTTGCCGACTGCATAGCGAACCTCGAGAGGAGAAATCGGGCGTGAGCCCGCGCGCGAAAGTCGCCCGCACATTAGTGAGCGCCGCCGCAACTGTCAAGGCACGCGAGTGCATTGGTAAGCTATTGTAAAGAAAAGATAAATCATGCGGAAGTGGTTGGTGGCGCCGTCCGGTCGCCCTCGCCCATGCTGCGCTGCATCAAGACGGTATCCAGCCAGCGGCCGAATTTGAGGCCGACGGATCTGTATACACCCGCATGCGTGAAGCCGAGGGCGTGGTGCAGGCCGATGGATGCGGCCTGGGTGCTGTCACCGATGACGGCGATCATCTGGCGGTAGCCGAGGGCTTCGGAGCGGGCCAGAAGCGCGGCGAGCAGGGCCCGCCCCAGGCCTCGCCGGTGCATCCCGTGACCGATATAGATCGAGTCCTCCAGCGTGTAGCGGTAGGCCGAGCGGGTCCGGTAGAGGGAGGCGTAGGCATAGCCCGCGACCGCGCCATCCACTTCGGCGACGAGATAGGGCAGGGACTGAGCCGCGATGGCGTCGAACCGCGCGGTCATTTCGGCGAGCGGCGGCGGGATTTCCTCGAAGGTCGCCGTGCTGAAAAGCACGTGGTGCGTGTAAATCGCGGTGATGGCGGGCAGATCGGCCGGGGTGGCATCGCGCAGCAGGGGAGGGCCTGAGGGGGAGGCCAAGGCGTTGCCATGCCCGTTCGCCCCGCTCATTTCCGCCAGTCGCGCAGGCGCCGGACGGCCTCTTCCATGGCTGCGGTCGCTCCGGAATAGGAAAAACGGACGAACTGCGCGCCGAGTGCCGTGTCGAAATCGTTGCCCGGCGTCGCCGCCACGCCGGTTTCGGCCAGCATCCTGCGCACGAAGCCTTCCGAATCGCCGGTCAGATGCGAGATATCCGAATAAAGGTAGAACGCGCCGTCGGCGGGGGCGAAGGCGTGAAAACCGGCGGAGGGCAGCTCGCTCAGCAGAAATTCGCGGTTGGTGGCGTAGACGGTCTTGTTCGCCTCCAGTTCCTCCAGGGCGTCGAACGCCGCGAGAGCCGCGATTTGTGAGATCGCCGCGGGCGAGATGTACAGATTTTGTGCCAGGCGTTCCACGGTGCGGATGAGATGGGCGGGCACGACCATCCACCCGATGCGCCAGCCGGTCATCGAGTAGTATTTCGAGAAACTGTTGATGACGATGGCGCCGTCGTCATAGGTGAGCGCGGTCTGCGCCGGTGCGTCATAGGAGAGGCCGTGATAGATCTCGTCCGATATCAGCACCACGCCCTGTGCACGGCACCAAGCGCAGACCTCGGCCAGGCCCGTGCTGTCCAGCATGGTGCCGGTCGGATTGGCGGGACTGGCGAACAGCAGGCCGTCTGCGCGCGCGGCGGAAGAGAGGAGCGGCGGCGCGGGCATCCAGCGCACGGCGTGGTTCACCGTCAGCGGGACCGGCTCCATGCCGAGAACGCGCACGATGTTGCGGTAGCAGGGATATCCCGGCTCGGGCAGGAGAATGCGCGCGCCGGTGTCGAACAGCGCCAGGAACGCCAGCACGAACCCCGCTGACGATCCCGTGGTGATGACGATGCGTTCCGGCCCGACGGCGACGCCGTAGGTCTCGCGGTAGTGGCGGGCGATGCGCTCGCGCAAGGGGAAATTGCCAAGCGCGTCCGTGTAGCCGAGGACATCCGTGTCGATGGCGGCCTTTGCCGCCTCGCGGGCCGCGCGCGGGGCGGGGGTGCCGGGCTGGCCCACCTCCATATGAATGACGTTCTCGCCATGCACCTGGCGCTCATTGGCCGCGCGCATGATATCCATCACCACGAAGGGTGAAATCGAGCCGCGGCGTGCCGGATTTGGCCGCGCGCTGTCCGCGAGACCGGGGTTGCCGCTGTCCTTCATTGGAACCTCCCTCCACGCTGTCCGTGCTGCCCATGCGTCCCAGGTGCCACGCTTCCGCCCTATTGGTCCAGCTTGATGATGCCGGGCGGCGGTGACAAGTCTGTGTTCGCGGGGCGTACTCCTGTTGACCGTGCGTTCCGGCCACTCTACTGTTCCAAAAACTGAAATTCGCCTCATGCCCATGGGCACATTTATCGCGAGTTCAGGATTCGACAGGCACAACAAGGAGCTGCAGGCTCTTGAAGAGTGGCACTGACCGGACAGTTCCCATTGACGAGGCTGCCGTGAGTGGTGGCCGGGACGAGCCGCGGCTCCCGTACCAGACACCAAGTACAATTCTGCAAACAGTTTAGCGGACGACGCTTAATATCCGATGGCGATGACAAGACCGTTTTCCAGAACCCAGCCCCCCAAACAGTCTTCCTTTCCTGAGGCGGTAACGCTCAGGCGACGCCTGCAGCGAACGCTGCGCAGCCTCCTCTGCCTGGGCATCGCCTCGGCCATGCTGTGCGCGCAGGCGGGCGCGGCCTACGCGGTCAGCCTCATCCGCGACAGCGAGATCGAGGCCCTCATTGCCGACTACGCGACGCCGATCTTCCGCGTCGCCGGTCTCGGTTCGCATGGCATCCAGATCCACATCGTCAATGACCGCTCGTTCAACGCCTTCGTCATCGACGGGCAGAACATGTTCATTCACACCGGCGCCATCCTCAAGACCGATACACCGAATCAGCTGATCGGTGTCATCGCCCATGAGACCGGGCATATTTCCGGCGCCCATGTGGCGCAGCGCTACCGTCAAGCGGCACGCATGCAGTCGGCCGCCCTGATCCTGAACATCCTGTCCATCGGCGCCATGGTCGGCGGAGCGGTGGCGGGAAGCAACGAGATCAGCCAGGGCGGTGCCGCGGGGCTCTACGCCGGTGGCTCGGTGTTGCAGCGCTCGATGCTCTCCTATGCGCGCGGCCAGGAATCGGCGGCCGACCGTGCGGCGGTGTCGTTCCTGACCCGGACGCGGCAGTCGCCCGCCGGGATGCTTGAGACCTTCCGCCAGCTCGGCGACCAGTCGCTCGGCACGCTGCAATTCGTCGATCCCTACCTGCAGACGCATCCGCTGCCGCAATCCCGTATCGCCGATCTGCGCAGCCTCGCCGAGAGCAGCCCCTATTTCAACGAGAAGGATCCGCCGCGGCTTCAGTTTCGCCATGATATGGTCAAAGCGAAGCTCCTGGCCTTTACCAACAGGACCAATCCGCGGCTCGTCTTCCGGACCTACCCCGAGAAGAACCGGTCGATGCCTGCGCGCTATGCCCGTGCGGTCGCGCGCTATTTCGTCGGCGGTATCCGCTCGGCGGGGCCGGATCTCGATGCCCTGATCGCCGATCAGCCCGACAATCCCTATTTCTATGAAATCAAGGGCCAGTTTCTGCTCGAAAGCGGAAAGCCCGCGGCGGCCATCGCCCCGCTGCGCAAGGCGGTGTCTCTGGCGCCGGAGGCCGGGCTTATGCGCGTCATGCTGGGACAGGCGATGGTTGCCAGCGGCGATCGGTCGCTCCTCAGGGACGCTCAGCGGCATTTGCAAAAGGCCCTGGTGAAAGAAAAACAATCTGTGATTGGCTACCGGCAACTCGCGATTGTATATAGCCGCCTGAATCGCAAGCCGGAAGCTGAGCTGGCGTCGGCCAGGTCCTTCTTCTACGAAGGCAACGCCAATTACGCCAAGATTCATGCGGAACGGGCGATAAGGGCGTTCCCGGAAGGATCGCCGAACTGGATGCGAGCGAACGATATCATCAACGACGTCGCCATCTACAAGAAGATGAAGGCCGACGCCAAGAAGTAAGGCAAGTGCCGGCGGAAAAACCGAATTGGAGTTTTGAAATGAATTTCAGACGCATGCTGGGAGTGACGGCGCTATGTGCGAGCTTGGCGGGGGTGGGCCTCATGGCTGCCGCTCCTTCGAAGGCAGAGGACACGAAGCCCTTCGACGCCAAGCAGACCGAGGCGATCCAAAACATCATGAAGGATTATCTCCTCAAGAACCCGGAAATCGTGCGCGAAGCCATCAACGAGCTGAACAAGCGCCAGGAAGTGGCGGCGGAAGCGCAGCGCAAGACGGTCCTAAGCTCTCTTTATAAAGATGAGACGCCCTTTAGCACCGGCAAGGGCAAAATCACCCTGGTCGAGTTCTTCGATTACAACTGCGGTTATTGCCGACGCGCCTTCCAGAATATTTTGAAGGTGGCGGAGAAGGAAAAAGACCTGCGTGTCGTTTTCGTCGAATTTCCCATCCTGTCCGACGAATCGAAGGTGGCTTCGCAGGCAGCCGTTGCCGCGGCGAAGCAGAAGAAATATTTCGATTTCCACCGTGCTCTGATGACGTCTCCCGGTGCGGTCGATGAAAAGAAGGTCTTCAAGGTGGCCAAAGAGGTCGGCCTCGATGTCGAAAAGCTCAAGGCCGACATGAAGTCGCCCGAGGTCGATCAGCAGATCGAAAAGAACCTGCAGCTCGGCTCGGCAATGGCGATCCAGGGCACGCCGGCGTTTTTCATCGGTGACGAGGTGATCCCGGGCGCGCCGGACAATCTGGCGGAGCTTATCTCGAAGGCCGCTGCCAAGGTGCGCAAGAGCGGCTGCGCAGCCTGCTGAGGCGTTCCGCAAGACGGGGCTCCGGCGGAGATTGCGCGCCTGCCGTTTTTTCGGCAATAATTCAGTATCTTGATGGGGCCGCGCGGATGCGGCCTCATTTTTTTGTGGCCGCTCGCGTGGAGACGGGGGTATGCCATGACCATGAAACCGATCTACATCCTCAATGGCCCCAACCTGAACCTGCTCGGTCAGCGCCAGCCGGAGGTCTACGGTCACGATACGCTCGCCGATATCCACGCCCGGCTGGAGGCGCGTGCCGCGGAGCTTGGTCTGGCCATCGACTTCCGTCAGAGCAACCACGAAGGCACGCTCGTGGATTGGATTCAGGAAGCCCGCACCGGGGCTGCGGCGATCATCATCAATCCGGCGGCGCTCACGCATACGTCGGTGGCGCTGCTCGACGCGCTGGCCGCAGCGGAACTACCGGTCATCGAGGTGCACCTGTCGAATATCCACAGCCGCGAGCCGTTCCGCCACCATTCCTATGTATCGCGCGTGGCGACCGGCGTTATTTGCGGACTGGGAAGCAACGGATACGAGCTTGCGCTTGACGCGCTGGCCGCGCGGCTCCAATCAGTAGCTGAAACGCGCGACGTCTGAGGGGGACTGCAAGTGGCGGCTGACGCAAACGACGAAAAGAAGCTGGGTCCGGTGGACGAGGGGCTTATTCGCAACCTCGCCGGGCTGCTGAACGAAACCGGGCTGAGCGAGATCGAGATCGAGCAGCAGGGCCTGCGCATCCGCATTGCCCGCCAGACGACGGTCGCGGCTGCCGTGCCGCCGGTCACTTCCACGGCTGCGGGCGGGGCCGTCGCTCCTGCGGCAAAGGACGCGGACAACAACCCCGGCGCGGTCAAATCGCCGATGGTGGGCACCGCCTACCGCGCCGCCGCGCCGGAAGCGCCGGCTTTCGTCGAGGTCGGTTCGGTGGTGAAACAAGGGGACACGCTTCTCATCATCGAAGCGATGAAGACCATGAACCACATTCCGGCGCCGCGCGCCGGGACGGTTAAGGCCGTCCTCGTCGAAAACGGGCAGCCGGTCGAGTTCGGCGAACCGCTCATGATCATCGAATAGGGTGGCGGGGGACATGTTCGATAAAGTCCTCATCGCCAACCGCGGCGAGATCGCCCTGCGTATTCAGCGGGCGTGCAAGGAACTGGGTATCCAGACGGTCGCCGTTCACTCGACGGCGGACGCCAACGCCATGCATGTCCGGCTCGCCGATGAAAGCGTATGCATCGGCCCGCCGCCCGCGGCCGAGAGCTATCTCAACATCCCGGCGCTGCTGGCCGCCTGCGAGATCACAGGCGCCGACGCCGTGCATCCCGGTTACGGTTTCCTTTCAGAGAATGCGCGTTTCGCCGAAATCCTGGAAGAGCATGCCATCACTTTTATCGGCCCGACCTCGGAACACATCCGCCTCATGGGCGACAAGATCCAGGCCAAGGAAACCGCCAAGTCGCTCGGCATCCCGGTGGTGCCCGGCTCGGACGGCGCGGTGACATCCGACGCCCAGGCGCGAGAGGTGGCGCGCACGATCGGCTATCCCGTGCTGGTCAAGGCGGCGGCGGGCGGCGGCGGCCGCGGCATGAAGGTGGCGCAGAGCGAGGAAGAGTTGCCGGTGGCGCTTGCCACGGCCCGCGCCGAGTCCAAGGCGGCCTTTGGCGATGACGCGCTCTACATGGAAAAATACCTGACCCGGCCGCGCCATATCGAGATCCAGGTGCTCGGCGACGGGCAGGGCAACGCCATCCACATGGGAGAGCGCGACTGCTCGCTGCAGCGGCGGCACCAGAAGGTGTGGGAAGAGGCGCCGTCGCCCGCTCTCAACGTCTCGCAGCGCCAGGACATCGGCGACACCGTCGCCCGCGCGATGGCCGAGCTCGGCTATCGCGGCGTCGGGACCGTCGAGTTCCTGTACGAGAATGGCGAGTTCTATTTCATCGAGATGAACACGCGGCTCCAGGTGGAACACACGGTCACGGAGATGATTACCGGCATCGACCTGGTGATCGAGCAGTTGCGCGTGGCGGCCGGATCGCCCCTGAGCCTGAAGGAGGAAGACCTGCGTTTCGAAGGACACGCCATCGAGTGCCGAATCAACGCCGAGAACGCCCGCACGTTCACGCCCTCGCCCGGGCGCATCACCTATTTCCATCCGCCCGGCGGCCTCGGCGTGCGCGTCGATTCCGCGGTCTATGCGGGGTACCAGATCCCGCCGTATTACGACAGCCTTATCGGCAAGCTCATCGTTCACGGCAAAAACCGCAATGAATGCCTGATGCGGCTCCGGCGCGCGCTGGGCGAGTTCGTCATTGACGGAATAGAAACCACGATCCCGCTTTTTAGTGACCTGATCGTCGAGCCGGACATCGTCGACGGCATTTACGACATTCATTGGCTCGAAAAATATCTCGGAAAGCACTAAATTAAGGCGGGAGCGGCATGGTGCCGCTTGTGTCCTGATCCATCCGGGGCCGCTTTGCGAGGCGGGCGCCGGATGTTTGGTGTCAGCTTTCCGGATTGTCGCCCGATGGGGTCACCGAACTACCGTGCCATCGAGATCACGCCGCAGGTGCTTCTGAAAGCCTATACCTGCGGGATCTTTCCCATGGCTGAGAGCGCGAGGGATCCGACGCTCTACTGGATCGAGCCGGAGCTGCGCGGCATCCTGCCCCTGAGCGGGATCAGCGTGCCAAGACGGCTCGCACGCACCATCCGCCAGGGAAAATTCGAGATCCGGGTCGACAGCGATTTCCAGGGCGTCATCAGCGGGTGTGCCGCCTCGCGGCCCGGACGCAGGACCACCTGGATCAACCAGCCGATCCGGGAGCTATACGCCGAGCTGTTCAGCATGGGGCACTGTCACACGGTGGAGGCGTGGCTGGATGGGCGGCTGGTCGGCGGGCTGTATGGCGTGCATGTCGGCCGGGCGTTCTTCGGCGAGTCGATGTTTTCGACGGAGCGCGACGCCTCGAAAGTGGCGCTCGTCTATCTCATCGCCCGACTCGTTTACGGCGGCTTCACGCTGCTCGACACGCAGTTCGTGACCGATCACCTCAAGCAGTTCGGCGCGCTTGAAATCCCGCGTGCCGAGTTTCAGCATTTGCTGAGCCGCGCGCTTCAGGGATTTTCAGCAGGCTTCCACGAATTGCCGCGGGATCTTCCGGTGACGGGCGTCTTGCAGCTCGTGAGCCAGACGTCGAAGACTGGGTGTTCGACGGAGTGAACTCCGGGGTTTTCCGCGAACATCCATCCCGAAAAGATGCGCTTTTCAGTCTTGTCCAACTGAGTCTCGTCAATCTCGACGAAGACGGCGGTGATGGGGGGTTCGGTCGGCGGGCGCGTGTGGCACGCGCGCGGCGTGATTTTCAGCGCGCCGAACGTAGCGGTCTCGCCGATCTTCACTTCCAGGGGCTGGATGCGCGCCGTAACCTTGTCGAGCGCGGCGAAAACCGCCACCTCGTTTGCGATCTTTTCGGCGTTGCCCGCCGTCGGCCACAAGAGCCCGACGGTCAGGCATCCGGCTAAAATCCGAAGTCGCATCCGGCTGTTTTCCTGATAAGGCCGTTCCATTCGCGCGCACATTAGAGCGAAGTTCGGGCGAGGGGAAGCCGGTGTGCGAAAAAACGCATATTCCGCCCCGCCCGCGGTCCCGCGCGTTTTTGTCGCGCCACCACGGGGCGGGGGAAAGGCGCGGTCGGCCGCGCGCGCCTCACTTCTTCTTCTTCGCCGGAGCAGCAGGCTCGCCATCCTTGGCGTCCTTTGCCTGCTTGGCTGCAGCGGCTTTCGCAGCGGCCTCGGCCTCGATCACCTTCTTCACTTCGGGATCGAGGATTTCGATCTTCGCCGTGCCGCGCATATCCCGGACCGTGGATTGCAGCTTGGCCTGAACCAGCGATGCGGAAATCTGGTCCTTGACCTCCTCGAAAGCCGGCGGTTTGCGGTCGCGCTTGTCTTCGAGCTTGATGAGGTGCCAGCCGAATTTCGTCTGCACGGGGGCCGAAACCTTGCCCTTCGCAAGTGCGAACGCGGCTTCTTCGAACGGTTTCACCATCTGCCCGCGCGTGAAATAGCCGAGATCGCCGCCGGCCATGCCGCCTTTGTCCTGCGAATGCTTCTTGGCCAGTTCGCCGAAGTCGGCGCCGCTGGTAAGTTCCTTGGCGAGCTTCTTCGCTTCGTCCTCGGTTTTGACCAGGATGTGGCGGGCGCGGATCTCCTGCTGGACCGGGATGTTCTTGACGCGGTCGTTATAGAGGGTCTTGGCTGCTTCCGTGCTCACGGCGTCGCGGACCTTCTTCTCGAAATAGACGTCCCGCAGGGCGCGCAGGCGGTAATACTTCATGCGCGCGTCGAATTCCGGGCCCGTGCCGAGCTTGGCTTTCTCTGCGGCCTCGGCCATCAGATGCGCCTCGGTGAGATATTCGATGAGGACACGGCGGCGGTTCTCGGGCGCCACGCCAGCGAGTTCCCGGCCGATCTCGGCCTCGGCGAAAGCGAGTTCAGACTCGGTAATGTCGGTGCCGTTAACCTTCGCCAGAACGGTATTCGGGTCTGGAGCCGCCCAGGAGGTGGCCGCAAAGGCGACAGCCGCGGCGAGAAAGGCCACAGGTGCTATTGGTCTCACAGTATTGGATCCTCTCGGTTGTGTGGATTCTTTATCGTGGAACGTGCTGAAATGGTGGCCAGAAATTGTGCTCAGGATACGGCACGCCGCCAGATCCTCTTTAGCGCTCCGTAGCCACGCACGCAAAGAAATCGTAAGGCCAAACTCTAAAATCCACCGGGATGCCGCGCTTGCCGCCGCTGGCGCGTTGACAAGGACAGGCGCCGCTCTTATCTGTGAATTCACGAATTTGCCGGCCAGAAGACGGCGCAAGTTGAGCGAGAACACCCCCCGCCAATCATCGTTTCTAGAGAAACAGAATGACGATCAAGCGGGCTCCGGTTGTTCTGTGAGCCGGCGTTCAAGACTTTTCCGCCGGTCAGCCGGGAGAGGGCTGGCCGGAGCGTTTTTGGGCGTCCGGGCACGGGTGTAGCAAAAAACGCGGCAACTCAATGATCTGGAGTTCATTCGCTGCACGCGAAAAGGGCAGCCGCTCCGGGCGAAACGAGGCATTGCAATGGTATCTCTGGCGACCCTGGCGACCAAATTCTTCGGTTCCTCGAATGACCGCAAGCTCAAAGTCTATGACGGGGCGGTGGACGCCATAAACGCGCTGGAGCCGGAAGTCTCCGCTCTTTCCGATGAGGCTCTGCGGGGCCGTACCGCCGAGTTTCGCCAGCAACTGGCGGCGGGCAGACCCCTTGACGATCTCCTCGTGCCGGCGTTCGCCACCGTCCGCGAAGGCGCCAAGCGCGCGCTGGGCCAGCGCCACTACGATGTCCAGTTGATCGGCGGCATGGTGTTGCACAGCGGCAACATATCCGAGATGAAGACCGGTGAGGGCAAGACGCTCGTTGCCACGCTGCCGGTCTATCTCAACGCCCTCGCGGGGCGCGGCGTTCACGTCGTGACCGTGAACGACTATCTGGCCAGACGCGACTCGGAATGGATGGGGGCGGTCTACCGCTTTCTCGGCATGTCGGTGGGCGTGATCCTGCACGAAATCGAAGATGACCAGCGCCGCGAGGCGTATGCCTGCGACATCACCTACGGCACCAACAACGAATTCGGCTTCGACTACTTACGCGACAACATGAAATACGACACCTCCGACATGGTGCAGTTCGGCGGGCGCGCGGCGGAGCTGGCGGGGCATTACTACGCCATCGTGGACGAGGTGGACTCCATTCTCATCGACGAGGCGCGCACGCCGCTGATCATTTCCGGCCCTGTCGAAGACCGCTCGGATCTTTACAACTCCATCGACACCGTCATCCCGGAGCTGGTTGCCGATGATTTCGAACTCGACGAAAAGCAGCGCTCCGTCAATCTGACCGATGCCGGTAACGAGCATGTCGAGGGGCTGCTGCGCTCGCGCGGCGCCCTCAGCGAGAAGACCTCGCTCTACGATCTCGAGAACGTCTCGCTCGTGCACCACGTCAACTGCGCCCTGCGCGCGCACAAGCTCTTCCTGCGCGACCGCGATTACATCGTGCGCAAGGGCCAGGTGGTGATCATCGACGAATTCACCGGCCGCATGATGGAGGGGCGCCGGTATTCGGAGGGGCTCCATCAGGCGCTCGAAGCCAAGGAGCACGTCGAAATCCAGCCGGAGAACCAGACGCTGGCCTCCGTCACCTTCCAGAACTACTTCCGCCTTTACGAAAAGCTCGCGGGCATGACCGGCACGGCGCTGACCGAGGCCGGCGAGTTCATGGATATCTACAAGCTCGATGTGCTTGAGGTCCCGACCAACCGGCCGATGATCCGCAATGACCATGATGACGAGGTTTACCGCACCGCGCGCGAGAAAATCACCGCCATTATCGAAGTGATCAAGGATTGCCGCGAGCGCGGCCAGCCGATCCTCGTCGGTACGACCTCCATCGAGAAATCCGAAACGCTGGCCGAAGAACTCAAGAAACTGAAGGTTCCCCACCAGGTGCTCAACGCCCGCCACCACGAACAGGAAGCCTTCATCATCGCGCAGGCCGGTGTGCCGGGCGCCGTGACGATCGCCACCAACATGGCGGGCCGCGGTACCGATATCCAGCTTGGCGGCAATGTGGATATGCAGATCAAGACCTGGGAGGCGGAGCAGGAACAGCGCGGTGCCGCGCCGTCCAAGGAGGATATCGCCGCCAAGCACGCCGAAATACAAGCGGAGGTGGGCGCGAAGAAGGAGCGGGCGCTGAAAGCAGGCGGGCTCTATGTCGTCGGCACCGAGCGCCATGAATCCCGGCGCATCGATAATCAGCTCCGCGGCCGCTCCGGCCGCCAGGGCGATCCGGGCGACTCGAAGTTCTACCTCTCGCTCGAAGACGACCTGATGCGCATCTTCGGCTCCGACCGCATGGACGGCGTGCTGCGCCGCCTCGGCCTGGAGGAGGGCGAGGCCATCATCCATCCCTGGATCAACCGCGCGCTGGAAAAGGCGCAGCAGAAGGTCGAAGCCCGCAACTTCGACATGCGCAAGAACATCCTCAAATTCGACGATGTGATGAACGACCAGCGCAAGGTCATCTTCGAGCAGCGCATTGACCTGATGCACAAGGAAGATGTCAGCGACATCGTCGCCGATATGCGCCGCGAGGTCGTCGAGGACATCGTCGCCGACCACATCCCGCAGCACGCCTATGCCGAGCAGTGGGACACCGAGGGCCTGCAGACGGCGGTAAAGGAGATTTTCGACCTCGACCTGCCCGTCGCCGACTGGGCGAAGGAAGAAGGCATCGCCGATCAGGAAATCCGCCACCGGTTGCAGGAGAAAGTGGATGCCGCGGCGGCGCGCAAGGCCACCGAACTCGGCCCCGAGATCCTGCGCCAGGCCGAGAAGGGTGTCCTGTTGCAGACGCTCGACCATCTGTGGCGGGAGCATCTCATCATGCTGGAGCATCTGCGCCAGGCCGTGGGCCTGCGTGGCTACGCCCAGCGCGATCCGCTCAACGAATACAAGAGCGAGGCGTTCACGCTGTTCGAGAGCATGCTGTCGCGCCTGCGATTCGCCACGACCGAGCATCTGATGCATGTTCAGCTCGCGCCTAACGAGGACTTCTCTATGGAGATGGAGGAGTTGCCCGAGATGTACGCCCATCATATCGATCCGCTCACCGGGGAGGACGAGTTCGAGATGGCGGAGGCGGGGGCAGTATCCGGTGGCGCCCGGGCAAACGGCCGCGCACGGTCCGCACCGGTACGCAGCCGCAACGCGGCCGCGGTCAAAGACCCGAACAACCCGGAGACCTGGGGCAAGGTTGCGCGGAACGCGGCCTGTCCGTGCGGTTCGGGCAAGAAATACAAGCACTGCCATGGGGCGTATGCGGGCTGAGTAGCGCGGTTCTGTCGCAAATTTCTAACCCAGTCGCAGCAAAGCGTATCCCCGGACGCAGTTATGCAGCGAGTGCAGCAAACTGCTGAAATGCGGATTGGTCTTTTGTTGCAAATTGGCCCTTGCGGATCATGTGGGCCACTTCGATACCGTCCAATGTTGCGGATGCGGATGGAAAAGATTTGAAGCCCTTCATGGGGCGTGGCATCTTCTTGATGAAGCGATGATCCTGCTCAATGATGTTGTTGAGATATTTGACCTGAAAGATCTCGATCAACCAGAACCCTCAGGAATCCCCTCATTTTGAAAGCGGTGTGATTTCGAGCCGCCCGGGCCGCCTCTAGAAGTTGAGCGCGAGCGTT
>JBNKIW010000026.1:46662-46830 GCA_050290865.1 Rhodomicrobiaceae bacterium | reverse complement strand
GCTCCCCCTCGCGGGTTCGCTGCCCTCTGTACTTGCCATTGTAGCACGTGTGTAGCCCAGCCCATAAGGGCCATGCGGACTTGACGTCATCCCCACCTTCCTCCGGTTTGTCACCGGCAGTCTCCCTAGAGTTCCCAGCCGAAGTGCTGGCAACTAGGGACAAGGGTT
>JBNKIW010000026.1:0-45000 GCA_050290865.1 Rhodomicrobiaceae bacterium | reverse complement strand
TTAAGAGGGGGTTAACGTGCGGCAACTAAAGATATTTTTTCGATTTTTCTCGCCTCCGTATTTACCCGCCCTGCAAATGCCATCATTCCGACCCGAAGCCATGCCTTAGATCGGCGTATTGTTGACATGCTGTGGACGAACCGGGCAAACTCACCCCAGGTAATCAACAAGGTGAAAAATCCGGTACCCGGCATGCCTCTCTGGCGGTAAATAAAGAGGGTCCGCGGCTGCATCTGGTGCGCAGCCGCCGACGGGGTGACAGGTTTGCTTGATCGTAACAGCCATTTCACGGGCCTCGGCAACCATCGTGCACTCGCGCGGCAGGGTGGTACGTCTAATCTGCCGCAGGTGTACAGGCCAGCCGGCAAAGGCAAGCTCCCGGCGCTCTATCTCGGTGACGGCAACGCCCGGCGCCTCATCTCCCGCCTGAAATGGCTCATATCGACATGCATCGTCGGCGCAGCGGGCCTCGTGACCATCGGCATCGCCATGTATGCCTCCACCGACATCGAGGACGGCAGCGGTATGATGGCGTCCATTCGGCGCGCCGGGCTGGCTGCGATGAAGCCGAAGGTCGACAATATCATTCTGCAGACGGCAGCGCGGCCTGGCCAAAAGACTGACAAGATCCAGATGACGACCAAGGGGCTGGCGACGAAATACCTGATCAAGGATAATGTCGTCGAACGCCGCGACTCCCGCGATTTCATCCGCGAGAAATCCTACACGCGCGTCGTGGCCTCGCTCTCGACGGTCAAGTCCGAGGAGGTCGGGAGAATTCCGCCCTTCAACCCCTTCGACCTCTATAAAGACGACACCCCGGCATCCAGCCCGGCGCAACACAAACAACGGTCCAAGAGCAGCGGCAACGCCTTTCTTTCCGTGCGCATTCTCGAACTGACCGGCGCCATGCCCGAGGAAGACAGTCAAGAGTTGCCGGGTGCCGAGGCCGAGCGCTATGTCGCGGAGGCCGACGCCGTCTATGCCGAAGGCGCGGCGCAGTTCCGCCCGGCCATTATGGCGGCGACGGAAGGGGAAAGCGCCGGAGCCGAGGGAGCGACACAGACGCAGAACAGCCCGCTCCTGTCAGCGAATGGCGAACGCACACGCACTCTTTTGAAGGCGCAAACGACGATCGTCGAGAAATCCGTCGAAGAGGACGACGCCGGCGAGGACAATCAAGTGCAGTCCGTGATCGTCAAGCCGGGCGACACGCTTGTGGGCATCCTCAAGAGCGTGGGCGCGGAATCGTGGCAGGCGCAGTCGATTTACGACGCCATCAACCGCGTGCCGGGAGGCTTCACGCTGCGCTACGGTCAAGAAGTCCGGTTGAAGCTGGCGCCCGCGGCCAGCGATCCCACCGTCAAGGAACCGCTGAAGATCAGCGTTTTCACGGGTGTCCGGCCGGAAGGCACCGTGGAGCGCACGAGCGACGGCGAATACACGCTCACCAAGGATCATGTCCAGATCGTCGGAATTCGAAGGGCGGGCGAAGAAGACAGGGCGATTGGCGAACGCGCCACGCTCTATACCAGCATCTACACCTCCGCGCGCTCCCTGGACCTGGAACCGACCGTGATTACCAAGCTGCTGCGCGTGCTTGCCTATGACGTGGACTTCAAGCAGAAGACCCGGCCCGGCGACAGTTTCGAACTGTTCTTCGACGTCAAAAAAGACGCGGAGGGAAACGAAGAGGTTGGCGAACTGCTATACGTCGCCATGAATGTGGGCGGCGAGACGATGAAATATTACCGGTATCGCATGTCCGACGGGACGATCGATTTCTATAATGATCGCGGATCGAATTCACGCCGGTTCCTGATGAAGAAGCCCATCCGGTCCGGACGCTTTACGTCGGGCTTCGGCTACCGGCGCCACCCGCTGCTGGGCATCCGGAAGATGCATACCGGCGTCGACTGGGCCGCCCCCAAGGGCACCCCGATCATGGCCGCTGGCAGCGGCACCGTGGAAGCGGCCGGGCGGCATGGTGGCAATGGCATTTACGTGCGCATCCGTCATGGCAACGGCTATAAGACGGCCTACAGCCATATGGTCCGCGTCGCGAAGGGGGTTAAGAAGGGTGCGAAAGTGCGCCAGGGCCAGATCATCGGCTATGTCGGCTCGACAGGCTACTCGACCGGCCCGCATCTCCATTATGAAGTGCTCATCAACAAGCGCTTCACCAATCCGCTGAAGATCTATGTGCCGCGGAGCCGTCAGTTGAACGGCCGCCTCCTTGCCGAGTTCAAGAAGGAATCGCAGCGGATCGACGAGTTGATGCATCGTCCGCCTGTCAAAACGCGTATTGCGGCGGCGAATGAATAGGGCGTTGCGCTATCTGGGCGTTGCGCTGCGGCGGATCGCTTCGAGGTAGTGGTCGGAAAAATCGACCTTCAGCTCCACCCACAATGGTACGTGGTCGGACATCTGCCAAGTCCGCCACTGGTCCACGTAATAGCCGCGCGGACCGCCGTTCCACAGATCGTTCGCCTTGTCCTCGGGCATCATGTCCTGGTAAGCGGCGAAATCCTCGTCATTGTCGCGAAATACCACATCGAAATGGCGGAACGTGCCCGCGCGCGCGAGCTCCAGCCGGTCTTCCTTGGTGCGAAACCCGATCTGATCGAAGAACGTGCCGCCACCGAGCCCGGCGCGCCGCTTGCCGAGCGCCTCCGGCACTTCGAAACCGTGGCGTTCCAGGACCCTGGACACCAGATCGTCCGGCGCGCCGATGCCGAAATCGCCCAGGAGAATGTACTCCTCTCGTTCGCGGTCCTGCCGCTCGCGGAAGAAGCGGGCCAGCCCCTCGATCTGCGCCGTGTGTCGCTGCAGGTCCTGCGCCGTACTGCCGCTGTAGCGGATATGGAGGGTGCACAGATTGAACTTGATGCCGCCCGCCTGAAACGCCACAAGAAACGGCGTGCGCACGAATTGCAGTTCGCTGCCCTTGCGTGGATCGGCGAGACCACCCCGCGGCACCACGACCTGCCCGCCCGGCAGCACGACCTCACCCGCGATGCGCCGGAACCCGATCTTCGGCCGCCGGTAGAGATAGGCGATCCGTTCATCCGCCCCGCGATCGCCCTCGATGGTGTCGGTGGCAAAGTAGTCCCACTCCTGCCCGAGAATCGAGAGCAGCGCTTCGACCGCCTCCAGATTCCGGCTGATCTCCTGCAGAACCACGAGATCGAATGCGGAGATGATTTCGGCTATGAAATAGAACGATTCGCGCAGCCGTGGCCCGTGGCCGAACCGGTTGGAATCGAAATCGTGCAGGTTCCATGTGGCGATGAGCAGCGCGTTGCGCCCGCAACGGTCGGTGATCTCGGACTTGAGCTTGTGCCGCAAAGCCAGCAGCCGCTCAGCCGTTCGCGCCTTTTCGGCACTGTCCATCCAGCGCCGGATCGGGAAGTAGGATGGCATGCCCCGCCTCGCTAAGCTGCCGATTCGCTGACCCCGCTTATCGCAATCGTTTGCCGCGCCATTGTCAAGCGGGGCTCTGCAACGTCCCCAAAGCGATCTCTGGTCGCGGACGCACAATAAGAAACCGGCCGCCACGAGGACGGCCGGTTGCTGCAAACCAGTTTTGGATAAAGCCCGCGACCGGCTTACTTCTTCTGACCCTTGCCGTTTTTCTTGCCAGCCTCGGCTTTCGCCTTCTTGGCGAGATCGATCTGCCGCTGACGGATGGCCATCATCACGCGCTTGCGCTCTTCCTTGTACTTCGCGTTGTCGGCAGGCGGACCGGAGAGCGTCTTCCCGAAGCCCTGCATCGGCACGCGGAAGCCGATGGTCTTCCCACCGATATTGATGGCGCCGACAGCGATGTTCTTGGCCTTCTTCATCTTGTCGAGGACTTCCTTGGTCGCCTCGACCTCGGCGGTGCAGCCCATCGGATGGCAGAGGGTGAACGGCAGGTTCATCGGCTTGCCATCATCGAACTTCACCAGAACGCCGGGGCGAAGCTGCATACCGAGCGGAACCATGACCATCAGGCCCTTCTTCTTCTGGCCCTCGATCTCACGGATGGCCACGGACACCAGAACCATGCCGCTGGTGCTTTCAAGCTGCTCGTGGTGCGTGAGGCAGACCTTGAGCTCTTTCTTCTTCTTACCCTTCTCGGCGGCAGCCGGTGCCTTTTCGCACAGCTTCACCCAGAAATTCTTGTCCTTGTTGTCCGCCTTTTTGGCTTTGGCCGCCGGCTTCTTCTGGGCGAGCGCGGGATCAGCCGCAAAACTCAGGCCGACCGCCAGCATCGCGGCGAAAACGGCGCGCACGCCCACTCCCCACATACCTGTGACTCGCTTTGCATACATTTTCATTGACCTTTCACTTCCCGCATTACCCTGCGAAAGTTTCCTCAGAACAGCAGCTGGAACAGCACCAAATCCCCCCATGAGCTTTGGGGCCGTCTGATTGCACCCTCCCAACCTCAAGGTTCGGCGAATAAAATCCTATGGCGTGGAACCACCCAATTACGGCATTCGCATGACAGGCCGAGCCTCCAGCGGATCCGCTCCACAACCCGCATCGAAGGAAAAACCGGCAAAAAAGCCCATTCCCTGCGACGCCGCCTTTCATACCACGCCAACACCGGAAGGCCATAGGCAAAGGGCACGGGAAGACACTTTTCGCGCTGGGAAAATGTGGTATGGCGGGTGGACTTGCATGACGCCGCTTCAACTGAAGAGGAACCTGTTGCATGAATACGACTCGCCCCGGCCTCCTCGGCATATTGCTGGCTGCATGGCTGTCCTGCATGCTGGGAACAGGCATCGCCGCGGAACCGCGCCACGGCATCGCGATGCACGGCGAGCCGAAATACGCGCCCGGCTTCGCTCATTTCAACTATGTCAATCCTCAGGCCCCCAGGGGCGGCACTCTTGCGCTCGGCGTGAACGGCTCCTTCGACAGCCTCAATCCGCTGATCGTGAGGGGCAACAAGGCGCCGGGCGTGCGCGAATATGTCTATGAAAGCCTGATGGCGCGCGCATCGGACGAGCCGTTCTCGCTCTACGGCCTGCTCGCCGAGAGCATCGAGGTGCCGGACGACCGTTCATGGGTCGCCTTCACGCTCAGGCCCGAAGCGCGCTTCTCCGACGGGCGGCCGGTCACGGTGGACGACGTCATCTTTTCCTGGAAACTGCTGCGCGACAAGGGGCTGCCGACCGTCCACCGCAGCTATTACAGCAAGGTCGAACGCATCGAACGCGTGGGCGAGCGGGGCGTGAAGATGATCTTCCGCGACGGCAGCGACCGCGAAATGCCGCTGATCATCGGCCTCATGCCGATCCTTCCGAAGCATCTCATCGACCCGGAGACGTTCGAGAAGACGACGCTCGCCCCCCCGGTGGGCAGCGGTCCCTATGTCGCTGCCGAGGTGGCACCTGGATCGCGGCTCGTCTTCCGGCGCAATCCCGAATACTGGGGCCGGAATCTGCCGGTCAATCGGGGGCTCTTCAATTTCGACGAGATCCGCTACGATTTCTATCGCGACCGCAATTCGATGTTCGAGGCCTTCAAGAAGGGACTTATCGACTTCATGGGGGAGGCCGATCCGGGCCGCTGGGCGCGGGACTACGACTTCCCGGCTGTGACGGAAGGCCGTATCGTCAAGAAAAGCTTCACGACGGGACTGCCCTCCGGCATGACCGGGCTGGTGTTCAACACGCGGCGGCCTCTGTTCGCCGACAGTCGCGTGCGGCAGGCGTTCAACCTGCTTTTCGATTTCGAGTGGCTCAACAAGAACCTGTTTCACGGCCTTTACAAGCGCACCCAGAGCTATTTCGACAAATCCGAGTTGTCGTCGCACGGCCGTCCGGCCTCGGCACACGAGCGCGAGCTTCTGGCACCGTTCCCCGGCGCGGTAACGCCGGAGGCCATGGAGGGCACGCTGCGCCAACCGGTAACCGATGGTTCGGGCCGCGATCGCTCCAACCGGCGCATGGCGTTCCGGCTTTTGCGGGAGGCCGGATACGAACTGGCCGGCGGCAAGCTGGTGCACAAAGCAACGGGGACGCCGGTGAGCTTCGAAATGCTGGCGGCGACGCGGGAGCAGGAACGGCTGTTCCTCACATCCGCGCGAGAGCTGCGCAAAGCCGGCATCGACGTGCGCATCCGCCAGATCGACCCGGCGCAGTTCCAGGCGCGCAAGGTGAGATTCGACTTCGACATGATCGAGAACACCTGGCCCTCATCACTCTCGCCCGGCAACGAGCAGAACAACCGCTGGTCATCGGCCGCGGCGAACATGGAGGGCAGCTTCAACTACCCGGCCGTGAAAAGCCCGGCGGCCGACGCCATGATCGCGGCGCTGCTCGCGGCCAGAAGCCGGGACGATTTCGTGGCGGCGGTGCGGGCACTCGACCGGGTGCTGATGAGCGGGGCCTACGTTATCCCGCTTTACCACCTGCCGCAGCAATGGGTGGCGTTCAACGCCGGGCTGGCTCAGCCGAAGGTGGCGCCTCTGGCCGGCATCCGCATCGACAGCTGGTGGCGAAAGGACGCCACGCGCCAGACCTGGGCGCCGTGACGCCGCCTCCGGCAGCCGTGTTTCATCCTGAGCCAACACTGGCAACTTGGCCTTCACAAATTCCGTTATATCGTAGGCGGGGAAAGCCACCATGCCCGCAGAGGCGGCCGAATTCACGGGTGACGCCATGCAGTTTTTCGACGTGATCGAACACAGGCAGTCCGTCCGGTCTTTCAAGCCGGACAAGGTGGAGGAGGCAAAACTCGAACGAATTCTCGCCGCAGCACAGCACGCTCCCTCAGCGGGCGGGCTGCAATCCCTGGCCATCCTCATCGTAGAGGCCCCGGAAACCAAGGCCCGGCTGGCCAAGGTCGCCCTGGATCAGGAGTGCCTGGCCGAGGCCCCTGTCGTCCTCGCGTTCTTTGCCGACCGGGTCCACGCCGAGAAGAAATACGGCACGCGCGGCGCCACGCTGTTCTGCGTACAGGACGCCACCATCTCCGCCACCTATGCCCAGCTGGCCGCCGCCGCGGAAGGACTGGGGAGTTGCTGGATCGGCGCTTTCGACGAAGGACGCGTCAGCGAGGTGCTCGCCGCCCCGGAGCATCTGCGGCCCATCGCCCTGTTGCCCCTCGGCCACCCGGCCGAGAAGCCTGCGCCGCACTCCCGGCGCCCGATGAGCGAGCTGGTGCGCCACGAGGGATGGCGTTGACCCATGCGCAGGACACCGTGTCCAGGCCCGATGCAAACAGCGTTACGATCGCGGAAAAGGTGGCCTTTCTCAGCCGCCCGGACGCCTATCCCGCGTCGCCCGGCGCAGTAACGGTCCGCGAGACCAGCAAATCCTGGGTCTTCCTCGCCGGCGACAGAGCCTACAAGCTCAAGAAGCCGGTGTGCTCGCCATTCCTCGATTTCACGACGCTGGCGCAGCGAGAGGCGGCCTGCAAAGCCGAGCTGCGCCTCAACCGCCGACTTGCCGCGCAGACGTATCTCGGCATCACGCCGCTGACGCTGACGCCGCAAGGCCTGCGTTTCGGCGGCGAGGGCGAGACCGCCGACTGGCTGGTGGTCATGCGCCGCCTCGATACCCGCGCCATGCTGGACGTGCAGATCCGCGAGGACCGCCTCGACGGGCGCCAGCTCGGCCGGCTCGCGGATACGCTGTCCCATTTCTACGCGCATGCCCGGCCCGTCGGCCTGTCGCCGGACGCTTTTCTGGCGGCATGGAAACGCGCTCTGGCGCTGACGCACCGCGAATTGCTGGCGGCTTCCCCGCTCGGTCTGCCGTCCGGCCCCATCCGGCGGCTCGCACGCATTCATCGGGCTTTTCTCGCCGCCCGGCGGGCGCAATTCGCGCAGCGTGTGCTTGGTCGCCGCGTCGTCGATGCCCATGGCGACCTCAGGCCCGAACACATCTGGCTGGGCGAGCCCATACAGATCATCGACTGCCTGGAATTCAACGACCGCCTGCGTGCCGCCGACACGCTGGCCGAAGTCGCCTTCCTCGATCTCGAATGCGAGAGGCTGGGCGCGGCCTGGGCGGGGGCATCGCTGCGCGGCGGAATTCTCGGACGGGAACGCGGCGGCGCGCTGGATGATTTGTACCTCTTCTACCGCAGCACCCAGGCCACCCTGCGCGCACGCCTCGCCATCGCCCATCTGCGCGCCCCGCATCCGCGCACTCCCGAAAAATGGCGGCCGCTCGCGCTCACCTATCTGCGGCTCGCGCTCAAGGACGCGGCTCGCCTGGAGGCCGCGCTCAGAACACCAGGAGCTCGGTCAAGGGGCGGTTTTCGTGCAAACGCCGGATGGTTTCCGCGAGAAGCGGCGCCGCGGGCAGAATATCCACCTTGCTGCTCACCACGCTGCCATTCAGACGAAAAGGCGGCACGGTATCGCTGACGGCAAGCCGGTCGATGGCCGGATCGAGAAGCGTCTCGGCGGCTTCGCCCATAAACAATCCGTGCGCTGCCAGGGCGATCACATGCCGCGCCCCTGCCGCCCGCGCCGCCCGCGCTGCCCGGACGAGAGTCGTGCCGGAACTGATCAGGTCATCGACGATAAGAGCCGTCGCACCGGAGACGTCCCCGGCGAAATGTTCGCCGCTGACCACGCCCGCGCTGCGGTATTTCTCGGCAAAAGCGCTGCCCACGGGACGGCCGAGCACGCTTTCGAGCGTAGTGCGGAACAGCTCTGCGCGCTTGGCGCCACCCGTGTCCGGCGATACCACGCAGAACCGCGCGTCGGGCAGTTGCCGGACATAGTCCACAAACAAGGGCGCGGCGTTGAGCGTCACGGTCCGGCAGCGGAAGGCATTCTCGAAAGCCGCCGGATTGTGCACTTCGAGCGTGACCACGGCATCCGCGCCCGCCGCCTCGAACATCGCCGCCAGATAGCGCGTCGTCACCGGGTCGTGCGGCTTGGTGCGCCTGTCCTTGCGCGCGTAGCAGAGATAGGGGGCCACCGCCGTCACGCGCGCGGCGCCATTGTCCTTGAGCGCGCCGATGAAGAACAAGAGACGGCAGAGCTTGTCGTTGGGGCTTTGCGCCGGGCCACCGCAAAGACTGTGGAGGACGTAGACATCGGCGCCGCCGACGCCATCAAGCGGCCGCGCCTTGTGCTCGCCGTCCTCGAACTCGCGCTCCTCATGTTCCGACAGCGCCCGGCCGAGATGCCGCGCTACCGCCTCGCCGAGCGCGGTGCTGCCGCCGAGCGCGAACAGACGCGGCGCGCTTTCGGCCTCGGGATATTTATGTGAGCCGCGACGCTGGCGGCCTGTCGTTTCAGTGGCCATGGGATCGCCTGCAAGATAGACTGCCAAAGATGCGCCGCCCGCGTTCACAAATTGTAGACTTCGTCTTGCGATAAACGGAACGGCGTCTCAAACTCTACCCGACGCTGGTTAAGCAAGATTTCGCCGGTCAGAGTCATCGAATCCTGGACATCCGCGGAAAAGGCGCCATGGACACGGCAGCAAGCCCCCTCCTGACCGATCTCTACCAGCTCAACATGATGCAGGCCTATCTGGACTGTGGCCGCACCGGCGACGCCGTTTTCGAGTTTTTCGTGCGCGGGCTTCCCGCACGCCGCGGCTTCCTTATGGCCGCCGGGCTTGAGCAGGCGCTCGACGCGCTGGAACATCTCCATTTTTCCGCCGAGGACATCGACTGGCTGGCGAAAACCGGGCGTTTCGATGATTCGCTCCTCGATTATCTGGAGCATTTTCATTTCACCGGCGATGTCCACGCCATGGCCGAGGGCACGGTCTTCTTCGCCAATGAGCCGGTCGTGCGCGTGACGGCGCCGCTCCCGCAGGCGCAGCTTGCCGAAACGCGGCTCATGAACATTATTCACCTGCAATCGCTGATCGCGGCCAAGGCGGCGCGCATGGTGCTGGCGGCGCCGGGCAAGACGCTGGTCGATTTCGGCCTGCGCCGCGCCCATGGCGCCGAGGCCGGGCTGATGGCGGCGCGCGCGGCCTACATCGCCGGCTTCACTGGCACCGCCACGGTGCTGGCGGGCAAGCTTTTCGGCATCCCGCTGTTCGGCACCCTCGCCCATTCCTTCATCCAGACGTTCGACGACGAGAGCGCCGCCTTTGCCGCCTTCGCCGGCGCCCGCCCGGACCATTTGACGCTGCTCATCGATACCTACGACACGGAAGCCGGCGCGCGGAAGGTCGTTGCGCTGGCGCCGGAACTCAAGGCCGAGGGCATCCGCATCGAAGCCGTCCGCCTGGACAGCGGCGGGCTGATCCACCTAGCGCAGGACGTCCGCCGCATCCTCGATGAAGGCGGGCTTCAGGACGTGAGCATTTTCGCCAGCGGCGGCCTGGATGAGGACGAACTCCTCGACATCGCCCGGGCGGACGCGCCCATCGACGGCTTTGGCATCGGTTCCAGCCTTGTCACCTCGTCCGACGTGCCTGCGCTCGACAGCGCCTACAAGCTGCAGGAATATGCGGGCCTGCCGCGCCGCAAGCGTTCCGCAGGCAAAGCAACATGGCCGGGCCGCAAGCAGGTCTGGCGCCGTTACGGTCCCGACGGCCGGATGGCGGGCGACGTGCTGTCCCTCGAGGACGACTTCCAGGAGGGAACGCCGCTGATCCAGCCGGTGATGCGCGGCGGCAAGCGTCTTGAACCGCGATCCAGCCTCGACGACATTCGCGCGCACGCCGCCCGCGAGCTGGACAGCCTGCCCGAGGGCCTGCGTGGCCTGGCGGGCGGTGCCGCTGCTTTTTACCCCGTCGAAATCGCGCCGGCACTGCGCGAACTGGCCGCCGAAACCGACCGGCGCATTGCGGAGCACGGTGAGATCACGTCATGAACGGGAAGGCTTCGCCCGGCGACGACTCGGTACTCGTCGTCGTCGATGTCCAGAACGACTTCTGCCCCGCAGGTGCGCTCGGGGTGCCGGGCGGTGATGAAGTCGTGCCGGTCGTCAACCGGCTGGCGCTGAAGTTCCGGCATGTCGTGCTGACGCAGGACTGGCATCCGGCGGACCATATGTCATTCGCCTCCGCCTATCCCGGCAAACGCCCTTTCGACACCATCGCAATGCCTTATGGCGAGCAGATCCTGTGGCCGGATCACTGCGTCCAGGACACATCCGGCGCGGCTTTCCACGTTGATCTGCACATCCGGCACGCGGAACTGATCCTGCGCAAGGGTTACGACCGCACCATCGACTCCTATTCGACGATCTACGAGAACGACCGCACGACGCCGACGGGCCTTGCCGGTTATCTCCGTGAGCGCGGGTTGACGCATATCTATCTGGCCGGGCTCGCCTTCGACTTCTGTGTATTCTACTCGGCCGAGGATGCGCACCGCGAGGGGTTCGCCGTAACCGTCATCGAGGATGGGTGCCGCGGCATCGACGTGAACGGTTCGATGGCGGCGGCGCGGGTGGCGCTTGCCGGGTACGGCATTCCGTGCATTTCATCGGCCAGCTTCGGCTGAACAAGAGAAATTGTGCGCTACGCAGCGCCGACGACCCTCAACGCTGCGGCGCGCGCCGTCCGCGCGACCTTTGCGTCGCCCGTGATCAGGGCCGCATTGATCGCACCATCCACGAGAAAGCAGAGCTGCAGCGCCACGGCGTTCGCATCCTTGCAGCCGGCCGCCTTGGCGAGTTCGGCAAAGCGGGTCATCACGATATGCTTGTGGGTGCGCGCCAGTTCTTTGTAGCGCGGCTCCCGCTTGTCGAATTCGCCGACAGCGTTGATGAACGGGCAGCCGTAAAACTTTTCCGCCGCGAACCATTCCTCGAGAATGTCGAACATGCCCGTGAGCTTGTCCTTGGGGCCGCCGGGATAGTCGTCCAGTGAACCGAGGAACCATTTGCGCCAGGCCGTGCCCTCGCTTTCGAGCACAGCCTCCACTAGGCGCTCCTTCGAGCCAAACGCCTTGTAGAGCGTCGCTTTCGCCGTCCCCGCCGCCTCGACGACGGCATCGACGCCGGTCGCGTTGATCCCAAAACGGCAGAAAAGGTCAGAGGCCGCCCTGATCAGGCGATCGCGCGCCGGTTCTGTGGGCGTCAGACCGCTGCCGCTGGGATCGGCCCTCTTTCCAATCATGTCTCGCTTCATGGTCCAGCGTCGTTGACAGGCCCCGCGCCGCCCCCGGAAAGAATCTATCAAGGCAGCAGCCCAGGCCCTAAGTCAACGCGCGATCAGGGGATGCGACGATATAGCGGGGCGCCTGCACTTCGGCGTATCACATGCCCGCGCCGGGCGCGCAGATCGCCATCGCCACAAGGACGCATCCCGCGCGGCTGGCCGCCGGAGAGCTAGTACGCCTCAGCTAAGAAGTCCTGACCCGCTTGCTGCTCGCTCTCACAGGATTTCCTGCGGGGCGTACTAGGGCTCCAGCTCGGTATCCCAATACAGATAATCGAGCCAGCTCTCGTGCAGGTAATTCGGCGGGAACCGCCGTCCGTTGCGGTGCAGTTCGTGCACGGTCGGACGGTAGGGCGTCTGGTGCGGCCACATCTTCACCTTCGCGGGCATGTCGCCGCCCTTGCGCAGGTTGCATGGCGCGCAGGCCGCCACGACATTGTCCCACCGCGTCATTCCGCCGCGCGAGCGGGGGATGAGGTGGTCGAATGTCAGATCTTCCTGGGCGCCGCAATACTGGCAGGTGAAACGGTCGCGCAGGAACACGTTGAAGCGCGTGAAGGCCGGGTAAAGCGCAGGCTTCACATAGACCTTCAGCGACACCACGCTGGGGAGCAGCATTTCGAACGACGGGCTGTGCACCGCCTTGTCGTAATTCGAGACGATGTTCACCCGGTCGAGGAAGACCGCCTTCACGGTCTCCTGCCAGCTCCACAGCGAGAGAGGATAATAGCTTAGCGGCCGGTAGTCTGCATTGAGAACGAGGGCCGGATAAGCCGCTGGCGGATTGGATGCGGTCGATACGGCGGTCACGTCTGCCTTTCCTGACGGTTGACCCGTTAGCATGATGCAGTCACGCTCGCACTACGTCGCATGGCAGGGATACTATATCCATGTTGCGGTTATGTGAAGAGCCTGAAAGTCACCGCCGGGAAAGGCTGAGACGCGCCACCTTTGCTTCCGCCGCTCCGGAACCGCCAGCGCCGGACGGGCGGCAGTTCCGGGCGCCATGATATCACCTCGCTCCGCTCACGCGGTATCCCGGACGGGCGCGCTTCCCCTTCCTGGACGCATGGATTGTGCGGGCCCGGCTCAGGCAAGGCCGGCCTGACGTATGGCAGGCCCAGCCGCGGCCGCTCCTGTTGCACTTCATGAAGCGGCTGCCCGCGTTGCGGAAGTGCGCCCAGTCGGTACCATATTCCAGCGCGGTGAAAGAGGCCCAGGAGCTTACCGCCGCCCGGCGCGCCGCCCTGCGCGTGGCACCGCTCCCGTTGCCTTCATGGACATGGCCGGACATGCAGAGCCGGCCCCGCTCTTTTCCCAGATCGTGGATGATGTGGAGGCCGGTTTGGTCGGCCCTGGCCGAAAACGTCCCAGCAAGAACCACCGTTGCGCAGATCGTAAGGAGTTTTTTCATTGGTAACCTTCATCGAAAAACACTTCACCCCCAGCGACGGCCCTCTGCGCATATGCCGGGCAGGACGCCCGCCAGCGGGCACCTTTTTTGAAAGGCGAACCACGTCACGGGTAAGGACCAGTTCACTGGTTTGACCCGCCTGCCCTAACAGCGGGAGGGTTAATTTGTCGTATTATGGCACGGGAATCCGGGATATTTCCGTAATACTGTGACATTCCGCCACGCCTGATGGGGGTTCCTCCTGAGGAAAACGCATATCGAGACGCCGTTAATTCCGTGTTAACCACGGAGTGTTAGTTTTATATTAAAACACGCTCGGGTTGCGTGTGTCCGAGGGGCCGCGCATGCGAGTGGATTTGGATTCCGTAACGAGTCTGTTGCGTAGTGGGGTTGTGTTCATGAATGCGTCGCCGTCCTCGTCCCGTTCCCTCCCCGCCAACAGCATCATCCTCGGCGACTGCCTCGATGCGCTGTCCGGGCTGCCCGACGCCAGTGCCGACCTCGTCTTCGCGGACCCGCCCTATAACCTCCAGCTTGAGCGCGAGCTGCTGCGCCCCAACAATACGCGCGTGGACGGTGTGCATCAGGACTGGGACAAGTTTTCGAGCTTTTCCACCTACGACGCCTTCAGCCGGACATGGCTTGCCGAGGCGCGGCGCATTCTCAAGCCCGATGGCGCGATCTGGGTCATCGGCAGCTATCACAACATCTTCCGGCTCGGCGCGGCACTGCAGGATCTCGGCTTCTGGCTGCTGAACGACATCGTGTGGCGGAAGACGAACCCGATGCCGAATTTTCGTGGCCGCCGCTTCACCAATGCGCATGAAACGCTGATCTGGGCGGCGCGGGAGGAGAACTCGCGCTACGCCTTCAATTACGAGGCGCTGAAGGCCTTCAATGACGATCTGCAAATGCGCTCGGATTGGCTGATCCCCATCTGCAGCGGGCCGGAACGGCTGAAGGACGACGGCGGACGTAAAGCGCACCCGACGCAGAAACCGGAGGCGCTCCTGTACCGCGTGCTGCTCGCCACGACACGCGACGGCGATCTGGTGCTCGACCCGTTTTTCGGCACAGGCACGACGGGCGCGGTGGCCAAACGCCTCGGCCGGCGCTTCATCGGCATCGAGCGCGACCCGGACTACGCGCGCGCGGCGGAGGAGCGGATAGAGGCGATCAAGCCATTGGGAGCCGAAGATTTGAAATGCCTGCGCGGCAAGCGCAACGAGGCTCGGATACCGTTCGGAACGCTTCTGGATCTCGGGATGCTTCAGCCGGGCGCGACACTCTACGACGCGGGCGCGACGCTCAAGGCGCAGGTGCGCGCCGACGGGACGCTGGCGCTCGCGGGCGAACAGGGGTCGATCCACAAGATGGGCGCGCGCGTGCTCGGGCGGCCTGCCTGCAACGGCTGGACCTTCTGGCATGTCAAAACGGACGGGCGGCTGCGGCCGATCGATGAACTGCGCGAGGAGGCGCGCAAACAGCTCGGTCTCGCCATGCTTTCATAGAAAGCCGCGAGCGAAGCCGCGACTGAATTGAACGGTTTTCCGTTGGGGACTTGACCACATCGTCTCGCAGGCGCGGCACCAGCCGGGTTACTCCGCGTCTGCCTTGGCCTCGCCCTTCACATGCACTTCACCGCAGGGGAGAGCGTGGCGGAGATTGACGATGTTGTGCGCGCCGCAATGCATACAAACGACGTGACGCTCGAGCCCGCGGCTGGGACCCCAGCCATATTCGATGTCGCGAACCCTCAGCCCACGCCGCTGGCATTCGGGACAATCGACATGCTCACCGGAATTCAGCGCCAGCTTCTCGGCCGCGGCAATCCATTCAGGCAGATTCTTCTTTTTGACTGCGCTCAACTCGTCCTCCTTCGGCAAGCAGAAACACTTATTGTTGTTCTTCGCTACGGCAAATAAATGTCCTGTACGGACACGCCTGCGCTCCCCGCAAGTCATGCAACCTGGGCATTAGAAAAACGATAAGAAGGACGCAAAACACGGCCCACCTTATCTTTTAGCAGTGTAACATCACCTCCGGCGCGAATATGTGATAAAAATGCACGGTCCGGTGCACAAAATGTTTCTATCCCCGCTTTGCTGGGAGAATATGTTTTTGCGATGACAGGAGAATCCGCAACCACTTGACACGACGCCGCATCCCCCCTTTATCGTTGACGAGCCAGTTGGCCGGATGGCCGCTGCGCGGCTTCAGGCTGCGTGGAGGAAAGTCCGGGCTCCACGGAAACACAGCGCCGGATAACGTCCGGCGGGGGCGACCCTAGGGAAAGTGCCACAGAAAGCAAACCGCCCCGGATGCGTCCGGGGTAAGGGTGAAAGGGTGCGGTAAGAGCGCACCGCGCGGCCGGTGACGGACGCGGCATGGTAAACCCCGCTGGGAGCAAAACCGAATAGGGGCGGCATGCGTGCAAGCCGCAAGGCTTGTGCCGGGTGCGTTTCCGGCCCGCCGCCCGGGTTGGTTGCTAGAGGCGTCCAGCAATGGGCGTCCCAGATGAATGGCCATCACGGGGAGCGACGCTTGTCTGGTCGCCGATCAGCGAGCATCGCAGCCCCGTACAGAACCCGGCTTACAGGCCGGCTGGCACCTTTCTTCTTCCCGCGGAGGCGACGGCCCCGCCCGCTCGGCGGGCTCCTTTGCCGCCCCCGGCGGGAGCGGTCGATTTTGCCCGGCCGTTGCCGTTCGTGCCCTTGCCATTCCGCCCGTTCCGCGCCCCGGAATCGCCATTCGCGGCCCTGGCGGCACGCTCGGCGGCGGCATCGACAGTGACGACGCGCAGCATGTTCGTCGCTCCTTCGACACCGAAGGGAAGTCCGGCCGTCACGATAATCTTGTCGCCAACGGCCGCCATGCCTTCCTTGACCGCCTGCTTGCAGGCCTGGGTGACCATCTTGGCGACCGAAGTCGGGTCATCTTCCTTGACGCAGTGAAGGCCCCAGGCGATGGCGAGGCGCCGGGCGGTGACAATGCTGGTGGCGAGCACGAGTATTGGCTGCCCCGGCCGCTGGCGGGAGATGCGCAACGCGGTCGCCCCCGACGAGGTGTAGCAGACGATGGCCTTCAGCCCGACATCGCGGGCAATCGAGCAGGCCGCCGCGCTGATGGCGTCGGGCGCGGTCTGGTCGGCTTCGGGCTTCTGCACATGGATGATGCCGTCGTAAAGCGCGTCGCTCTCGACCTCTCTGGCGATAGCGTTCATGGTCGCGACCGCCTCGACCGGGTATCTTCCGTTCGCCGACTCAGCCGACAGCATGATGGCGTCGGCGCCCTCGAACACGGCGGTCGCCACGTCGGACACCTCCGCCCGCGTCGGCACAGGGGCCTCGATCATCGACTCCAGCATCTGCGTGGCGACGACGACAGGCTTTCCGTGTTTGCGGGCAAGGCGCGTCAGACGTTTCTGCACGCCGGGCACGGTTGGCAGCGGGCATTCCACACCGAGGTCGCCACGCGCCACCATGATGGCATCCGACGCCTCGAGAATGGCCTCAATGTCCTGCACCGCCGATGGCTTCTCGATCTTCGCCAGAACGAGTGCACGCTTTTTGACGCGCTCTTTCGCCCGGTATACGTCATCGGCGCGCTGCACGAAGGACAGCGCGATCCATTCGACACCGAGATCGGCGGCACAATCGAGGTTGGAGCAGTCGTCTTCCGTGAGCGCGGTCACCGGCAGGTCGGTGTCCGGCAGGCTCACACCCTTGCGGTCGGAGAGCGGGCCACCGATGAGAACCTCCGTCTCGATGCGGTCGGAGCTATGGCCGGTGACGACGAGACGAATCTTCCCGTCATTGAGCAGCAGATTGTGCTTCGTCCTGATGCCCTGGAAGATCTCGGGATGCGGCAGAAACACACGGGAACGGTCTCCCGGCGTCTGGCTCGTATCGAAGATGAAACGGTCCCCCTCCCGGAGGAGGACTTCTTTCTCGGCGAACCGCCCCACCCGCAGTTTCGGGCCCTGCAGATCGCAGAGAATGCCGATGGGACGTCCCACCTCCCTTTCGACCTGGCGAATGGCGCTGTACCGCGCCCGCAGATCGTCATGCGACGCGTGGCTCATATTGATACGGAACACGTCCGCACCAGCATCGAATAGCTTCCTGATCACTTCGGGGCTCGATGAACTCGGACCCAAAGTGGCGATGATCTTCACCCGCCTGTCGCGTGTCATTGTGTCGCTGCGCTGCCTTCTCCTGGATCAGTCAAGCGAACCGTCCAGTCTTTTTGGTCGTTGGTATCGACTTCGAAGAAGCCGGATTTTTTATATCCCCGCTCGCGACATTTGGATTCC
The DNA here is from genome assembly GCA_050290865.1 of Rhodomicrobiaceae bacterium. Taxonomy (GTDB): domain Bacteria; phylum Pseudomonadota; class Alphaproteobacteria; order Rhizobiales; family Rhodomicrobiaceae; genus JARRLC01. Next base: position 27,179 of record JBNKIW010000026.1, on the reverse strand, counting down.
CCCCGGATCGTAAAAGCCTTGTCGCCGGTGCACATGGAGGCCTTACCGCCCCATTCTCCGCCCCGGTCGTAGTCCAGCGCATGGACATAGTAGAAACGCGCCACGAGCGTGCCTTTCAGCAGCACTTCACAGGTATTGGACGCGACATTCCACCAGCCTTCGCTCACCCAGCCTTTCTCATCCTTGTAACCGATCGCGACGCCGACGCGGCTCGACGTCGTGTTGCACAGCTTCAGACCGGCGGCGGCGGGCGTCGCGAACACGCAGGTGGCAAGGAAGCCGAGGCAGAGAATGGTCCGGCTCATGTCAACTCTCTTCATAGGGGCTCGTCGGTGCTCTACTGTTACAGGAGCCTTGCCAGCAGATCATTCCGGCTCGACAAGGATCACACGAAGGTCGTTCACGTTCGTTGATGTCGCGCCGCTCAACACTAGGTCGTCTACCACCTCGAAGAAGGCGGTGGAATCGTTTTTTGCGAGAAATGCGGCAGGATCGAGCGCCTTGTTGATGGCTCGCGGAATTGTGTCCGGCGTGACGATTCCGCCAGCCGGGTCGTCCGGTTTGCCCGTCCCGCCATCGGCGCCATCCGTGTCGGCGGCGAGCGCCCAAATGCCCGGCACACCGTCCAGCGCGATGGCCAGGGCGAGGGCGTATTCCTGATTGGGACCGCCGCGGCCGTCGCCGGTTACGGTTACTGTCAACTCGCCGCCGGAAATAAGGGCGCAGCGCTCACCCCGCTGACGGGCGGCCAGGGCCAGCGCCGCGTGCTCGCGGGCGATGCCGCGGGCCTCGCCTTCGATCGCATCGCCGAGGATCACCGGCGCGTAGCCCGCTGCGGCAGCCGTCGCGGCGGCGGCGGCGAGGGCGTCTTTGGGCGCGGCGGCAAGGATGAAGCGGCCGCCTGCCGCCGCCGGACCGGGCTTCGGCGTCTCGTTGCGCTCGTCAGCAAGCGCGGCGAGGACCGCGGGCGCCGGACTTACCCCCCAGCGTGCGAGTGCCGCGCGGGCATCGGCGAGCGTCGTTTCGTCCGGCACGGTGGGGCCGGAGCCAATTGTCGCAGGATCGTCGCCCGGCACATCGGAAATGGCGAGCGTCACCACGGCAGCCGGAGCGGCGGCGTGGGCCAGCCGCCCGCCCTTGATGCGCGAGAGATGCTTGCGCACACAATTGATGTCGTGAATCGGCGCCCCACTCCTGATGAGCGCGCGCGTCACCCCCTGTTTGTCGGCCAGCGCAAGCCCCGGCGCGGGCGCGGCCCACAACGCCGATGCGCCGCCGGAGATCAGCGCCAGAACCAGATCGCTGCGCCCCGCCCCGGCGGCAAGCGCCAGAGCACGCTCAGCGGCGGCGGCGCTGCCCTCGTCAGGCACCGGATGACCGCCTTCCATCGTCCGAGATATCGCGAGCGGCTGAGCATAGCCCCGGCGCGTCGTCACCAATCCCGTGAAACGGCCGTCGCGGATCACATCTTCGTAAAAAATCTCCGCAGCCCGCGCCATGGCGCTGGCAGCCTTCCCGCAGCTGAGCACGACAAGCCGCCCGTCCGCCGGAGCGGGCGGGAAATGCGGGGGCAGGCAGCGCGCAGGCTGCGCCGCCGCAACTGCCGATTCATAAAGGGAGCGTAGAATGTTTCTGTGGTCCGGTTGTTTCATGCTTTGATTCACGAGATTGGTACAGCAATGAAGCGAACGGAAGGCGAGATGTGCAAAAATGCCAATATGGTTGAAAAACCGACCTAAAAGGGCATTGATGCGCTAGCCCTGGCTCAGTTGGGCCTCTATATCTAACGCCATGCTTGACACGTTGCCCACCAATGGCTCGACGGCGTGCAGCGCCGCCGAAATGCCTTTCGTCCTGTTGCCAGGATCGCTCACCTCAGGTGTGCTGATTCTGTGCGACCACGCGGGCAACGCGTTCCCCCCCGAATTTGGCACGCTGGGCATGGCGCCGGAACAGCTTGAACGCCACATCGCCTTTGACCCCGGCTCGGCGGGCGTCGCCCGCCACATGGCAAAAGCACTCGGCGCCCCGGCGATCCTGACACGGTATTCGCGACTTCTGATCGATCCAAATCGCGGCGAGGACGATCCTACGCTCGTCATGCGCATTTCCGACGGCGCCGTCATCCCCGGCAATGCAGGGATCACGCGCGCCGAAATCGCCCGCCGGATCGAACTGTACTACCGCCCCTATCACAATGCCGTGAACGAGGCGATTGGTGCCATGACGGCGGCGGGCAAGCCACCGGTCATTCTCTCCATTCACAGCTTCACGGAGAATTGGCGCGGCTGGATGCGACCGTGGCACGCGGGCGTGCTGTGGGACAAGGATCCGCGTCTCGCTATTCCGCTGCTGAACGCGCTGCGGGAAGATCCGGATATGGTCATCGGCGACAACGAACCCTATGCTGGTTCGCTGGGCGGCGACACCGTTCACACCCACGCCACGCAGCGCGGCCTCGCCAATGCGCTGCTGGAAGTGCGGCAGGATCTCATCCGCGACGAGAAGGGGCAGGCGGAATGGGCGGAACGGGTCAGCCGCGTTCTGCGGCGCCTTCTCGCACAGCCTCACGCCTCGTCCACCCTGCACGCCATCCGCCAATACGGCTCGCGCAGCGACCCTCCGGCGGAGCCCAGCGGCGCCAACGGCCAGGGCAGCGGCCCCATTGGCCCCGACCTTTCGAAGATCGCCAACGAGCTGGAGGCCGCAGTCTTCCGGCGTCTGATCGCGCATCTCCGCCATCGGACCGATGCGCAGAACATCGACCTGATGAACCTTGCCGGTTTCTGCCGTAACTGCCTCGCCAACTGGCTTACCGAAGCGGCGCTGGAAAAAGGCGTGACGCTGTCGAAGGACGAAGCGCGCGAACTGGTCTACGGCATGCCCTACGAAGACTGGAAAGCGCACTTCCAGATCGAGGCGACACCCGAGCAGCTCGCGCAGTTCGCTCTTTCACGCGCCTGACCACGCTGGCCCTCGCCTTCACCCGGCGGTTTATGGCTCTCATCGATGCGGAAGCCCGTCCGGCTATTTCCCCCTGCGCCCGCGTGTCCGGCGATCAGGCTTTTCGGATGGCGGGCATAAAAAGATCGGCCACTCGTAGCGGACGGGGCGCACCGTAACGAACGCCTCGGGACGGCTGCGAAATGACGTGTTGTCCACCGCCATCCAGGACCCGGTCGTGATGCCCAGATGGCGGAAGCCAACCCTGCCTTTCCCTTTCCGCCGCCGGGTGTCGCCTATCCTTGCACGTTTGCCCTTGAATCGCGAATTCCAGGCGACGAGACAACCCGGCGTCTGAGTCTTGGAAAGCCGCCAGCCCGATGCGCGCGCCATGTCGAACATCGCCTTGGCGTTCGCCGTGTATTTCGCCCAGCGGCACCCCGCCTGTTTCAGGATCGCGTAGACGACGAGCGCGCAGGAATTGTAGCCGGGCATGCTCCCGACGCGTGTCGCCGGCGTATGCGTTTTTACGCCGTAGAGTAGGCCCTTCTTGTCCTTCTCGAAGACCGCCGGGGCCTTGATGGCATAGTGCGTTATGGCCCCCGGAGAGCAGTTCGCGGGCGGTTCGCTTCGCGCCGGGACTGTCCCCGCGAGGGCCCGCCTGGAAGGCTGCCGCCATCGCCCGTCCGGCCCCACCGAGACAAAATCGCCCTTGTAATTGGGCAGCGGAGAGGCATCCACCTTGGCGGGAAGGTTCTTGAGTGCGCGGCGCGCCTGCTTTTCCGGCGACAGAGCCTTTCCACTCCCGGCCAGCGCCACGAAACCGGCACAGCCGAGAGCCATCACCGCGATCGCCACCCTGGCCGGCTTCCACGCGTTCCGCGCCGTCGAAAAAATATTCATTGCCCGCTTCCTCCGCTCAGCGCCGGGAGGATAAAGCGCGCATAGCGCTCACGGCAAGCGATATCCCCGGCCCTGCCGCGCGGCGACCGGGGGACCGTCCGCACCGGCTCTCCCCAATCACTAGTACACCCCGCCGTAAATCCCAACCCCTATGCCGAGAGCACCTTTGGGATTTCCGGCGGATCAGGTGTACTAGCAACTCATTGAATCTAGTACAGCTTATCCGCGAGCCAAGTTCGTAAAATGTGCGTGCAGTAAACTGGGTACGAACTTGCTGCGGGCTGTACTAGCGGCGTCAGCGCCACGCAAGCTTGCGCCTCCATGCTCACCGCTGGCGGCGTTGGTTTATCCCCGCGTCACGGAATGCCTTTAAAACTGTCGCCCAGTCACGGCGAAGGAGTGCGTGCACGAGCGGCAGTCATGTTCTTGCCGATCTGCATATTCCTTTTGCGATTGTTCGGACGGGTATGATGATTGTCATTGGTGACCAGCTCGGTCTTTTCTTCCTTCTCCTGGCGGGTTGTGTGTCCGGGTTCGCCTCGGGTCTCCTTGGTGTCGGCGGCGGCACGATCATCGTCCCCGCCCTCATATTCGGGCTGCCGCTCATGGGAGTCACCGGGCCGGAGCTTCCGAAAATCGCGATGGCGACCTCGCTCGCCCTCATCGTCCCCACCTCCGTCGCCAGCACGCAGGCACACGCCGCGCGAGGCGCCATCGAGTGGCCGCTCTTCGTGCTCCTCGCGCCGAGCCTCGTCGCCGGTGCGTTCGCGGCCACGGCTTTTGCCGCGGGCTTCAATGTCCACCTCCTCACTCTCCTGTTCGTGGCGTTCGCGCTGTTCTCGGCCTGGGGCCTGATGCGCCGCGACGGCGTAAAGCCCCTCACCACGCAAACGCGCGCCCGGCGCCCCTGTGTGTTCTCCGTGGCCGTGAAGGGCATGACGGGCGGCGCGTTCTCGGCCGTCATGGGGATCGGCGGCGCCTTCTTCACCGTTCCCATCCTGGCGCGTTTCGTCGCCATGCCGCGCGCCGTCGGCACGGCATCGGCGCTCGCGCTGCCCATGGCCATTGCCGGGGCAGGGGGATATCTTCTGGCGGGCAGCCCGGCGGGCTGCGAGGCAGGCTGCACGGGCTACATCTTTTTCCCCGCCGTGATGCTCACGGGAATGAGCGCCGTGCTGGCCGCACCCTTCGGCGCGTGGCTGGCTCATGTCCTCCCGGTCGCAACGCTGCGCCGCGTCTTCGCAATGTTCCTGATTTTCGCCGCGGTAAACCTCGCCTACAAGACGCTGTCGCTCCCGGTCATGACGGTCGAGTTGTCGCGCCTGATCGCCGCCGCAGGGGAATATGTTCGGCCGCAATCCCCGCTCCTCCAGGTCCCGCACATATCTAGTACGCCCCGCTGGAAATCCTGACCCCCTCGCTAGCTGAGCACTCACTGGATTTCCCGCGGACCCTGCCGCATATTCAAAGCCTGTTCAGGCAGTTCCTGGCAAACAGGTCTTGCAACCCATCCAATTTTATTAAAGCATGCCCGTCACCGCAGCGTGCTTGAAGTTCCCCCTGGAGCGGCGCTCCAGGACGTGTCATGGGAGGACAAGAAGATGCAGCAAGCCCACGCACAGTCTCAGCCTAGTCAGGTCAACAAATTGTGGCGGCCCGCCGCGCTCGGCGCCGGCGTCCTGTTTCTCGCCAACATCTATCAGCCTGCCGCAGACCTGTATAAAACGCTTTTCAACCCCAACTGGTCCGAGGTTGAATCGGTGGCGATCGCCAAGCAGCAGCAGCGTCTGCAGCAGAAGAATCTCATGTGCTTCATCAACATGACGCGGCGCGCGGTCCGGACCAAGAGCGGCTCGCTTCGCTATGGCAGTTGCCCGAACGCCGACGTGCTGGTCGAAGTGTATCCCGAAAACAAGCCCGCCTTCATGCAATGGCTGACGCCGGAAAACCTGCGCGACGGCGCGAAGGAGGTCAAGGCGTCCGGCTGGTTCGCCAGCGCCCTCGCCGCCACGGCGGTACCGCAGATGGGGACGAAAGGCGGGAGCGTCGTCCAGAATGCCCAGTTGATGGAGACGAAAACCCTCTGCGCGACCTGGCACAAACAGCACCCGAAGGAAAAGATGGTGCGCATCACCAGCGAGGGCAGCCAGTGCTACCGGGAGCTGATCAATGTGCTCTCGGGACGGGTGGAAGTCCGCGAGATGGTGCCGTGCGAGACGAAATGCCCGTGACTGCGGGCATTCCCGCGCTTCCCGGCCGGCACCCGCCTGACAGCCACCGCGCTCAGAGCCAGTCCTGCAGGATGGCGATGAGCGGGATGTCGGCCGGAACGAGGGCGTAGTCATTCAGCCGGTTGGCGCGCACCCAGGCCAACTCCTGTCCCTCGTGCGGCGCGATCGTACCCTCCCAGCGCCGGGCGACGTAGAGCGGCATCAGGAGATGGAACCACGCGTAGCTGTGGCTGGCGAAGGTCAGCGGCGCGAGGCATTTGTCCTTCAGCGAGATGCCGAGTTCCTCGCGAATCTCGCGGATGAGCGCGGCCTCCGGCGTCTCGCCCGGTTCCAGCTTGCCGCCGGGAAACTCCCAGAGCCCGCCCTGCAGTTTATCCGCGGGGCGGCGCGAAATCAGCACGCGGTTGTCGGCGTCGATGAGCGCGACGGCGGCGACGATCAGGAGTTTCTTTCCCGGCATCGGCACCCTTGAAGATGTTCGTTCCCGGTCGCTTCCTCAGCTCCGGTACTCGGCGTTGATGTCGATATAGCCATGCGTCAGGTCGCAGGTCCACACGCGCGCCCGGCCCGCTCCCCCGGTTCCCACATCCGTGCGGATGACGATCTCGCGGCCTTGCACATGGGCGGTCGCTGCTTCCTCACTATAATCGGGCGCGCGCAGACCGTCCTTCGCCACCTGCACATCGCCGAACCAGATCGCCAGCCGGTCGCGGTCCGCCGCCTCGCCCGCCTTGCCAACGGCCATCACCACGCGGCCCCAATTGGCATCGCCGCCCGCGAACGCGGTTTTCACGAGCGGAGAATTGGCGATGGCCAGCGCGATACGTCTGGCCGCGGCGTCCGACTCGGCGCCCTCCACATCGATGGTGACGAATTTGGAAAGCCCCTCGCCGTCCTTGACCACCTGCAAGGCCAGATCCTCCATCAGCGCATGCAGCGCGCGGGAGAAATCGGCGATGGCGGGATCATCCTCGCTTGAGATAGCGGGCGCGCCGCGTTTCGCTGCGGTGCCGGTCGCAAAGAGGAGGAGCGTGTCACTGGTGGAGGTGTCGCTATCGACTGTAATCGCGTTGAACGTCGTCGCGACGTGGCGGCGCAGCAGCGCCTGCAGCACGGGGGGGGCGATGGGCGCGTCGGTGAAGAGGAAGGATAGCATCGTCGCCATGTCCGGCGCGATCATGCCGGCGCCCTTGGCGATGCCGTTGATGGTCACGGGCACACCACCAAGCATCGCGCTGGAAGTGGCGAGCTTGGGGTAGGTGTCGGTGGTCATGATGGCGCGGGCGGCGTCCTCGAAAGAACCTTCCACGGCCTCACCCGCCAGCCGGTCCAGCACACCGGCGAATTTGCCGGCCTCCAGCGGCTCGCCGATGACTCCTGTCGAGGCAACGAATACCGCTTCAGACGCACAGCCCGCGGCGCGCGCGGCCATCTGCACGGTCGCCTCCACCGCCTCGCGGCCACGATAGCCGGTGAACGCGTTGGCGTTGCCGGAATTGACCACCAGCGCCCGGGCGTTCCCATGTAGGAGCTGTGCGCGGCACCAGTCCACCGGCGCCGAGGCGGTTTTCGATTGCGTCAGCACGCCCGTGGCCCGTGTTCCTTCTGGCATGAGGACCAGCAGCACATCCTTGCGGCCCTGGTAGCGGATGCCGGCCTCGGCGGCGGCAAGGCGCACGCCTTCGAGGGGCGGAAGTTTCGCGAGCATTGGTGGTGTGAATGGCGATGGCTTCACGCGGCCTCCAGGGAAAGGGTTCGACTATGGAGTTCTGAGAATGGAGGCATGAATTCCAGGAGCGCAAGCGTTCGCTCCAGGATCGGAACCGATTTTCCATTGCGTATCGCATTCGAGCGAGAACATCTCTTCCCGGCGGCGTGCTGTTATACCGGCGAACGCGCGGAGATGCGCGTGATCCCCTATTGCCACCGCGTTGCCGGGCGCCGGACAGGCAGGGGAGGCTCGCCGGGAGAGAGGTGTTCGTCGGCCCCCATGGCGTTCGGATCGAGCGCCGGAACGGTCTCGCAGCGGGCATGCTGCAACGCGTCCAATGTGTCGGCGGCAAAGCTCGGCCCGCGAAGCGGCGCGCGAATGACCACCACGCCGGTCATGCCGGGCGTGATGACGATGATCTGCTCATCGCCCTGCTCGGAATGCTCCGTGCTGACTTCCTCGGACAGGCGTGAGCGCGGCGTCAGCAGCAGACGCAGCTCCCGCCGCTTCGCCTCGGCGCCGCTGATGAAGTAGAAATTCTCGCCACGGCGGCCCGAAACCGCGATGCTCCAGGTCGCGTCGTCGAGCGCGGTGTGCACCAGCACATTGTCGCGGCTCAGATCGTAGCGGCAGAAGGCGTAGGCGATGTCCGGCGCGAGGAAGGGCAGGGGCGCATCATTGTCCGCCACGGGAAGCAGGTAGAGCTGGTTTTCGTCCGAAATATGCGCCAGACGCGCCCAGGCATCGCGTGTCGCGAGATGGGGCACAGCCAGCACCGCCGTGATATGGATGATGCCACCGGCAAAGACCGCGGCGATCAGCCACGGCCACGCCCAGCGCAACGTGTCCTGAATCATCCGTCTCAGCATGACACCCTCCGGATATGCGGGAGGCGCTGACGGCCGAAGCTTTCCTCGCTTTGCTGCTGCTCCAGCGTCAACGGCCGGAGGATGCGCAGCACCAGCGTGAGATAGAGATCTTCACCCGCGGGGAGCCAGTGGCCGGGCCGGGCAGTCGATGAGAGTTTTATTCGCTGCGTGCCGTCGGACAGGATCGTCAGATTCTGGTTGCTGAACGCGTAGCGCTTGGCCTTGTTCGGGATGAGCCTGCCGTCGTCGTCATACACCGCGATCGTCCACCATAGCGCGGTGAGCGGCTGCGCGACGATTTCATACTCGCAGTCGGAGGAAAGGCGGTGCCCATCGTCATCGGTGCGCGCGAGGAAGGTGAGACCGCTCGCCGAGGTAATGGGCAGCTCACCCGAGCGCGCGAAATGTGCGCGGGTATAGGGGTCGGCGCCCATGGCACCGGCGTGAACCCAGGTTTTCCATGGCCCGGCGCTGCCGGTGACCAAGCCGAAACCGTCATCGATCATGCGGCGGGCGGAGCCCAGACCCAGGATCAATGACAGCGCAGCGAAAGCGAGAAAGGCGAACAGATTTCTCACGGGTTCATGTCTGGCCGGCTGGCCCTTTCGTTATCGGCGTTCATGCCCGACCGTCATATCAGATGGCCAGGGTTGCTCAAGTGGCAAAGCGGGAATCGGGCCAAATGTCCTCAGGCGGCGGGACGAGCCCACGTGACGCCCGCCCTCAGCGGTCCCTCCCGCTCGCGACCTTCGCCCCCGCGCCGGTGCCGAGCGCCGCGCCTTTCGCCGCCGCCTCGTCCAGCTTGCGGGCCTCCTTGAAGGATTTGGCCAGTGCGGCAAGCACGTTCCTGGTTCGCGCCGGCATGCGCGACCTGCCGCTTCCCGATTTTGCCGCCGCGGCGCCCATGGTCGGGTCGCTCTTGCGCAACTCGGCGATGCGCTGCATCTCTTCCACCTGGCGTGGATGGAGCGGTACGCCGGGGATCTGCGCGATATTGTAGCTGGTATGCGCCGCCACGTTATAGGCCTTCCAGGTCTGGGCAGGCAGGGAGCCACCCGTCACCCGGCCCGTGGAGGTGAAATTGTCGTTGCCCATCCAGACGCCCGTGACGAACTGCCCGGTGAAACCGAGGAACCACGCGTCCTTGTAGTCCGAACTTGTGCCGGTCTTGCCCACGGCGGTCGTGAAATCGAGCTGCGCGGCTCTGCCGGTACCCTCGGCCACCACATGGGACAGCATGCCGTTGAGCTTCTCCACGGCCTTGCGGTCGAAGAGCTGCGGCGCAGGCGGTTCGTCCCGGTCGCGCGAATAAATGATTTCATCCTTGCCGTTGCGTATTTCCGTGATCGCATAGCCCTTGGAGCGCTTGCCGCCATTCGCCAGGGTCGCATAGCCGGATACGTGATCGACCACGGTAATGCCCTGGTCGCCCAGCGCCATGGAGCAGGTCTTCTTGACATAGGGCATGCCCAGCTTGGCAAGGTTCGAAAGAACCTTTTTGCGGCCGCCATAGGCTTCGTTGAAGGAAAGCTGCACAGCAACCGTGTTGATGGACAGGGCAAGTGCCCGGGTCAGCGTCATGCGGCCGCGATAACCGCCGGAATAGTTCCTCGGCGACCAATTGCCACAGGAAACCGGCCTGTCCACCACCATCTGATTGGGCCTCGCGCCGCCTTCGAGCGCTGTCAGATAGACGTAGGTCTTGAAAGACGATCCCGGCTGCCGATAGGCGTGGGTGGCGCGGTTGAACTGGCTCTCGCCGTAGTCCCGGCCACCGACCAGGGCGCGTACAGCCCCATCCGTCTCCATGGACACCAGCGCGCCCTGACCGACGTGCCTGGACCGGCTGTTCTGGTCCAGCGTATTGGCCATGGCCTGTTCGGCCGCCTTCTGGAGGTTCAGATCGACGGTCGTGCGGGCAACGACATTATATTCATGCTTGCCCTGCGTCAGACGCTGAACCTCTTCGAAGGCCCAGTCGAGAAAGAAGTCCGGCGCATAGAAATCGGAGTGGTCGAGCACCTTGGGCGGGTTCAGGCGGGCGCTGTGCACCTGCCCCTCGGTCATGAAACCGGCTTCCACCATGTTGGTGAGAACGGTATTGGTGCGGGCGCGCGACGCAGCGGGATCGACATGCGGCGCATATTTCGTCGGCGCCTTGTAGAGGCCGGCCAGAAGCGCCGCCTCGGAAAGGTTGATCTCGCGCACCGACTTGCCGAAATAGAATTGCGAAGCCGCCTCAACGCCATGCGCGCCACCACCCATATAGGCGCGGTCGAGATACATTTTCAGGATTTCCTTCTTCGTCAGCCGGGCTTCGAGCCACAGCGCGATGAAGGCTTCCTTGATCTTGCGGTCGAGGGAACGTTCGGAGGTCAGAAAGAGGTTTTTCGCGAGCTGCTGCGTCAGCGACGAGCCGCCCTGCACCGTTTCACCGGCCCGCGCATTGGCAATGAGCGCGCGCATCGTGCCGTAGACATCGACGCCGAAATGGTCGAAGAAACGGCGGTCTTCGGTCGCCAGCGTCGCCTTGATGAGATTGTCGGGAACTTCCGTCAGCGGCACCGAATCGGAGAACAGGATGCCGCGCTTGCCGATCTCCTGGCCGTTGCGGTCGAGGAAGGTGACGCTGTACTGGCTGGCCTGCCGCCACAAGGGATTGTTGGTTTCCTCCATTGCCGGAAGGGCGAAAGCGAGAAGGACGACGAGCCCGCCCACACCGAGCGTTGCTGATTCCGAAAGCAGTTCGCCAACCACGCGGCGGAAACCGGTCACACGGAAGTGGTTGATGAAGTTCGAATAGGCCGACCACCAGTCCAGATATTTCGCCCAGATGCGATACAGGCTCGAATCGATCCAGGAGTCGACCGCCCACCAGTCGATCAGACGATGGCGGCGGTTCGGTCTGAAAATCCAGTCGCGCACGGTCAAGGGCCCCGATGCAAGGTCAAATCGCTAAAGTGCCATCCTGCCAGCTTCGCTGGATGATGGCGCACGCAAAAATATGCCAACCCGCCCTCACAGGAAATAGGAAAGTCCCGCCTTGGTTGGGCTTTGGTGGACCAGCGTCCATCCTCGCGGCAGGCCGCTCCATTTCGGAGCCGGTGCTTATTCTAGCTTTATTTGCCGGATGATTCAGCCGATTCCACGGCGCGGAACATGTAGCACAGATTTGCTTCGGGGAGGATAACGCTTGAGCGAGGCGTTGCGGGATGGAGACGCCTCGGGCACAAAATGGAGGACAGCACGGACGCGGGTGCGCCCCTGCTGTCGCTTGTTCCAAACTTCAGCCGATCACGATGATGGCTGCTCGTCGGAGGGCGGGCTTTCCGGCGGCGTCTGCGGACGGCGGCGCCGCTCCTCCATGAACTGATCGAATTCGGCCTTGTCCTTGGCGTGACGAAGGCGGGACAGGAAGTCCATGAACTCGTTCTGTTCCTCTTCGAGGCGGCGCAGCGTTTCGGCCTTGTACTCTTCGAACGCGCTGTTACCACTGCCGCTGCCCCAGTTCGCGCCCCGCTCGCGATGGCTGCCCGACCGGCAGTAGCGCGCCCATTTTTCCCGCATATGCGAGCCGGAAAACCCTTGTCTGCATCCCATGCGTCCACTCCATATTAAATAGGCCAGAATGGCCAGGCCAACAGGCCACCAGACGATGAACCCCAGGATCATCAGCGCGATCCAGGCGGGCTTGCCGATGTCGTCCATCTTGCCGGCGAGATAGAGGTGCATTTCACCCTCATATGTAAATGTTAGTTACATTAACATAGTTGGGATACGGTGCGCGGCTTGTCAAGTCACGGGTGGAAACAAAACTGTGCCGGACGGACGCAGCACAGAATGAGGCCGAATGGCCTGAGGCTTCAGGGGAAACCAGCGATCTTATGCATCTGCAGAGACAGCCGCCAGCGCGGATGCGTCCGCACATAGGCCGCCGCGCGCTCCAGATTGGCGGCGTCGTCCGGGCCGTCCATCGGCTGGATGAAGAAATGCTCGAAATCGAGATGCGCGACGGTCTCCGGGCTCGCGTCCGTTTGCGGATAGACGAGCTTCAACTCGTCGCCGCGTGTCTGCCGGAGTGGCGCGCCGCCTTTCGGGCTGACGCAAATCCAATCGATGCCGTCCGGCGCGGCGATGGTGCCGTTGGTCTCGACCGCGATCTCGAAGCCGCGGGCGTGCAGCGCCTTGACCAGCGCCGCATCCAGTTGCAGCAGGGGCTCGCCACCGGTGCACACGACCAAAGGACGCGCGCCCTCCGCCACGGGCAGCGCCGCGCTTGCGCGTGGTCCGCGGAACGGCCAGGCATGAGCCACGGCCTCGGCCAGCGCCGCGGCGGTCGCGAATTTGCCGCCACCCGGTCCATCGGTGCCCACGAAATCCGTGTCGCAGAACCGGCAGGCCGCGCTCGCCCGATCTTCCTCCCGCCCGCTCCACAAATTGCAGCCGGAGAAACGCAAGAACACGGCCGCACGGCCGCTCTGGGCGCCTTCGCCCTGGAGCGTGTAGAAGATTTCCTTGACCGAATACATCGGATGAATGCGTAGCCGTAAAGCTTCGTTCGGGCAACGGAAAGCGCCCTGCGCTCAGCCCCGCGCGCCGCTCCACTCCTCCCAGCCCCGCCGCCGCAGCACGCAGGCCGGGCATGTGCCACAGCCATAGCCCCAGTCGTGCCGAACCTCGCGCGCGCCCAGATAACAGGTGTGCGAATGCTCGACGATGATGTCCACCAGCGCCCCGCCGCCCAACGCTTCGGCCAGCGCCCAGGTCTGAGCCTTCGTCCGCCACATCAGCGGCGTCTCGATGCGGAACGGCGCTTCCGTCCCCAGCCGCAGCGTCTGTTCCAGCGCCTTCAATGTTTCATTGCGGCAGTCGGGATAGCCCGAATAGTCGGTTTCGCACATCCCGCCCACCAGCCGCATGATGCCGCGCCGGTAGCCGACCGCCGCCGCCAGCGTGAAGAACAAAAGGTTGCGTCCCGGCACGAACGTGTTCGGCAGGCCGCCCTCGGCAAAGCGGATCTCGGCGTCGCGCGTGAGCGCCGTATCGCTGATCGCGCCAAGCGCGGCGATGTCCACCGCATGGTCCTGCCCGAGCTTTGCATCCCATTCGGGAAACGCCTCGCGGATCGCGGCGAAGACCGCCTGCCGTGCCTGCAGCTCGGCATCATGCCGCTGGCCGTAGGAAAAGCCGATCGTTTCGACACATGCATAACGCGTAAGCGCCCAGGCCAGGCAGACCGTCGAATCCTGCCCGCCGGAGAAAAGCACCAGCGCATGGCTGCCCTTATCCTCTTTCATGGTTCGCAACCGCGAAACGCCCTTCTTTGCGCCACCGAGTCCCTTTATAACGCCGGAAACGATTTCGAGGCCAGTTATAGAGGACGCCAGCATGACCGCAATTGAAGACATTATCGGCCGCCAAATTCTAGACAGCCGCGGCAATCCCACCGTCGAAGTCGATGTGATCCTCGAAGACGGGATTTTGGGGCGAGCCGCCGTTCCGTCCGGCGCCTCGACCGGCGCGCATGAAGCGCACGAACTGCGCGATGGCGGCGAGCGCTGGCTCGGCAAGGGCGTGGAGAAGGCGGTGGAAGCCGTCAACGGCGAGATCTTCGACGCCATTTGCGGCATGGAGGCCGAAGAGCAGCGCCGCATCGACGACACGCTGATCCTGCTCGACGGCACACCGAACAAGAGCCGCCTCGGCGCCAACGCCATTCTCGGCGTCTCGCTGGCGGTGGCCAAGGCCGCGGGCGACGCTTCGGGGCTTCCGCTCTATAACTATCTCGGCGGCGTGAATGCGCGCGTGCTGCCTGTGCCGATGATGAACATCATCAATGGTGGCGCCCATGCCGACAATCCGATCGACTTCCAGGAATTCATGATCATGCCCGCGGGCGCGGAGACCTTCGCGGAGGGGCTGCGGATGGGCGCGGAGGTCTTTCACAATCTCCGTAAGCTGCTGAAGGACGGCGGCCACAGCGTCAATGTCGGCGACGAGGGCGGTTTCGCGCCGAACCTGAAATCGGCCGACGAGGCGCTGGGCTATATCGCGCGCGCGGTGGAGAAGGCAGGGTACAAGCTCGGCGAGGACATCTATCTGGCGCTCGACTGCGCTTCGACCGAGTTCTACCGCGACGGCAAATATGTCCTCGAAGGCGAGGGCAAGACGCTGGAGCCGGGCGCGCTGGCGGAGATGTATGCCGGGCTGATCCAGCGCTACCCCATCGTGTCCGTCGAGGACGGCATGGCCGAGGATGATTGGGACGGCTGGAAGGCGATGACGGCGATGATCGGCGGCAAGTGCCAGATCGTCGGCGACGACCTGTTCGTGACCAATGTCGAGCGGTTGCGCCAGGGCATCGACCGCCGCGCGGCCAACGCCATCCTGGTGAAGGTCAACCAGATCGGCACGCTGAGCGAGACGCTCGACGCCGTGAGCATGGCGCAGCGCGCGGCCTGGGGTGCCGTGATCTCGCACCGTTCCGGCGAGACGGAGGATTCGACGATCGCCGACATCGCCGTGGCAACGAATGCCGGGCAGATCAAGACCGGCTCGCTGTCGCGCTCCGACCGGCTGGCGAAATACAATCAGCTTCTGCGCATCGAGGAGGAGCTGGATGGGACGGCCGTCTATGCGGGCCGCTCGGTGCTGGTGGGCCGGTGATATTGCGATGGCGCAACGTCGGAGTGACATGCGCGCACGCGTTGAAACGCGGGGAAATGTTGCGCATCTCCCCGCGTTTTTGGGTGAATTGTGACTGCGGAGGGCACGCTATGCGGAAGCTGTATAAGCGTTCGGAGACGGGGGAGATCGTTGAGTACTATGAAGCGTGGCATGACGACAGCTTGGGCGTCATCGTGCAGCATTTTGGCACGCTCGGTACCAAGGGGGCAGTTCTCCGGCACAGTCTGGAGAGCGGCAAGACAGGAACTGACGGCATTAATCGGGTGTTGCGCGGGCCGCAGGCGGAGGGCTTTGGCGAGGTTAGCGATGATGAGGTTGCTTGGCTCATCGTCGAATATTCCATCGATGGGTTCGGGACGGCAGATGATCTGAAGATGCGGCACAATCTTGAGGACAAACTTGACGAAATCCTTGGCTGGACCGGCCTCGGGCATTGTGACGGCGGTAGCATCGGGTCAGCTACGATGAAAGCCGCCTGTCCGGTCGTGAATTTCGAGATTGCGCAGCAGGTCGTTGCCAAAGCCCTCGCTGACGGTCCGTTTTCCGGCTACACGCGCATTTATCGCGAAGGACGTGATTAAAATCGCTGAAGGCGGCGCATAACGGTGCGGCAATTGCGTCTTATGCCCCTGCTGCGGAGAACCGGCCATGACTGAAGACGAAATCCTCGCCGAATTCACCGCCGCCCGGGCGCTGTTGCGCGGACATTTCATCCTTTCGTCCGGCCTGCACAGCGACACCTACCTGCAATGCGCGCGAGTGCTCATGGACGCCCGGCGGGCGGAGCGGCTTTGCGCGGCGCTGGCGGCGAACATCCGTGGCCAGGGTGGTCCGGCGATCGGCCTCGTGGCGTCGCCTGCCATGGGCGGTGTCGTCGTTGGCTACGAAATGGGCCGCCAGCTTGGTGTGCCATCCATATTCTTCGAAAGGGTCGAGGGGAAGTTCCAGCTCCGGCGCGGCTTCGCCATCGAGCCGGGCACGCCCGTGCTGATGGTGGAGGACGTGGTTACCACCGGCCTGTCCAGCCGCGAATGCATCGAGGCCATTGCGCGTGAAGGCGGGGTGACGGTGGCGGCGGCGTGTCTCGTCGATCGCTCGGGCGGCGCCGCTGACCTGGGCGTGCCGCTGACGCCGCTTCTGAGGCTCGACATCGGCAATTATCCGGCGGATGCCCTGCCCCCTGAACTCGCCGCAATTCCCGCCGTCAAGCCCGGCAGCCGCGGCTTGAAGTAGCGTTGGTCAATTCTTGACAACATGAACCCCGCATTGTGGACAACCTGCGGCGGTGGTGTAATTTGCTCGCGGCGGCAAGAAAGCGCGCCGTCTGAACCCCCCGGCCAGGCATGAGCAGCGACGAAGCAGACGAAGATACCGCCCCCACGCCGGCGAAGGACACCGGGCCGCAGGTCATACAGCGCTATCTGAAGCACCTGGGCACGTCCCCCGGCGTCTACCGCATGATGGATGCAAAAGGCGAGGTGCTCTATGTCGGCAAGGCGCGCAATCTGCGCAACCGCGTGCAGAGCTACACGCGCCTCAGCGGCCAGTCGAATCGCATCGCGCGCATGATCGCGGCGACCGCGTCGATGGAGTTCATCACCACATCGACGGAGTCGGAAGCGCTGCTCCTGGAAGCGAACCTGATCAAGCGCTACCGGCCGTATTTCAACGTGCTGATGCGGGATGACAAGTCCTTCCCCTACATTCTGATTTCGCGCGAGCACGACGTGCCGCAGCTCCGCAAACACCGCGGGGCGCGCTCGCTGCGCGGCGAATATTTTGGACCTTTCGCTTCTGCGGGCGCCGTGAACCGCACCATCACCATGCTGCAGCGGGCGTTTCTGCTGCGGACCTGCTCCGACGCGGTTTTCGAGAGCCGCACACGGCCGTGCCTGCTCTATCAGATCAAGCGCTGCTCGGCGCCATGCACGGACGAAATCTCCCGCGAGGCCTATGGCAAGCTGGTCGCCGAAGCCATCCGCTTTCTCAAGGGCAAGACCGACGCCGTCCAGAAGCAGCTGAACACGCTGATGGAGGAAGCAAGCGCGGCCCTCGAATTCGAGCGCGCCGCGAGCTATCGCGACCGGCTGTCGGCACTCGCTCACGTGCAGGCGGTGCAGGGCATCAATCCGCGCGGCGTCGAGGAAGCCGACGTCTTCGCCGCACACACCGAAGGGGGACAGACCTGCATCCAGGTGTTCTTCTTTCGCAGCGGCCAGAACTGGGGCAACCGCGCCTATTTCCCGCGCGCGGACAAGAGCCTGCCTCCCGAGGAGGTGCTGGAGAGTTTCATCGCCCAGTTCTACGACGACAAACCGGTGCCGCGCTGTCTCTACCTGTCACACGACATGGCGGAGCGTGGACTTCTCGCCGAAGCACTGTCGATCAAGGCCGGACGGAAGGTCGAGATCTCGGTCCCTCAGCGCGGCGAAAAGCTGGCGCTCGTCACCCACGCGTCCACCAACGCCCGCGAGGCGCTCGGCCGCAAACTCGCCGACGCCTCGAGCCAGGCGAAGCTGCTGGAAGGCACCGCCGCCGTTTTCGGTCTTCCTGCTCCGCCCTCGCGCATCGAGGTCTATGACAACAGCCACATCCAGGGCGCGAACGCTGTCGGCGCCATGATCGTGGCCGGACCGGAGGGGTTCATCAAGAACCAGTACCGGAAATTCAATATCAAGTCCGTCGATCTGACGCCCGGCGACGACTACGCCATGATGCGCGAGGTGCTGCGGCGGCGTTTCACGAGGCTGGCGAAGGAGCGCGCAAGCCCAGGCGATGCTCAGCTCGCTGGCGAGGCGGAAGCAGACGGTGCGGAGCTTCCGCGGCGCGAGCCAGGATGGGGCGCGCCGGACCTTGTTCTCATAGATGGCGGCAGCGGACAACTTGCGGCGGCCCATGAGGTTCTCGATGAACTCGGCCTGACCGACATCACCGTCGCAGGCATAGCCAAAGGGCCGGATCGCAACGCCGGTCGCGAGCACTTTTTCACGCGCGGCGGCCCGCCCTTCATGCTGGAACCGCGCGATCCCGTCCTCTATTTCATACAGCGCCTGCGCGATGAAGCACACCGCTTCGCCATCGGCAGTCACCGCGCCAGGCGATCCCATGACATGGCCGCCAACCCGCTGGACGAAATCGCCGGGATCGGTCCGCGCCGCCGCCGCGCGCTGCTCAAGCATTTCGGCTCGGCGAAAGCGGTTGCCCGGGCGGGGCTTGCCGATCTCCAGGCCGTCGAGGGCATCAGCGCCGCCATGGCCCGGACCATTTATGACCATTTCCAGGGCGGCCAGGGCTGAACCCGTTTCCTGTTTGCGGTGGGGCACCGCGTAATCCCCTATTCGCCTCCTTCATGGCCGTATGCAGCCCGGCATAGCTGCCATCCCTACATCGCAATTCCGCTTCCGGCACAGGCGGTACATAAGAATTAAGGATTTCTGTTTTATATACGCAAGGCGACTATTCCCCTATAAGTAGCATCTCTGATGTGTAGCAATCGCCGGTTGTCAGGGTCTGCAAATCGTATTAACGACACACCTCGCCTTGCACCGGCACTTCGATGCTGGCCGCGCATCCGCAAAGTGCGAGAGAGACGAGGAAGGGTTTCATGACGGCGTTTCAATCCACGAAAGTCGAGGGACAGACGGACCGCGCCGTCCCCGACGTTCCTCAGCTTGTTCCGGTGGTGAATGCGCTGGTGCGGGAAATGGGAAGCGACCGCAGCCGCCTTCTGGACATCGCGCTAGCCGTACATGAGCGCTATGGTCATGTCAGCCCCGGCGCCATGTCCGCCATCGCCAACGCCCTCGGGATCCATACCGTGGAGGTCGAGGACGCAATATCCTTCTACGCATTCCTCAATCGCGAACCGGAAGGGCGCTTCCATATCCGCCTTGCGAGGACGGCGGTCTCGATGATGAAGGGCGCCGCAGCCGTTGCCGAAGCTTTCATCGAAGCGACCGGCGCCCCGATGGGCGGCACATCGCCGGACGGTCAATTCTCGTTGGAATGGACCAGCGACACCGGCATGGGCGACCAGGAGCCAGCCGCCCTGATAAACGGCACCGTGCTCACGGACCTGACACCGGCCGATGTCCCGGCAGTCGTCGCCGCATTACAGGCGCAGCGGAGCAATGTGCCGCATCCACTGTTCCCCGGACCGCTGCCGAAAGCGGAGATTCACCCCAGCCTGGTGCAGCCGGGACCCGTTCTTTTCGGCGAGGGCGGCGCGCCCGGCGACGGCATCAGGGCCGCGCTGGCCATGGCGCCCGAGAGCGTCGTCGAAACCATCAGCCAATCCAAGCTCCGTGGCCGGGGTGGCGCAGGCTTTCCCACCGCCCTGAAATGGAAGCTCACCCGCGAAGCGCAGGGCGACGAGCGTGTCGTGATCTGCAATGCCGACGAAGGCGAGCCGGGCACGTTCAAGGATCGCGTGCTGCTGGCAATGGCGCCGGACCTCGTGTTCGACGGCATGACCATCGGCGCCCATGCGCTCGGGGCCAGAACGGGCATTGTCTATTTGCGGGCCGAATATGGCTATTTGCGCGAGGATCTTGTGCAAGTGCTCCAGCGGCGCCGCGAGCAGGGCCTCCTCGGCAAGAACATCTGCGGACGGGAGGGCTTCGATTTCGATATCCGCATCCAGATGGGCGCGGGGTCCTATGTCTGCGGAGAAGAAACCTCACTCATCGAATCCGCGGAAGGCAAACGCGGTGCGCCGCGCGACCGGCCGCCGTTCCCCGTCGAGCGCGGCTATCATCAGCATCCGACCGCTGTGGACAATGTCGAAACATTCGCCTGCGCGGCGCGGATCCTGGAGCAGGGCGCGGATTGGTTCGCCGGTCACGGCACGGCGCATTCGACCGGCACCAAACTTCTCAGCATATCCGGCGACTGCGCGCGTCCGGGTGTCTACGAAGTCGACTTTGGAATCACGATTGCCGAGATTCTGAGGCTGGCTGGCGCCGAGGATGCCAAATTCGTTCAGGTCGGCGGCCCGTCGGGTCAGTGCATCGGTCCCGCGGAGTACGGACGCCACATCGGCGCTCGTGAGGATCTGTGTACGGGCGGCTCGATCATCGTTTTCGGACCCGAACGCGATATCCTCGATACCGTCCGGCAGCACATGGAATTCTTCGTCGAGGAATCCTGCGGCTGGTGCACACCCTGCCGCGTCGGCACCACGCTTTTGAAACTGCAACTGGACAAGATCATCGCGGGACGCGGCACCTCAACCGACACCGAGGCAATGGCGGCGCTTGCGGATACCGTGATGCGCACCAGCCGCTGTGGACTGGGACAGTCTGCACCGCAACCGGTCCTCTCCACCTTGCGCAATTTTCCCGAGGTCTATGATGCGAGGCTGCAGCCAGACCCTTTCATCCCGCGGGTCTCGCTTGAGGAAGCGCTCGCTGAAGCCGTCCACGTTCAAGGGCGCCAGCCATCGGCCGAGGAGGAATAATCATGGGTGAATCCCGGTTCACGATAACCGTCGATGGCGTCGATGTTCCTGTCCGGGACGGGCAGACCGTCCTTCAAGCCTGCGACGAAGCGGGCATTTACATCCCACGCCTGTGCTACCATCCCGACCTTGCTCCCGCCGGCCATTGCCGCATGTGCACCTGCACGATCGACAAGCACCCCGCCGCCGCCTGCCTCACCCGCGCCACGCCCGGCATGGTGGTGGAGAACGATACGCCGGAGCGCAACGCCGACCGCCTCGCGATCCTGGAAATGTTGTTCGTGGAGGGCAATCATGTTTGTCCGGCCTGCGAGAAGAGCGGCAACTGCGAGTTGCAAGCACTTGCCTACCGTCTTGGGATGAAGACGCCGACGCTGCCTTATCTGTGGCCGCTTCGCGAGGTCGAGGCAACGCATCCCGACATATTCATCGACCGCAATCGCTGCATTCTGTGCTCGCGCTGCGTACGGGCATCGCGGGCGGTGGATGGCAAGTCCGTGTTCGGCCTGGAGGGGCGTGGCATCCATATGCGCATCAACACCGACAGCGAGGGGCGGCTGGACGACACGACACTCGCGGCGGCGGACAAGGCCGCGCATGTGTGCCCGGTCGGCGCGATCGTCGTCAAGCGCACCGGCTTCCGCGAACCACAAGGGGAACGGGCATACGACAAGGCACCCATAGGAGCAGATATTGAGGCACGGCGGCAGCAGACCAGGCGTTGAGCGGGCCACACCCAATCGGACCGCTCGCAAACCGCGCCACGGCCGGAACTGCGCATTCACGGATCAAGGCAGGAGATCTCCATCATGGCCAAGCCGAAACTCGCCACATGCAGTCTCGCCGGCTGTTTCGGGTGTCACATGTCGTTCCTCGATATCGACGAGCGCATCATCGAGTTGGTGAAAGTCGTCGATCTCGACAGGTCGCCCCTCGATGACAAGAAGCGTTTCGACAGCCCCGTGGATATCGGCCTCGTCGAAGGCGGCTGCTCTACCGAGCATAACGTCCATGTCCTTCGCGATTTCCGCAAGAACTGCCGCGTCCTCGTGGCGGTCGGCGCCTGCGCTCTGACCGGCGGCGTGCCCGCGATGCGCAACCCCATCGGTCTCGCCCCCTGCCTCGACGAGGCCTATCGGAGAGGATTGACCGTCGAAGACGGTGGCGTCATCCCTAACGACGCGGACCTGCCGCTGCTCCTCGACCGCGTCTATCCCGCGCATGAATTCGTGAAAATCGACTATTTCCTGCCCGGTTGCCCTCCCCCCGCGGACGCAATCTGGGCGGCGCTAAGCGCCATTCTGGCCGGACGGGAGCCCGAGCTTCCCTACGAACTCCTCAAATACGAGTGACGCGGGCGGTTGAGCGCAACGAACAAGGAGACACCATGAGCGACGTTCAAATGCAGCAGGGCCCGCGCAAGGTGGTGATCGACCCGGTTACGCGTGTCGAGGGACATGGCAAAGTGACCATCCGGCTGGACAGCGCTGGAGAAGTGGACGAGGCGCGGTTCCACGTCGTCGAATTCCGCGGGTTCGAACGCTTCGTTCAGGGCCGCATGTATTGGGAAGCGCCGGTTATCATCCAGCGGCTCTGCGGCATCTGCCCGGTCAGCCATCATCTGGCGGCGGCCAAGGCGATGGACATGGTCGCAGGCGTCGATCAGCTCACGCCCACGGCCGAGAAGGTGCGCCGCCTGATGCATTACGGCCAGGTCCTGCAGAGCCACGCGCTGCACATCTTCCACTTGGCCTCACCCGACCTCCTGTTCGGCTTCGACGCCCCCGTGGCCAAGCGCAACGTCATCGGCGTCCTGTCTGAGTTTCCCGAACTCGGCAAATGGGCGATCTACATCCGCAAATACGGTCAGGAGGTCATCAAGGCCACCGCAGGCCGCAAGATCCACCCCCAGAGTGCCATTCCCGGAGGCGTCAACCAGAACGTCGCTATCGCCGATCGCGATGCGCTCCGCAGGGACATCGACGAGATCACCAACTGGTGCCAGGGTGCGCTGAAGCTGCTCGTCGATTACGCCCAGGAGAACGCTGCGCTCTACCGCGATTTCGCGAGTTTCCCGTCGAACTATCTCAGCCTCGCGGGACCGGACGGCCGTATGGATCTGTATGATGGAAAGCTGCGCGCCATCGACGCGTCCGGCCGGGAGATTTTCGGCAATCTGGCACCCGCCCGCTACCGTGAGCAGATCATCGAGGAGGTGCGGTCGTGGAGCTACATGAAGTTCCCGCACATCCGCTCACTGGGCAAGGATCAGGGCTGGTACCGCGTAGGTCCGCTGGCGGAGGTGAATTGCTGCTCCTATATCGACACACCGATCGCCGAGGCCGCGCGCAAGGCGTTCATCAAAGATGGCAGCCCCGTCCATGCCACGTTCGGCTATCACTGGGCGCGCGCGATCTGCATGATTCACGCCGCCGAGAAGATCAAAGAGCTGTTGTTCGACGATGACCTGCAGGGCACCGACCTCGTCGTCGAGGGACAGCGCCGCCCGGAAGGAGCGGCCTGCATCGAGGCGCCGCGCGGAACGCTGTTCCACCACTACGAGGTCGATGAGAACGACCAGATCGTGCGCGCCAACCTCATCGTCTCCACCACCAACAACAACGAAGCCATCAACCAATCTGTGAAGAGCGTGGCCCGCAACTATCTTTCCGGCCGGACCATCACCGAGGGACTGCTCAATCACATTGAAGTCGCCATCCGCGCCTACGACCCCTGCCTTTCCTGTGCAACACACGCGCTCGGCCAGATGCCACTCATTGTGACGCTGGAGGATGCGGACGGTGCGGTCTTAGCCACGGCAGTGAAGGAATGACGATACGGGAAGGGGATGCGGCGATGCCGGGCAACGGCGGCGGACGGCGCATTCTCATCCTCGGCTACGGCAATCCCTGCCGCCAGGATGATGGGCTGGGGCCGGCGGTCGTTACCGAGATCGAGCGGTTGGGGCTGCCGGGCGTCGTCACGCAGGACAATTACCAACTAGTCATCGAGGACGCCGCCGACGTCGCCGAGGCAGACGCCGTCTGGTTCGTAGATGCCGCCAGGACCGGCGCGGAGCCGTTCGAAATTCAACGCCTCGAACCCGCGCGCGACATCGCCTTTTCGAGCCACGAAGTGAGACCGGAAGTTATCCTGGCCCTCGCTCAGCACTATTGCGGCCGGGCACCGGAGGCATGGCTTCTCGGTATCCGCGGCTATGAATTCGCATTCATCGAGGAACTCACCGGCGGCGCCCGCGAAAACCTGCGCAAGGCCGTGGCGGCGTTGGCAGCAGAGCTATCCGGCGCGTTGAAACGATACGGCCTAAGTTGAAGACTGCGGTGGGCGCACTTTCGCGCTGCCGATCTGGTCGCGCTTGATCAAGCGAAGAACGCAAGTAAAGATGGTACAGGAGATAGAAGCATCCTCGAACCGGCACCCGCGCGACGGGTTGGTGGGCGGCATCGCGCAAACAAAAATGGTGCGGATGGTCGGAGTCATAAATCATGGCATAATGCATTTGTATTATAATGGATTTTGTCATTGACTGAACACAGAATACCCCCAGGCAATACCGGATGCAGGTCGCTGCATATTGATGCAGGAAATTGTGTACCCAGAATCAGCCATCTTGGGAAGTCGCAGAACGAAGATTGACCGCCGCCGCCACTGCCATCGGCCGCACCCATATCGGCTCGTTCGACAGCATGAAGCTCTCGCCGGCCCACGCCAGCAGCAACGTGCGTCCCATCACGGATGCGATGGCTTCGGCGGCCGCGGGCGGGACGGCGTTGCCGATCCGCTCGCGCCACGCCTGGTCGGAGAGGCCGTCGAGTTCGAGGGCTTCCTCCGGATCGACGAGGCTCTGCAGCGCGGCGAGCTCAAGCGTCGTGAAGGGGCGGTGCCAGGTGCCGTCCAGTGCGCGGATCACAGTGATCAAGCGGTCACCGGCACTAGGCAATGAGGCGCCAGACGCCAGGCGCGGATCGGCAACACTCCACCGTCCGTTATCCGATTGACCCGACGCCGTTATGGCTCCGCTGGCCACTTCCCAGGGCACAACGCCATAGTGACCGGCGGTTTGATAGGCCGAGCGCCGTCCCCCGCGGGCGAAATTCGGTCTCGGATCACCCACCGTGATGCCGCGTTCGCCTGCAGCTGACTCGATAGGCCGGATGCGGTACAAATGGTCGGTGCGGGGTGCAACGATCCGCGAATCGGCTACGGCATGCGGGCCTTGCCCGACGGCGCATTGGCCGGTGACGACCCCGGCGGGCTCACCCCGAGCACGCAAACCAAGTTGCACCGAGCGGGGATGACCCTCGATCCGCGGATCAGCCACCGAGAATGACCTCACCGAAGGTTCCCATCAGCGATCGCGAGCGGTGACCATGACGATGGCCGCGACTGGGCGGCTTGGCAGAGCCGTCCTCGCCGCCGGTGGTTTCGATTGCCGAAGCTGCCCTGAACTTGGCGCGCCGGACGTAGCGTGTCCGCGACAAGGCTTCGTCAAGTTCCGCCTCGATCATCCCTTGGATAAACTCGTGCACCTGGGCACGGACGGCCGCCTCAATCGGATCGAACCAGTCCTCAAAAAGTTGGGCAGTGGCGGTTGCTTCGGGCTGCTTGTCTGCAAACTGCATGATATTGCTCGTCATGCGTGGTCTCCACCGGCGTTTCGACGCCGGAATCATTTTGGGTTGAGAACCCGGAGACTACGCAACTTCCAATTTCCTACCAACCCCGCGACGGCACCCGATCATGGTCAGAAACTAAATCCAGCTGGCTGCATTCAATATGGAGCCATGTCGTAAGCAGATTGACTGAAAATGAACACAAAATTTGCGACAGAACCTGCTCACCGAGGTCTTGCAGGGACTTCGCTGGGACGCGGATTATCCGGAAGGCGCGAACGCTTCTCGATACGCTTGAGTTGCGTGCGCTCGGCGGACGCCAAGTCGCGCTGGCGGCGGCAGACAATTACCATGCCCTCTGCCGCCGGGGAATTACGCCTCGCAAAACTATCGGCATGATCATCGGCACCTATTGTCTGGTGCACGACCTGAAACTATTCCACGCCAACCGCAATTCAGTGTTCGACAAACGCCTTTTCGATGACATACTCACCGGGAATTCCGCCGCTACCCTCCGCGAAACCCCGCGCAACCAGCATCTCACGAAGATCCTTGAGCATTCCGGGGTTGCCGCACAACATCGCACGGTCGTTTTCCCGGTCCAGCGGCGGCAGCTGGAGATCGTCGAACAGCCGACCATTTTCAATTAAGCCGGTGATGCGGCCATGGTGAGAATGGGGCTCACGCGTGACCGCCGGGTAGTAGAGCAATTGCTTGCTCACGGATTCGCCAAGGAACTCGGATTGGCGTAGCGCGGTGACCATCTGTGCACCGAATTCCAACTCCGCAACCTGACGGCAGCCGTGAACGAGCACAATGGTGGCGAACCGATCGTAGACATCGGGGTCTCGGACGATGCTCGCGAAGGGCGCCAATCCCGTACCCGTAGCCAGAAGATACAAGCGCTTGCCAGGCACCAGGCTGTCGAATTGGAGAGTACCCGTGGGTTTGCGGCCGACAAGAACGATGTCGCCCTCCTTGATGTGCTGCAAGCGCGAGGTGAGCGGGCCGTCCGGCACCTTAATGCTGTAGAATTCGAGGAAGTCGTCGTAGCTGGCACTCGTCATGCTGTAGGCGCGCAACAACGGCCGCCCATCGACGTCAAGACCGATCATCGTGAACTGGCCGCTCTGAAATCGAAAGGCAGGGGCGCGGGTCGTCTTGAAACTGAACAGCTTGTCCGTCCAATGCCGCACCTCCAGCACGCGCTCCTGATTGAACGCGCCGCGAGATGAACGCTCGGCGACGCCAATTGCCGCCGGGTTGTCTAGCGTGATGCTATCAGTCATGAGGGAGTCCTTCAGATGGATGAGTGCCCCGTTCTGAGCCTGCCGCGTTTACCGGCGCGATTTCGCCGATGGCCGCGAACGTTATCGTAAATGCGGTAATTGGAATATTACAATTAATACTCGCAAATTTGCATGTGGCAAGTTGCCGTCCCAGCCTGGGGGCATCAAACTTGCATCGCAATGATTCGTGTGACGTCCTTCGAGGTGCCAGGGGGAGAGTTGCGGATCGGCGCCGCCGCGCCGTAAATACACGACCAGATAGCGCGCGACCGCCAGCTAGCTGTGACCCTGCGCACGCAAGTTGAAGCCGAACTCCCGGTGTTTTGATCACGGAACGCGGCGGACGAGGGGGCAAGCCCCTCGTCGAACGTGAACACGGTTCACTGCCTTATCTGCATTGCAGGAACCCGGTCGTCGTTCCTGTGGATCCAGCCAGATGTTTGAAGCATGCGGT